>JAGAKN010000007.1 GCA_017625565.1 Clostridia bacterium
GTCGAAAGTTTAGTTTGTCTGACGAGGAGATAATTATGGAGTTTAGCGAAATTTATAAAAGAGTTTTTGAAATTAATCCCAGCTTGAAAGACAAGATTGAAAACGACGCAAAAGACTTTTGCGTTATTAACTTTCATGAGTATTTAACGCTTGGATTTGATGATGATTATATTGATATCAATCATGGATTCACGCATGCGCATCTTGATGGAGCGGATAACAAGCTACTTTTTGATATTATTCAAGGAAATATTGTTTTTGTGCAAGACACGCGAAAGTTTTCAATAAAAATGTTTTCCTTATTGCAACCTTGGAATTTGAAAATAATGAGCAAACAAAAATTTGAAACTAAAAAAGCTTCACTTATGAAGAAGAAGTATTTGCGTATATATACAGCAAATGAAATCATAAAAAGAAGCGAAAAGTGAGACTTTAAGGTATTACAACCCCCGTTTTTCGACCATTTTGAGACTTTTTGGAGTCTTAACCCACGTTGAGACGTTAGTATGCTTGTCCAAAAAATAAACAGCACAAAATAATAAAAACAAACCCGAGTTTCTTTCAAAACTCGGGTTTGTTTTTGTCTAGATTATCCGTATAATTTAAACTCTTGCGACGCCTGTTCTACGCGCGGCTTCTTTTACTGCCGTGGAAACGGCTTCCTTTACCGCAGGGTTGAATGCGTCGGGGATAATATATTCCGGGGTGATTTGATCGTCTGGAATGACGTTTGCGATGGCTTCGGCTGCCGCAAGTTTCATTTCGTCGTTAATGTCGCGTGCGTGTACGTCAAGCGCTCCGCGGAAAATACCGGGGAATGCGAGAACGTTATTGATTTGGTTGGGGAAATCGCTTCTACCCGTACCGATGATTTTTGCGCCGGCTTCCATAGCTTCGCAGGGTAAGATTTCGGGAACGGGGTTTGCCATTGCGAAAATAATCGGGTCTTTTGCCATCGTTTGTACCATTTCCTTGGTTAAACTACCCGGGGCGGAAACGCCGATAAATACGTCCGCGCCTTTGATAACTTCGCCTAAACCGCCTTTTTTCATTTCCAAGTTGGAGATTTCCGCCATTTCCGCTTTAATTGCGTTGAGAGAATCGCGCCCTTTATAGATAGCGCCTTTGCGGTCGCACAAAATAACCTTTTTCAGACCTTTGCTCATCAAAAGCTTGGTGATTGCAACGCCCGCCGCGCCTGCGCCGTTTACAACGACTTCAATCTCTTCGATCTTTTTGTTGACGAGTTTTAAAGCGTTGAGCATAGCGGCTAACGTGACGATTGCCGTGCCGTGTTGGTCGTCGTGGAAAACGGGAATATCACAAACTTCCTTTAATCGTTTTTCTATCTCGAAACAACGGGGCGCGGAAATATCTTCCAAATTGATACCGCCGAAACTACCTGCTAAGAGTTTTACGGTGTTTACGATATCGTCCACTTCTTTGGAACGGATGCATAAGGGGAATGCGTCGACGTCGCCGAACGTTTTAAACAAGGCGCATTTGCCTTCCATAACCGGCATACCTGCCTCAGGACCGATATCGCCGAGCCCTAAAACGGCCGTTCCGTCCGTCACAACGGCAACCAAGTTAGAACGGCGTGTGTAAACGTAAGACAAATCCACGTTTTCGGAAATTTTCAAACAGGGTTCGGCTACGCCGGGGGTGTAGGCAACTGCAAGTTCTTCCGCATTGCTAATCGGCGCGTGTGAGATAACTTCGATCTTACCGTGCCATTTCTCGTGCTCTTTTAAAGCGAATTCTTTTTTATCCATAATCGTGCTCCTTGAAGTAAAAAAGTGGTGGGGGATAGCTTTCGTTTTTATTAAAAATTCAAATACTACCCATTATAATTATTATACAATTTTCGACGAAAAAAGTAAAGCGTTTGGAAGAAAAATCTTCGTGAACGTACAAAGAATTTTATTCTTAAACGAAATCGGGTAGAAAAACAAGGAAGAAAAGAGAAAATGTATTTAAAAAACGTTTAAGAAAGTGAAAAGAACTTTCTAAAAGATACGCCGAATATTGTTGAATTTTTCGAACGGTTTTGTTATAATAAATAAGAAAGAAGACACAAGAGAAAAGGTAGTAAAAATGCAGTATACGAAAATCGATATCGAAACTTGGGATAGAAAGGAATTGTTCCGCTTATATACGGGAAAACTGAAAATCCGCATGGAATTGACGGTGGATATGGACGTGACGAAATTGTTGCAATTCACGAAAAAGCAGGGACTGCGGTTTTATCCGACGATGATTTGGGCGGTGTCTAAAATGATCAATTCTAGAGAAGAATTTAAGTACGCGTACGACGAAAACGGGGACTTAATCCGCTGGGAGTTCGTTTCGCCGTCGTATACCGATTTTAACCCCGAAACGGAGAAATTCGTTAAGTTCATCACCGAATACACGGACGATTTTTCGGCGTTCTACAATCGCGTGGTAGAGGATTGCAAAAAACACAAAAACGAAAGTGGATTTTTGCCCAACCAACCCAAGAACAATTTTGATATTTCCTGTCTACCGTGGGTTCGGTATAACAATTTATCGCTCGCGATCGAAAGCGAAGAAAAGTCCCTGTTCCCGATTGTTATTTGGGGAAAATACCAAGAAGAAAATGGTAAAATGCTTATGCCCGTGACGACCAGCGTGCATCACGCCGTTTCCGACGGATTCCATTTGTCAAGATTTTTCAACGAATTACAAACCTTGATTGACAATATCGAACAGGCGATAGTAGGCGCTTGTCCACAAACAATGGGGAAGGATTGAAAAGCGGAAAAGGAAAGCAAAATGAGATATAGAATAGATCATGATTATCATATTCATTCGTTGTTGTCGACGTGCTCTAACGATCCCTTGCAGACGAAAGAGCGTATTTTGCGCTATGCGGAAGAATACGGTTTGCATACCGTTTGCTTAACCAACCATTATTGGGATAGCGAAGTGGACGGTTGTTCGGAGTGGTACTTCAACCAAAATTTTGAACACGTATCCAAAGCGCTCCCGTTGCCACAATCGGAAAAGGTGAAATTCTTATTCGGTTGCGAAACGGAAATGGATAAATTTATGCGCTTGGGTATGCCGTTAAAGCGTTTTGACGATTTCGAGTTCGTCATTCTTCCCACGACGCATATGCATATTCAGTTGGTGGTTTCGGAACAGGACGCGCAATCGTTGGATCGTCGTGCGGAGCTTTGGGTGGAAAGACTGCAAAGCGTTTTGAATATGCCGTTGCCTTTTCACAAAATCGGGATCGCGCATTTGGCGTGTAGGCTAATCGAAAAAACGTCGAGAGAGAAGTACTTGTCTGTGTTAGAGCGTATCCCGACGGAAGCGATGGAATGCTTGTTCCAACAAGCGTCGCAAAAGGGCGTGGGGATTGAATTGAACCGTGGGGATATGTCGTTTTCAGACGAAGAAGCAGAGATCGTTTTGCGCCCGTTCCGCATTGCAAAGGCGCAAGGTTGCAAATTCTATTGCGGTAGCGACGCGCACCATCCCGACGCGTTAGAAGATTTCAAAGAAATATTGGAGCGCGCGGTGGATAGGCTGGGGCTAACGGAACAGGATAAATTCCATATAGGGAAATAAACGGAAGGAAAAAAATGAGAAAACTCTTTCAAAAAGAAAAACCACGCGTAGAAAAATCCGACGCGCCCGTATACACCGCGACGTATAAGGCGCAACGTAGCGACGAATTGCTGGAGTTTTTGTTGCGGAAATGCAACACGTCGAGAAATAACGTGAAATCCTTGCTCGCGCGCAGGCAGGTGCTCGTCAACGGCAAAGTGATTACGCAATACAACTTCCTTTTGGCGAAAGACGATGAAATTAAGATATCCAAACGCTCGATCAAAGACGACGGGGCGCGTTCAGCGCCTACTCAACAGCAAAAACGGGCTTTGGTAAAGCCCGTTCCTACGGCAAGGGAAATGAAGATCGTTTACGAAGACGGGGAGTTTTTGGCGGTGGATAAACCTGCAGGTTTGCTCTCGGTGGAAAGTGATACCGAGCGCGTTTCGGCGTACGCTTACGCGTTTGAATATTTAACGCGGAACGACAAAACCGCCCGCCCGTACGTTTTGCACCGTATTGACAAGGAAACGTCGGGGATTTTGTTATTTGCAAAAGATATCAAGATCCATTCAATGCTGAAAATGCGTTGGAACGATTTGATGCAAAATAGAGAATATTACGCCGTTGTCGAAGGTACGCCCGAAAAACAATCGGATACGATTGTTTCGTATTTGAAAGAGAACCAAAACAAGCTTATGTATTCCACGCAAGACCCGACGGGACAACGCGCGGTCACGCATTACGAAACGCTCCAAACGAATGGAAAATATTCTCTTTTACGGGTGCGGATCGATACGGGTAGAAAAAACCAGATCCGTGTGCATATGCACGCGATCGGGCATTCGGTCGTCGGTGACGATAAGTACGGGCATACGAAAAGCCCGTTTGGTAGGCTGGGTTTACACGCTTCGAAAATCGAATTCACGCACCCCGTATCGGGGCAAACGTTGACGTTCAACGCGCCCCTGCCCCCCGTATTCCGCAATTTATTCACAAGGAAAGACAAGGTATGAAAAAAATAGCAAGTTTTCAAGTCAATCACGATACGTTGACAAAAGGCATGTACGTTTCCCGTATTGATGGGGACGTGATCACGTATGATATCCGTATGAAACTGCCCAACGGCGGGGAGTATTTAACGACGGGTTCTGCGCATACGTTGGAGCATTTATTCGCCACCTACGCGCGCAATAGCGAGTATGGCGACGCGATTATTTACGTCGGGCCGATGGGTTGTCGGACAGGGTTTTATCTATTGACGCGGGACACGCTCTCGGGCGAACAAGCTATTGCTTTGACGCGAGAGAGTATGCGGTTCATCCGCGATTACGGCGGGGAAATCCCCGGGAATAAAAAGGAAGAGTGTGGCAACTATCTCGACCACGACTTGTCGGGCGCGAAAGCCTTGGCGGGCGAAATGTACGACGTATTAAAAAATTGGACGGAAAAGGATTTACAATATAAGGAGTAAACTATGGATACAATGCAAGCGATTCTAACGCGCAAAAGCGTAAAAAAGTACAAGGATACCCCCGTACCTAAGGAGTTGATCGACCAAGTGATCGAAGCAGGGTTGCATGCTCCGTCGGGTTTGAATAAGCAAGCCCCCGTGATCGTAGCGGTGACGAACAAGCAAGTTCGCGACGAGCTTTCGGCTGTCAACGCAGGGAAAGATCCCTTTCACCGCGCCGATCCGTTTTACGGTGCGCCCGTCGTGCTGGTCGTTTTGGCGGATAAGAGCATACCTACCTATCTTTACGACGGCTCGCTCGTGATGGAGAATTTACTGTTGTCGGCGCATGCATTGGGGCTCGGCGCGTGTTGGATTCACCGTGCGAAAGAAACGTTCGAACGGGAAGAATGGCAAGCTTTTTTAAAAACGCTCGGTTTAGAAGGGGACTACGAAGGGATCGGCAACTGCGTGCTCGGGTATGCCGACGTAGAGCCTGAAAAGAAACCCCGTAGAGAAAATCGGGTATTTTACGTGGAGTAAAGTATGCAAGTAGGCGTATCTACCGCATCGCTGTTTATGCGGAAAAACAACGAAGAAGCGCTACCGCTTTTAAACGAACTCGGGGTAAAAACCGCCGAAGTATTTTTGACGTCTTTTTCCGAATACGGCGCTCCGTTTGCCAAGACTTTGCAGGCGGTAAAAGGGGAGTTGAACGTCAATTCCATACATATTTTGAACACGGAATTTGAACCGCAACTTTTCAACGCGCATCCGCGCGTGCAAGGGGACGCGTACGCTTGGTTGGAAAAGGTAATGGACAGCGCCAACGCGCTCTCCGCGCCCTATTATACCTTCCACGGGCTTTCACGGGTAAAACGTGATAGCCGTTCGGGCGAAAACGACGATTTCCCGTGGATGATTAAGGGTTTTCAAAAACTGACAAAGTTTTGCCAAGCGCATAACGTAAGCCTTTGTTTGGAAAACGTGGAATGGTCGACCTACAACCGACCTGGAGTGTTTTCTCGGATTGCGAGCGAAGTACCTGCGCTCCGTGGTGTATTGGATATCAAGCAAGCGCGGATTTCCGAATTCCCGTACGAGCGTTATTTAAACGAGATGGGAGAAAAGCTTGCTTACGTGCATATTTCCGATTGCAAAGCGAACGGGAAAATGTGCTTGCCCGGGCGTGGAACGTTCGATTTTCAAACCTTGATCAAACGCCTGAAAGACGTCGGGTTTGACGGCGCGCTGTTAATCGAAGCCTACAACCGCGATTACGACGACGTAAAAGAGCTAAAGACGGCGGTTGCATACGTGGAAGAACTGTTGGATAAATACACGACTTTTTAAATTTGTAGCAATCAGCAAGGAAAGGGTGGACGTCGCTCTTTTATGACTATAAGATTGTTGGATTGGATCTGATTTTTCAATCGTTTACTGCTATCAAAATTGAGATCAAAAAAGTAATGCGAAATAGGATGTTTGGTGGTTTATGCGTAAAGTAAAAAATTATGGGATTGCAGTAATTGCGTGTATCTTGTTGGGTTTAACCGTTTGTGGATCTTTTTTTGATTATAAAATCGTCAACGCTCTATATCTTGGGCAAAAGCCTTCGGAGAATTTTTTTGGGGTAGTATTTTCGTTCATTGGGATTATTCCAACGTTTGTAGGGTGGAGTTTTCTTGGGGCGAGTATTTTGTATTTATCCAAAAAATATGGTAATAATCGGGTAAAACGTAGATGGTTGATCGTCTTATCGGTATTGCTGTTCCTGCTTTCCTTTTTCTTTTTTTGCAATACGTTAATGATGGTAAATAAAAATGCGTTTTCGGTGCATTGGGCGATCGCATATCCCATTGGTATCGTCGTTCTTTTATGCGCTACATACTTGGGTTATAAATTGTCGGCAAGAAGTACGAATACCGAGCTTTTGAAAAAGGTAGTGTTTTTAAGTTTCGTGAGTTTATTGCTAATGCTGATAATCATGGCGACCAAGGGAATTATGGATCGTCCGAGATTTCGGTTTGTGTTGGATTCGGCAAACCCTGAGTATTATAGGAATTGGTGGCAAACGGGTAGCGATATAAAATCCAGCCTTGCAACCGGTATCGCAAGCGATGAATTTTCTTCCTTTCCATCAGGGCATTCCGCGTACGCGATGTTTGCGATTTTCCTTTTTCCTGCGCTTGCCGAGTATCTCCCCAAATTAGGCAAGCACAAAAAAGCGTTGTTTGTAGGCGGGTTTCTTTGGTGGGGGCTGGTTGCGGTTTCTCGGTTGACCGTAGGCGCGCATTATTTGACGGACGTTTGTATCGCTGGTTTGATAACCATTCTCTCTTATGGAATCGTCAAGCTACTTTGGGGTGTTGTTGTTCGGAAAAATGTAGAAGCAAACGCTTCGTCGGGGGAAACTATACAGGAAGAAAACGTATAAATAAGAACAACGTCTGCTATAAAAATCATGGAAATTTTTTTCAAAATGATTGCGTAAACTGTTGACAGGGGAAAAATCCTATGCTATAATAAAATAGGATTAAGTCCTAATAATAAAAACAGGAGAAAACGAAATGTTAAAAGTATATCAATGTGAAAGTTGCAAAAAGACGGTAATTTCCAAAGTGGAATTGGCTTTGGACGGGTTTAAGGAACTCATTGCGTGTTCGACGGACGCGGCGCAAGAAAAACACGTACCCGTAGTGACGAAGAGATGCGGAAAAATCAAGGTGGACGTAGGGAGCGTTGCACATCCGATGACAGCGGAACATTTTATCGAATGGGTGGCGATTGAAACGGAGCAAGGCTACCAAGTGAAATATTTAACGCCCGATACGTTGCCGGTTGCAGAATTCTCGCTTTCGGGTGGTGATAAACTTGTTGCGGTGTATGCGTACTGCAACTTGCACGGGCTTTGGAAAGACTAATCAAAAACAGGTGGAGATATGATCGAAAAGGAAGCAATGTATAAAATCACGTACGGGTTGTTTATGTTGACGTCTACAGACGGGGAAAAACAAAACGGGTGTATCGTCAATACCGTATCCATGATCACGGAAGAGCCTAAACGTATCGTCGTGTTCGTGAATAAAGCAAATTATACCGAGCAGTTGATGCGGAAAACAAAAGTGTTCAACGTTTCGATTTTGACGGAAAATACGCCGTTTGACGTATTCAAGCAATTCGGATTTCAATCGGGAAAAGACGTGGATAAATTCCAGGGGAAGAACTATCCTAAGGCGGAAAACGGGCTGTATTATTTAGAAGATTGTTCGAACGCGGTACTGTCGGCAAAGGTAGTGGACGCGTACGATTACGGCACGCATACGTTGTTTGTTGCGGAAGTGACGGAAGCAAAGACGATTTCCGCGGAAAAATCGGTCACGTACGAGTATTATCAAAGCCATATCAAACCCAAACCGCAAAAGGCGGAAAAGCCTCGGAACAAGCGGAAGTGGGTTTGCAAGATTTGTGGGTACGAATACGAAGGGGAAGAACTCCCTAGCGATTTTATTTGCCCTTGGTGCAAGCACCCGGCAGAAGATTTCGAAGAAATCGTATAAAAACCGACAGCATCGGACAAATACTTTTTTACCGCTCGGAAAAATAAGGAAATTTTTCTAAAAAACTGCAAAAAAAGACTTGACAGAAAAACACGGAATTGCTATAATTACGGGGTAATCAATAAATGCGTCGGCAAAGGAAGGTGAAAAAGAATGTCTACGGTTAAAGTCGGAGAAAACGAAAGCGTTGAAAGCGCATTGCGTCGTTTTAAGAGAAAATGCTCCCGCGACGGGATCATCGGCGATCTTCGTAAGAAGGAATTTTATGAAAAACCTTCCGTAAAGAAAAAGAAGAAGTCGGAAGCGGCTCGCAAAAGAAGCAGAAACTAAAAGAACGAAAGAACTCACAAACGTGGGTTCTTTTTTCTTGCCCGCGCGAAAAAGGGCGAAACAGGTAGAAAAATGAAAAACGGGGGTGGCTATGGCACAAGAAAAACGAAACGAACGTACTCTGCGAGAAGAAGCGCGTCGCGCGAAAGAACGGATCAAACAGGGGTTTTGGACAACCTGTCGATCGGATATGTCCGAAACGCTGGAACAAGCCCGAAAACAGGGTTTAAACGAGAGCAAGGCGGGACAGTATTTTCGCAATTACGTGACGGCGAAAATTGCAGGCGAGAAAGAAGACGAGTTCTATTTGCGCGTCAAGGAAATGCTCCTTTCCGAAGGCGAAGTAAGCGACGCGATCGGCAGGCTGACGGACAGGGAATATTATAACGGGCTAACGTACGACGAAAAGCAACGGTATACGTTGACGTTGAGTGAAAAATACTTGCGCGCGTTGGAGCGTTTCCGCAAAGAATGCGAATTTGACGTACTCCATAACGCGTAAACACAATCCGTCCTATGGACGGATTTTTTCTTTTGTCGAAAATGGGGCGTGTTGCACTTGCAAAAAACAGGGGAATATGCTATAATCATTGTGTATGGTAGATATCGACGAAATTTTAGGACAACTGAATGAAGAACAGATAAAACCCGTCTTACAAACGGAAGGCGCGGTGCTAGTTTTAGCCGGCGCTGGGAGTGGCAAAACCCGTGTTTTGACTTCCCGTATCGCCTATCTCGTAGAAGAAAAACGCGTTCCGCCGAGTGCGATTTTGGCGATTACGTTCACAAACAAAGCCGCAAACGAAATGAAAGAGCGTTTGGGGCGGATTATTGACGTTTCCGCGTCTTGGGTGTGCACGATCCATAGCATGTGCGTGCGAATTTTACGCTCGTTTGCAAGCGAAGCAGGGATCGGGGCGAACTTTTCTATTTACAGTGAAACGGAACGCAATAACATCATCAAAAAATCTTTTCAGGAATGTGATTACGACGACGAGAAGTTGTTGAAATCGGTGAAATTTCATATCGCTAACGCCAAGACTTTGGGGCTTACCCCCGACGAATACGGCAAGGAATACGCAGGCGAAAGGGAAATTGAAGAAATCGTTAAAGTGTATGCGCGCTATCAAAAGCATCTAAAGGAAAACAACGCCTTGGATTTTGACGATTTGCTCAATGAAACGCGCAATCTTTTGAAAACGAATACCGACGCAAGGGAGTATTTGGGTGGAAAATTCCGCTATATTTTGGTAGACGAGTTCCAGGACACGAACGCGGTGCAGTATGAAATTATTCGATATTTGGCGTCGGTGCATAAGAATTTGTTCGTCGTAGGCGACGACGACCAGTCTATTTACGGTTGGCGTGGGGCAAAACTTGAAAACATTTTACATTTTGAAAAGGATTTTCAGGATACCAAGGTATTCAAACTCGAAAGAAATTACCGTTCGACCAAACGCATTTTAAAGCTGGCGAATACCGTCATCAAAAACAACGGACGGCGCAAGGACAAAACGCTTTGGACGGAGAACGACGACGGCGAAGAAACGCAGGTGCACGAAGCGGAAGAAGAAAGCGGAGAAGCTCGGTTTGTTGCGCATACGATTGCCGGGCTGTTGCGGAAAGGCTACCGCTATTCGGATTTTGCGATCTTGATGCGTTTGAACGCTTTGACGCGGTCGTTCGAACAAGAATTCACGGGGGACGGGATTCCCTATAAAGTGTTCGGTGGGTTCAAATTCTTCGAACGAAAGGAAATCAAAGACCTTTTGGCGTATTTGCGGATTGTCAATAATCCGTTCGATAGCGAAGCCGTGACGCGAATTATCAATTTCCCCAAGCGCGGGATCGGTGCGAAAACGGTGGAGGCTTTGCAAAATTATGCGTATGAAAACGAGCTTTCGGTGTACGACGCCTTAATCGATTTGGACGAAATCGGGTTCCCGAGCGCCACCAAACAAAAGCTGGTGGAGTTCCGAAATTTGATCAAGGGTTGGATTGTTAGCAGTCAAGATATGCCTGTAAACGAGCTCGTCAAACAAATCATTTCGGAAACGAGAATGCGTGAAGCGTACGCCGACGAATCGGACGAAAGTATTAACAAACGCGCGAATATCGAAGAATTTATCAACTCCGTAGACGATTACGTGAAGTTGAACCCCGACGCGACGCTTACCGATTATTTGCAACAGGTGACGCTTTCGTCGGATACGGACGATATGGACGACGGGGATTACGTGACGCTAGCTACCGTGCACGCGGTAAAGGGGTTGGAATTCCGTTGCGTGTTCCTTTGCGGTATGGAAGAAAAGATTTTGCCCGTATCTCGGGCGATCGACAACGACGACGATTTGGAAGAAGAACGCCGTTTGACCTACGTCGCGATTACGCGCGCCAAGGAACGGCTGTATCTTACCCGTTCGAAGAGCAGGTATCTTTACGGCAAACGGGAATTGACGACGCGTTCCCGATTCTTAAAAGAGCTTTCGTCGGAGATTGCATTGCCGAGAGAAACACGTCACGCGCCCTATGGATACGACGGTTATGACGACCCCGAATCGTATGGAAATTCCGCGTACGGTGGGGGCAGGTATGCGAGCAACGACGGATACAAGGGATATGGCAACACGAATTACGGCTACGGCGCAAGGCAAAATTCGTCTATAAGCCGTTCGGCGTGGAAGGGCGGAGACGCTTACGGTGGTTCGTATGGTTCTAATACGAGCTATGGCTCGAATTACGGGGGCGCAAAGTCAGAAACAACGAAAACGGGCGGATTTACGTACGGGGGGATCGGTAGGTCTACCCCTAAACCCACGGCAGGGAAAGACGTGTCGGCGCTCCGCGTCGGCGTACGCGTCAAGCATCCGAAATTTGGGAACGGCACGATTGTGAACGCGCGTGGCGCGGGCAGTAATATGATTTTGGATATTGCGTTTGAAGGCTTGGGGATTAAGCAGTTGTCGGCGACGTTAGCGCCGTTGACCGTACTTGGAAGCGAATAAGGGGAAAGTATGGATAGAAAGAGAGAATTGGTAGATATACTCAATAAATGGGCGTACGAGTATTACGTATTAGACGCACCGACGGTCTCGGACAAGGAATACGACGCGTTGTACGACGAATTGCGCGCGTTGGAAGAATCGGACGGAATTGTTTATGACGATAGCCCGACGAAACGGGTGGGCGGAGAGCCGATTTCGGCGTTTGAAAAGCATACGCATATCGCCAAGTTATTCAGCTTGGACAAGTCGGTAAGCGAAGCGGAATTACGGGCGTTTTTAACCCGAGTGGAAAAGGTTGCAGGCGGAAAAGCCAAGTACACCGTGGAGTATAAATTCGACGGATTGACGGTGTGTCTTACTTACGACAAAGGCAAGTTTGTGCGCGCGACGACGCGTGGGAACGGCGCGGTCGGGGAAGACGTGACAGCGCAGGTATTGACGATAAAATCCTTCCCGTTAAAAATCCGCTATCCAGGGACGTTAGAAGTGCGTGGGGAAGCGGTGATGCGCCTTTCCGTGTTGGAGCAGTATAACAAAACGGCGGTAGAGCCGTTGAAGAATGCGCGCAACGCCGTTGCAGGGGCAATCCGAAATCTCGATCCGAAAGTCACGCAACTCCGTCGTCCGGATATCTATTTTTACGACGTAAATTACCGCTCTGACGGGGAAGAACTCTCGCAAACGGAAGCGCAGGCGTTTTTGCAGGAAGAAGGGTTTAAAGTATTCCCGTATTTCCGCGTTTGTCAAACGGGCGAAGAAGTGTTGTCCGCGGTTTCGGAAATCGAGCGGGAACGAAAAAATATCGACGTATTGACGGACGGCGCGGTGATCAAAGTCGACGACGCGCGTTTACGGGAAGAAATGGGCTATACCGATAAATTCCCCCGTTGGGCAATGGCGTATAAATTCGAAGCGGAAGAAGTGACGACTACGCTGAAAGAAGTCGTTTGGCAGGTGGGGAGAACGGGAAAGTTGACTCCGCTAGCATTGCTAGAGCCCGTGGAGCTGGCTGGGGCGACCGTTTCGCGAGCTACGCTGAATAATTACGGCGATATTTTGCGAAAAGACGTGAAAATCGGCTCACGGGTGCTGGTTAGACGCTCCAACGAAGTCATTCCCGAAATTTTGGGCGCGACGGAACATACCAAAGACAGCAAAGACGTGGAAAAACCGACGACGTGTCCTGCGTGCGGTAGCGCGTTGGAAGAAATCGGCGCGCATCTGTTCTGCCCGAACCGTCGCTGTGAACCGCGTGTGGTGGCGGCGCTCGATCATTACGCAGGCAAAAACGCGATGGATATCGACGGATTTTCCGAGAGTACGGCAAGACGGTTGATCGAAAAAGGCAAGGTGGAAAGATTTTCCGATTTGTACCGTTTGACGGCAGAAGATTTGTCGGAATTAGAGAGTTTTAAAGAGAAAAAGACGAACAATTTGTTGCAGGCGATCGCCAAGAGTAAGACGCCCAAACTCGACGCGTTTTTGTACGCAATCGGTATCGAGGGGGTAGGCAGGGTTGCGGCGAAAGACCTTGCGACGAAATTCCGTTCGGTGGAAAATTTACAAAAAGCGACCGTGGAAGAGCTGATTTCGATGGAAAACATCGGGGAGATTACGGCAAAGGATATTCTCGCGTATTTCGCAGACGAAGAAAACCTTGCGGAATTGACGGCATTGACGGAAGTCGGCGTTTCGCCCGTTTGGTCGGAAGAAAAAACGGACGGGATTTTCTCGGGCGAATCGGTGGTTTTGACGGGTACGCTAACGGAATACAAACGTAGCGATGCGCAAAAGTTGATCGAAGCGCGCGGTGGCGTTTGTCAATCGTCGGTGACGGGCAAGACGACGCTTGTGATTGCGGGCGCGGACGCAGGAAGTAAGCTGGAAAAAGCGAAAAAATTGGGCGTTAAGGTGATCGACGAAGCGGAATTTAAGAAAATGATAGAAGGTTGATTTCTTACACGTTCACCTACGGTAATGCGACGGTTGGAGAACTTCCCGCGGTTACTGAATAAGTATAAATAAGATATAAAAAGTGCGGGGAAGTCCCGCACTGTTTGCGTAAAAAAACGCCGCAGTTTGCGGCGTTTTACATTTTCGTTTGTTTTACATTTCCGTTTTTCCAATCAAAAAATCGACGGAAACGTCAAAAAAATCGGCGATTTCCCAAAGTAATTGGAGATCGGGTTCAACCTTGCCCGATTCCAAATAGGAAATTCGACGTTGGGTGGTTCGCAGCGCGTCCGCAAGTTGGCTTTGCGTGGCGCAACTTTCCTGCCGCAACCCCTTTAACCGTTCTGCAAATTTGATAGATTTCATAGGTTCGCCTTTTTTCGTTCTTCGTTTTATCGATTCCGAAATACCCCCTTAAAAACGGGTTTTTCAAAAATGGTCATAGCATAAATATAGACAAAAACGGTCTAAAATAGTTGACATAGACAAAAAATGTCTATATAATGATGGTGAAAGTGGCTTTTTGCGGGAGAAATGTTGCGCGCGTTTTTCCACGGGAGAGTGGCAAAACGGAGAAAGTAGAAAGGAGTAAGAAAATGATCACTTACGAAGAACAAAAGAAAATGATTGCCGAGATTAAAAAGCGCCCCGACGTAAAACGGTTGAAACGGCTTGGAATGATTTATGCTGCTTTAGGGGTGTTAACGCTAATCACCTTTTTATTCGCGATTGTCTTCCTTATGTTGAGCGACCGTACGTTTCGGAAACGCGAACGATTGATCAATCAAATCTTATTTATGGAATCGGTGAAAAGCGATCGTGAGCCCGCGGAGAATACCAATCCTTTTGAGTTGGAAGAAAAGCCGAAGGAAGACGGGCTTTTCAACGTGAAAACGCACGAAGCGGTTACGGAAGATAAGGCGGACGATCGTAAAGAAAGGGTGGAAAGATTGGTTCGAGTTTCTAAAACATTTCAGCTTTTGCAGAATATTTGGGGCGCGTTGCTTGTCGCGATTTGCCTGATCGCTATGTTTAGTCCGCTCGGGAATTTGCTTGGGATAGACGGTTTTGGGGTCAGCATGTACGATTTGACGATAGACCGTATCCAAGACGGAAAGGAAAGCCTGTTATATGCTGTAGAACAAGAAAACGTATACATTCTGTCCGCTGTGTTTTTATGCTGCACTTTCAGCGCGGTGATGGTGGTAGGTGCGATCATTTACGTTATCGTTTCATACATACAAAAGGACAAAGGAGAAAAAATGATTCGGGACTGCAACGGCATTCTTTCCGCGCCGTTGACGAGAACGGAAATAAAAAATACTTCCATCGGTTCGCTAATTCGTTCTATACTGTTAATTGGAGCAATTTTCTTGGTCTGCATAACGCTTGCTCCCGCGCTAGTGATTCAGGAGCTGTCGGACGTAATGACCGTGAATAAGCAAGGGGTGTTTATATTCGGCGCGGCGGTGCTCGGCTTGGTGATTGTGTCGATCGTACAGATCGCGTACTTATGTGCAAATAAAAAGGATTGGGAGTTGTGTGTGGCGATCGCAATTGCCGCTCGGAAAAAGAAGTTTTAAAAGAAAAACGGTAGACGAAGATACCCTACGCTCGCGCGCAGGGTATTTTTTTTATAAAAAAATATAAAAAAGACGGAAAAGCGGATAATACTGCTTGAAATTTGTGAAAAAGTTTGTTATAATGATGTCGCTACGTTTTAACGTGGCGGAACAACGAAAAAGGACGAAACGGCTTATGTTGAGTATGACGGGATACGGAAAAGGGGAATACGCGGAAAACGGGTTGGAGTTGACCTGCGAAATCAAGACGGTGAACAACCGATATTTGGACGTGTCGATCAAAGCGCCTCGCGTGTTCGCGGCGTACGAAGAAATCGTTCGCGCGACGGTACGGAAAAAACTCTCTCGCGGGCATGCGGACGTGTTCGTTTCGGTAAAAGACAAGAGAGAACGCCCGATGGCGTTTGCCGTAGACGAAAACTTGGCTACGTCCTACGTGGAGGCGGCAAAGCGTTTAAAAACGGCGTTTCCCGATTTGCCCGACGACGTGACGTTGACGTCGGTGCTCCGCTATCCTGAAGTTTTAAAACAAGAAGACGCGCAAAGCTTGGACGAAGAATTGACAAAAGCGTTGGATACCGCGCTAAATATCGCGCTCGATAAGCTCAATGAAATGCGCGCGGTAGAAGGCAAGAAATTAAAAGACGATATGTTGGCGCGGATGAAAACGATCGAAGGCTTGGTGGACGAGATTTCCACGCGTGCGCCGTTGGTAGCCAAAGAGCATAGAGAAAAACTCGAAACCCGTATTCGGGAATACCTTGCCGAAGTGCAGCCCGATGAAGGGCGTCTGCTTACCGAAGCGGCAATTTTCGCGGACAAGAGCAATATCGACGAAGAATTGACGAGATTGCGCTCCCACATAGAACAGTTTAGAAGTATTTCCGAAGAAGGCGTCGTGGGTAGAAAGTTGGATTTTCTCGTGCAGGAATTCAACCGCGAAGCGAATACCACTTGTTCCAAGAGCAACGACGTGACGATTACACGCGCGGGGTTGGCGCTCAAAAACGAGATTGAGAAAATCCGTGAACAAGTACAAAATTTGGAATAAGGCAACAAGTATGAAACACGTATTGATGGCGGTGTCCGGGCCGTCGGGGGTTGGAAAAGGTACGATTGTAAAAACGCTTGTCAAGCGTCGGGCGGACGTAGTGGAATCCGTTTCCTGTACGACGCGCGCCCCTAGACAGGGTGAAACGCACGGCAAGGAATATTTCTTCTTGACGAAAGACGAGTTTTTAACTCGGTTAAGCCAAGACGATTTCTTGGAATACGACGAGCATTTCGGGAATTACTACGGTACGCCGAAATCGTTCGTAGAGGAAACGCTGAAAGAGAAATCGGTGATTTTGGAAATCGACGTCGTGGGTGCGTTGCGGGTGAAAGAGAAATTCCCTGAAACGGTGCTCGTGATGATTGTTCCGCCGTCCGTGGAAGAGCTGAAGTCGCGCTTGCAAGGGCGCGGATCGGAAACGGCGGAAGAAATCGAAAACCGACTTTCTAGGCTTTCTTACGAACTGTCGCAACAAGACAAATACGATTACGTGATCGTCAACGACGATTTGGAAAAAGCCATTCAAGACGTGGAAAGCGTTCTTGACGGCACGTATCGAAAATAAAATAAAAAAACCACAGAAAGGAGAACAAATATATGATTAACGAACCTTCGGTAGACGCAATGATCAGAAAACTCGGCACGGAAGAAGAACCGATTAGCCGTTATGCGCTTTGCACGATTGCGGCAAAACGCGCCCGTCAAATCATCGAAACGGAAAAAAATCTCGGTGAACACGATTCGACGGGAAAGGACAAGGAATTGTTGACGGCTTGCAAGGATATTGCGGGCGGAAAAGTAGTCATCGCAAAAGACTAAGCAAAACTGCCTCGACCTATCGAGGCAGTTTTCATCAAAGGAACGTACGGGAATGATTGCGGAAGTTATCGTGGATATCGCTTCGGGCGAAACGGACAGAATATTCGATTATCTCTGCGACGAAAACACCATCGTCGGCAGTAGAGTTCGCGCGCCGTTCGGCGGAAAGACTGTGCCCGGATTCGTCATGCGGATCAAGGAAACGTCCGATTATCCCGTCGAAAAACTCAAGAAAATTTCGCCTTGTCCAGACGAGCTTCCTGCGCTCAATGCCGAGTGTTTATCTCTCGCGGAAAAATTGACGAAGCGCTATCGTGTGCCCAAAGCGCTTGTATTAAGGCTGTTTTTGCCGTCGGAAATGCGTACGGGTAAGGTGCGAGAGTTGACGAGAAACTATGCCGAACTACTCGTTTCGGCGGAAGATATGCAGTTGGGAAAGACTGCGAAAAATCAACGCGGAGCGGTCGAGTATTTAGGGACGCACGGCAAGACGGAATGCGCGTATTTGAATACGCTGTTCCCGGGCTCGGTGAACGCTTTGGAGAAAAAGGGCTACGTACGCGTTTTTAAGGAACAAGTGTTGCGCGATCCGTATAAATCGGTAGACGGGGAGCGTGTGGAAAGGACGTTGACGCCCGATCAAGAAGGCGCGGTAAATACCATCAAACAAGACGGGCGCACGGTACAGCTCATTCACGGAGTGACGGGTAGCGGAAAAACAGAAATTTATTTGACGTTGATCGCCGAATGCTTGCAAAAGGGGAAAAGCTCTATTTTTCTCGTGCCGGAAATTTCGTTGACACCGCAAATGCTGGCGCAACTTCGGGCGCGGTTTGGGAAAAATGCGGCGATTTTGCATAGTGGGCTTTCCGCAGGCGAACGGTTTGACGAATGGTGGCGGTTGCGCTCGGGTGAAGCAAAAATCGCGATCGGGGCGCGTAGCGCGATCTTTGCACCGCTTGAAAATTTGGGCGTGATTATTATCGACGAAGAACACGATTCCAGCTACGGCAGTGAAACTGCTCCAAGATACAATACCTTTGACGTAGCGTTGTTGCGCGCGAAGAAAAACGGTTGCAAGTTGGTGCTGGGTAGCGCGACGCCGTCGGTGGAAACGTACCGTCGGGCAAAACTTGGGGAGTTTTCCCTAATCCGCTTGGCAAACCGCATCAACCGTCGGCCTTTGCCGGAAATCGTCATCGCGGATATGCGACGGGAAGTCCGTCGTGGAAACAACTCCGCGTTTTCTACGGCGTTGAAAGAAGAGCTTTCCGCTTGTTTGGCGGACGGAAAACAGGCAATTTTGTTCTTGAACCGTCGGGGGTATTCGCAAACGGTGATTTGTAAGGAATGCGGATACGTTGCCAAGTGTCAATCCTGCGACGTTTCGCTGACCTACCACCGCGACGAAAATTGCTTAAAATGCCATTATTGCGGTACGAAATACAATATGCTTTCCGCTTGTCCCGATTGTGGGGGAGTGAAACTTTCTTACGCGGGCACGGGTACGCAACGGGTGGTCAGCGATTTACAAAAACTCTATCCCACGGCGCGGATTTTGCGCATGGACAACGACACGACGAGTGGGAAAGAAGGGCATTACAAAATTTTAAAAACTTTTTCAGAGCGCAAGGCGGATATACTCGTCGGGACGCAAATGATCGCCAAGGGACACGATTTCCCGTCGGTGACGCTCGTTGGGATTTTGGACGCGGATATGAGTTTGCATTTTTCCGATTACAGGAGTGGGGAACGGACGTTTCAACTTTTGACGCAGGTTGCTGGGCGAAGTGGTCGGGCAGAAGAACAAGGCAAAGTCGTCTTGCAGACGTTCGATCCTGAAAATGACGTGTTGGGGTTTGCCATTCAGTACGACTATGAAAAGTTCTACGAAAACGAAATTTCCTTGCGCGCGGCGACGCAATTTCCGCCGTTTTCCAAGATCGTACGGGTTTTGGTTTCGGGGGAAGACGATACAAAATGCATCGAAGCTTTGCGGAATGCGTACGTCGGGTTAGAGAAAGTATACACAAAAAATCCTGAAAAGTTCTTGTTTTTTAACAAGATGCGCGCGCCGATTAAACGTATCCAAAACAAGTTCCGTTATCAAATCCTGATGCGACTTGCGGATACGTCGATTTTGCCTGAAATTTACGGGATTTGTGCGGAAGCGCGAACACGGGATACGTTGGTTTCGGTGGAAGAAAATCCGTCGAATTTAAGTTAAAAAGGAGAAGGAATATGGCTATTAGAAATATTGTACAAGTTGGGGACGACGTGTTGCGTCAAGTATGTTTTCCTGTGGAAACGTTTGACGAAAAATTATGGGCGCTACTCGACGATATGAAAGAAACGGTGAAAAAGGCGGAAGGCGCAGGGCTTGCCGCGCCCCAAGTCGGCGTGTTGCGTCGGGTGGTAGTCGTCGACGTGGACGAAGGGTATTTCGAATTTATTAACCCCGTCATTCTTTCTCAAAAAGGCGAGCAATCGGGCTGGGAAGGCTGTCTTTCCGTTCGTGGAAAGAGCGGGATCGTATCTCGACCGATGAAAGTAAAACTTGCTTATCAAGATCGTTTCGGGGAAAAACAGTTGTTGCAAGCGAAAGGCTTTTTCGCTAGGGCAATCTGTCACGAACTCGACCATTTGGACGGGGTGTTGTATATAGACAAAGCGACGCACATTGAAAAAGCGTAAACGGAGCAAGAATGAAGATCGTATTTGCAGGCGCGCCGACGTTCGCGGTGAAGCCCTTGAAAAATTTAATAGAACGTGGCTACGAAATCGTAGGCGTCGTCACGCAAGCGGATAAACCGCAGGGCAGAAAAGGGATTTTAACGCCCACGCCCGTAAAAACGTTGGCGCTCGAAAACGGTTTGCCTGTCATAACGCCTGTGAAAATCCGCGATAGCGTGGACGAATTGCGCGCGCTCGGCGGAGATTTGATGGTCACTTGCGCATACGGACAAATTTTGACGCAGGAAGTACTCGATTGTTTTCCGCTGGGGGTATGGAATATTCACGCAGGGTTGTTGCCCAAGTACCGTGGCGCGTCGCCGATACAAAGTTGTATTTTGGCGGGCGAAGAAATCACGGGTGTGAGCATTATGCGCACCGAACTCGGCTTGGATTGTGGGGACGTATTATGCGTGGAGCGCACGGCGATCGGCGAAACGGAAACGTACGGGGAACTCTCGGAACGTTTGTCTGTAATCGGTGCGGAGTTGATTGTGCAGGCGTTAACGGCGATTGAAAGCGGATCGTACGAACTGATCCCCCAAGCGACGGAAAACGTTGGCGTGGTACGTAAAATTCACAAGGAAACGGCAAAAATTTCGTTTGACAAAACGACGCGTGAAATCGTCAATCTTGTACGCGGAATGAACCCCGACCCCGTGGCGTTTGCGCAAATAGACGGGAATGTTTTCAACGTTTGGCGCGCAGAACCTGCGGTGTTGACGGACGCGGAACAAGCGGAATATGACAGCGCGCAAATCGGGGAAGTATTGACGGATTCCCCCAAGCGTGGATTGCTGGTGAAATGCGCCGACGGCGCGGTAAAACTGACGGAAGTACAGCCGTCGGGCGGAAAGAGAATGTCTGGCGGAGATTGTTTAAACGGTAGAAAAATCCGCAAAGGGCAGGTATTCGTATGTTGAGTAACCCCGTCTACGATCCCTTTTTAATCCTGACGAAAATTTATTCGGACGGGGCGCACGTAAAACAGGCGATTGCGGATACGTATATCGAAGAACAATACCGTTCTCGGACGGTAAAAATCGTTTACGGTGTGTTGGAAAACGACGGGTATTTCGATTTTTGTATTCGGCATTATGCGCCCAAAGCGCCTAAACTCGCCGTGCGTACGATTTTGAAAATTTCGTTGTATATGCTCCTGTATATGGACAAGCAACGGTATATGGTGACCGACTGCGCCGTAGGGCTTTGTAAAAAGCTCGGGAAAACGGGCGTGAGTGGTTTTGTCAATGCCTTCTTGCGTCGTTTCGAGCGTTCGGCTGTGGACGCGGAGCTTGGAAAAATCCAAGACGAAACGGAGCGCCAAGCGATCGCCTGTTCCTATCCGATCTACGCCTATCAATGGTTGAAAAAGGAATACGGCTCGCGCGCGCAAGCGATTGCTACGGCAAAATCGGACGGCGTGAGTGTACGGTTTGTGCAAGATGAAGAAAAGTACTTGGGAAAAGCGCATAAAACTACGCCTTTTCCGCATACCTATATTTTTGAGAATTTCGTTCGCGACGAAGGATTTGACGAAGGGAAATACACCTTTCAATCGGTGGGCAGTATCGCGATTTGCGATTGCGTTTCGGCATGCGAAAATTTGCTAGACGCGTGTTCCGCGCCCGGGGGAAAATCGGTACTACTCGCGCAAAAATGCGGAAAGATCACGTCCTTTGAATTACACGCGCACCGCGTAGAACTCATTCGGCAGTATAAGGAACGTATGGGGATAACCAACGTCGTAGAAATGCAAAAGGACAGTTCGGTTTTCGATAAGGCATACGAAGAAAAATTCGACGGAGTGCTTTGTGACGTACCCTGTTCGGGGTTTGGAACGGTTAGTGAAAATCCCGACGTGAAACTTTTCCGCAAGGAAACGGATTTTCAGGGCTTGGGGAAATCGCAACGGGCGATTTTGGAAACGTGCAGTCGGTACGTTAAAATGGGCGGAGCGCTGTATTATTCCACTTGTTCTATTTTCGAACGGGAAAACGACGGGATCGTCGGCACGTTCTTGAAAGCGCACCCCGAATTTGCGGTGGAAAGCTTGGAAAGTCCGCTTGCGCACGAACGGAAACAATACGGATTACAGTTCTTGCCTGATACGGCATTCGGCGCAGGATTTTACGTTTGTAAATTGCGAAAAGGCGGTCGGATATGAAAAAGATTTTACAGGATCTTTCCTTTGCGGAATTAGAAACGTACGTGCTTGGGCTGGGCGAGAAAAAATTTCGGGCGAAACAGCTCTACGAGGGGCTGATGCAGGGGAAATCGATTACGGGGATTTCGTCTTTGCCTAAGGATTTGAAAGCTCGGCTTTGCGAAGAGTTTGAAGACGCGCCTTTAAAAATCAAAGAGATTTTTCAGGCGATAGACGGGACGGAAAAGTATTTATTCGAATACGCGGACGGGCATTTGGTAGAAGGCGTTTTGATGAAATACAAATACGGGTATACGCAATGCGTTTCCACGCAAATCGGTTGCCGTATGGGTTGCGCGTTTTGCGCGTCCACGCTGGGCGGTTTGATACGTAATTTAAGCGCCGGGGAAATCCTTGCGCAAATCCTTGCGGTAAACGCTTTACACAAGGAAGAAATGGTAGGGAAAGGCGCCAAAGCGCGCGCCGTCACCAACGTCGTGTTGATGGGTAGTGGCGAACCCTTGGATAACTACGACGAAGTAGTCAAATTCTTACGCAACGTGACTTCGGAAACGGGCTTGCATATCAGCGCGAGAAATATTTCGCTTTCCACTTGTGGGATTGTTCCGAAAATGTACGCGCTCGCGGAAGAAGGAATTCCACTCAATTTGACGGTATCTTTGCACGCGACGACGGACGAAGACCGCGCGCGGGTGATGCCCGTAGCCAAAGCGTATAAAATTGCCGAGATTCTGAAAGCGTGCGAGTATTATTTCAAGAAAACGGGCAGAAGATATTATTTCGAGTATACGTTGATCGCAGGCGAAAATTGCGACGAAACGCATGCAAGGGCGTTGATTGATTTATTGAAAGGCAAACCCTGCCACGTGAATTTAATTCGATTGAACGAAGTTAAGGAACGCAGTTTAAAAGCGACGGCTGACAAAGAAGCCTATCGGTTTTTGGGCGTGCTGGAAAAGGGCGGATTGTCGGCGACTTTGCGCAGACAAATCGGTTCGGATATCGGTGGCGCTTGCGGGCAACTCCGCGTAAGGTATTTGGAAGAAGAAAGAAGGTAAAAAGATGTATAATTATCCGTTGTCGTTGGTGATGACGTTTATTGCGCTCGTGTGCGTGGTATCGTCGTATTTTGTAAAGAAAAAGAGTACGTATTTGCTCTTTCAATGGTTTTGTTGCATATTTTTAATTGCGGGATATTTTTTCACCGAGCAGTTTTTCGCGATGGTCGGGCTTGGGATCGGGCTCGTGCGTTCGTCGGTATTTTTGATTTACGAACGCAAGGACAAAGTGGCGTCCGTCTGGTGGGCGGTGGGGCTTTCCACGGCGACGGTAGCGTCGTATTTTATCGTCAATCTTTGGATCTTGGGCGACGCGCAACCTTTGGATATTCTCTGCGTAATCGCTTTGGCGAGCTTTGCGTTCATTTTCCGTATCCGCAATCTAAAACTCGTACGGTTTTTGATGCTCCCGCCGACGGTTTGTTCGATCTTATTCAATCTTTTGACGCACGCGGCGTTGTTTGCAACGCTTACGTACGTGTTTGAACTCGGCGCGAATATCGTTTCCATCTTTAAATATCACGTATTTGGAAATAAAAAAGAAACGCAAAGCGTTTCGGAAGGAGAGGCTACATATGAAAACGATTAAAATTGCTCCGTCTATTTTATCGGCGGATTTCTCGAAAATGGGCGAAGAAGTGCGTTCGCTGGAACAAAACGGCGCGGACGTCGTGCATTGCGACGTGATGGACGGGGTGTTCGTCAACAATATCACGTTCGGGATCAAGATGGTGGAAGATATCCGTAAAACGACGTCGTTGCCTTTGGATTGTCATTTGATGATCGTGCATCCCGAAAAATACGTCGAACGTTTCGCGAAAGCCGGCGCGGATATCATTACGGTGCATTGGGAAGCTTGCCAAGACAACTTAAAGGAAGTATTACAACTGATCAAATCGACGGGGGTAAAATGCGGAGCGGTTATTAATCCCGATACGCCCGTGGAAAAAATCAAGGACGTAATTCCTTTGTGCGATATGGTGCTGGTGATGAGTGTTTTCCCCGGTTTCGGTGGACAAAAGTTTATTTCGTCGGCGTTGGATAAGTTGCGGGAACTCCGCGCGATCATCGACGAAAGCGGAAAGGATATCGATTTGGAAATCGACGGTGGCGTGACGAAAGAAAACGTTGCAGAGATCAAACGGGCAGGCGCGAACGTAATCGTCGCAGGTAGCGCGGTATTCAAGGCGGAAAACCGCGCGGAAATGATAAAAGCGTTAAAGGACGCATAAAAAAACGTAAGCAAAAATCCCCGTTTGGTCGCGGGGATTTGCTTTTGCTTTTTTTAGTTGCACTGCACGGGAAACGTGCGAAAGTGGGTTAGTCCGCTTTCTTTAACGTTTTAATGCATCTTGCGCAAACGTAGCCGTTGGTTTCCTTGCCGTCTTCTACGTAGGAAATCTTTTGTACGTTTACCTTAAACGTTCTTCTCGTTTTACGGTTGGAGTGGCTGACGTTATTACCGCTCAATTGACCTTTACCGCAAATATTGCATACTCTAGACATATTGACACCTCCGAATTTTGGGAATTATTTTGCCGTAGTGAAACGTTCGTGTAGCCGAAAAGGCGTTTTTTCACATTGCGAACTTGCCCGAATGAAAAAACGAGCATAAATAATATATCATTAATCGAAAGAAAAAGCAATTAAAAATGCGCCAAAAAAAGATAAAAAATAAAAAAAATCCGTTTTTTTTGAAAAAGTACTTGCCAAAAGAACGGAAATAGTGTACAATGAGTAAGGATTGGAGAAAGAGTATGTCAGTAAACACAAATAATGCTTATGGCAAAATTTCCATTTCGGACCTTGCAATTGCGAAGGTCGCTTCGTATACCGCGCGGGAATCGTACGGTATCGTTGAAATGGTTTCTCGTCGTTTTACCGACAGTCTTGCGTTGCTCTTGAAAAAGAACACGGGCGGACGTGGGATTAAGATTACGACGTCGGGAAATAGAATTTACGTAGACGTTTACGTCATTATCAAATACGGCGTCAATATCGGCGCTGTGGCGGAATCCTTAAAAGAAGCCATCAAATACAAAGTGGAAGCTTTTACGGGCATGATCGTCAATACCGTCAACGTCAACGTAATCGGGGTAAAATTGTAGAGTTTCAGCGCAATCGATAGGAGAGTTGCGCTTTTTTGCGTGCAACGACGTTTTACTCGCGTGCGCGTATACGTTATAATAAAGATAAGGAGCATTCATAATGCATAAAACCATAAATAGCACAGAGTTTCGTAAAATGATTCTCGTCGGTGCGAAACAACTAGAGATCAATCGGGCGAAGGTGGACGCTTTAAACGTGTTCCCCGTTCCCGACGGAGATACGGGTACGAATATGTCGTTGACAATGCAGTCTGCCGTACGGGAATTGACTGCTTGCCCGTCGAATGCTTTTAACGAAGTATGCGACAGTTTGTCGAAAGGCGCATTGAAAGGCGCACGCGGGAATTCGGGGGTAATTCTCTCGCAAATACTTAAGGGAATTTGCTCGGTGTTGCGGAAAGCGGAAAACGACGTCGACACCAAGACGTTTGCAAAGGCTTTGGAAGCAGGCACGAAAATTGCTTACGGCGCGGTTTCCGTACCCAAAGAAGGTACGATCCTTACCGTTATCCGTATGATGAGCGAATCCGCAGGGAAAATTGCGTCGAAAAAGAAAAACTTTGAAGAATTTTTGAAAGACGTCATTGCGGAAGGGGATCGCGCGTTGGCGCTCACGCCGGAACTTTTGCCCGTATTAAAGAAAGCGGGTGTAGTCGACTCCGGTGGGGTTGGGCTTATGACCATCGTCAAGGGATTTTTGGCGTCGCTCACGGGCGAAGAAGTCGTGGAAAATATTACCGAAACCGAGACGGTGACAAACGAATCGGAGTTTGGGGATAATTCCAGCATTCTTTCGATGGATTTAGGCGAAATTCAATTCGCGTATTGTACCGAATTCTTTATTATTAATATGAAAAAGAGTACGACGCTCTCCGCAATTGATCGCTTGCGCGAACGTTTGATGGCGATCGGCGACAGCGTAATTTGTATCGGGGATTTGGAACTTGTGAAAGTGCACGTGCATACCAACCAACCTGGCAAGGCGTTGACGTACGCGTTGGAACTTGGGGAGTTGGAACGTCCCAAGATCGAAAATATGTTGGAACAAAACCGCCAAATGAAAGCGAAATTGGAAGCGGAAAAGAAAGAAATGGGTATGCTCGCGATTTGTACGGGCGCAGGGCTTTCCGAGATTTTCAAGGATTTGTCGGTGGATCGCATTATCGAAGGCGGACAAACGATGAACCCGTCGGCAAGCGATATCGCGGACGCGGCGAAAAAGATCAACGCAGAACACATTTTCGTATTCCCGAACAATAAAAACATCATTCTTGCGGCAGAACAAGCGAGAAACCTTGTCGAAGACAAGAAATTGCACGTAATCCCCACCAAGAACGTACCGCAAGGTTTTGCGGCTGCGTTAGAGTTCAATCCCGAAGTCAGCGCGGAAGAAAACAAGACGAACATGATCCACGCGTTGGACAACGTAAAAGTCGGGCAAGTGACCTACGCGGTGAGAAATACGTCGCTCAACGGGTTCTCGATCAAGGAAGGGGATATCATCGGCTTGGACGACAAGAAGATTTTGGCGAAATCTCACTCCTTGGAAGAAACGGTGATGAAGTTGATCGGAAGAATGAAAGAGGATTTCCATCAAGTGATCACGCTCTACTACGGCGAAGACGTCAAGGAAGAAGACGCGCAAGCGCTGTGCGAAACGATCGCGGAAAAATATCCCGATTGTGACGTCGATTTCCATAATGGTGGGCAATCCGTGTATTATTATATACTTTCTTTGGAATAATTGTAT
Source organism: Clostridia bacterium (assembly GCA_017625565.1). Classification (GTDB taxonomy): domain Bacteria; phylum Bacillota; class Clostridia; order Christensenellales; family Borkfalkiaceae; genus Scatosoma. The sequence continues at coordinate 27,153 of JAGAKN010000007.1, forward strand.
ATTTATACAAGATAAACGAAATAATCAATTTCGGGGGGCGGAGGAAACTCCACCCCTTTTGTTTAAAAGGATAGGCGGTAGGCGTATGAAACTTTCTGCATTGCGTTCGATCGGTGAAAAACGTGAGAAAGATTTTAATAAACTAGGCGTTTACGACGTGGAAGACCTCGTGCGTTTTTATCCGCGCGCCTATCTCGATTTGACCAAGCGCGTTTCCGTCAAGACGTTATACCACAACGATATGGCGTTGATTGCCTGCGAAGTCACTCGGCTTGCGCCCGTCAATTATGGTAGTCGTAGAAAAATTGTCAAGGCGTTTTGCGCGCAGGACGGTTTTCCGTTTACGGCGATTTGGTTTAATCAACCCTACGTCGCGCAAAAATTGAAAGCAGGCGAATACCTGTTTTACGGGCGTGTGCAAAATAAATTCGGGCAGGTGACTATCGTCAATCCTACGTTTGAACCGCTCGATAAAAACGATCGTTTGAAAGGGATTGTGCCCGTGTACTCGCTAAAGGGTGGCTTGAGCCAAAAAGTCGTGCGCGACGCGATTCGCGAGGGATTGCAAAAGGTGGATTTATCCAGTGTAATTCCTTGGCAGATCTTAAAAAAATACGATTTGTCGCCCTTGGATCGGGCGTTTTTCGAAGTACACAATCCGCAGAGTGCAAAATCTAAGGACCACGCGTCTGAACGGATTGCTTTGGAAGAGTTTTTTACGTTGATCTCGGCGTTTAAATTGATCAAGGGTGGAAAGGAAGACGTAAGGGTGCATAATTATACGGTTTCCGCATCCGAAGTGAAGGCGTTTGCAGGGCGGTTCGGGTTTGCGTTCACGGACGGACAAAAACGCGCGGTGAACGAAATTTTTGAAAACGTCTACGCGCCTACGCGCATGAACCGATTGTTGCAAGGTGACGTCGGTAGCGGAAAAACGGCGGTGGCGCTTTGCGGGATTTTTATGGCGGTAAAGAGTGGGTTTACCGCGGCGTATCTTTCTCCGACGGAAGTGCTTGCGTCGCAAAATTACGCGCTTTTAAAGAAATATTTCCCCGAATACGAAATCGGGTATTTGGCAGGCGGAATGACGGCGAAGGAGAAACGCGAACTCAAAGCGCGGTTAAAGACGGGGGAAATCCGTATTCTTTGCGGTACACATGCCATTTTACAAGACGACGTAGAGATTCCGTCGCTGGGGTTTATCGTTTGCGACGAACAACACCGTTTCGGCGTCGCGCAACGCAACGCTCTGTCGGAAAAGAGTATCGGCGCGGATACGCTGGTTATGAGCGCAACCCCCATTCCCCGCACGCTTTCGTTGATTTTTTACGGGGATCTCGATATCACGACGATTCCCGACAAGCCCAAGGAGCGCCAGGAAATTGCGACGTCGATTATTCCCGAAAGCAAGTACGACGATATGTTGGAGTACGTGCGTGGGCAAACGCAGGCAGGCAAGCAGGCGTATTTCGTATGCTCGAAGATCGAAGACGACGAAGAAGGCTCGGTGATGAGCGTGACGGAGCTTTACGAAGAATTGAAAGGTCGGTTGCCGACGGTGCGATTCGGGTTATTGCACGGGCGAATGAAAGACAAAGAAAAAACGCAAGTGATGACGGCGTTCAAGCAAGGGGAATACGATTGTTTGGTTTCGACGACGGTAATCGAAGTCGGCGTAGACGTACCCAACGCAACGATCATGATTATTTATAACGCCGAACGGTTCGGGTTGTCGCAGTTGCATCAATTACGCGGTCGCGTCGGCAGGGGCGCGGAAAAGAGTTATTGTTTCCTTTTGATGGGCTCGGATAGCGAAACTGCAAGGGAGCGCTTGGCGACGATGAAACAAACGAGCGACGGGTTTGCGATTGCGGAAAAGGATTTGGAAATGCGTGGCAGCGGGGATTTCTTCGGGACGCGACAATCGGGAAAAACGTTGACGGATATCAAGAATTTGCGCTATTCCACGCAAGTGATTTTTGCGGCGAAAAAGCTGGCGGACGAAGCGTTTGAAGGTCGGTTTGACGACGAGCGTTTGCGTACGGCGGCGATAAAAAAATACGAAAGCTTAAAAGACGTCGTGATGAATTGACTTGGAAAGCTCTGTATTTTAAAAAAAATGTAAAAGAATTGCAAAAATGCGGAAAAAATTTCCTTGAGGGTATTGACGAAAGTCAAAATTTATTGTATAATAAAATCAATCAATCGACGGAGGATTTGTGATGATGAAAGATACGAAATTGGATTTGACGAAATTCAAATTTGATAAAGAAGGTTTACTCCCCGTTGTCGTACAAGATTACGAAAGCGGAGAAGTACTTATGCTCGTTTATATGAACGAACTTGCGCTTACGCAAACGTTTGAAACGGGCTATGCGCATTATTACAGTCGCTCCAAGAAAGTGGTGGCAAAGTTTGGCGAAAAACTTGGGAATACGCAAAAGGTAATGGTGGCGTTTTTGGATCACGATTCCGATACGTTGTTGCTCAAAGTAAAGCAAAAGGGCATGTCTGATCCCGAACGGAATACGTTTACGTGTTTTCCCGAACAACTTCAAGGCGCGTACAACGAAATCGGCGGGGAAATGTTCGGTAGACTGCAACGCATCATTGCCGACTGCAAGAAGAACCCTGAAACGGGCTCGTACACGAGTTTTCTTTTCGTCCGCGGTGTCGATCGGATCGGCAAGAAAGTCGGCGAAGAAGCGGTAGAGCTGGTAATCGCGTCCAAGAACAGCGAAAAAGCAGGGATTGTCAACGAGGCGGCGGATTTGTTGTATCACGTGATGGTACTGTTGAATGCAACCGACGTAAAGCTTTCCGAAGTTTGCGCAGAGCTTTGTAAACGCAACCGCTAATTTGATACGCTAATTCCCCCGAAGTGTAAGTACTTACGGGGGGATATTTTAGAAAGATTCTTTTTCTTTTTGCAAAAAAAGGCAAAGAAAGACAAAATAATTACTCGCGTGCGTGTTAAGATACTCTATGCTGAAAAGTTCGGCGAAAAAGTAAGAAAAGGAGCGCGCGTAATGGCAAGAAAAATCGTCGTGACGTCGGGGAAAGGCGGTGTGGGAAAAACTACCGTTGCAGTGTATCTTTCCGCGTGGTTGGCGAAAAAGGGAGAACGAGTCGTGCTTTGCGACGCCGATTTCGGGTTGAACAACGTGGACTTGACCGCTGGGGTGGAGTCGTTGATTACCTACGATATCGTCGACGTTATCGAGGGCAGGTGTCGCGCAAAGCAAGCCCTTGTCAAACACCCGCTTTACGGGAATTTATTCTTGTTGACGAGCAGTAATTCCGCGCCGGAACGCTACGTTTCGCCACAAGCGGTGAAGGTGGTTTTAGACGCGCTCGCGCCACAATTCGATTTTATTATAATCGATTGTCCTGCAGGGATCGACGACGGTTTTCATAGGGCGGTGGCGACGGCGGATGAAGCGCTTGTGATCACGACTCCGCATTTGTCTGCGCTACGGGATGCGGATAAAGCGGTGACGATCCTGAAAAGCTACCGCTTAAATTCGTTGTCGGTGGTGGTGAATAAAGTCCGTGGGGATTTATTGTCCGTAGGGAAGTGTTTGACGCCGAAAGACGTGGAAGAGCTTTTAAAAGTTCCCGTTGTAGGGATATTGCCCGAAAACGACGGGATCGAGTTTGGGGATCTTTCCCAAATTCCTGCGCCCTTTCGGGTGTTGGGGAATAACTTGTTGACGGGAAAACGTAGGCTTTACGACGTGACGAGAAAGTACTGCGGATTCTTCGGGAATATCCGTCGCGCTTTAAAGCGAAATCTTTAAAAGGGAGTAAGCGAATGCGACGGTTGGAAGAAGATATCGAACGGATTCATAACGTCTTACAGGCGGATAAGTCGGTGATGAGCGACGGGTGTAAAGCGCTCGTTTTGCGGGATTTCGCCGAAAAATTTAACGAATATTTCGATCTTATGGGATTGCCGAGGATGGAGCTTCAATGCAAAAACGGGATCTATACAGTCGAGTTGACTTTCCAAGCGGAAAGGATAAAAAAATTTAACGTATTGAAATAATAGGAGTAAAGTATGTCCAAAAGAAAATTTGTCATCGTCACCGATTCGGCTTGCGATATGCCGAAAGAATATTTACAACAAAACGAAATCGAAGTCGTCAACCTCGGGTTTACAATGGGGAACGTCAATTACGAAGGGGAGTTCGGGGAAAAAATCGGGCTGAAAGATTTTTACGCGAAGTTGCGTGACGGTGCGCTGCCGACGACCTATCAAGTGACGGCGGAAACGGCGAAATTGCATATCGAGCCGTACTTAAAGGCAGGAAAAGACGTTTTCGTTCTTGCGTTTTCGGGGGCATTGTCGGGCACTGCAGGCAGTTTTTTGGTTGCGCAACGGGAACTGCAAGAAAGATATCCCGATCGCAAGATCGCTACGGTGGATTCTCTTTGCGCGTCGATGGGCGAAGGGTTGCTACTCGATTACGTCATTCGCTTTGCGGACGGCGGAGCAGAGTTGGAAGAAACGGCAAAATACGCGGAAGATTTGAAATTGCATATTTGCCACGAATTCACGGTGGATAATTTGTTCCACTTAAAGCGTGGCGGACGGGTTTCGGGTGTGACCGCCGTCATCGGTACGATTTTAAAGATTAAACCGTTGATGCACGTTAGCGACGAAGGGAAACTCGTTCCCGTAGGTAAAGCAATGGGACGAAAAAAATCCTTAAACGAGCTAGTGGAAAAGGTCGTTGAGAACCATGCAATGACGGACGAAGATCCCTTGTTTATCAGTCACGGCGACTGTATCGAAGACGTGGAATACGTGAAAAAGCTGTTGCTTGAAAAATTCCCCGGGAAAAATATTGTCGTCCATTACGTTGGCGCGGTAATCGGGGCGCATTCTGGTTGCGGTACGCTTGCGATCTTCTATAAAGGTAAAAAACGTTAATGCAAAGGGCTGTTTTGTACAGCCCTTTTAAAATGTTATAAAATGGGAGTGTTTTTACACGGTTTGGGATTGATTTTGAAAAAAAGAAGGAGTATAATAGAGAAAAGCCCTAAAGACAAAAAAGGAGTCAAAGAAATGGAAAAAACGGCGTATGCAAAATATTGTCGGGAATTGATCCCCGAAGGTTTGGTGCTTTTGGAAACGGACGGCGCGTTGCCACTCCGCGAACAAGAGAACGTTGCGGTATTCGGCAGAGGACAGTTCGAATACATTAAAAGTGGCACGGGTAGCGGTGGACGTGTAAACTGTCCGTACGTGACGACGATCGGAGAAGAACTTGGAAAGCGTGTAAACGTAGACAAAGAAGTAAGCGATTTCTATTACGATTATATACAAACGCACCCGTTCGATACGGGGGACGGCTGGATTCAACCGATTTCGCAACCGCAACCGGCATTAGACAAAGCGTTTGTGGAAAAGGTTGCGAAGCGCAACGAAAAAGCGATTTTTTTACTTTGTCGAAATTGCGGAGAAGGACGCGATTGCAAGCTCGAGAAAGGGGAATGGTATCTTACGGACGAAGAAGAGCAAACGCTCTCGATGCTCTCTACGCATTTCAAGCACGTAATCGTATTGATTAACAGCGGGAATTTGCTGGATATGAACTGGATCAAGCAATACGGGATCGGTACGGTTTTATGCATATGGCAAGGCGGTCAAGAAGGGGGGATCGGTACGGTGGACGCGCTCATGGGCGACGTGACGCCGAGTGGAAAAATGCCGGATATGATCCCGACGGACATCACCGCGATTCCGTCGATCACGTGTTTCGGAAACGAAGTTGAAAACGTACATAAGGAAGATATTTACGTCGGATATCGGTATTTTGAAACGTTTGCAAAAGATCAAGTCTTGTATCCGTTCGGGTTTGGGCGTAGTTATACGAAGTTTGTCGTGCAAACCGAAAAAGCGGAAAAAATCGGCGATACGGTGGAATTGACCGTGCGCGTTAAAAACGTTGGCGAATTTGCAGGCAAAGAAGTCGTCCAAGTCTATTATTCCGCTCCGCAGGGTACGCTCGGTCGTCCTGCGCGCGAATTGACGGCGTTCCGCAAGACGAAGACGTTGTTGCCGAACGAAGAAGAACGTATGCAGTTCTCCTTGTCGATTTCGAAAATGTCGGCGTACGACGATTGTGGAAAGAGCGGTTATCCTTTCTGTTGGGTGCTTGAAAACGGGGAATATAACATTTACGTGGGCACGGACGTTCGCTCTGCGGAACGCGTAGTTTCGTTCCGTGTAGAAGAAACGCAAATGATCGAACGTTGTCAACAGGCACTCGCTCCGCAGATGGCGTTTGAAAGAATGGCGACGAAGGACGGAAAAACCGTTTACTACGAACCTGTGACTTTGCGTCAATACGATCTTGCAAAGCGCATTGAAGAGAATATGCCGAAGGAAATCCCGTATACGGGAGATCGTGGGATTACCTTGCAAGACGTTGCAAGTGGCAAAAACGATTTGAAAGAATTTATCGCGCAATTCGACGATCGAGCGCTCGGGTATATGGTACTCGGGGAAGGCATGTCGTCTAGCAAAGCACCGATAGCGGGTACGACGGGTTGTTTGGGTGGATGTGCCGAAGTGTGGAATAGAAAAGGCGTACCGCTTGTGACGACTTGTGACGGACCGAGTGGGGTACGTTTGGAATGTCCCGTACCTGCGACCTGTATTCCGTCGGGAACGTTATTGTCGTCTACTTGGGCGCCTGAATTGCTCGAAAATACGTTTAGCGAGTTTGCGGAAGAAATGAAAAAGTACTCCGTAGACGTCATTTTAGCGCCGGGGATCAACATTCACCGCAGTCCTTTGGGTGGTAGAAACTTTGAATACTTCTCCGAAGATCCGTACTTGGCGGGGATGTTTGCGACGAAGATTGCGGAATATTTCACGAAGAAACACGTGTATTGCACGTTGAAACATTTTGCCGTGAACTCCCAAGAACAAGGCAGACACGAAGAAAACGAAGTATTGAGCGAACGCGCTTTGCGTGAAATCTACTTAAAGCCGTTTGAAATAGCGGTAAAAGACGGGTATGTGTATGCGATTATGTCGGCGTATAACCGCGTCAACGGCTTGGCTACGGCGAGCAGTTATGATTTAACGACGACGATTTTGCGTGGCGAATGGGGTTATCAAGGCTTTGTTATGACCGACTGGTGGTCGCGTATGGACGATCCGAATAGGGGTACGCATGAGTTGACGAATATCGCGGCGATGGTCAAGGCGCAAAACGACGTGTATATGTTGGCTCTTGACGTAGAGGCTTACGAATGTGATACGTTAGAAGCGTTGGCAAACGGCTACTTAAAGCGTGCGGAATTGCAACGTTGCGTAGAAAATCTTTTGAAGTTTGCAATGAGAACGGACGCGTTCCTTGCCGATCGCAGATGGTACGAAATCGAAAAAGCGAAACCCGGAAAGCATATCTTGACGGTGAAGGCGAAAGATTGTAAGGTGGAATTCGATTTGCCCGAAGCAGGCGAATACTGTGGAGAAATCGGGTTCTGCATCGACGGTGATCCGTTAAAGCAAAGAAAGATGATTCTCACTTTGCCTGAAGATCGCGGAACGTTGTTGTTCATTTCTGGCGGTACGAGAGGAAGAACGGATAAAATATGCTTTATCGAGCATTTTGAAAAGCACAACGAGATCAAATTCAACGCCGATTATATCTTAGAATTCAGTGTCTACGAAAAAGAATAAACAAAACGCCCCGTCCGAACTCGGACGGGGCGTTTTGTTATAAAACTTGTACAACCGTTAGGGTGTTTCCATTTACCGTGAATTTAATTTCGTACTCGGCAAACCGCATTCCGTATATGCGCTCTGGATCGTCCTGATAGGACGGTCGCGGATCGTCGGAAAGACAAGCGATTAAGCCGTTCCGCTTTTCGTCAGGAACGTTTGCAAGCAATTTTTTGGGAAAGACAACTTCCAAGCGGTGATGGATTTGTTCGGTGTATCCCCCGACGGCGTCGGGTATACAATCTGCGGACGGAAGATAGGGTTTGATATCGATAATCGGCGTTCCGTCTAATAAATCCGCGCCTTCGACAATCAACACGCTACCGTCTTCTTCACGTTTCTCAATCCCGATAAGGCGTACACAGGAGAGCCCTATGGGATTAGGCCGGAACGGGGAACGGCTAGCGAACACGCCCACGCGCGTATTTCCACCTAAACGCGGGGGACGTACGGTGGCGTTAAATTCTTCCTTGTGCGCCAGAGAGAAATCGAATAAAATCCAAAGATGCGAGAAACGCTCTATCTCCCGTAAAGCGTCGTCGGTGCGGTATTCAGGCAGGAATACGATCTCACTTTTTAAGGGCGCTCTACCACTTTGACGGGGGATACCGAATTTCTCTTTGAAGTCGCTACGAATATACGCGATTTGTTTGATCGGAAAGAGTTCTTTTTGCATATTGTCATTATACGCGTTTTTTGCGTTTTTGTCAAGCGTGGAATTTGTAAAATCATTGAAAAACGCTTGCTTAAAGTAATCGTTTATATTATAATATAAACGGCTTTTTGAAAAACGGTATTTTCACGGAGAAAGCTCGTTTTTTAAACGAATATACATATTTTATGCAATTATACATATTATTCATGAAATATCCATAAATACATGAAATATTTATAAATAAACAGGTTAAAATGGTTTGACAAAGCCAAAAAGCGGTTGTATAATATGTGTATATTTTGAATATACATACAAAAAAGTTTAAAAGAGGAGAAAGGTTATGGAAAAGAAAGATATTAAAAAAGTAGTGCTTGCGTATTCGGGCGGTTTGGATACGTCGATTATCATTCCTTGGCTCAAGGAAAACTACAACAACTGCGAAGTCATTGCAGTCAGCGGAAACGTCGGACAAGCGGACGAGTTGGACGGCTTGGAAGAAAAGGCGTTGAAAACGGGCGCGTCGAAGTTGTACGTTGAAGATTTGACGGACGAGTTTGTGGACGATTACGTAGTGCCGACGATGATGGCAGGCGCGAAATACGAGGAATATTTACTCGGGACGTCGTTTGCTCGTCCTGTAATCGCAAAGCGGATTGTCGAAATCGCCAAGAAAGAAGGCGCAGACGCGATTTGCCACGGTTGTACGGGGAAAGGGAACGACCAAGTGCGTTTTGAATTGACGATTAAGGCGTTTGCGCCCGATATGCCGATTATCGCGCCTTGGAGAGAATGGTCGATCAAATCCCGTGAAGAAGAAATCGATTACGCGGAAGCGCACAACGTGCCTTTGAAAATTAACCGCGAAACGAACTACTCCAAAGACAAAAATCTTTGGCATTTGAGTCACGAAGGCTTGGATTTGGAAGATGCAGGCAACGAACCGCAATACGAAAAAGAAGGGTTCTTAGAAATGGGGGTATCCCCGTTGCAAGCGCCCGATAAACCGACGTATATTACGCTCGAATTCGAAAAGGGACGTCCGGTTGCGCTCGACGGTAAGAAGATGAGCGCGAAAGAAATCATTCTCGCGTTGAATGAAGTCGGCGGAGCAAACGGGATCGGGCTTTTGGATATCGTAGAGAATCGTTTGGTCGGGATGAAGTGTCGCGGTGTATACGAAACGCCGGGCGGAGAAATTTTGTATTATGCCCATAACTACTTGGAAACGCTTTGTTTAGATAAGTATACGGCGCATAAGAAACAGGAACTTTCCGTTTGTTTTGCGGAACTCGTTTACAACGGACAATGGTTTACTCCCCTTCGGGAAGCGCTTTCGGCGTTCGTAGACAAGACGCAAGAAACGGTGACGGGGAAAGTGCGTTTGAAGCTCTATAAAGGGAACATCATCAAAGCAGGCGCGTGGAGTGATTATTCGCTCTATTCGGAAGAAATCGCAACGTTTGGGGAAGATCACGTATACAACCAAGCGGATGCAACGGGCTTTATCAATTTGTTTGGTTTGCCTATCAAAGTACAAGCGCAAGTCAACCAAGCCAACGAAAAGAAAAACAAATAACGAGGATTATAATGGATTTACAAGGCAAAAAGGTCGTATTTTTAGGGGATAGCATTACAGAAGGAAAAGGGGCTACGGATATTGAACATCGGTATACCAACGTATTTGCTCGGCTTTCAGGGTGCGAAATCTTCGTCGACGGGATCGGCGGTACGCGGATTGCCCGTCAACACGTCCCCATGGACGAGCGTTGGGATCAGGATTTCAACGGACGGGTTGCAGGATTGCCCAACGAAGCGGATATCGTAGTGGTATTCGGCGGAACAAACGATTTCGGGCATGGCGACGCGCCGTTTGGTACGTTTTCCGATCAAACGGTGGATACGTTTTACGGCGCTTTGCAAGTCTTGTGTAAAAATTTGATAGAGAAATATCCGAAATCGGTTATCATGTTTATGACTCCCTTACACCGTATTACCGAATACGAAAGGGTAAACAAATATGGGCAGACGAAACAACCGCTGATTGATTACGTTAACGCGATACGGTACGTTTGCGAATATTATTCGTTGCCGGTGCTTGATTTGTACAAGGTAAGCGGAATGCAACCGTCGGTAGAGATTATCCAACAAACGTATATGCCCGACGGGTTGCATCCGTCGAATGCAGGCGCGGAAAAAATCGCGAGATTGTTGTATCAATTTTTACGAAATTTATAAACGTTCTTTTGCCTGTCGCTTTTGCGACGGGCAAAAAGCCTATTTAAAAGGTAGGAGAAATCAATGGAAAAAATGTGGGCAGGGCGTTTTCAAAAAACGCTGGATAAAAAAGCAGATGATTTTAATTCGTCTATACGTTTCGATTGCAGAATGTACGCGCAGGATATAAAAGGCTCGATCGCGCATGCGAAAATGCTTGCCAAACAAGGAATTCTATCGTGCGCGGACGTGGAGTTGATTATCGGTGGCTTGGAAGGGATCTTGCAGGATATTCAAACGGGGAAATTGCTGTTTGACGAGAATGCGGAAGATATCCATATGTTCGTGGAAGCGGAACTCACCAAACGTATCGGCGACGCAGGGAAACGTTTGCATACGGCAAGAAGTCGTAATGATCAAGTGGCGCTCGATATCCGTTTATACCTCCGCGATAAAGCGGAAGAAGTCGTTGCGCTGACGGAAAATTTAGTGGCGGTGGTCGTGGACAAAGCGGAAGAAACCGCCGACGTGATTGCGCCTGCATATACGCATTTACAACGCGCGCAACCCATTTCGTTCGGGCATCAATTGATGGCGTATGCGATGATGTTCTTGCGGGATATCGGGCGTATTCGCGATGCAGTAAAGCGTATGAATTATTCTCCGCTTGGAAGTTGCGCGTTGGCAGGTACGACTTATCCCACCGACCGCAACTACGTAGCCGAGCTTTTGGGCTTTGACGGTGTGACAAAAAACAGTATCGACGGCGTATCCGATCGGGATTTTTGCGTGGAGCTTACGTCCGCATTTTCCATTTTGATGATGCACCTTTCCCGTTTTTCCGAAGAGATTATTCTTTGGTCTAGTTGGGAGTTTAAGTTCGTCGAACTTGACGACGCATATACGACGGGCTCGTCGATTATGCCCCAAAAGAAGAACTCGGACATGGCGGAACTCGTTCGCGGAAAGACAGGTCGGGTATACGGGGATTTGACGGCGCTTTTGACGATGCTCAAGGGCTTACCGCTTGCGTATAACAAGGACATGCAGGAAGACAAGGAAGCGACGTTCGACGCGCTGGATACGGTGATCCTTTGCTTGGAGGTATTCGCGCCGATGGTGGCGACGATGAAAGTATACGCTGAAAATACGTATAAAGCCGCGCAAAAGGGGTTTATCAACGCGACCGATCTTGCCGATTATTTGGCGAAAAAAGGTATGCCTTTCCGTACGGCGTATAAAATCGTTGGTGAAATCGTAGCGGAATGCATTCAAAAGGACTGCGTTTTGGATACTTATCCTTTGGAAGATTATCAAAAGCATAGCGAGTTGTTTGAACAGGATCTATACAAGGAAATTGCCCTGGAAACGTGCGTAGAAAAGCGGAATTCGGAAGGCGGAGCTTCGCCCAAATCCGTCCGTGAGCAAACCGCGTACGTTCGGGCAGAATTACAAAAATAAACACGGAAAAAAGACATGAAGAAAGTATTTATAGACGGTAGCGCAGGGACGACGGGCTTGCGCATTTACGAGCGCTTGTCGGAGCGGAAAGATTTGCAAATCGTCACGTTGCCCGAAGCGTACAGAAAGGATTTATCGGCAAGAAAAGACGCGCTAAACAGCGTGGACGTGGCGTTTTTATGTTTGCCCGATGACGCGGCGAGAGAAGCGGTTTCTATGATCGAAACGCCGTCCGTCACGGTAATCGACGCTTCGACGGCACATCGGACGTTGCCCGAATGGGCGTACGGATTTCCCGAACTCTCTTCGGCGTTCGAGAAGAAAATTTTCCACTCTAACCGCATTGCCGTACCCGGTTGTCACGCGAGCGGATTTATCGCGCTCGTGTATCCGTTAATCGAAGCAGGCTTGTTGGACGAAAAGGCGCTACTCACTTGCCATTCGATAACGGGATATAGCGGCGGGGGCAAGAAGATGATCGCCGAATACGAAGGCGCGGAGAGAAGTCCGCTTTTGGACGCGCCTAGACAGTATGCGCTTGGACAACAACACAAACATTTGAAAGAAATGCAAGGGATCACGGGCTTGGCGGAAGCGCCGATTTTTTGCCCGATCGTATCCGATTTTTACAGCGGTATGGCGGTGACCGTGCCCTTGTTTAACAGCCAACTTTTAAAAGGGAACGCGGGCACAATTCAGGAAATTTATAAAGAAAAATATCAAGGCGAAATCGTCCGTTATACGGACACCGTGGACGAACACGGCTTTTTGTCGGGTAAAGCGCTCTATGGCAAGGACGGTATGGCGATCGGGGTGGCGGGCAACGACGAAAGGATTTTATTGCTCGCGACCTACGACAATTTGGGGAAAGGCGCGTCGGGCGCTGCGATCGAGTGTATGAACTTGAAGATCGGTGCAAACCGCACGGAAGGATTGATATTGTAATGACGAAAACGGAGAAAGAAGATATGTTAAAACAAATACAAGGCGGTGTTTGCGCGCCAAAGGGTTTTACGGCAAACGGGGTACATTGCGGTATCCGTAAAAATAAGACGAAGCGGGATTTGGCGCTTATCTACAGCGATACGTTGGCGTCTGCGGCGGCGGTGTATACCACAAACTTGGTAAAAGGCGCTCCGCTTACGGTCACCAAACAAAACCTTCAAAATGGGAAAGCGCAAGCGGTGATTTGCAATAGTGGGAACGCCAACACTTGCAACGCGAACGGGATTGAAATCGCCGAAAAAACTTGTCAACTGCTTGCAATAGAGCTTGGGATTGACGCAAAAGACGTCGTCGTGGCGTCTACGGGGGTAATCGGGCAACCGCTCGATATCACGCCGATAAAAAACGGCATACCCGCATTGGTAAAAGGGCTCGGTGCAAACAGTGGCTTGGCTTGCGAAGGGATTATGACGACGGATATCAAACCCAAAGAAATTGCGTTCGAATTCGAAGTCGGTGGAAAAGTTTGCCGTATCGGTGGCATTGCGAAAGGTAGCGGAATGATCCATCCAAATATGGCGACGATGCTCGTGTTTATCGCGACGGACTGCTCGATTGCGCCTACAATGTTGCAAAAAGCGCTCTCTAACGACGTGAAGAACTCGTTTAATATGATCAGTATCGACGGCGATACGTCCACCAACGATATGCTTTCGGTGCTTGCGAACGGGCAGGCTGGGAATGCGGAAATCACGGACGAAGGCGCGGATTACGACGCGTTTTGCTCGGCGCTGAGCGCCGTCACCAACGATTTGTGTCGAAAAATTGCAGCGGACGGCGAAGGCGCGACGAAGTTGCTGGAATGTAAGGTTTGCGGAGCAAAGGACGACGATACGGCGCGAACGGTTGCAAAATCGGTGATTTGTTCGTCGCTAGTTAAGGCGGCAATGTTCGGCGCGGATGCGAATTGGGGACGGGTGCTTTGTGCAATCGGCTATTCCGGCGCGGACGTGGACGTACAAAAAGTTGGGGTAGCATTCCGATCCAAGGCAGGACAAATCGTTGTTTGCGAAAAGGGCGCGGGTGTAGAATTTTCCGAAGAACTCGCGAAAACGGTCTTGACGGAAGCGGAGATTGAAATTTTGATTTCGCTTGGCGACGGTGACGGAAAAGCGACGGCTTGGGGTTGTGATCTTACTTACGATTACGTAAAAATTAACGGGGATTATCGTACTTAAAAAGGGGCAATTATGCAAAAGGAAAAAATTACGTTGACAATGGAACAAAAAGCAGAAGTTTTAACGCAAGCTTTGCCGTATATTCAAAAATATACGGACAAAATCGTCGTTATCAAATACGGCGGAAACGCGATGATTAACGAAGAGCTGAAAGAAGCCGTTATGGGCGATATCGTGCTCCTGTCGTTGATCGGGGTAAAAGTCGTACTCGTGCACGGCGGTGGCCCGGAAATTACCGAAATGCTCACCAAAGTCGGGAAGAAATCGGAATTTGTAGACGGCTTGCGTGTGACGGACAAGGAAACGGTGGAAATCGTCCAAATGGTGCTTGCGGGGAAAGTCAATAAAAATCTCGTCAACCTTTTACAACGGAAAGGCGGAAAAGCCGTCGGGCTTTGTGGGATCGACGGACATATGGTACAGGCGAAAGTCGCAAACGCGCGTTTGGGATACGTCGGGGACGTGACCGAAGTGAACGTGGAAGTCGTCACGGACGTTTTGGAAAAGGGGTATATCCCCGTTGTTTCCACCGTCGGTTGTGACGCAGACGGCAACGTGTATAACATCAATGCGGATACCGTAGCGGCAAGGTTAGCAGGCGAACTCAAAGCGGAAAGCTTGATTTCGATGACGGATACCGTGGGCTTACTTCGGGATAAGGACGATCCGTCTACGCTCATTTCTAAGGTCTACGTTAGCGACGCGCCTAAACTCATCAAAGACGGCGTGATTAGCGGGGGAATGATCCCGAAAATCAACTGCTGCATCGAAGCCATTCGGCGTGGCGTGCATAAAGTATTTATTATCGACGGCAGAGTTCCGCATTCGATTTTGATTGAAACGCTGACGGACGAAGGGATCGGGACGATGTTCGTTTCGGGAAATCATATTTAACGGCAGGAAAATAGTATGGATATTATTTCGTTAGACAAACAATTCGTTGCGAATACCTACGCGCGGTTTCCCGTGGAACTTGTTAAAGGCAAGGGTTCGCTCGTTTACGACGCGGTCGGGAACGAATATATCGATCTTGGCACGGGGATTGCGGTAAACGGCTTGGGGATTGCCGACGACGGTTGGAAACAAGCGGTTGTGGCACAACTCGATCAAATTCAACATACGTCGAATTTATATTACAACGCGCCCTGCGCGCTTTTGGCGGAAACGCTGTGTAAGCGTACGGGGATGCAAAAAGTGTTCTTTTCCAACTCCGGCGCGGAAGCCAACGAGTGCGCGATTAAGGCGGGGAGAAAGTATGGGGAATTGCAAAAAGGTAAGGATTATTCGACGATTATTACGCTAAAAAACAGTTTCCACGGCAGGACGATTACAACGCTTTCTGCAACGGGACAGGACGTTTTCCACGAACATTTTACGCCGATGACGGACGGGTTCGTGTACGCCAAGCCCAACGATTTTGCGCAAATGCAAACGCTTGTTAAAACGCAAAAATGTTGCGCGATTATGCTGGAGTTGGTGCAAGGCGAAGGCGGTGTCGTGGCGTTAGAAAAGGAATACGTACAGGCGGTTGCAAAGCTTGCGGAAAAAGAAAACTTGCTTTTGATCGTAGACGAAGTGCAAACGGGCAACGGCAGAACGGGTACGTTATACGCATTCGAACAATTCGGCATTCAGCCCGACGTGCTTACGACGGCAAAGGGCTTGGGAGGCGGTTTGCCGATCGGGGCGACGTTGCTCGGAGAAAAGTCGGCTGGGTTGTTCACGGCGGGGTTGAACGGTTCAACGTTCGGCGGAAATCCCGTGTGCGCGGCGGCTGCAGGATACGTGTTAAGCCGTATTGATGAAAGTTTGTTGTCGGAAGTACGAGAAAAGAGTGCATATATTTTCCGCGAGCTGACGGGCGCGAACGGTGTGAAATCCGTGACGGGCATGGGGCTAATGATCGGCGTGGAATGCGAGCGCGACGTATCGGAAGTCATCGCGGAATGTATGGAAAAGGGCGTACTTGTCATCAAGGCGAAAAATAAAATGCGGTTGTTGCCGGCATTGAATATTCCCAAAGAACTTTTGGAAAAAGCAATAAAAATAATCAAGGAAGTATGTGCAAAATGAAACATTTATTAAAATTGATGGATTTATCAGAAAAGGAAATTAGCGAAATTTTAAATCTTGCCGATCAACTGAAATATGAAAAGAAAAACGGTATGAAACACCACCTTTTGGCAGGGAAAACGCTTGGTATGATCTTTGAAAAATCGTCTACCCGCACCCGTGTTTCCTTTGAAGTGGGCATGTACGATCTTGGGGGTTCGGCGTTGTTTTTAAGTTCTCGCGATTTACAAATCGGTCGTGGAGAGCCGGTGGAAGATACGGCACGGGTGCTCTCGCGCTATCTCGACGGAATTATGATCCGTACGTTTGCGCAAAAGGAAGTGGAAGACTTGGCGAAATACGGCTCGATCCCCGTAATCAACGGGCTTACGGATTATTGCCATCCTTGTCAAGTGCTTGCCGATTTGATGACCATTCGTGAATACAAGGGCTCGATCAAGGGCAATAAGCTTTGCTATATCGGCGACGGGAACAACATGACCAACTCCCTGATTGTCGGTGGGATTAAGATGGGTATGGAAGTTTCCGTGGCTTGTCCCGAAGGCTACCGCCCCGACGCGGAGATTATGGCTTGGGCGTCGGAAAACGGCAAGTTTACTTGTACGGATAACGTGTTGGAAGCGGCTACGGGCGCGGACGTGCTCTATACCGACGTTTGGGCGTCCATGGGGCAAGAAGGGGAAGCGGAAGAACGCAAGAAGATTTTTAAGGGCTACCAAATCAACGCGGACGTAATGAAGGTCGCAAACGACAAGGCGATGGTTTTGCATTGTTTGCCGGCGCATCGGGAAGAGGAAATCACGGCGGAAGTATTCGAAGCGCACGCAAACGAAATTTTCGACGAAGCGGAAAATCGCCTGCACGCGCAAAAGGCAGTACTTGTGAAGTGCTTGGGAAACTGAAATGAAAATCGAAAGGGGAAAATACCGTCATTTTAAAGGCGGAGAATACGAAGTTTTGTGCGTCGGAAAGCATAGCGAGACGCAAGAGGAAATGGTCGTTTATCGCGCGTTATACGGCGAAAAAGAAGTATGGGTGCGTCCTGCGATCATGTGGTTTGATCGGGTAGAACGGGACGGAAAAACCTACCAACGGTTTACGAAAATACAGGACGTCTAAGTCCTATCTTATAGCATAAAAGGTCGCGGCGAAAACCCGTGGCTTTTTACAATATTTTAAAAGGCTTGACAAAAGTTGCGGGTTTATATATAATAATGAAAAGAAAAATGATACAACGCATTGAGCAAAGGGACTGCAAAGTGAAAGATATTGTTGCTTCATTAAAATATGGACGAGTATGGTCAAGACAATTACTTCTATTCTGTGATCTATATATTTTTATTTGTGGATTTTGTTTGAGTTATACCTTTGTGTATTTATTTGACCCTTCGAGAAGCCTTGAAGAATTTTTTGTGATGTTTTCTGTATCTCTGTTTTTGACAGGTATTGGTTTATATGTAATTATAAAAAATATGTTATTAAGAAAACGAATAAAAGTATGGTTGCAAGATGCTATTTTATTAAAAGCTTTTGTATGGAAAGTTGCGGAGCGATATAGCCGCTCATGGTTTCCATATTTAAAAATAAAAATTCAATTTTTTCATGAAAACAATTTTATTTTCCGATGTAGCGGAACGAAAGAATCGAATGGTTATGATACGGTTTTTTATCAATTCATTGACAAGGAAATAGATATCTTATACTCGCCTAAATATGATGAAGTAATGCTATTAAAACTCAAAAAGGAATAAGGAGAAACGTGCCTTGGAAACAGGGTGCGTTTTTGGTTGAAAAATTATAAAAATATTTTTCTTTCAACGATTGACATTTATATTTTGCTGTGCTATAATATGCAAAATTGCGTAGGGATACGCTGCGTTTTCAAAGGAATTTGCGCCCAAAACGCAAAGGAGAAATGTGTATGTCAAAGCAAAGTTTCAAGGCGACGGAAGCACACCAGCAGCGTAGGAATACGCAAAAAGACCGTATTCCCGAAATGGAGCGGTTATTCGGCTATGGCGAAACAAAGGACACTCGGAAAGAAGGGTACATACTCAAGCTTTTGCGAAAGGATTGGAAAAGCTTGTTGATCACAACGTTTATTTATTTTTTGCAAGCGTCGCCCGTTTGGCTAATTCCCTTAATCACTAGCGACGTGATCGACGTTGCGACGGCTCGTCCCGACGGATACGTTCGTAGATTGTTTATTGAGGGTATATTTGCGGTGCTGATTATCTTTCAAAACATTTTTTCTACGGCGTGGCGTTCGTCGATCGTCAATAAACGCATACGTTCGACGATGTCGGAGATCCGAAGTGGCGTTATTCGAAAGTTGCAACGCCTTTCGATTACTTACCACCGCGAAATTGAAGAAGGGAAGATTCAGTCGAAATTCCTGCGCGATATTGACAGTGTGGAAGTATACTATCGTACGATAGTATTTAGCTTTCTACCTGCCATCATTGGCACAATCGTTTCGATTGGAATTTCTTTATATAAAAACGCCTTTGTCACACTGTTTTTTCTGTTGGTGATTCCTATTAATGTTTTGGTGATGCTCGGTTTTCGTCGAGCAATGCGGAAGGAACGTTTTCAATACCGTATGGAAAACGAGAATTTATCATCCAAGGTGACCACTGCCCTGCAAATGATGATGATTACCAAAGCCCACGGCTTGGTCGCGGGCGAAGGCTACGCGTTAGGACAAAGGATCGACTTGGTTAAAACGGCGGGTTTGCGTATGGATAAAACGGAAGCGTGGTTTGGTTCGTTTATGTGGGTAATCGGACAAATCCTTTCCGTCGGCTGTTTGTTCTTTTGCGTGTTTTTGGCTTTGAAAGGGCATATTTCCATTGGGGAAGTCGTACTCTTTCAATCCCTGTTTGTATCGATTAACGGTTCGATTCAACAATTGATCGCGTTGTATCCGACAATAGCGTCGGGCGGGGAAGCTTTGCGCTCGCTCTCGGAGATTATGCACGCTGACGATATCGAACGGGATGGTGGGAAACTTGTCAAATCTATCAAGGGCGACGTAGATTTCTGTAAGGTTAGCTACCATTATCCCAACGAAAGTAAAGCCGTGATTCAGGATTTCGACTTGCACGTCAAAAAGGGTGAACGAATTGCGATTGTGGGGAGCTCGGGTTCGGGAAAGAGTACAATTATGAATCTATTAATCGGGTTGCTTTCGCCAACGGAAGGACGAATTTTGATCGACGGAAAACCGCTCGACGAAATCTCTTTGCAGGAGTATCGGCGTTTCTTGTCCGTCGTACCGCAAAATAGCATTCTTTTTTCAGGCACAATACGGGAGAATATCACGTATGGGTTAGATAGTTATACGGAAAAACAATTGCAAAAAGCGATTGAAGATGCAAGCATTACGGAATTTTTGCCGTCGCTCCCCAAAGGCTTGGATTCGCAGGTTGGAGAGCGTGGAGACAAACTCTCGGGCGGGCAACGACAGCGGGTAAGCATTGCGCGGGCGCTCATACGCAACCCGAAGATTTTGATTATGGACGAAGCGACGTCGGCGTTAGATAATGTGGCAGAATTTCACGTGCAACAAGCCATCGAGCGTTTGGTGAAAAACCGCACGACATTCGTCGTGGCACATCGATTGTCTACCATCCGAAATGCCGATCGGATCGTCGTAATGGAAGAAGGAAAGATGGTGGAAGTCGGTTCATACGAAGAGTTAATGTCGCTCGGTGGGAGATTTAGCGAGTTGGAACGGTTAAGCCGTCTCCGTGAAGAACAAGTGCAACAACAAGTCATATAAATACGGAAAGAGCGGGAAAATCTTCCCGTTCTTTCTTTCGTAATCAGTTGCAAATAGGATTTTTATATGCTATAATGAATACTGTCCTAGAAACAAAGGAAAAAGGAAGAAGAAAATGTCCGAGAAAAATCAGATAAAACAATACTTGTTAGACGTATTGGTGGCAATCACGGCAGGGTTGATCGTTTCCGTTGCGTATTACTTTTTTCAGAACAGCAACGGGTTTGCGCCCGGTGGCGTCGGTGGTTTGGCAACCATTACCTATCATTGGTTAGATGATAAAGTCAGTTGGGCGGTGTTGATGATTGCGTTCAATCTCCCGATTTTTATTTTGGTGAGTATATTCGTCAATAAAAAGCTTGGCTTGATACTCAGTTTATATATTATTACACAGTCTTTAGGCACGGAGATTTTCAAATGGTGGGGTTGGAAACCGTACTGCGCGGCAAATAATGCAGAAGATTTCGAGATCGTATTCGCTTGTATTGCGACGGGCGTAATTTCAGGGATCGGCTTTTCCATTTGCTTAAAGAGGTTCGGTGCGAGCGGTGGTACGTACGCAATTTCCGCGCTCATCAAGCATTTTCGTCCTGCGACGAATATCGCATGGGTTGCGTTGGCGCTAGATAGTAGCGTCGTTGGAATTTCCTTTTTTGCCTACGGCATGAAAATTACGCCCGTGATTTGTACTTTGTTGAATTTGTTTATCGCAAACATCGTGGTAGATAGTATTTTGGCGGGGGTGAGAAACGGCTATAAATTTGAAATTGTCACCGATAAGCCCGAAGAAATTTCCAAACGTTTATTGGAAGAATTGGGGCACGGTGTTACGGAAATCCGCGTGCAAGGGATGTATTCGCATACGGAAAAGTATATGCTGGTGTGCATTATCCGCAAAAAACAAGTGGGTAAAATGATGAAAATCATTCAAGCGTATCCAGGTTCGTTTGCAAGCTTTGCAAAGGTCAACGAAGTATTCGGAAGATTCCGCGGGTAAAGGTTCGGTTATGGAAAAACAAAAGATTGTCAAATATCTACAAGGTTATTTCTTTATGTTGGTGGCGTGCGTAGCTTACGCGCTTAGTACGGTGCTCTTCTTAGCACCGAATTCCATTGTCGCAGGCGGTATGTCGGGGCTTGCGGTACTGCTCCATTTACTCAATGAAAAGCTGAAAATCGGTATGATTTTGATTGCTTTGAACGTCCCCGTTTTGTTGATCGGGTTGAAGTTTTGTGGATGGAAATTTATCGCCAAATGTCTTTTGACCATCGTCGTCTTAGGGGTGGCGACCGACTTGTTGGAGTTTTTAAACCCCATGACCGAAGATCCTGTACTTGCGGCGTTATACGGCGGGGTTTGCCAGGGGATCGCTATTGGATTGTTCGTAAAATTCGAATATTCGAGTGGGGGAACGGAGCTACTCGGCAGAGTAATCAACCGATTTATCAAGGTCTTGAAAATTCCCGTATGCGTAGGGATTTTAGACGGAATTATCGTTGTTTTGGGCGCGATTTTCACCGAAAACCCCGATAATATGTTGTACGCATTGATCGTCATTTTCGTTAGCACGAAAGTTTCGGAAATCATCCTGGTCGGCTTAGACAAATCTAAGCTTTGTATCGTGATTACGGACAAGGGGCAAGAGATTTCAGAAACGCTACTCAAAAACAGTCCGCGTGGGATTACCATGTTAGACGGGCAGGGTATGTATACGCATCAAGATCATGACGTATTGTTGACTTGCGTAAAAAATCATCAGCTTTCGCAACTCAAACAAATCGTCAACGGTATCGATGAGAAAGCGTTTATCATCATCAACGACTCGGTTGAAGTGCGTGGGCAAGGTTTCCAAGCACTTGGTGAAGGAATTGTCGAATCAAAGAAATCGGAATAAAAATTGAAAAAATAAAAAATCCCGAATGCGAGAAATTGCATTCGGGATTTTCGTTATACGTTTGTTTTTAGGATACGGAAGATACTTTCCGCCGTTGCGTGTAATAGCTTTTCCGAGTTGTCTATCGCTTCCTGTAAAGACATCGGTTTGTTCAGAATGGAGAAAGCTGCGGTTACGCCTTGTTGATAAATCTCTTCAAAGTTTTTTCCAAGACTCCCAGCGATACAAATCAAGGGCTTTCCTGCGCGTTGACAGCGTTTTCCGAGCCCAGAAAGTACTTTTCCGTTTGCGGACTGCCAATCGATCCGACCTTCTCCGCTGAATACGAAATCGGCTTTTGCGACAAGTTCGTCAAATCCGGCGATGTCCAGTAAAACGTCAATTCCCGATTGCATTTCTCCGTTCAAAAACAGTTTTAATGCAGCGCCGAGCCCACCTGCCGCACCCCCGCCACGGACGGTTTGTACGTCCGTTTGGAATACTTCGTTGAGATGTTGTGCGTAGTTCGTCATTCCCGCTTCTAAAAGGAGTAAAATCTCGGCAGTAGCGCCCTTTTGCGGACCGTATGTATACGTTGCGCCCGTTTCGCCGAGCAACGGGTTGGTTACGTCGCACATAATCGTAAATTTTGCTTTTTGGATTAGCGGAGAGAGTTTGGAAAGGTCGATACGCGCAACCGATTGCAGGTCGTTGCCGATTCCGCGTAACGGGTTGCCGTTCACGTCTAAAAACTGTGCGCCGAGCGCGATCATTGCGCCCATGCCACCGTCGTTTGTGGCGCTCCCGCCGATTCCGATCGCGATATTTTTATAGCCGTTTTGTAAGGCGTGTAAAATCAGCTCGCCCGTGCCGTAGGTGGTCGTCCATAAGGGATTGCGTTCGTTTTCGGAGAGCAAAGGCAAACCAGAAGCCTCCGCCATACAAATTACGGCGGTGTCGCCGCTGACCACATAGCTTGCAGGGCGGATGCGGAACAGGGGATCGTGTACGGAAATTTCAATGCGACGACCCGTTTTTTGGGAAAGGAAAGCTTCTAACGTACCTTCCCCGCCGTCTGCAATTGCGACTTGATCGCAAACGCAATCGGGGAAAATCTGTTTGGCCGCATCTGCAAGAATTTGATTGACTGTTTGAGAAGAAAGACTGCCTTTATAGGAGTCGGATGCAAAGAGAAATCGCATAAATCTACCTTCGTTTTGTTTTTTTCATTATAGCATATCGGAAATGAAAAATGCAAGCGTTCTAGGAACGAAAATTTTACAAAATCCGTGCTTGAAGTCTTGAAAAAAACGATAGAGTATGGTATACTGATAGTAAGCAATAACATAAGAGAGAATACGTATGAAGAAAAAGCAAGTGAAAACGATTGCGTTACGATAACGCAAACGCATGGCGAACATTGCTTCGAAGTCAGGCATCCAACCTCGCCGACAGCATGGGAATTGCCATTGAAGATCTGAGATGGTATGCAGCCTTTCACAATGAAAGCCATCACCCCCACGTTCATCTCA
>JAGAKN010000008.1 GCA_017625565.1 Clostridia bacterium
AACCCGTGATCGTCCGCCTTTCTCGGCAAATCCCCGCTCCCCCAATAATACCCTTTGAGTTCGGAAATCAACTTCACACAGTTCTTGAATATGTACAAATTCGGCAACCCGTTCTTCTGATTGAGATAACTTTTCACACGGGCAATCCCCGAGAACAAATCCTTTTCCACGTCAGGATTGACCAAAATCCCCCGCTCGTAGAACAGCTCCACCACACTCTTGACGCTCCCGAGCGTCCGCTGTTTCGCCGCACTATCGATCAACGCGCAAATCCTACCCTTGTAATCGGTATGCCACCCCAACCCTTGACAAATTTCTTTGATTTTCGTCGAGTGATAATCGATATCCCGCCCGGCTTCGTAATGTTCGGCAACGACGTACACGTTGTCGTCGAAATCCACGCAATACCAATGCGCGGACAGCGGATTGTTTAGTCCCGGATCAATGGAAATGCCGTCTTGCCATTCTTTGGGAATCGAAAACGGTTCGATCACGTGCACGTTCTCGTCGAATTCCGGATACACGAGCCCTGCGCCGTCGCTTAAGAATTTCCCATACCGACGGGACTGCAACACTCGCTCGTCCATGCTCCGTTCCAACGCCGAAATTTCATCCGCATTCAAGTACGGATTGTCCGCCCACTCCATAAACTCGTACCAAACTTCGGGATCGGCGTGTCGGTTTAAATAAATCTCGTTATAAACGAACGTCCTGCCCTTTAAAGGCGTCATCGTCCCGAAAATATCCCCTTGCCGATCGATGATCCGCATACGACACTCAGCATACACGTCTTCGGGCGGTTCTTCGTCAAACCAAACGAAATCAAGCGACGTCCCCTGGAACTTCTCCCGTCCCTGATCGCAACTTTTAAACCCGATCACGGAACTCCCCCCCAGCGCGTTTTTCACGCGGATAAAATCGATAATGCCGTGTTCAGGAGCATCCTTTCTACCGCTCAACATCACGACGTCCTCAATCCAATCCTTTCTAAGGTATTGCAAAATCTTCTTTTGCGCGACGTCCCGTTGCACTTGTTGCGAAAGAGAAACCACCCACCCGCACACGTCCCTACGGTTTTCCCGAAAGGGGTGTATTCCCCGCGCCATATATACGCACTCCACCGCCCCACATTCCGTTTTCCCCGAACGGTTTCCCCCAAACACCCAACGATTTCTCTTTTTACACTTATGAAACGCCAACTGCTTTTCGTGTTTTTTCTCTCCCGTATTATAACGGAGTAATCGATCGGCTTCCCTACGGCGCTTTTGTTCCGCCTCAATCCGATACAGTTTTTCTACAATTTCTCTCATAACCACCTTCGATCCGTCAAAAACCCCACGGAAATTTCTTATACAATGATAGAACGCAATATTTTCCCAAAAGGCAAACTATGATGAAAAAACTTCTATTCACGGCGCTCTTGCCCATCTTCCTTTTACAAATCCTATTCTTCGGCGGAATCCGCCTTTCTCATTCCGCGCAAGCGGACGACCTTGCATCGCCTCCCAAAGTCGGCGATTACGCCTGCGTTCTTAATCACTCCACCTACTTCTATTCCGCCCCGGACGAGCGTCGAGGCATTTTCCTTCTCCCCGAAACCTATTACGTCCGACTGATGGAATACGGCGCGGAGTACTGCAAAATCGAATACCAAACGGACAGCGCAAGCTACCGACGGTTAATCGGCTACGCCAAGACCAACCTATTGACGTTTGTCGACTACACCCCCGTGCGCCCCTACCTTTCCTACGTTTTCGACGTCAAATACAAAATCGAATACGGAGAATTTACCAACTCGTCTTTCCTCACCGAGCTTACCGTCTCCTGCGCCTATTACGGCGATTTTCTCGTCGGCTCGGAAACCTATTGCTACGTATTACAAGACACCGAATTCGGCTACGTACCCAAACCCATCGGCTTTTCTTTTGAAGAAAACACCGAATATGCCGATTATCTGGCGTCCTTGGAAACCGTCGCGCCGAGCGATCCCGAACCCCCGCAAGAGCAATCCCGCTCGTCGTCACCTGCGCAAATCGCCATACTCATCGCGCTTTGCCTACTCGTTCCGCTACTTGCCACACTCATCTTACGTCCACCGCGCAAACCGCCTTACGAAACGGACGATACGCTGGGATAATCCTTTTGTTCTTCCCGTTCGACCAACCGTTTCGCCCATCGGAAAATCTCCATGCCTTCAAACGTACTCTCGTACACTTCTTTGGTAAGCCCCGCGCTTTGCAACATCGCACCCAGCTTGTCCCCCAAACGGGACTGCAAACGAAAATACTTACTACGGCTTCCCAACCGCCCCTGCGTTTTTTCAAGTAGTAAAGCCTTTTGCTGTGTACTTTTCCGTTTAAAATACCGCGCTTCGGTTAAAGCCCTTTCCACGTCACTTAATTGTCCAACCACCTTTTTTATAAGCTCTTTCAACCATTCCAGATTTCGTTTTTCCACAATCTCTCTCGCCAAATACTCGGCAAGTTGCAACGCCGAATTCCGATCCCGATACGATAGTATCGCACGGTTTTTAATATGCTCTATGTAATCTTCTTCCACCGTCGCTAGCAACGGATACGTATACAGCACGATCTTCGCGTACTTTTCCAAAACCATCATCTCCTTTGCGCTATGTCGCCTGCGTTGTTCGGGCTTATTATCACACCGATTCCCCAAAAAACAAGCCCACAGTCCCGTTTATTTGAGAGAAAACACGAACATTTGTTCGCTTTTTACTGATTATAGCATTTTAATTATGACAAACGTACGCCTGTTTTTTAAAAATTTGGAAAGATTTCCCAATAAAAATTTTTTTTTGAAAAGTTGTCCCGTGAAAAAATTTTGCTTTGAATAGATTGCATTTCCTTTGGAAATGTGCTATAATAGTACTGTATGAAGAAAATCGTGGCGACAATTTTATCCGTTTTATCCGTAGGCTGTTTGTATTCGGCAATCCAGCTTGGGGATTTTTCAGCGAGCGCAACCGAGCCTGCTTTGACGCAAACGACGCAAACGACGGAAACAAAACTGCTTTCCCCGTCTTCGTACGAACAATACCTTTCGTTGACTTCAACGAAAGACGTTTCTGCCGACGGCGAGCATACGGCGATCGCCGACGGAAAGGATTTATACGTTTACGACGCCACGCAATCGGCGTATTACACTTACGAACACGAACACGAAATCGTCAAAATCCAACTATACGGGCAAACGGCGTATTATCTAGACGACAACGGCAAACTGTACACACTTGCGCTTTCTTCGTTATTTGACGGAACGGCTGTGGCGCAAGCAACTGCGTACGCCAACTGCGGAACGTTTTGTATTCGCAACGACACTCTCTATTACACAGTACTCACGATCGGCGCAAAAATCGTCAAAGCCGATCTTACGGGAACAGCTTTACCCACAACGGTTGCAGACGGATTATCCACGGCGACACCGCTTGCCTTTTGGCAAGACGAACTGTGCTTTTTCAACGGCACAACGCTCTATCGGGCGACGGAAAACGGCAATTTGCCCATCGCGACGTTCCCTTATTCCGTTTTCTCTATGGCGATTGCAGGGAACACGTTCGCTTGCTCGACAAACGGAACGTTCTACGCCTATAATCTAACAGAATTACGGGACGTCACTTTCGCGGAAAACGTCCCCCCGATTTTACAAGCGACGGGCGGATTTACCGCGCTTACGGCAAAAGGCGACGGGTTCTTCTATGCGGTAAAAGGCAACTCGATCCGTCAATTTTCCGTGGAAAAACGCGGGTTTACCGATTTTGAAATCTCCGCGCAATCGGATTCCTTACACCGCTTAAACGGGGCAAACAAATTACACCTTTCGGATAATCGCTTATTTATCGCCGACAACGGCAACCGTCGTATTTCCGTGTACGACGTTTCGAAAAAGACCTTTTCCGCCCCGATCCCGTCGGAAATCCACGCGACGCTCCTTGCCTCGTCGGAAACGACTTTGCTCGTCGCAGGCGATAAACAAGTAGCCATTTACTCCCTTTCCCAAGCGGATTACGGGAAATTATTGTTTTCGCTGACGGAAACGGACGTCAACGGCTCGCTTGTAGGAGCAACGGGCGTTTACGGCGCATACTATCTAGTGACGGACACCAACCGTTGTTATAAACTCTCCTTGACGGGAAACACGTGGACGCAAACGGAAACGTTAAAACACACCTACGAAACGTCCGCGCTTTCTTCGGACGTATACGGCTATTTATATACGGTAAACGGCAACGCTTTGTACCGCTATTCGGAAAAGGAATTCTCCGACACGGGCGAAGAAGGCGTAAAGCTCTACGCAAACTTACCTGCAGGCATCACGGAAACCGCTGTGGACTACGAACGCAACGTCTACGCGCTCTGTAAAAACACGTTGTACAAATACTCCCCGAAAGCAACCAACACCGACGAATACGAACAAACTTCGGCATTCCCTATCGACGAGCAACTCGTTTACGGAAAATCCCCCGAAGCAATCTCGTTCGCGCTGTGTTTCCAGGAAAGCGCAACGTACGTACTTTACAACGGCAATTACGTCACGGAAACGAACGCCTTACTCTTGCCGACTATGAAAACCTTACCCGTCGGCGACGCGGACGAGCAAATCTTCTCGAACGCGAATACGTCCTTCGACGTCGTTGAAATCCAACCCGACGCGGTACTGATTGAATTTGATTTAACCAAATTAAACGGCGCGGAATATTTCCCCTACGTGGGTTTCCACCGCTCCGCACTTTCGAGAACGGCCTTAAAAATCGGCGAAACGTCTTTCTATGACGTACTCGCGGTATTCGACGAACGGGCAGGACATTATTCGACTTATCTCGTACTCTCCGCATTTTCTTCAAAACTTTCGGAAACGGACTACGTACAAGACTATAGTGGCCGAAATCTCGTCGGCTACGTCACCAACGCGATCTCGGTATACAAATTCCCCTGTTTGAACACGCTTTTGACCATCGACACTACGTTGGAGCGTGGCGCAAAAATCACCGTGTTAAGCGAGATTAGCCGTTTGGATTATCCCTATTACGAAATTTCGTACACCCTTGCGGACGGAACAACGCAAACGGGCTACGTCCCCGTTTCGTACGTCGCGTTATTCGACGGCACGCCTCCGCAACTGCAAACGCAAATCTACGGAGAAACGGAAAGCGATAAAGACGCCGTTTTCCGTCTTGCCTATCTTTTACTCGGTGCGTTCGCCATCTGTATTTTAACCGATTTTCTACTTCTCCGTTCTCACAAAAACGAGAAGGATGAATAACGGCAAACAATAAAAAAAATCGCTTGACAATCGCCAAGCAAAAAGGAGAAACGATCTATGAGTGATTATCACAGTACCAGCGTAGACCCGCTAAGTCGGCTTTTCGTAGCGGACGGTTTTTCCTTGCGCTCCGCACCTTAACCCACGACGAGTATACGCTACCTTAACGATTTTACAAATTTTTAGGAGTAGAGTAGAATGGAAAAAGAATTGTCATTAAACGAATTATTACAAGCGCAAGATTTTGAAAGCGCTATACAGCTCGCCAACAAATTAACCGCAGAAGAACTTGCAAGCGTTTTAGGAGAGATGGAAACGCAAGATTTGTCTGCATTTTGTCGGGCGTTGGACAGCGATTTACTCGCGGACGTACTCGTCCTTTTGGACACGTCGTTGCAGGAGCAAATTCTCGGCGGTTTGCACGACGACGAGTTGGAAAAAGTTATGGACGAAGTTTCCCTTGCGGACACGGTGGACATTATCGAAGAAATGCCCCAAGAAATCGTGCGCCGAATTGCGGAAACGGACGAAATTTTGCAACTGTTAAAGGAGCGGAATTACGCCGTCTTAAAACCCCTACTTTCTTCGATGAACGCAATCGACCTTGCGGAAATCTTCGAAGAAACGGAAAGCGACACCGATCTTTTGCTTTTGTTCCGTATTCTCCCCAAAGATCTCGCTGCAGAAACCTTTGTCGAAACGGACAGCGATTTCCAGGAAAAACTGATCCATAAGCTTTCCGATAGCGAAATTAAAGCCGTTTTAGACGAATTGTTCTTGGACGATACGGTCGACTTCCTAGAAGAAATGCCCGCAAGTATCGTCAAGCGCGTTTTGGCACAAAGCGACCAAGAAACGCGCGCTTATATCAACAAAATCCTGCAATACCCCAAGGATAGCGCAGGCAGTATTATGACCATCGAGTTCGTTTCCCTGCGCCCGTTCATGACGGTAGACGACGCGTTCGAGCGTATCCGCCGTACGGCAATCGACAAGGAAACGATCTATACCTGCTACGTCACGGACACAACGAATAAACTCCTGGGGCTTGTGACGGCGAAAGACTTGATGTTGGCGCAAAAAACCGCGCTGATACAAGACGTAATGAACGAGAACGTCATCTACGCGCACACCGAAGAAGACAAAGAAGACGTAGCGCGGACGATCTCCGATTACGGGTTCTTGGCTTTGCCTGTCGTCGATAAAGAAAAACGCCTTGTCGGGATCGTCACCGTCGACGACGCAATGGACGTCCTGCAAGAAGAAAATACGGAAGACATCTCGAAGATGGCGGCTGTCACACCTACCGACAAACCCTATCTGAAAACGAGCGCCTTGCGTATCTGTTTAAACCGTTTGCCGTGGCTATTATTATTGCTTTTGTCCGCAACCTTTACGGGACTGATCATCTCCGCCAACGAAACCACCTTGAATATGCCCGTCTACGGCATCATTTTAACGGCGTGTATGCCCATGCTAATGGGTACGGGCGGAAACGCAGGCTCGCAAGCGGCGGCAATGATGATCCGCGGGATCGCCTTAAAGGAAATCTCTTTTTCCGATCTTTGGCGAGTCGTTTGGAAAGAAATCCGCGTCGCGGTCATACTCGGCGCAATTTTGTCCGTCGCCTGCTTTGGCAAACTGCTTTTAATCGATCAGCTCTATAAAGTCGACAACGGCATGATGGTTGCGTTCGTCATTTGTATTTCGTTATTCGTGACCGTACTCATCGCAAAGCTTATCGGCGCAATCTTGCCCCTGCTTGCAAAGAAATGCCATCTCGACCCGGCGGTCGTCGCATCCCCGTTTATTACCACGATCGTCGACGTACTCTCGCTTACAGTATACTGCGCGTTTGCCGTATGGCTTTTAGGCTCGCTATAACACTTGTAAAGTAAAAAGGACTTCGGAACGTTCCGAAGTCCTTTTTTATGCGCAATTTTCTTATAACCCCAAGATTTCCTTTTTCTTCGCGTCGAAATCTTCCTGCGTAATAATACCCTCGTCTAAAAGCTTTTTCAACATTTGCATTTCTTCGAATTGCTTGCTGAAATCTGCTTGCGATTTTTGTTCCGCACACGTTTGAACGGGGGTAGCCGTTTGATCGGGCGTATACGCTTGGGAAGTAGCCGTTTCCTCGAATGGTGTAGGTGTAGGCGCATACGTGTCCGTTCCGTCACGGAAATAACCGACGTTCGTAGCGCTCGCAGGGTTGAAATCCAAATTACAAATCGACGCAACCAAGCCGTAAATTCCAAACGTAATCATACTAAGGAACAAATACGCCAACGTTCTCGACGTAAATCCACGCGGTTTTAATGTACTGTGGTTGATGATAAGGCTACCGATCCACCCCAAGAAAAAGGTCAATAAGAAACGAACCAAATTGTTTTGTTTCTCTTCCTGACTCAATGGAGTGGGATTGTTTGGCGTGTTATAGTTGTTTGGTGTAGGTGTAGAATTCATTGTTAATCCTCCTTGTTTTATTGTCGCAGAGCCGAACAGTAAGCCCGCCCCGATGCACATCAATATACCCGAAAGAACTGCGCCACCACCCAATTCGAAATAGTCACTCATCGATTCTAAACCGTAATCGGTGATAATAAATTCTTTCGCGCAAAAGCAGAAAATTGCCGTTAAAACGGAAATACCGCCAAAAACAAATCCCACGACGTTATTATTCGTTCGTCCCAAAACAATCGCACCGATCAAACAAGCGATCATAAAAAGAACGGTGAATACGATCATAGGCGTCGCAGAATCGTCCAATACATCGATAACGTTTATTGTTTCGCCATAGCATTCGAGAATAGGCGCAAACAGGTATAAAAACAACGCAAAGCCTATTACCCCTGCCGCAATAAAAGACAATATCTTTTTCATATAGAGCACCCCTAACAATATTTATATTCTTATTATACGAAAAATTTTTTATTTTGTCAAGCGTCTAAAGCATTTATTTATATAATCCGATAGACAAATACCTGCCCCCGTCGTCAGGGAATATCATCACGATATTCTTCCCCACGTTTTCGGGTTTTTTCGCCTGCTCCACCGCCGCCGCGAGCGTCGCGCCCGACGAAATTCCCACAAGTATCCCTTCTATCTTTGCTAAGCGTTTCGTATACTCGTAGGCGAGTTCGTCCGACACCGTCACAATCTCATCGCATACTTCACGGTGGAAATTCTTCGGCACGAAATTCGCGCCGATCCCTTGAATTTTATGCGCCCCCGCCTTGCCTTGCGTGAGCAACGGTGACGAAAGCGGTTCCACCGCGACAATCTTTATAGACGCTTTCTTTTCCTTTAAAAAGCGCCCGACGCCCGATACCGTACCACCTGTACCGACGCCGGCGACGAACACGTCCACGTGTCCTGCCGTTTGCTCGTAAATTTCAGGGCCCGTCGTCAAATAATGCGCTTTCGGGTTTGCAGGATTGTCAAACTGCCCTGCAATCATCGAATTCGGGATACTTTTTTGCAAACGCTCGGCTTCTTCCACCGCGCCTTGCATACCTTTTTCCCCGTCCGTCAATACGACTTCTCCACCGTATTTTTCCACAAGCGCTCTCCGTTCGACGGACATCGTTTCCGGCATCACGATCATCGCCCGATATCCACGTGCCGTAGCCACCAACGCAAGCCCGATCCCCGTGTTTCCCGAAGTCGCTTCAATCACAACACCGCCTTTTTTTAACCGCCCCGATTGCTCGGCGTCGTCAATCATCGCTTTCGCCACGCGATCCTTGATCGAGCCTGCCGGGTTGGTGTTTTCCAGCTTTGCAAACAGTTGCGCCTTTAGCCCAAGAGTTTCTTCTATCTTTTTTAGCCTAATCAACGGCGTATTGCCGATCCGCGCGAGCAAATCCCTATCCAAGGATAGTAAATCCTTTCGATCTTCTACCGCGCGGGCTTGGTTTTTTACTTGTTTGTTTGGATCTCGATTGCTTTTCATGCGCGCCCCTTATTCGTCAAGCCAAAATTCTTCGTATTTAAAATCGGGGTTTTTCAAGTCCCCTGCGTTTGCGAAACTGTAAACGCCGTCCCTACCGTAAATAATATGATCACACAATAATACGTTATGCGCGTCGCAAACGGCGTGACAGCGCTCGGTCGCAAGCCTATCCGCGTAAGACGGATCGCTGAACCCGTTCGGATGGTTATGTACGATAATAATCCCTGCCGTCTTAATCCGTACCAAAAGTTCCGCGAGGTCGCGAGAAACAAACTGCACCATCTTCTCCGATTGCAAGGTAAAACGTTGCAAACCGTTGACGTTGCCGTTCTCTTCCAAGAAATAAACATCAAAGACTTCGTCCATTTCACGATAATAATAGCTCTTTACGTACGAATGGAATTGTTCTTCGTCGTATTTTCCGTGATAAATATGCATATGCGCGGGGAAATATTTGTTTTGCATGATCCCCATACTCCGCAAGAATACGGCAACGCTTTCGCCGACGCCTTCTACCGTTTTCAAATCGGCGATACTCGCGGAGAGCACCTGCGGAATCGACCCGAATTTATCTAACAAACGGTGGGCGATGTCGTTCGTATCCCGTCTTGGGATCGCAAAAAAGAGCAACAACTCTAAAAACTCATGCTCTTTAATCGAATTTTCATCTTTAAACAAGCGTTCGATCAATCTTTTTCTATGTCCATCGTGTAATGACATTGCTTTCTTCCTAACGTTTTTTATCATTGTAGCATACTTTTTTAGAAAAGTCAAAGCCGACCCGTTGAAAAAATTTATTTTTTTTCGCATTACCCCTTATTTTGTTTACGAAACCGTAAAAATTGTGTATAATATATACTATCAAGGGATTTTCCCAAAAGATCAGTTTTAGGATGGTTTGATTATGGATAGCGTAATGACGAACTATTTCAACGATATTGTGAACTCCACCGTCGGGATTTTAAAATTCGATTCTTCGATGAAACCTGCCGACGGCGAATACCCGTTCGGCAAAGAAACCGCCGATTGCTTGCAATATTTTCTCGATCTCGCAAGCCAAATGGGCTTTGAAACGCACAATTACGATCACTACGTCGGCGAAGTCGTTTTCGGTAGCGGAAAGGAATTCGCCATTTTGGCGCATTTAGACGTCGTGCCTGCAGGGAACGGTTGGAAGTATCCCCCGTTTGGCGGAACAATCAACGACGACGTTTCGGACGGCGGTGTCACGGGCACGAAGATTTGGGGGCGGGGCGCAATGGACGATAAAACCCCTGCCGTCGTTTGCCTGTATTGCTTGAAAGCGCTAAAGGACGAAGGGTTTGTTCCTAAACGCAAAATCAAACTCATCGTCGGTTGCAACGAAGAATGTGGTTGGAAGTGTATGGAACACTATAAAAAAGTAGCAACCATGCCCGAAGAAGGGTTTAGCCCCGACGCGAACTTCCCCGTCATTTACGCGGAAAAAGGCATTTTGCATTTCACGACGATCGTGCCTTTACAAAACGCGCCGATTTCTTCACTCCAAGCAGGCGAACGCGCGAATATGGTTTGCGACAACGCCGTTGCAATTTTAACGCGACAAGCGGGCGCGAAACTCGTCAATTACGAAAACCCCATAGCAGGTACGCATTTATCCTACGATAACACGACGAATATTTTACAAGTCCGCGGTAAATCCGCGCACGGTTCTACCCCCGATAAGGGCGCGAACGCTTTGCAAGCCTTGCTCTGTTTCTTGGCTACGTTCGACAATGACTGTAAAAAGGTGTACGGGTTGCTCTTTGACGACGTACACGGCTTAAAGACGTTAGAAGATGAAACGGGCGTTTTAACGATGTCCCCCAACGTCGCTACGTTTAAGGACGGAGCGTTGCAAATCAAAACGGATATCCGTTTCCCTGCAACCTATCCCCTTTCCGCCGTACAGGAAAAATTAGACGCGTTTGGCGTGGAATACCGTATTGATAACTACCAAGCGCCGTTATATAACGATCCTAAAGGCAAGTTGATTTCCACACTGACGGAAGTGTATAACCAAGCGACAGGCAAAAACGAAAGCCCGATTGCCATCGGTGGCGGTACGTACGCAAGAGTATTACAATGCGGTTGCGCGTTTGGCCCGGAAATTCACGGAGAAGAAGACACCATTCACCAAGCCAACGAATACGTGACGTTCGAGCGTATCCGTTTGATGAGCGAAATTTATTACCAAGCGATTAAAACGCTTTGCAAAACGTCGGACGCAAACGAAAAAATCCGTTTTGCGACCTTGAAAAAATCCTATCATGCCAAGGAACGCGCCGTAGAACACGCAAAAGACGAAAAACCCGTCAAACTGTTGACGTTGACGGTGAAAACCAACAAGAAATAAAACGATCGTAAGCTAACCCCCGACTGCGACGCAGTCGGGGGTTGTTTTTATGCATTTAAATACGAGAAAATCGCCGATGCTACACGTAGCCCGTCCGATGCGGACGACGTAATTCCGCCTGCGTACCCTGCTCCTTCCCCGCACGGGAACAAACCCTGCACGCCAATCGATTGCATATCGTCACCACGCTCGATACGTACGGGCGAACTCGTTCGGCTTTCCACCGCCGTCAACACCGCGTCGGGGCAAGCAAATCCGCGCAAGCGCCGATCCATATCCAAAAGCGCGCCCTTTAACGCCGTAATAACGACTGCCGGCAAGACCGAACGCAAATCCGCAAACGACGTTCCCGTTCCACAAGTCGGCAATACTTCGCCAAAGCGCGCACTTTCTTTATCTTGCAAGAAATCCCCCACAAGTTGCACGGGCGCGCGGTAAGTGCTTCCGCCTGCCAAAAAAGCTTTCCGTTCCAGCTCCCGTTGAAATTCCACGCCGGCAAGCGGAGAATCGTCTTTAAAATCCGCCCTGCTCACCTGCGCGATCAACGCGCTGTTCGCGTTCACGCCATCACGGGAAAAATTGCTCATACCGTTGGTGACGAAACAACCCTTTTCACTCGTTGCAGGCATTACGTAGCCACCGGGACACATACAAAAGGTAAATGCGGAACGCTCTGAGGCGTGCGAAACCAACTTGTAATCGGCGGACGGCAACCGCGCGTACTCCTTGCCGTATTGCGCGAACCCGATCTTGGATTGCAAATGCTCGATCCGCACCCCGACGGCAAAATCTTTTTGGCGCATCGGAACGCCACGGACGAGCAAAGTTTCAAAAGTATCACGGGCGCTATGCCCGATTGCGAGTACAACCGCCGAAACAGGCATCACCCGTTCCCCATTGCTGTCTTTCAAAACCACCGCCGAGAGTTTACCGCCCGAGATTTGTACGTCCTCTAAACGGGTATGAAAAGCGATTTCCCCACCTTGCGATAGGATATATTCCCGCATGGATTTAACGACTTTCTTTAAGCGATCGCTACCGATATGCGGTTTCGAAAGCCAAAGAATTTCTTCGGGCGCGCCAAACCGCGTGAAAATTTCCAACACTTCGCGGTTTAAAGGGCTATGCGTTTGCGTATTCAGTTTTCCGTCCGAAAACGTTCCTGCGCCACCTTCGCCGAATTGCACGTTGCTGTCAGTATCCAACGTCCGTTCCCGACAAAAAACGTCGATCGCGCGTTCCCGTTCTTCGACGGGCGCACCACGCTCGACAACCAACGGTTTAATCCCGTGATCGAGCAAGCGAATTGCACAAAACAACCCTGCAGGTCCGCTACCCACCACCACGACGGGCGCTTGCGGTTGTTTGTTTTGCGACAAACGTTCGAATACGCGCGCTTGTTTTTGGGGCGCAACCTTAGAAAATTCCACCGTGTACACGTATCGGACGTTATTCTTATCCCGCGCGTCCAAAGATTTTTTCTTAATCGCAAAATACTCCGCTTTTCCGCCGAGTTTCTTTTCCGCAATTTTGATTAGCTCGCTTTCCGGTTTATCGAGTGGCAATTTTATATCCGATAACGTGAATAATCGCATACCTGCCCCCGTTATTTGCATTTTTCAGCGATCGCCAAAGCGACCGTCTTTGCCGACGAATACGCCCATTGTAAGTTAAATCCACCGCATTGTCCGTCTACATCCAAGATTTCTCCTGCAAGATATACGTTCTCGATCAATCGGCTTTGTAAATTCGCGTCCGTTTCCGAAAGCGGAATACCGCCCTTCGTCACTTGCGCGTAATCATACCCAAGCGTTCCCGTTGCCGTCAACGGAAAGGCTTTAATGAGCCCGACGGCGCGCGAAATATCCCCGTCCGCACGTTTCATCACCGCGCGCCCGATTTGGTTGTTGACAATCCCAAATAGTAGTTCCGTTTGCGGAAGATCGGGGAAGTTTTTGCGTTTTTCCGTCAAAATATCCAACAGCTGTTTCTCGGAAAAACTCGGCAAGAAATCCACCGAAAGTTCTACTCCGTCCGCAACGTGATCGGCGATAAACGCCGAAATACGGAAAGTCGCGTCCCCCGAAATCCCGTATTCGGTAAAGAGTATATCCCCCTGTTCCGAGCGGGTATTCCCCTGCCATTTCGCCGTTAAAACCCCGTCCGCAACGCGAATACCTTTCCACGTTTTCGTGTATAGCGTATCCGTTTTTAACTGCACGAGCGACGGATACAATTTCGTGACTGTATGCCCAAGCGATTGCAATAACGCGTATGCGCCCCCGTCCGTGCCGAAGTTTTTCGCGCATTTTCCGCCTGCGCAAACCGCGACGAAATCGGCAAAAATCCGTTCCCGTCCGTTTTCCGTTTCTACGTGAACGCAAAGCCCGTTCGACGTTTGTTCCAAACCGACCGCTTTCGTTTGCAAACGCGTTTCTATCCCCTTTTTCTCTATCGAAAACCGCAACGCGTCGGTCAACGCAGACGCTTGTTTTCCCGTGGGATACAACCGATTTCTCTCGTCCGCCGATAAGAGCACACCCAGCGACAAAAAATATCCGCATAACTCGTCTACGTTATGCGCGCGTATACATTCTTTCGCGCGGAAAGCCCCCGTGGGATCTACGGAAAAGTACTCTTCCTTTCCCGCGGAAAGGTTGCTAATATTCCCCTGCCCGTTGCCCGTTGCGGAAAGTTTCCGACCAAGTCGTTCGCCACGTTCTATTAAAATGATCCGTTCGGTAGCAGGCAAAGCATTCGCCAAAATTAGACCGGACGCTCCGCCACCGATAATAACAATCGTTTTTTTCATAATTTTATTGTACCGCATTTGCAAGAATTTGTCAAACTTTTTCAAAAAAAACACAAACTTTTTCCGTGGCATATATTGACTTTTTC
The DNA here is from genome assembly GCA_017625565.1 of Clostridia bacterium. GTDB lineage: Bacteria > Bacillota > Clostridia > Christensenellales > Borkfalkiaceae > Scatosoma. The sequence goes on from JAGAKN010000008.1 coordinate 14,508, forward strand.
CAAGTTTTATATTAAAATATAAATACAAGCGGATTATATAGCATTTTTGGGCGTTTCGTCGCGTATGGTATATGGCGGAACGCATCAAAAAAAGGAGTACTTATGTTGGAAAAATTAAAAACATTGTATCATAATTGCAAAGCGTATTGTTTGGATAATCCCGTTTTAACGTACGTTTTAGCCGGGCTAGCCGGGTTTATCGTACTCGTCTTAGGCATTATTATCGTACTTTCCGTCAAGCGTTCGAAGGCGAAAAAGCGCTTGGCAAAAGCCGAGCTTGCCATAGCAACCGCAAAAGCAACGCAAACAAAGCCTGCTCCTACGCCCGTGAAAATCAAGGAAGAACCTGCCCCTGCGCCTGTGGAAGTCAAAGAAGAACCTGCTCCTGTGCCTGTGGAAGTCAAAGAAGAACCCGCCCCTGCGCCTGTGGAAGTCAAGGAAGAACCTGCTCCTGCGCCTGTGGAAGTCAAAGAAGAACCTGCCCCTGTGCCCGTGGAAGTCAAGGAAAAACCCGCTCCTGCGCCTGTGGAAGTCAAAGAAGAACCTGCCCCTGCGCCCGTGGAAGTCAAAGAAGAACCCGCTCCTGCGCCTAAAAAAGCCGAAGCAAAGGCTACAAAACCAGACTTGATCGACGAATTAAAAGATTCGGTAGACGGGATTGATTTTTACGAAGAAGACGAAATCGATCGCGTTGCGCGCTACAGCGGAAAATGGGTAGTTTGTCGCGTGATCACGGAAGATCGTAGCGAAGATGAAACGTATTTCTTCGAATTGCACGCTTCCAACGGCGAAAAACTGCTTTCGAGTGAAGAATACAATTCCTATAACGGCGCGATCCGTGGTATTGAAACGCACAAAACGAATATTTTAAAAGACAATTTCCGTATCACGATTTCCAAGAAAGGCGATTATATCTTTAAACTGTTGAGCGGTAAAAACACCTTGCTTTGCATGGGTGAAAACTACCCCACGAAAGCGCGTTGCGAAAGCGCAATCGAATCGGTAAAACGGTTTGCGAAAACAGCGTTTGTAGACGAAAACGTGCAGGACCATATCGTAAAAGCGCCTGTAGACGACGATGCGCCGATCGAACCTTTGCCCGACGGCTACAACGGAAAATGGTTGATTTGGGACGCAACCGACTTAAACGGCACACCCGTGTACTACTTCGAGTTGTACGCAAACAACGGCGAAAAGTTGCTTTCCAGCGAAGAATACACCACCTACGTCGGCGCGGTAAACGGCATTCAAACGCATAAGACGAATATTTCCAAGGGAAACTTTAGGATCACCCTTACCAAGCGCGGAGATTATATCTTTAAACTTTTGAACGGCAACGGACAACTGCTTTGCTTGGGTGAACACTACAAAACGAAAACGCGTTGTTTAAACGCGGTAGAATCGGTAAAACGCTTTGCGATGAACTCCCCTGTGCTCGCAACGCTCGGCGTGACCAAATAACGATAAAACAAAAATACGTGCGACACCGCGGAGAAAACTCCGCGGTGTTTGTGTTTCGCGCATAGAAAAACGGACTTCTTATGCAGAAGTCCGTTTTCGTTCGTTTACAGCGATTAATCCGCTCTTCTATTCTTTAACCAAAGCACGCCGTCCGTGATAAACGGAGAAAGAATAAGCCAAAGCGCCGCAAGTGCGATAATCGTATACACGATCACCGAGCCTGCCGTACGCGCGCCCGAGAAAACCATGGACACGAGATTGAAATTGAACAACCCGAAAAGTCCCCAGTTTACCGCGCCAACAATTACCAAAACGTAAGCGATAATATTGATGATACGCATAAAGTTTCCCTCCTAAGAGCAGTATGCTCCCTGAAACGGATTTTATGCAATTTTTTATTATTCCGTACGAAGTGCTACGACGGGATCTTTCTTTGCCGCAGCTTTTGCAGGAATCAAACCGCTGATCAAGGTCAACGTCACGCTAATCGTAATCATGATCAACGCCGCGCCAAACGGCAACGATGCAAGCGTTCCGATCCCCGTCAACGCGCCCATCAAAGCGTTAATACCCAGCGAGAGTAGGTAGGTGACGGCAACACCGAATACCCCCGACGCAAGCCCGATAATAAACGTTTCCGCGTTGAACAGGTTTTTGATGTCCTTTTTCCGCGCACCGAGCGACCGCAACACCCCGATTTCCTTGACTCGTTCCACGACCGAAACGTAGGTGATAATCCCGATCATAACCGACGATACTATAAGCGAAATTGAAGTGAACGCAACGAGTACGTACGTAATCGCGTTGAGTATATCTTCTACCATGCCCATTATCAAGCCGATGGAGTCCATATATTTAACTTCCGTTTCCTTCCAAAGCCCTGCAACGTGTTCCACACCGTCGGAATCCGTCCACTTATATTCGTAAGGGGTTTCTTCCGTACCTTGATTACAAAATTCGTTCCAACCGTCTAAATACGCAAGCAATTGTTTCTTGGCATCAAAATCGCCAGAATAGAATTCGATTTTCGTCACTCTATCGCTACCGCCAAGCGCCGCAAGCCCGTCTTTCGCGTTGAATTGTCGCGTATTCAAATCCACGTACGCATACAAACTTTCCGCAGGAATTCCGCCCGTATATACACCTTGATCGTTGATATTCGCGCGGATATATTGCACAATCGGCGACGGGTTTGCCTGTTCGCCCGCCACGTAATTAGAAACAAGCGTTTCCGTCACGTTCAAGCCGTCCGAAAGACAGCCGTAATTCAACCCGTCCTTCAACCGCAAAATCCCTACGATCTTGATCGGCGTATCGCTCTTTGCAGGTTGCACCCCTAAGTATGTAAACGGCGTCGTTGCTCCCTGTGCAGGATTGCTTGCTTGATAGACCGCGTGGTTGGAATAGAATCCGTATTCCGTGTTAAAAATCCGATCGAACGGGATTAACGTATCTTCCACGTCTTCTTGCGGTTGCCCCGCGCTGATTTTGGGAATGAATTCTTCTACCGTCAAAAGCCCGAGTTGCGCCATCAAAATATCCGTTAAATCGTTGTTTTGCCCGATAACGAGCACGGCTTCGTTGGCGTTTTGCGGTATCCCTTCGTTGCCTTCGATATTCTCGTTAACCGCAATCACGTCGTATTGCGAAAGCAAGTATTCCGCGTAATCCGATTTGCTAAAATCCGACGTACCGGGCATTACGTTGACGACTTCGCCCAACAAACTCACGTAGTTGGCAAGATCGGCATACGACGCGCCCGATTCCTTTAAGTAGTTGGTGTACAAGCCCTTGATCGTCGAAACGGACGTATATCCACCGATTTGAATGGGGGAGCTTTCCCCTACGAACGGCGAACGAACGAACAAATTATTCGTCAATTCCGCGCCCGTGGAGTACACGATTTCTTCGTAAGCCGACTTCGGCGTTTGAGAGATATAATGCAAATACGCATCCGAAAGGTCGTTTTCGATCATCATCCCTTTCGCCATATTCGTCAAGAACGAGTTGACGTAGATTTGATTACCCAGCTCATCTAAATCGGGCATATCGTCCGTACCCGTCATTCCTTCCATAATCGTATCGACGTCCACCGTCTTTTCCGAAACGGAAACAGGCGACGACGAGAGCATATCTTCTTCCGTCTTTAGAATGTACCCGTTAAAGCCGTTGGAAAGCGCCAACACCAAGCAAACGCTGATGATACCAATACTCCCTGCAAACGACGTAATCATCGTACGACCTTTTTTCGTCCACAAGTTTCTCGCGCTTAAGCCAAGCGCCGTCCAAAAGGACATCGACGCCTTTTCTTTCTTGGCCTTTTTCTTTTTCGTTGGAACAGGCAATTTTTCTTCCGATTGCGTTTCTTCGAAAATCCGTTGTTCGTCTACTTCTTCCCCTGCGTAAGGGTTGGTATCCGAAACGACCAAACCGTCTTGCAAACGCACGATACGGGAAGAGTATTGTTCCGCAAGTTCGGGATTGTGCGTGACCATAATCACCAAGCGTTCCCCGGCGATTTCGCGGATCAAGTCCATAATTTGTACGCTCGTGACCGTATCCAACGCGCCCGTGGGTTCGTCTGCGAGCAAAATTTCGGGGTTGTTGACTAAAGCGCGCGCAATCGCTACGCGTTGCATTTGCCCACCCGAAAGTTGGTTGGGGCGTTTATGTAATTCGTTGCCCAAGCCGACCTTGATCAAAGCTTCTTCCGCACGTTTTCTGCGTTCCGCTTTGGAAATGCCTGCAATCGTCAAGGCGATTTCGACGTTTCCAAGTACCGTTTGATGAGGAATGAGATTGTACGATTGAAATACAAACCCGATGCGGTGATTGCGGTAAACGTCCCAGTCTCGATCCTTGTAATCTTTCGTCGATACACCCGAGATAATCAAATCCCCCGACGTGTAATGATCCAAACCGCCGATAATATTGAGTAGCGTAGTTTTCCCGCAACCGGACGGGCCTAAAATTGAAACGAATTCGTTTCTGCGGAAACGCAAATCCACACCTTTCAATGCGCGAACGGTGTTCCCAGCGGTTTTGTAATCTTTTGTAATCGATTTTAATGTTAACATAAATACTCCTTCGCCCCGATTTGGGCAAATAGGTAAAATTATTTTCCGAGTCCTAACAATTCTTTTTCCTTACGCGCGATTTCCAAAAACGCATTATACGTATTGCAAAGTTTTAAAAACTCTTCTTCGCCGAATTCCGCGACGACGTTCGCGACGAACTGTTTAAAATTCTCCAAATCCTTGCCGTACTTTTTCAACGCTTCTTCCGTAATTTCGACGTAGAAAATTTTACGATCGACGTCGTCTGCAACACGACGAATAATATGCTCTTTTTCCAAACGGTTGACCATTTGCGACACCGCGGAACGGGTGACACCCAACGCTTTGGCAAGTTGCGTGGAAATCATACGCCGTCCTTCATAGCCTGCCGCTACGATTTCGCCGAGCAAACGCATTTCCGTACCGTTCAAATCGTCCGTGCCGTTGGCAAAAGCCAAGCCGTCGCGTTTTCTCAACATAGAAAACAGCATGCTTACGTATTTTTCGTTTTGTTTTTCCTGGTTTTTCATATCTTTCTTCCTATCCTTAATCGATTTAAACTTCCAAATTTATTATAATGCTTTCGTCTATTTTTTGTCAAGAATTTACCAACGCGACAAGGGCATTTTTCCTAAATTTTTTCGGTTTTTTTTATTCTACCGCAAGATTGTGACGTCCGTGTGAAGAAAAAAATAAATTTCTGTCAAAAAACATTTTTTTCCATAGAAATTTTTTCCTTGAAAAGCTTGTCAAACGCTAAGAAAAATGCTACAATGTTTATATGGGTTGTTTTTTGCGGTATACTCCCCAAAAACACCTAAAATTGATTACGAAGGTTTTTTATGATCAACGCATTAACCGAATTTTTAAAAAACTCGCTGACGGCTTACCACGCTACGGACAACGCCAAAGCACTACTTTTGGATAACGGCTTTAAAGCGCTCTCCGAAACGGACGATTGGGAGCTGAAAGAAGGCGGAAAATATTTCGTGGAACGTGGCGGTAGCGCGCTTATCGCATTCACCGTCGGGGATTTGAACGCATTCGCGTACAAAATCGTCGCTTCGCATACCGATTCCCCCGCGCTTAAAGTCAAGGAAAATCCCGAAATACACGCGGGCGCGTACACGACGCTCAACGTCGAAAAATACGGCGGTGGCATTTGGTATTCTTTCTTTGACAGACCTTTAAAAATCGCAGGACGGGTAATCAAACGTGCAAACGATCGCGTCTTCCCAGAAACGGTTGCGCTTCCCTATCTCGTCACCATTCCGTCTGTTGCCGTACACCAAAACCGCAACGTCAACGACGGGTTCTCCGTCAATCCGCAAGTCGATCTTTTGCCCTTATACGCTTTGGGCGACGAAAAGAATTTTTTATCCGAACTTGCAGGCGAAAACGAAATTCTTTCTCACGATCTCTTTCTCGTGAACGCGGACATGCCCTATTCCTTTGGGAAGAATAACGAGTTTTTGGCATCTCCACGCATCGATAATTTAACCAGCGTTTACGCGTCTTTAGAAAGCCTGCTTGCGCATACGCCGTCAGGTGGAATTTGCGTAGCATGTTGCTTGGATAACGAAGAAGTGGGTAGCCGTACTTTGCAGGGCGCAGGTAGCGATTTCTTGGAAAACGTCTTACGCCGTATCGCATACGCGTTGCGTTTTGACGACAACGAATATTACAAAGCGTTGGCTTCGTCCTTCTTATTCTCCGTAGACAATGCGCACGCCGTACACCCCAACCGCCCTGAAAAGAGTGATCCGACCAACAAAGCCGTTTTAGGGGGCGGTATCGTTATTAAATCGCACGCAAATAAAGCGTATACCACCGACGGGCTTTCGTCGGCAGTAGCAAAAACGGTATTCGATCACGCAGGCGTTGCTTATCAGAGTTTTTTCAACCGTTCGGACGCGCAAAGCGGAAGTACGTTGGGTGCAATTTCTCTTGCCCACGTGAGCGTGATGTCCGTGGATATCGGGATTGCGCAACTTGCGATGCATTCCGCCAACGAATGTTTTGCAAAATCCGATTACCAATCGATGGTAAAAGCGTTGACGGAATTCTATTCTTCCGAAATCAACGTGGACGAAACGGGCGTAAACGTACGCTAAAACACTCAAAAAAATCCCCCGTCGGCAAACCGACGGGGGATTTTTTTACGTACTGTTGACTATTAACCGACGATGAACGCCTTAAAGGCAAGGTATTCTTCGTACAAGTCTGCTTTGGAAATGACTTCGTACGGCGCGTGCATCGAAATGACGGCTACGCCCATATCGATCGTGTCGATATTCATCTTTGCGATATATTTCGCAACCGTACCGCCACCGCCGACGTCGACTTTTCCGAGTTCGCCCGTTTGCCAAATAACGCCGTTGTCGTCGAATAATTTACGCAAATAGCCGATGAATTCCGCATCCGCGTCCGAAGAACCGCTCTTACCGCGCGCGCCCGTGAACTTGGTCACGCAAGCCCCACAGGAAACGTAGGAAGAATTGAGTTTTTCTAACACTTCGGGATAGTTGGGATCAAAGCCCGCGTTTACGTCCGCCGAAAGGCATTTGGATTTCGAACGAACGAGCGCCGAAGATACGCCGAACGAACGCGCGATTTCGTCGATCAAATCGGTAAAGATCGCGCATTGCATACCCGTCGTGCCTTCGCTGCCGATTTCTTCCTTATCCGCCAACACAACCATAACCGTATGCTTGTCGGAGTTCGCGTCGAAAAGCGCCGTGTACGCAGGGTACGAGCATACTCTGTCGTCATGTCCGTACGCGCCGATTAAACCGCGGTCGAACCCGATATCCTTTGCGTTATACGCTGGCACGAGCGAGAGTTCTGCGCTCAAGAAATCCGCTTCATCCATTCCGTATTTTTCGTTCAAGATTTTCAAAAGATTTTCTTTTACCGTCTTGTCTTTGTCGTCTTTTGCCGACGTATACGGGATATTCCCAAACCAAATGTTGAGATCTTCGCCCCCGATCGCTTCGCCCAAGGGTTTTGCGTTTTGTTTTGCCGCCAAGTGGGGCAACAAATCGCTGATGTAGAATACGGGATCATTTTCGCCTTCGCCTATTTTTACGTTGATGACGCTACCGTCTTTTTTCGCTACGACGCCGTGCAACGCAAGGGGAATGGTCGCCCATTGATATTTACGGATACCGCCGTAGTAATGCGTTTTGCCGAATGCAATCCCTTCCGTTTCGTATAAGGGGACTTGTTTCAAATCCACGCGCGGACTGTCGATATGCGATGCAAGGATACGGATCCCTTCTTTTGCAACGTCCGCCGTACCGATCCTTAACAAATAAATATTTTTACCGCGGTTGTTGTAATATACCTTATCCCCTGCCTTTAACGTTTGCCCGAATTCAAAAGGCTTATAGCCCATCTTCTCCGCTTGATCTTGTACGTACGCGCAAGTTTCGCGTTCCGTTTTCCCCGCGTCGATAAAGGTTTTATAGCCTTCTGCGTAATCGAAAATCTCTTTCATCAATTTTTCGTCCGCTACTTCGTACACGTTCGTTCTTTTGTAAGCCAATTCGCTCATAATTCTATCTCCTTTCTACTACAATTTTTTCGTTTTTAGTTTAAAAATCCGCGTAAAATCTGTTCTTCCGCTTCCTTTTCCGTCAAGCCGAGCGTCATCAGTTTGATAAGTTGTTCGCCAGCAATTTTCCCGATCGCCGCTTCGTGAATGAGTTCCGCGTCCACGTGGTTTGCCGACAAGCAAGGTGCGGCAGTCACCGACGCGTCGTGCATAATAATCGCGTCACATTCGGTATGCCCATAGCAGGGCGCGTTGCCGTTCATCGTCGATACGAAACGTTGTTTGGAACAATCCGCCGCAACCGATCTCGACATGACGTCCGCGCGACAACCTTCGCCGTCCATCTCGATCACGAAATCGGTATCCGCTTCCTGTTTGCCGTGGGTGTATAATTTTTCCTTAACAATAAAGTTTGCACCCGATTTCAAAACGGCTTTGGTAATGCGCTTGGTGGAATCAATCCCTTTGATTTGCGTCGTTTCCATTTCCATACGCGCGCCTTCGTCCAAATACACGACGGTTTCGGGATTCATCACGTTTGCGCCGTTTCCGTCCCCTTCGCCGTAGTGTTTTTCGACGTATTTCACCTTTGCGTTTTTCCCAACGTAAAAGGTATGCACGCCGTCGTGACGGGAAACTTCATTTCCACCGCCATGGTTGTGAATTCCGCAACCAGCCACGATCACGACGTCGGCGTTTTCGCCGATGTGGAAATCGTTATACACAAGCTCTTGATGCCCGATTTTACTAATAATAACGGGAATATGCACGCTTTCCTTTTTCGTGTCGGGCTTGATGAAAATATCAATCCCCGATTTTCCGTCCGTTTTGCTGACAATATCTACGTTCGCCGTCGTATTCCGCCCCAACGATTCCCCGTTGCCACGGATATTATACGCGCCTTCGGGTACGCCGTGCAAATCGGCGATTTTTAATAACAAATCTTTTTCGATTGCATTCATTTTTCCGTCCCCCTTACAATTTCTCCGTTAAAACGGGACATGCATCTCTACCGAGTAATTTGGGTAAAACTTCGTCCTTTTTGCCGACGTTTTGAATTTGTCCGTCCGCAATCACGACAATCTTATCCGCAATATTCAAAATCCGTTCCTGATGGGAAATAATCAGGATATTGCCTTGCGTTTTTTCGTACATGTTTTGGAATACTTTGATTAAATTCCCAAAGCTCCAAAGATCGATCCCTGCTTCTGGTTCGTCGAATACGGAAAGCTTGGTCGAACGCGCCAAAATCGTCGCAATTTCGATACGTTTGAGTTCCCCCCCAGACAGGGACGCGTTGACTTCGCGATCCAAATAATCCCTTGCGCACAAACCGACTTCGGAAAGATAGGCGCAAGCGTCGGACACTTTCATATCCTTGCCGACGGCGACGTTGATCAAATCGCGCACCGTCATACCCTTAAAACGTACGGGTTGTTGGAACGCATACGAAATCCCGCGTTTCGCGCGGTCGGTAATCGAAAGATCGGTGATGTCTTCGCCGTCGAAGAAAATTCTACCCGACGTCGGCTTGATGATCCCTGCGATGACTTTCGCAAGCGTCGATTTTCCCCCGCCGTTCGGGCCTGTGAACGCCACAAACCGATCGTCTAAGCATAAATTGACGTCTTTTAAAATGTATTTCTCTCCGAGTTCGTCTTGAACACGGTAGCTTACGTTTTTTAATTCTAACATAATTGCACCTGTTTCCGTATTCTATACGGAATTTTTCCCTTTCGTTTCTTTTATACCGCAAAATGCCCGTCCTTAAACGCGAACGAAGAGAATTTCAACGGTTTTTCAAAGGTTCTTTTTGTTTTTTAAACAATTTTTCGTTTTTAAAAAATTTGCATATATCCGCCGTGCATTTTTAGCCATTTTCGTCGCGTTTTGTAATCGGGCACGTAGCGCTCCACTTCGTTCCAAAACAGCGGAGAATGATTTTTATGTCGGATATGCGCCAATTCGTGCGCGACGACGTATTCCACGATCTCCATCGGCGTATACACCAACCGAAAGGAAAACCGCAAGGCATTCTCACGAGAACACGTTCCCCAACGCGTACGCGCCGACGCTACCGTTAAGCTTTTATACGTCACGTTCATACGGTTTGCATACTCGTCCACAACCGCCGTAAAACACGTTTTTGCCTGTGTTTTGAGCCATTTTATCAAACGTTCCCGAGATTTTTCCTTGGGGAGAAGAATCTGCTCGCCGTCAAAAACAATGCTTTTCACGTCGCCAACGCGAATGCGCACTTTTTTTCCGAGCAAAGGAAATTCGTACCCGTCGAGATTGTCCGTCGGGAGCGACACCGCCACGCTTTTTCGTTCCGCTTGCTTACGCCGTATCCAAGGCTCTTTTTGGGCGAGAAAGGCGAAAATCCGCTCCTGACCGCAAGATTTCGGGGCGCGGACGATCAATCGGGCTTGCGCGTCGATTACGATCGCCAACGTTTTACGGCGAGAACGGATAATTTCATCGGGAAATATCATATTTTAAGCTTCGTAGCCTTGGGGATTTCCGCTTTGCCACTTCCATTGTGAAGCGCACATTTCTTCAATGCCGAGTTTGGCTTCCCAACCAAGTTCCGCTTTCGCTTTATCCGAGCAAGCATAACAGGTTGCGATATCGCCGTCACGACGGGCGCAAATTTTATACGGCAATTCTTTTCCGCAGGCTTTTTCAAACGCACGGATCATTTCCATAACGCTGTAGCCTCGTCCCGTACCCAGATTGTATACGTGTACGCCCGATTGATTGCAGTTTTCAATCGCAGCGATATGCCCAAGCGCAAGATCGACTACGTGAATGTAATCGCGCACGCCCGTTCCGTCGGGGGTGTCGTAATCGTTGCCAAAAACGTTAATGCAGGACAATTTTCCGCTTGCAACCTGCGCCACGAACGGCATCAAGTTGTTGGGAATCCCTTTCGGATCTTCGCCGATACGTCCGCTTTCGTGCGCGCCAACGGGGTTGAAATAACGGAGCAAGATAATATTCCATTCCGTATTCGCCTTGTGTACGTCGCGCATAATGTTTTCCATCATGAGTTTGGTACTACCGTACGGGTTGGTCGTGGAAAGACGGCAATTTTCGTCCAACGGCAAACGTTCGGGATCGCCATAAACGGTTGCGGACGACGAGAAGATGATTTTTCTCACGCCGTAGTTTTCCATAACTTGCAAGAGCGAAATCGTTCCGCTGATGTTATTTTCATAGTATTTAAGCGGCAATTTACAGCTTTCGCCAACCGCTTTAAACGCCGCGAAATGAATGACCGCGTCAAACGAATGGGTAGAAAAAATCTTTTCCATCGCCGTTTTGTCGCGGATATCCGCTTCGTAAAACGTGACCGTCTTGCCCGTAATTTCTTGGACACGACGCAAGCTTTCAAAGCTCGAATTGCTGAAATTGTCCACGACGACTACGTCGTAATTTTTGTTGAGAAGTTCCAAAACCGTATGCGAGCCGATATACCCGCAACCACCCGTCACCAAAATCGTTGCCATAATTACTCCTTTTTCTTAACAATTCGTCAATCTTCGTCTTTCGACGTTTCTTTCGCAAAATGCGAACGCACCTTTAAGACCTTTTGTTTCGTCGCTTTTACGATCTTAATTTCCAAGCCGTTCCATTGTACGCATTCGCCGATCGGCGGAATTCCACCGTAAATTTCCGTCACCCAACCACCGACGGTGTTGGATTCGTATTCGTCGTCCGCTTTCTCAAACTCGTAAAGTTCGAAGAATTCTTCCAGACCGCATTTGCCGTCCACCCAGTATTCGTCTTCGTTGATTTTTCCGTACAAGACTTCTTCTTCGTCGTGTTCGTCCCAAATTTCGCCAACGAGTTCTTCCAAAATATCTTCCAACGTGACGATCCCGACCAATCCGCCGTATTCGTCGGATACCGCCGCCATATGGATTTTTTGTTTTTGCAACTGCTTTAACAAAGTAGAAATACGGGTATATTCCGACGTAAACACGATCTCTTGTACCAGATGCCCGATTTCCTTATCGCCTTTGATATAACCGCCGAAGAAATCCCGTTCGTGTATCAGCCCAATTACGTTATCGATCGTTTCCTTATACACAGGCAAACGGGAATAGCCCGTCTTTTGGAAGAGTTCTCGTACTTCTTCCATCGTCGCGTCTTCCGCTACCGCATACACGTCCACACGCGGAACGAGTATATCTTCCACTTTCAAATCGTCAAATTCAAGCGCCGAACGAACAAGCTCGGATTCGTCTTCTTTGAGCGTTCCGCTTTCTTCTGCTTCTTCCACGAGCGAAAGAAGTTCTTCGTCCGTGACCGTTTCGTCCTTTTTTAACTTGAAAATCTTGGCAAGTATCGCTTTATAGCCGTCAAAAATTTTGCTGAAAGGAATTAAAATCCAGTAGAATAATTGCATCAACGGATAAACGAAGAAACAAAAGTGTTCGGGATAAACGCTCGATAAATATTTGGGGGTGATTTCCCCGAATAAGAGCACGACAACGGTCAAAACCGCCGTAGAAACGGTCGCCGCCAAATTGCCGTCTTTAATGAGCATACCAAACAAAATCGTGCCGAGCGCCGACGCCGTCAAGTTGACGATGTTGTTCCCGATTAAAATTGCCGTCACGAGTTTGTCATACTTCTCGTCTGCAAACGAGTACACCGCTTTCGCGTGTTTTTTGCCTTGCGCCGCCAACGCTTTCAACTTAATTTTGTTTGCGCAGGAAAACGCCGTTTCCGTTCCCGAAAAGAACGCCGACAAAAGCACCAAACAGGCGATTACGATAGATAGGGGTAGGGGATCCATGATAATTTCTTATCCTCCAAAAAAACTTATTCCTTGCCATTATACAAGGTACTGTACTATTATAATACTTTTCTATGCGGTTTGTCAACACGATAGAAAAGCTATTTGCATTTTTTACGCATTTTCCTGAAATTTTCCGCGTATTTTCACAAAAAAACGAGCACCTAAGCGCCCGCTTTTTCTATTTCTTCATTCCCCACGTCTTTTTAATTTTGCCAAACGTTTTTTCTCTTCCGTATCTACGTCCGCAAAATGACACCGGCAAAACCGCCCCTTTTCCACTTCTACGTTGGGCGGAACAACGCTTTTACATATCTCTTGCGCCATAAAACAACGGGGATGAAAGGGACAACCGCTTGGCGGAGCGACGGCGCTAGGCATTTGCCCGTTAAGCCAAATTCGTTCTCCGTCGCCAGAATCTGTTTCCATGCTCGGCACGGCGCTAATCAGCGCAATCGTATACGGGTGTAAAGGACGGGAAAAAACGCGCTCCGCGTCCCCTATTTCCACAATTTTCCCAAGATATAAAACGCCGATCCGATCGGCAATATGCCGTACGACGGACAAATCGTGCGAAATGAACAAATACGTCAACCCTGATTTTTCCTTTAACTCCGACAATAGATTGAGTATTTGCGACTGAATGGACACGTCGAGTGCTGAAACGCACTCGTCACAAACGACGAATTTTGGTTTTAGCGCGAGCGCGCGGGCAATACACACCCGTTGTCGTTGTCCCCCCGAAAACTGATGGGGATAACGGTGCAACGCGTACGCCTGTAAACCGCAACTTTGTAAGACGTCTATCAGGTATTCTCGCATTTCTTTCGTTCCGCGCCTAAATAGCCGATGGGTTGCCACCCCTTCTTCAATAATTTGCCCGATCGTCATTCTAGGGTTTAACGATGAATAGGGATCTTGAAAGACGATTTGTAAATCCCGCCGTTTTTCTCGGAGTTCTTCTTTCGTCAAGCGCGTGAGATCAATCCCGTCTAAACGGCGCGATTCTAGTTCTTGAAAGCTTTCCGAAGAGAGAAAGGGAGTTTTTAAAAGATCCAACTTTTCAAGGACGGGTTTTCCGTTGATAAGCTCCGTCATAAGCCCGACAGCCCGATCCAACGTTTCTTTCGGCGTCGTCAACCATCCGCCGAGCACGCGCGTTGCCCGTAAAAATCTTTCGTCGTCCCGTTTGTTTTCGTCGTATAACGCCTTATACGTGCGGGTGTTTTGCAAGGTTTCTTTTACGTATTTCGGGGGAGTTTCCCAAAGATTTTGCCCAAAATATATCGTTTCCCCACCCGTCGGTTTTTGCAGTTGTAGTACCGTCCGCCCGAGCGTTGATTTTCCGCTACCACTCTCGCCCACAAGCCCGAACGTTTCCCCCCTTCTAATGTCTAACGAAATCCCGTCGTTTGCGCGCAGATAAGGACGCTCCCGTTGAAAAAACGAGCGTTTGGGCATCGGGAAATACTTTTTAAGAGAAATTACGGACAATAAGTTTTCTGTGTTTTGCACTTCTTCGATACTCCTTTTCGGGATAAAAACAGCGGATATATTGTCCGTCTGGCACAGCGAAGAGTTCTGGTTCTTCGTCTACACATTTTTGCGTACAGTACTTGCAACGTGGTGCAAATTTGCAACCTTGGGGGAGTTCGAACGGGTGCGGAACGTTGCCCACGATCGGATCCAATTTCTTGCCCAAATTCTCCTTTCTGGGCGCGGACGCCAACAAACCTTCGGTGTATGGATGGCTATAAGGCGAGTCCGAAAAAATCTTGTACTTTTCCACTCGCTCGACCACTTGACCGCAATACATAACCGCTACGTCGTCGGCAATTTCGTTGACCACACCCAAATCGTGCGTAATAAACAAAATCGCCGTGCCTTTTTCCGACTGTAATTCTCGCATCAATTTTAAAATTTGCGCCTGAATGGTCACGTCGAGCGCCGTAGTCGGCTCGTCCGCGATCAAAATTTTCGGTTTACAGGCAAGCGCCATCGCAATCATTACCCGTTGTCGCATCCCCCCGGAAAGTTGATGTGGATACTGTTTCAAAACCCGTTCAGGCGCAGGGATTTTCACGGACGCTAACATCTCTAATGCACGCGCTTTCGCATCCGCTTTTTTCATGCCTTGGTGGATTAAAAAAGGCTCGCACAACTGTTTTTGTACGCTAAATACAGGGTTTAGCGCCGTCATCGGTTCTTGAAACACGACGGAAATACGGTTTCCGCGTATCTCGTACATCTTGGAAAGGGGCAACTTTGCCAAATCCAGCGTTTTTCCGTTCTCGGTGAACAAAATCTCCCCACTCTCAATATACCCGTTGCCGTCTAAAAGACGTAAAATACTCATCGCGGATACACTTTTTCCCGAGCCCGACTCCCCGACGAGCGCCAACGTTTTCCCTTCGTCTAACGTGAACGATACGTCGTTTACCGCGTGGATAATCCCCTTGCGCGTTCGGAACGCCGTCCGTAAATTTTTCACTTCCAAAACCGACATTTTTTTCTCCTTTATCCGCGGTCGTTTTTGGGATCGAGCGCGTCGCGCATTGCGTCCCCGATTACGTTGATGCATACGACGGCAAGCGATAAAAACAACGCCGGAAACAACCATTGCCACCAGTATTTTTGTATGATCGTACTGTTGTTGCATCCGTTGAGCATATTCCCCCAAGTCGGGCGCGGTTGCTGCACGCCAAACCCTAAATAGGAGAGCGACGATTCCGTCAATAAGCACCCTGCGAAATCCAAAGTCATACTCACGAAAATAACGGAAACGACGTTGGGGAGTACGTGTCGGAACGCGATTTTATGCTCCTTCACACCGATGGCTTTGGCGGCGGTGACGAACTCTTTTTCGCGTTCAGCTAATACCTGCCCACGGATCATACGCGCCAAACCCGTCCAAGACAACGCCCCTAAAATGAGCATGATGATCAAAATACGCGTCGTTTCCGAAACGTTGTAGTATTTGATGATCTGGGATAGGAGCATAGCGAATGGTAAAAAGGGAATGGACGAGAAAATTTCGGTAATCCGCATCAAGAGTGTGTCGATCCAACCACCGAAATAACCCGAAATACAACCGACGAGGATCGCGATAAACGACGAAACCAAGACAGCCACCGCGCCGATCGTCATCGTCGTCTTTCCACCGTGCACAATCCGCGCGAACACGTCCCTGCCCCTGCCGTCCGTACCCATTAGATACCCTTTTAATCCGACGCTGTCTTTTAATTGATTGCCGTCCACAACGTACGTTTGCAACGAACCTGCGTACACCTTTCCATTGGAAAATTTTCCGTGAATATTACATTGTCCGTATACGTTATGTCCCCAAGCGTATACGTTGCCCCGATCGGTAATCCCGACGAAATGCCTTGTTCCACCGTCTAACGCTACGAATTTTTCCCCGTCTTGCAAACTCGGTAAGTCGTTTTCGCCGTTTTCAAACGCACCCGAAACGATCAACGTTCCGTTGTCGGAAAGCAGGGCGATACACTTGCCCGTCGACGCAAGCTCTACAATCCGTTCCCCTTGCAACGCCCGATCCAAAGTCGTATTCCCCAAACGCGAACTAACCGCCGTCGTAAAGAGCGTTTCCCTGCCCGTTGAGATCGTGCCGTCCTGCAACAACGCTACCAAAGCGGAGTTGGTAAACGCCACTTTCGTGGCGTCCGTTCTGCCCACAAATTCGGATAAATTCCGCACGGCGTTGGTGTTCCCCCAAACGCAAACTTCTCCCGTTTGGAACACGAGCGCGCTCGCTTGATATCCGCAAAGAAGTTGTTTGACAGCAGACGGCTCGACGTAGCCACGAAAACTTTCAGGCATGGGGAGCGCGTTGAGCACGGGTTCTACGCCGTACTGACCGCAACTTTTATCCCCCCAACCGACGATTTCACCCGTTTTCGTCAGGGCGATGATATGGTCTTTCCCAGCCGACGCAAAGCATACGCCGTGTTTTCGTACGCTTTCGGGGATCTCCTTAAAATCCGTTCCGTTCAAGCGGTTTTCGGTGTTCCCCCAAACGTATAACTTCCCGTCCGTCGCCACGCCGACGGTGAAATCGGAAAACCCGTCGATATACGCGACTTTGGATTGGAGTTTTTTTGGAACGGAGCGCAAAGAATAGGAGGGCGCGACGTTTTGTTGCAAAGGATCGGTGTAATTGACGTCGAAAGTCACAAACGACGGCGCAATAAATACGAACAAAAATAGTCCTACGAGCAGTACCAACGCCACCACCGCCGTTTTTCTACGGAAAAACGCTTCCCGAACGAGTTTGGACGGGGATTCGATACGGGATTCTTCCGTTTTGAAGTCGATACGGTTGCCCGTAAACGCGCGCTTTACCCAACCAAACATACGCGCGAAAAAGGCTTTCACTCTTTGAAAAAACCGACGTAGCCAACTCTCCTTTCGCATTTCTCCCCCTTTATTTCCCGACCCGAATCCGCGGATCGACTAGCCCGTACGCCAAATCGACGAGCAAATTTCCAAGTAGCGCCAAAAAAATATAGAACATTTGTAGCGCCAAGACGATCTCGTTGTCGTTTGCCGTCAAAGCGTCGAAATACACTTTGCCGATCCCGTTGATCCCGAACACGTTTTCAATCATGATCGAGCCCGAAAAAATCCCGATAAGCCAACCGACAATAAGCGCTACCACGGGGATTAGCGCATTCCGCCAAGCGTGGCTTTTTATAACCAAGCGTTCCGACAACCCCTTAGCGCGCGCCGTACGGACGCAATCGAGTGAAAGCGCGTCGATCATAGACGCGCGAACGTACCGCGTCATTCCGCCAAGCGAACAAAAAGTCATTACCATAAGCGGTAAAGCGAAGTGATAAAGTTTATCCAAAAACGCCCGAAAACCGACGTAGTCCTTACCGACGGACGTCATACCTGATACGGGGAAGAGATTCCATTGAATTGCAAACAACCAAATAAACAAAATCGCGGTAATGAACACGGGCATACTATAACCGACGATCGTCGCAAACTGTATCCCCACGTCCCGTTTACTCCCACGTCGTTTTGCGCAAAAAATCCCCAAAGGTATGGTAATTCCAAGCGCCGCCACCGCCCCGAATGCGTTGAGAAAAACGGTGTTGAGTAGCGGAGTTTTCACGACGTCTAACACGGGTTTCCCATAAACGACGGACGTGCCGAAATTGCCTTGCAATAAGCCGTTATACGAGCCGTCGTAAAAACGCGCCAAGCCAAACCAACGCAAGTACCGCGTTAAAATCCCCCCGTCCAAACCGTATCTGCGTTGCCAGTATAAATACCGTTCGGCATAGTTTAAGTGCTTGTTTGCGGCAATTTCCTGCATCGCCATATCCGCCGCCTTGTCTACGGGCAACATATTATAAACGAGAAAAATCAAAAAGGACAACGCCAACAACACCAAGAGCATATACCCAAGCCGTTTTACGATATATTTCCCCATAGTTTCTCCCAAGCGTTATGCTTTCGGATAATTCCCGATAAAATCCGCTTCATCCATCAAATAGTTGGTGCTGTAGTTGTCGTATTTATTCGGATCGATCGTCCAAGCGAACGCTTGATCATACGCAGCTCCCGTAAACCCCGTGGCGAAATTCACCGCGCCGTATCTCGCTACGGTAAACCCGTAGGCTGGCATTTGGAAATATTCCCCGTAAAGCGCCGAAGTCATATCCCCCGAAGTATACGTGATATACATCCCCAGCTTTTCCGTGGCGTTGGGGTTGTTTTTCCAAGCCGTAATCAGTTGATCGGTGACGGGGTTGGGTTGCGTACCCATCCAGTTGACGACGAGTGGCATATAATATTCCCCAGCCACTTTCACCGTCTTGTACTTGTTGTCCGTAGACGCAAACTTCAAATTCTCGTACGTCTTTTCATAGCCTTGCAATTTCTTATATCGCACGCCTTCCCCTTCGACGTACTCCCCGCCCTTGCCGTCGTAAATCCAACCGCCTGCAACAAGTTCTTCTTTCGCCTTTTCCACGCTGTATTCGTATTTATCGAGCTTGAGTTTGTCTTTTACCGCAAGATACGCAGGCGAACCGACGTAATAAGGCGCGTGCACGACGCTACCGTAGCCACCCGTGAAGGTCTGGGCGAACTCGTCCCGATCGATGGTTCGCATAACCGCACGACGTACTTCCGCAAATTGCGTCGCACCAAAATCGCAACGGAAAGCGAGTTTTCCGTACCCTGCCCGATCGTAATGCGTTTCCTTGAATTTTACGCCGTCGACAACGGCGAGCGCCGCGCGCGTTTCTTCTCCGCCCGTGATCTCCGCCAAAACGTCGATCTGTCCTTTCTTTAATTGATCGAGTTGGGTTTCACCGACAATTTTGACGTAGGAAATCCGTTCGATGGACGCAACCCCACGGTGATCCCCTTTATAGAACGAATTTCGCTTGAGCGTAGCCACTCGCGAAGAAGGATCGTAATTTTCTACGATATACGGCCCTGAATACGGGAATTGCGTCGCGCTGACGGCTTGCATATTTTTTACAATCACGTCGGCTTGCGTATACGCCGTGATCCCGTTTTTTTCCGCGCGGTCGTAAAACCCTTTCTCTATATACGCGCCCTGTCCGTCGTCCTTCACGTCGTACTCACCAAGATACAACGCCGTTGCTACGGGGGTGAACGCTCCGTAGCGGATCGCGTAATAGTACTGTGCGTACTCGGGCTTGACCGTCACGGAAAAGGTGTATTTGTCCAAAAGCCTTACTCCGCTGAACGGTACGGGCTCGCCGTCACCCGTATACCCATTGAAACCTTCGTACCCGACGAGCGTCATCCCAGCCGATTCCCCACCACCCGCGTCGCGCATAACTTTGCTACTGCCTGCGAGCAAGGGCGCGAGATAGGATTTCGCCGTGATTTCCGTACCGTCCGAAAAACGCAAATCGTCCGCAATCCGCATCGTGAACGTTTTCGCGCCATCCGCGTGTTCTTCTTCCCGATGTTCCCGTAAAATATTTGTATCCGCCCATTGATACGTGCCGCCCATGTCCGTAATCACCGTCGAATAACCGCTCGTGAGCGTTTCAATCGCCAAATCCCCGGCACCAGGTGCGGATTTACCGAACGCCGACGCACGAAACGAGCCCGTAAGTTCCGTTTTTCCACCCAAGATGACGGAATTTTCGCCCGTGAGTACTTTTGCCCCGACGATCGCGTCGCATACGTCCCAGTACGGGTTGGTTTGCAAGCGGTCGATCTTCGCGTTGTACACGTCGTAATACTGGTTGGAATACAAGGGAACTTCGGGGGCGAGCATATTCCAGCGTTGCATAAACAGACGCCACCATTCGTTATACGCGTCGGTCGGCGTAGGAAACGCCGTTGTTGGACGGGTATTGTAGACCATCGCCATCGATAAAAAATCCATGCCGAGTTCGTATTCCACGCCGTCTACGCTTGCGTAAGCCCTGCCGTTCTCCTTTTCTACAACCTGATCGAGCGTCACGTTTTTCCCTATGGCTTCGTAAACGGACGCGTAGTTTTCCCGCTCGATAACGTCGTCGAAAACGGCTTGATTATTCTTCTTTTTACAAGCGGAAAGCGGACTGATCACCGCTACCGCCAAAAAACACAAACATACTTTCTTTCCTTTCATACTCCTTATTTTGTTCCAAGCACGTATTTTTATCCGTCAAAAACCACTAAAGCGTAGAATTTACTTGACGAAAAGGCGAAATGTATGGTATACTTGTAAAAATATTTTTTCGGTAGGTGGCTTATGAAAGACGTAAGAATAGAAACTAAATGCGTACAAGGCGGATATACCCCCGGCAACGGCGAACCCCGTCAAATCCCCATTATCCAAAGTACGACGTTTAAATACGATACCAGCGAAGATATGGGCAAACTTTTCGACTTGGAAGCGAGCGGATATTTCTATTCCCGTTTGCAAAATCCAACTTGCGACACGGTCGCCAAGAAAATTTGCGAGTTGGAAGGCGGATCGATGGCGATGCTCCTTTCTTCGGGACAAGCCGCGTCCTTTTTCTCGATTTTTAACCTTGCAAACGCAGGCGATCACGTCGTCGCGTCCTCCGCGCTCTACGGCGGTACGTATAACCTGTTCGCCGTCACCATGAAACGTATGGGGATCGAGTTTACCTTCGTCGACCCCGACTGTACGGACGAAACATTAGAAAACGCTTTCCGCCCGAACACCAAAGCAGTGTTTGGCGAAACGATTGCAAACCCCGCACTTACGGTGCTCGATATCGAACGGTTTGCGCGCGTTGCGCACGCACACGGCGTTCCCTTGATTATCGACAATACGTTTGCAACGCCCGTAAATTGTCGCCCGATTGAATTCGGCGCGGATATCGTCACCCATTCCACAACCAAATATATCGACGGTCACGGAGTTTCCGTCGGCGGTTGTATCGTTGACGCAGGGAAATTCGATTGGATGGCGCACGCCGAGAAATTCCCTGGGCTTTGCACCCCCGACGAAAGTTATCACGGCATTACCTACGCCGAAAAATTCGGAAATGCAGGCGCGTTTATTACCAAAGCCACCGCGCAACTCATGCGCGACTTCGGTTGCACGCAATCCCCCCAAAACGCTTTCTATTTAAACTTGGGGCTAGAAAGCTTACACGTACGTATGGAACGGCATTGTTTGAACGCGAAAAAAGTAGCCGAATATTTAGAAAGCAACGAAAAAATCGCTTGGGTAAACTCCCCTGCGCTTGCAACGAATAAGTATTATCCGCTCGTGCAAAAATATATGCCGAACGGGACTTGTGGGGTTGTGAGCTTCGGCGTCAAAGGCGGTCGCAAATCCGCGGAAAAGTTTATGAAAGCCTTAAAACTCATCGCGATCGAAACGCACGTTGCGGACGCGCGCTCTTGCTGTTTGCACCCTGCGAACGCTACCCATCGCCAAATGAACGATCAAGAACTCGCCGCAGCGGGTATCCCTGCGGATTTGGTTCGCTTATCCTGCGGATTAGAACACTACGAAGATTTGATTGCGGATATCGAGCAAGCGCTCGCTACCCTGTAAGAAAAAAAGGACTACGTTATGCCTATTAAAATCCCCGACAATTTGCCTGCGGTGAAAACGCTTGAAGGTGAGAATATTTTCGTTATGACGGAACGACGCGCAATGACGCAAGATATCCGTCCGTTGAAAATACTCATTCTCAATTTGATGCCGAAAAAAATTGAAACGGAAACACAATTTGCTAGACTTCTCGGAAACACGCCGTTGCAAGTCGAAATGGAACTCATTCACACTTCCACCCACCGTTCCAAGAACGTTGCGGAAGAGCATTTGCTTGCCTTTTACAAGACCTTTGACGACGTCAAGGAACGCAATTTCGACGGTATGGTGATCACGGGCGCACCTGTGGAGCATATGGCGTTTGAAGAAGTGGAATATTGGCAGGAACTTTGCGAGATTATGGAATGGTCGAAAACGCACGTGCATAGCGTTCTCCACGTTTGTTGGGGCGCGCAAGCCGGGCTGTATTACCATTACGGTATTAAAAAATACGGCGTTCCTGAAAAGTTGTTCGGGGTATTCCCCCACCAAGTCGAGTATAAACAATCTATGCTCTTCCGTGGCTTTGACGATACGTTCATGGTACCGCAATCCCGGCACACGACGATTTTACGCCAAGACGTGGAAGAATGTCCCGCTCTTAAAATTTTGGCGTCGTCGGAGCGTACGGGCGTGTACGCGATCATGACCAAAAACGGTAGACAAATTTTCATTACGGGCCATTCCGAATACGATGCGGACACCTTAAAAAACGAATATCTTCGTGACCTTTCGCAAGGCAAACCCATTCGCGTGCCCGAGAACTATTTCCCGAATGACGACGCAACGAAAGCTCCCTTGGTATCTTGGCGCGGACATGCGCATTTACTCTTCTCGAATTGGTTGAATTATTTCGTTTACCAAAGCACCCCTTACGACATTAAAAACGTACAAAAAGGCGAGTGATACTCGCCTTTCGTATAGAAAAACTCCGCCGTTGCAAAGCTTTGCAACGGCGGAGTTTGTTTTATGATTGTATCAAATCTTTGATTACTTCGCCTGCGATAATCAAGCCGACGACGGACGGAACGAATGCTACGCTCCCCGGCGACGGTTTTTCCGCGCCTTCTTCTTGCGTTTCCACCTTGAACGGTTCTTCTTTCGAATAGACGACTTTTACGTGCTCGATCGCACGTTTTTTAAGCTCTCTACGCATCACTCTTGCCAACGGACAAACGGTCGTTTTAGGCAAATCCGTCACTTCAAATTTCGTCGGATCGAGCTTATTACCCGCACCCATGGACGAGATGACGGGGATTTTCGCTTGTTTTGCGCGGACGATTAACTCGATCTTTCCAGTCACCGTATCGATTGCATCCACGACGTAATCGTAAGACGAAAAATCAAACTCCGACGCGGTTTCGGGCAGATAAAACAGGTTTCGAACCCGAACAACGGCGCTTGGATTGATGTCTTTGATACGCTCCGCCATCACTTCCGTTTTGTATCTACCAACTGTAGAATGCAGGGCAATAATTTGTCGATTGATATTCGAAAGGCTTACGACGTCTTTGTCCACAAGCTCCAAATACCCAACGCCACTTCGGGCAAGCGCTTCACAAACGTACCCGCCTACTCCACCGACGCCGAATACCGCCACCCGGGCTTTTTTCAGTTTTTCCACGTTTTCTTTTCCTAAAAGCATTTCCGTCCTTGAAAACATCCTTACTCCTTACGGGTTCGATGCCCAAGCATCCGGACAAACCCTGTTGTTTTTAAACCATTCGGTATCTTTCAATAACGTCGCGTTGTTGGAACAATGCACTTTGACTTCACCGTTCTGCACGCGCACGACGATATTCCCGTTCATGGATTCGTAGCCTGCTTCCGTGCTGTTTGCAAGCGTCGTCACGTATATGTTTTGCGTATACTTCGCTACTCTGTCAACAAATAACTGCGTCGGGAAGGTGTTTTCAGGTTTTGCGCCATATTCGTCACTACCAGCGCAACAGCATACGCATACGATATCCGGCTGAATTACGGACAACAGCGCGTCTGTACTCGACGTTTTACTGCCGTGATGTCCGCCCTTGAAAAGGGTGCATTTCGGCAAGTCGTTTTTCGCAACCAACGACGCCTCGCCATCCTTTTCCAAATCGCCCGTGAACAGGTAATTCCGTTCTCCGCCTGCGTAGCTTTCCGTCAAGAGCATACAAACGGAATAATCGTTTTCGTCCGAAGTGCTTTTTTCGTAAAACTCTTGGTACAAGAAATGCATCGTAATCCCTTCGCCGAGCGTATAACTTCTTTGCGCGCCGTTCACGCCGTTCCAACATTCTAATGCGGTGTAATGGACTGCACCAAGCGCTACTTCCGCCGTCCGCGCATCGACGTATTTATTGTATACCGACGTGTTCTTGTTCGTTTTGGGGAAATCGATAATCGTACCACATTCGAACGCAGTGAAAACCCCAGGGAACGCCGCGATATGGTCTT
The DNA here is from genome assembly GCA_017625565.1 of Clostridia bacterium. Taxonomy (GTDB): domain Bacteria; phylum Bacillota; class Clostridia; order Christensenellales; family Borkfalkiaceae; genus Scatosoma. The sequence goes on from JAGAKN010000008.1 coordinate 38,903, forward strand.
GGTCGGCGTGCGTTGCAATAACGTATTCCAACTTCCCGTCCGTGCAGAAATTGTTCACGTACGAAATAATCGTTTCCGCGGAAGTTGCGCGCGAGCCTGCATCGATCAGCACTTCGGTATCGCCGACCTTGATCAACGTACTATCGCCTGTATATTTATTGCCAAGCTCTAAAAAGTGAATACTTAACGTATCGCCTTTAATCGACGTAATCACTTCTTCGGTGAACGGACCACCAACGCCGTCTACGTCCGCACCCGAACTTTGCGAGCTAGAGTTGTCGAGAAACGGGATATGAATGATCTTCTTTTTATGTAAAACGTACGCCACGACGAGCGCAACAATCAGCAAAACGACGATCGTGAAGAACACGGGCGCTGTTTTTGCCGCTTTCTTGATTTGTCTTTGTTGTTTTTTTGTAATTCTTCTTTTCGCCATACGCTACTCCTATTTTTTGAAAAAGCCACTGTCGTTTTCGGCAGTGGCTTTCAAGCTAGTTCATCTCCGCTTTACATCGATTCGTGGATGGTTCTGGAAATAACGTCATCTTGCTGTTCCTTCGTCAGCTTAATGAAGTTTACTGCATAACCGGAAACGCGAATCGTGAGTTGGGGATATTTTTCAGGATGCGCTTGCGCGTCCAACAACGTTTCGCGATTGAAAACGTTTACGTTAAGGTGGTGACCGCCGTCGCCGACGTACCCGTCTAACATACTTACCAAATTATCAACTCTGTTCGACATAATATTATCTCCTTTATTTTATATTTATTCCTTACGACGGACGGTTTGTGCCGTCCATCGCATATTGGACTTTTTTCTCTCGATTAGTCTTCTTTACCAAGCGAGTTCGGGGTGATCGAGAAGGTGTTCGAAATACCGTCTCTCGAATATTCGTACGGCAATTTTGCAACCGATTCCAACGAAGCCAACGCGCCGTTCGAATCTCTACCGTGCATCGGGTTTGCACCGGGTGCAAGCGGAGTACCACCGCGTCTACCGTCGGGCGTATTCCCCGTCTTCTTACCGTATACGACGTTGGACGTAATTGTCAAGATCGACGTCGTGGGAACGCTTTCGCGATAGGTGTAATGGCTCTTCACCTTTTTCATAAAGGTCTTTAACAACCAAACCGCCAATTCGTCCGCTCTGTCGTCGTTGTTGCCGTATTTCGGGAACTCCCCTTCGATACGGAAGTCTACTACGATGCCGTCTTCATTGCGGATGGGGTATACTTTCGCATACTTGATCGCCGACAAGGAGTCCGCCGCGCAGGAAAGACCAGCAATCCCCGTTGCGAAGAAACGACGTACTTTCGTATCGTGCAACGCCATTTCCAAGGATTCATAGCAGTATTTATCGTGCATATAGTGAATAACGTTGAGCGTATTTACGTACAATTCCGCAAGCCACGTCATCATATTTTCGAATTTTGCTTTTACGTCTTCGAAATCCAACGCGTCGTTCGACGTAATCGGCATAAATTCGGGGGAAACTTGCATAGGTTTGCCCGTCTTCTTGTCTTTCATCAACTCGTCTTTACCACCGTTGATTGCGTAGAGCAAGCACTTCGCCAAGTTTGCTCTTGCGCCGAAGAATTGCATATCCTTACCTACGCGCATACAGCTTACGCAACAAGCGATACAGTAATCGTCACCCATTTCCGGACGCATCAAATCGTCGCTTTCGTATTGAATCGACGACGTACGGATGGAAATTTCCGCACAGTATCTCTTGAACGCCAAAGGCAATCTCTTCGACCAAAGAACGGTAAGGTTGGGTTCGGGTGCAGGCCCAAGGTTGTCGAGCGTATGCAAGATACGGAACGAGCTCTTAGTGACAAGCGATCTGCCGTCTACGCCCATACCACCGATAACTTCGGTCACCCACGTCGGGTCGCCGGAGAACAATTCGTTGTATTCCTTCGTTCTCATGAATTTCACGATACGAAGCTTCATAATGAAGTGATCGATAAATTCTTGCGCTTGCGATTCGGTAATCAAGCCTTTTGTAAGGTCACGTTCGATATAGATATCCAAGAACGTGCTGTTTCTACCGATGGACATTGCCGCGCCGTTTTGATCTTTTACTGCGCCGAGATACCCAAAGTACAACGCTTGGATCGCTTCTTGCGCCGTCGTAGCGGGTTGGGAAATATCGCAACCGTAGCTTGCAGCCATTTCTTTCAAAGCTTTGAGTGCCTTAATTTGTTCGGATACTTCTTCGCGATCGCGTACCTTTTCAGGGGTCATCGCGCCACTCATACCCAGCTTATCTTCTTCTTTCTTCTTGATTAAGTAGTCTACACCGTACAACGCTACACGACGGTAGTCGCCTACGATTCTACCACGGCCATAGCCGTCGGGAAGCCCCGTCAAGATATGCGCGGAACGCGCCGCACGCATTTCCGGAGTATACGCATCAAATACGCCTTCGTTATGCGTCTTGCGATACTTCGAGAAAATTTCTTTTACGGAATCGTCCAATTCGTAGCCGTAGATTTGAAGCGCGCTTTCGGAGATACGGATACCGCCGAAAGGTTGCAAGGAACGCTTGAACGGTTCGTCCGTTTGCAAACCGACGATCTTTTCCAAATCCTTATCAAGATACCCTGCACCGTGGGACGTGAGCGTGGAAACGATCTTCGTATCCGCGTTTAATACGCCACCTGCTTCGCGTTCTTTTTTGGATAAATCACAAACGATTTTCCAAAGTTTTTTCGTCGCTTCCGTTGCAGGAGCAAGGAAAGCCGAGTCGCCTTCATACGGCGTGTAGTTGCGTTGAATGAAATCACGTACGTCTACTTCGTCGTTAGACCATTTACCGGGAACAAATCCTTCCCAACCTTTGTATTGCATCATAGTAAAACTCCTATAAAATATTTTTTCTTCCTATATTCGCGCCCGTTGAAAGGCGTTTTTTCCGTGTTTATTGTTTCAAAGCCTTGCGCTCTTCTAATTTAGCGTCCAACCAAATTTCCAAAATCTCTTCAGGTTGAAATCCCGAACAACGCGCAAAAATTTCCCCGTCGTCCATCAACAAAATTGTGGGCACTTTCACTACTTCCCATTCTTCCATAAGCTCCGTCGTGGAATAATCCGCTTCCACGTGCACGAGCCGTACGTCCGACCGAGCCGAACAAAGTTCTTGCAAAATGGGCATCAACGTCAAACAATTCGCGCAAGATTCTCCGCTGATTTCTACACAACAAAGCCCTTGTAATTGCGATTTGTAATCCTTTACGTTCATACTTCTCCTTCTCCGCGCAAAATGCGTTTCGCTTTCAATACGTTCTCTTTTGTCGGCGCTTCCACGTCCTTGAAAGGATATTCCAACCCCAACTTTTCGTACTTGACTACCCCCAACGTATGATAAGGCAACACTTCCACTTTTTCCACCGTATCGAGCGTGTCCAAGAACGCGCGCGTACGTTGTAAACTATCTTCCGAATCGGTATACCCTGGCACAAGCACTTGCCGAATCCACATCTTTTTGCCGTTCTCGCTTAAGAATTTCGCAAAATCCAACGTATTCCGATTGCTGTGCCCCGTCAACTTTTTACAAGCGTCTTCATCGATATGCTTGATATCGAGCAGGAATAAATCGGTCACTTCTGCAAGCGCTTCGTGCTTTTTCACACACTCCGCATCCGAGCCCCGAAAGGTAATCCCCGAAGTATCGACGCAGGTATGCACGCCTTTCGATTTGAGCAATTTGAAAAGCTCGATCACAAAATCGATTTGCAAAAGCGGTTCGCCACCCGTGACGGTCACCCCCCCTTTGTCGCCGAAATAATTGCGGTATTTTAACGCGCGGACAAACACTTCGTCGGCGGTATATTCCTGTCCACCGTGTCCCCACGTGTCGGGATTGTGACAGTACAGACACCGCAACGGACAACCTTGTAAAAAAACTACAAACCGAATCCCCGGCCCGTCTACCGTACCGAAAGATTCAAATGAATGAATGCGTCCCGTCATGCTACACCCGTACGTCTACTTTCCTTACCTTTATTCCATAGATTATTATAGCAAAGCCATCTCTCTTTGTCAAGCTTTTCGAATAAATTTTTTGCCCTTTTTCAATATTTATTAGGATTTAGTCTTATTTTTATCCGAAGATATAAAAAAGGAAGTTCTAGACTTCCAAAACTTCCCTTTTTTACGATTTAAAGATTAAAAGTTTTCTTCCCGTGTAATTAAACACGAGCACGATACACGTCATAATCATTTTTGACAACCACTTCGTCCACGACGTACGGAAAAATTCCGTTTCGCCAAAGAGCGTAATTTGGGGAAGGAACTCCACCAAGAGCACAACGCCGATTTCCGTAATCGCGAGCCCGATTAAGCCAATCACCGTAAAGACGAAGAAGGATTTTTTCGTCGCGACGGTGTCCTTATCTCGAACTTGTCGGAACACGAAACGGACGGACAAAATCCAGTTAACGGCAAGCCCTACGCAAAAACCCAACGCAGTCGCGATGACGAGCGCGACAATCCCCCAAGTCTTGCCTGAAAAGGGCAATAACGGCAACAACCAGCCGTCAAACAGCCAAAAGACGAGATAATCGACGACCGTAGCCGTACCCCCGACCAACAAAAAGCGGAAGATTTCCCAAAATAATTGTTTTTTCGTTTGTTTTACGTGTTCCCCGTTTTCACAAACGGTTTTCTTCGTTTCCATATACTTTTTTCCTTATCTAAATCTCAAATACAAACGCAGTAAAATAGCGAAGCGCAACACAAAAATCCGACGACGGAAATTGTCAAAAGACGGTTCGTCACACGCGCAAAACCGCTATCCGTTGTTTCCAAAGTCTTTTGCGTGTACCCGATTACCAAACCGACAGCGAGGATGCTCGGCATAATATAGCGGAAATCCATCGTGCAACCATACGGCATGGACAAGTTGAAGTACGTTTGCGAAAGCGCTTGCGATTGCAACAACAAAAATACGAATAAAAATTCTTTCCATGAAATCGCGCCCGTTTTGGGGAATAATGCTCCGCCGTGTTTTCGACGACGGATCATACGCACAGAAAAATACGTCAACGCGATCAGCAGAAATACGACCACGGCGTATGCGAAAATAACGCTCGCTACGGCAAATCCATACCCGCGCCAATAGGAAAATTCCCCGAAAATCGACGATCGGAGTACGTAATGAAATAGCGAATAATTATCGAACGGACGGCAATAAAGCGAGCCGAAGTATTCCGACAAATCAAACGCAAACACGAACCGTTCGAAAAAATTGTGATTGCCCGTATATAAGCCTTCGTGTAAATTCGAGAACACGTACCCAAAGGGTTGGGAAAACCGCTGATGCGCATAGACTTGAAACCAAAGCCCGATCGGCGCGCAAACGCATAAGAAAATCGCGTATTGCAGGAATAATTTTCCCACGGGCAACGCTTGTTCCCCCTTCTTTAAGGCACGAATACATTCGTAGATGAAAATCCCCGCAATCGGCAAACAAACGGTCGCCGACGAGAATTTCGTCATCATGCCGAGCCCAACACTCACCGCGCAAAGCAAAATATCCAAAGTACGACGATTTCCGTACCACCATTTTACTGCGAAATAGAGCGACAAGATCGCAAATAAAAAAGCAAGCGGATCGTTGTTGAGTTGCCCCGACATTTGCACGTTGCGGGGGAATAAAATGACAAACGCCGAAAGTAGTACTCGCGTTTTTTCCGAAAACGGGAAATGACGCAAGATTTTCAACGTAATCACGCACGTGATCAACGAGTACGTCAATGAAAGAATTTGACAACCGCCGAATAGGAAATACCGATACTCGCTCACGTATTCGGGCTTTGCGTACGCATACGCGCCACAATCCACCCCAAACAACTTAGCAACACCTGAAAGGAAATGCATAAACCACGACTGCACCAACGCATTCAACGGCGGATGATAGAACTGATACGCATTCGTCGTCGGCAGTTTGCCTGTATCGAACAACGTCCAGGCGTACGCTTCGTGCCCGTCCGCGTTTATAGAAAACGTATCGTGTTGACGAACCGACGCAGGCGTATACAAAATATACCCCAAACGGAGCAAGTATCCCATAACCAAAAGCAAGAGAATACTCGCGCGCGCAGTCAAGCGTTTTGTGGCATACAGGTACGAGCCGAACGCCAAGCAAATCCCCAAACCAACGATGGTAATCGCTTGCGCAACCGCGCCCGTTTCCTGTTCCGCAATCTGCGGTTTTAACAGCAAGTACAATATTAACGTCAGGAAAAACACCGCGACGTACACCGCCGTTTCACGCAAAACGCGCAAAAACGTTTCCTTAACACTCGTTTGATTGTCCGTCGTAGCCCCATTCGTTTGCATATTATTTTTCCGTTTTCGTTTCGTGGTATTCCTTTTCCGTATTCACGTTCCAAACGGCGGTTTTGTCCGCGCGTTCGCCTACGATATGCGCCACCGCTTCCATCGCCGTCGCGATCGAGTGATCCATATTGTTATAACGGTGTTGACCGTTGCGACCGATGCAATACAAATTCTCAAAACCGTCCAAGTACGCCTTGACTTCGTCAAACTGCGCATAACTGCCGAAATACGCAGGGTAGGCTTTTTTGACGCGCAAGAGCGTCGAATCCAACACGTCGTCTTTACTCTCGATTACGCCGATTTTAATAAGCTCGGCGATGGCGTTGTCGATAAACGCCTTGTCGTCGCTCGTCCACATTCCGTCCCCTTCGGAGCAGAAATATTCCAACCCAACCCAAACCTGATTTTCGGGATCTTTCAGCATATACGGCGACCAGTTGTTAAAAATTTGTATCCGACCGAGCCGTACGTCACGATCCTGTACGTAAATCCAACAATCGGGCACGATATTTCCCAAAGTTTTCGTCTTGGTTTTGTTTTTTACTTTTAAACGTTTCAACGCCAAGCCCACCGTCATAAAATCCCGATAAGGGAGCGTCGTTGCGATTTCGTAAACGTTTTGCGGAGCGTTTTCTTTCCCGATCGCTTCCAGCAAATCCTTGATCGGCATAGACGACAGGAAATATTCCCCCGTATACGTTTGCGTTTCGCCGAGCGCGTTTTTCGCGCAAACGGACGTGATCTTGCCGTCGGCTACTTGCATGCCCGTCACTTGCGTTTGCAAATGAATTCTTCCACCTAAACGTTCAATCTCCGCCGCCATTTTTTCGTAGAGTTGCCCTGGTCCTTTTTTCGGATAGACAAACTGTTCGATCAAGCTCGTTTCGACTTGACGGTTTTTCTTATGGAACATTTTTCCGAAAGCATTTTTAATGGCTTTGGAAACGGAAAGCCCCTTTACCCGTTGCGCGCCCCATTCCGCCGAAATATCACGCGGATGCACCCCCCAAAGTTTTTCCGTATAATCTTCGAAGAACATGGAATATAACGGTTTTCCAAAACGGTTGACGTAGAAGTTTTCTAAATTTGTTTCTTCGCGTTTATGTAAGCAACTGCCCAAATACCCAAAGCCTGCCTTCATCGTCGCGAAAAAGCCCATATTTACGAACGTACGCGCTTTCAAAGATATCGGATAATCAAAAAATTTCCGACGGTAGATGATACGGGAAACACGATCTCGTACCAGCAACACTTCGTCCGTACTTTCCGGATCCGGCCCGCCTGCTTGCAAAGGTTTTTCACGCTCTAAAATCAAATCGTCCTTGGCAGGCGCGCCTTGTACGGGTAAAAATTGCTCCCAAAGCGCAGTCACCCGTTCGTCTTTAGAGAAAAACCGATGTCCACCGATGTCCATGCGGTAATCCTTATAGCTCGCCGTACGGGATATCCCACCCACAAAGTTTTCCGTTTCCAAGACGATCGGCTGTACGTCGTCCGTTTTTGTGAGCAGTTCGTAGGCGGCGGCAAGTCCTGCTGGACCAGCACCGATAATAATCGCCGTTTTCGTTCGCATAACCCTTTCTCCCCATTTTTTATTATTGTAGCACAAGCCAAGAGAAAAGTCAATAAAAAGAACGGGTTTCTAAGCCTATCGCCTTGAAACCCGTTCCGTTTTCATTTTTTATTCTGCAACGACTTCTTCTTCCGTTGCATTGTTGTAGCTACCGATATATTGCGGTGTGATGTTCTTGTAGGACTTTGTACCCGTACCTGCAGGGATCAACTTACCGATGATAACGTTTTCTTTCAAACCGACAAGGTAATCGCGCTTGGTGCGGATCGCCGCTTCGGTAAGCACTCTCGAAGTTTCTTGGAAGGACGCTGCAGACAAGAAACTGTCCGTTGCAAGCGCCGCTTTCGTAATCCCGAGCAATACACGCTTTGCAAGAGCAGGCTTACCGCCGTTTGCCATTGCTTTCGCGCTTTCGTCTTGGAAGGTGACCATATCCACGAGCTCACCCGGCAACAAGTTCGTATCGCCTGCGTTTTCAATGCGGACTTTCTTAAGCATTTGACGCACGATAATTTCAACGTGTTTGTCGTTGATTTCAACGCCTTGCGAACGGTAAACCGATTGCACTTGTTCCAAGATATAATCTTGTACGCCCTTGACACCTTGTACGTGCAAGATGTCTTGAGGATATACGCTACCTGCGTTCAATAATACGCCAGGAACGACTTTTTCGCCTTCCTTGACCTTGATTTCTGCATTGAACGGCAACGTGTATTCTTTCTTAACTTCTTGCGTCGTTGCGTCAAGCACTTTGATATGCTTAGAGCCGTCGCTGTCGTCGATAGAGATTACGCCTTCGACTTCGCAAATCGTCGCGCAACCCTTAGGCTTTCTTACTTCGAACAATTCTTCGACACGAGGCAAACCTTGCGTGATGTCGCCCGTAGCCGCGATACCGCCCGTGTGGAACGTACGCATCGTAAGCTGTGTACCGGGTTCACCGATGGATTGCGCCGCAATCGTACCAACCGCTTCGCCGACTTGTACGGGGAGCGTCGTCGCCATGTTTTTACCGTAGCACTTCGCGCATACACCGAATCTCGACGAGCAAGTGAAGATACTGCGAATGGAAACTTCCGTCAACCCAGCGTCGCAGATTTCTTTTGCTTCCTTTTCGTCGATGAATTGATTCATCTTCACAAGCACTTCGCCCGTTTCGGGATGTACGACGTCTTCCGCCGCAAACCGACCGAGAATTCTCGATTTCAAACCTTCAATTTCCTTGCCGACCGTATCGTAAATCGCTTTCACGACCATGCCTTGAGGTTTTCTGCCTGCACAGCAGTCTTCTTCGCGAACGATGATTTCGTGGGATACGTCTACCAAACGACGGGTAAGATACCCCGAGTCCGCCGTCTTCAACGCCGTATCCGTCAAACCTTTACGTCCACCGTGCGACGAAATGAAGTATTCGAGAACCGACAAACCGTTTCTAAAACACGATTTAACGGGAACTTCGATCTTTTTACCTTGCGGGTTAACCATTAGACCACGCATACCAGCAAGCTGTTTGATTTGGTCGATTGAACCACGCGCACCCGAATCCGCCATCATCCAGATGGGATTGAACTTATCTTCTTCGCCTTGCTTCTTCAAAAGCGATGCAACTTTGTCCGTAGCCGCGTCCCATTGCGCGATTACCGCGCTATAGCGTTCTTCTTCGTTCAAAAGCCCACGCGCGTATTTCTTCGCGATCTTGGTCACTTCACTTTCCGCATTTTCGATAATGGCTTCCTTCTCTGCAGGAATCTTCATATCGAATACCGACGTCGTGAGTGCCGCAAGCGTAGAGTACTTATACCCACGTTCTTTCATTGCGTCGAGTACGTAGGACGCCTTAGGCGCTTTCCCCGTTCTGAACGACGCTTCAACGATACGTGACAAATGTTTCTTGCCGATCGCCCTTGCGTTGCCGATAAATTCGGTGTCAAGTTCCAAACGCAAGTAGGATTCCGGCGTATTTCTCTTAACAAACCCAAGATCTTGAGGCAAACCGTCGTTGTAGATCAAACGACCGATCGTCGTCTTGATAATACCAACCACTTCTCTTTTGCCCGTCTTGGGATTCAAGCGTACTTCCGCGCACTTAATCGGCGTTTCGCCGGGTTTGTTTTCTATGGGGCAGGTATACGGCAATTGCAAATCGTCGAATTTGCCTTCGGGCAACTCGATAACGCGTTTCAAGTACATTTCGTCTTGTTCGTGTGCGATCTTATTTTGATACGCCAAAATCGCTTCGTTTTCGGACGAATATACGGGCGCTTCGTAAATCACCCCGTCCTCGCAAGGACGACCTTGCTCGTCGTACTTCTTGCCTTCTTCACGGCGCTTAATCGTCAAGCAATACGCGCCGATGATCATGTCTTGTGTAGGCGACATAACCGATTTACCATCGGCAAGTTTCAAAATGTTGTTCGCCGAGAGCATCAAAAATCTTGCTTCCGCTTGCGCTTCTACGCTCAAGGGAAGATGCACAGCCATTTGGTCACCGTCGAAGTCGGCGTTGAACGGTCCGCAGACAAGGGGCGAAATCTTAATCGCTCTACCTTCGATCAAAACGGGTTCGAACGCTTGAATGGACAAACGGTGCAACGTAGGAGCACGGTTCAAAAGAACGGGGTGGTCTTTGATAACGTCTTCCAAGACGTTCCAAACCATATCTTTCGCCTTTTCTACCGCGCGTTTTGCCGTTTTAATGTTATGGCATTGACCGCTTTCTACCAACCGTTTCATAATGAACGGCTTAAACAATTCGATTGCCATTTCCTTGGGCAAACCGCATTGATAAATCTTTAATTCAGGCCCGACGACGATAACCGAACGACCGGAATAGTCGACACGTTTCCCAAGCAAGTTTTGACGGAAACGACCTTGCTTACCGCGGAGCATCGCCGACAAGGATTTCAAATCACGGTTGGACGGACCGCTGAGCGCTTTACCTCGACGACCGTTATCGATCAAAGCGTCTACCGCTTCTTGCAACATACGTTTTTCATTCTTGATGATCATATCGGGCGCGCCGATTTCCATCATTTTCTTCAAACGGTTGTTGCGGTTAATAACACGACGGTATAAGTCGTTCAAGTCCGACGTAGCAAATCTACCGCCGTCTAATTGTACCATAGGACGAATATCGGGCGGAATAACGGGAAGTACCGTCAAAATCATCCATTCGGGGCGGTTGCCACTCTTTCTGAACGATTCGATAACTTCCAAACGCTTAATCGCCTTGATTGCCTTTTGACCAGGCCCTTTTTGGCTGTTCGTAGAATCCGAAAGCGCTTTTTTGCATTCTTCCGATTCCGCATCCAAATTGACCGCCATCAACAATTCGCGTATGGATTCCGCGCCCATGCCGACCTTTAAGCCGGTCACAGACGAATCCCCGTATCTTTCTTCGATTTCACGGAGTTGTTTGTCCGTAATCACTTGTTTGTATTCAAGTTCCGTCACGCTACCCGGATCGAGTACGACGTAGGAAGCGAAATAGATGACTTGTTCTAATTGTTTAGGGCCCATATTCAAAAGCAAACCGATTTTGGACGGAACGCCTTTGAAATACCAAATGTGCGAAACGGGCGCGGCAAGTTCGATATGCCCCATTCTTTCCCGTCTTACTTTCGAACGGGTAATTTCTACGCCACATTTTTCGCAAACGTGTCCCTTATATTTTACTCTTTTGTATTTTCCGCAATGACATTCCCAATCCTTCATCGGCCCGAAGATCTTTTCGCAGAAAAGACCGTCTTTTTCGGGTTTTTGGGTACGGTAATTGATGGTTTCGGGCTTTGTCACTTCGCCGTACGACCATTCTCTAATTTTTTCCGGAGACGCAATACTGATTTGAATAGAATTGAAATCGTTTAATTCGTACATAGTTCTTTCTCCTTATTCTTCGTCGTCGAACGAATCATCGTCCTCGTCGTCTGCAAAAAGGTTGCCAAAGCCGAAATCGTCGTCATCGTCTTCAAAATCTTCGTCGCCTTCATCCGAGAAATCGAATCCTTCTTCGTCTTCCCCTTCGTCTTCGAAGATGGATTTCACGTCGAAGTCTTCTTCCTCGTCGTCGTCCGTGTTGAAGTCGATTTCTTCAAGTTCTTCTTCTTTCAAGCTATCCTTAGCGCTTGCCAACGTATCCGCCGTATCTTCCTCTTCTTCGACTTCGCGAATGATGAGTTCGTCTCCAGATTCCGTCAACACTTTTACGTCCAACGCCAAGCTTTGCAATTCTTTGAGTAATACCTTAAACGCTTCGGGAATACCCGGTTCGGAGATATTCTCCCCGCGAACGATGGATTCGTACGTCTTGACACGGCCTACGATATCATCCGATTTTACGGTAAGGATTTCTTGCAAGATATGCGCTGCGCCGTACGCTTCCAAAGCCCAAACTTCCATTTCCCCGAAACGTTGTCCGCCGAATTGCGCTTTACCGCCCAAGGGCTGTTGCGTGACCAAACTGTAAGGACCGATTGCACGCGCGTGGATCTTGTCGTCGACCAAGTGGATGAGCTTAATCATATATTGTACGCCGACCGTCACGCGGTTTTCAAACGCTTCACCCGTTCTACCGTCGAATACTTGGAATTTACCGTCGACTTTGCCGTCAGGGTTGAGCAAGTTGTTTTCACGGAACATCGTTTCAAGATCTTTTTCCGTCGCGCCGTCGAATACGGGCGTTGCGATCTTCCAACCGAGTTGCTTACATACGTAGCCCAAGTGTACTTCCAAAACCTGCCCGATGTTCATACGCGAAGGAACGCCCAACGGGTTCAACAAGATTTGCAAAGGCGTACCGTCTGCAAGGAAAGGCATATCCGCTTGCGAAAGCACGCGGGAGATAACGCCCTTATTACCGTGACGACCTGCCATCTTATCCCCGACTTGGATCTTACGTTTTTGCGCGATATATACGCGGACGAGTTTGCTAACGCCAGGTTCGAGTTCGTCCTTGTTTTCTCTCGTGAATACCTTGACGTCTACAACCACACCGCCTTCGCCGTGGGGTACTTTCAAAGACGTATCGCGGACTTCTCTCGATTTTTCGCCGAAGATCGCGCGGAGCAATCTTTCTTCCGGCGTGAGTTCTGCTTCGCCCTTAGGCGAAACTTTCCCGACGAGAATGTCCCCGCTTTGGATTTCCGCACCGATACGGATAATACCGTCTTCGTCCAAATCCTTCAACGCGTCGTCGCCGACGTTGGGGATATCTCTTGTAATTTCTTCAGGACCGAGTTTCGTATCTCTCGCTTCCGTTTCGTATTCTTCAATGTGAATGGACGTGAACACGTCGTCTTGCACGAGTTTTTCCGAGAGCAAGATAGCGTCTTCGTAGTTATAACCTTCCCATTCCATATACCCGATCAAGATATTCTTACCGAGCGCAAGTTCACCGTTGTTGGTCGAAGGACCGTCGGCAATAATTTCGCCCTTGAACACTCTGTCACCCGTCGAAACGATGGGACGTTGGTTCAAGCACGTACCTGCGTTGGAACGTTCGAACTTCTTCAAAGGATATTCGCGGATCGTACCGTCGTCTTCCTTGATCTTGATCATATTCGACGCGCAACCGACGACAACGCCTGCTTCTTGCGCCGTCACGATAACGCCCGAGTATTGCGCGATGGAGCTTTCGATGCCCGTCGCAACGATTGCGCTTTCCGTCTTCAAAAGGGGTACTGCTTGCCGTTGCATGTTCGAGCCCATCAACGCACGGTTGGTATCGTCGTTTTCAAGGAAAGGAATCAGCGCCGCTGCAACCGAAACGAGTTGCTTAGGCGATACGTCCATATAATCCATCTTTTCGCGAGGCATTTCCGTAATATCGTTTTGATGACGGCAACCTACGCGTTCGTTGATAAATCTGCCTTCTTCGTCAAGCGGTTCGTTTGCTTGCGCGACGGTGTACTTATCTTCTTCGTCCGCCGTAAGATAATCTACGTGCGTGGTGACGATCCCCGTTTCCTTGTCCACTCTGCGGTACGGGCTCATAATAAACCCGTATTCGTTGACTTTCGCAAACGTAGCAAGCGACGTGATCAAACCGATGTTTTGACCTTCGGGTGTTTCGATCGGACACATACGCCCGTAGTGCGTGTGGTGAATGTCGCGGACTTCGAACGTCGCTCTGTCACGGTTCAAACCGCCAGGACCGAGCGCGGAGAGTTTCCGCTTGTGCGTAAGTTCCGCAATCGGGTTGGTTTGGTCCATGAATTGCGAGAGTTGCGACGAACCGAAGAATTCACGGATAACCGCCGATACGGGGCGGATATTGATGAGTGCAGACGGCGTAATTTCCATAGGATCTTGCGTCGCCATTCTTTCTTTGATCAATCTTTCCAAACGCGCAATACCGACGCGTAATTGATTTTGCAACAATTCGCCTACCGAACGTACGCGACGGTTGCCAAGGTGGTCGATATTGTCCGTCGTACCGATGCCGTACTTCAAATCCAAGTTCGTGGAAATGGACGCAACGATATCGTCTACCGTCACGTGCTTATGGCAAAGTTTTTCCACGAGCGGACGGAGTTCTTTCTTTTGTTCCTTGGTGGGAACGGGAACTTCGCTAACCAAAATTTCGTGGAAGAGTTTACAAGCCGAAACAAACTTGCGACGGTTGTCCCGTCTTTTTTCGCGGTTTTTCTTTTCTTCGGGTTTTTCGTCCGGTTCTTCGGGCTTTTCTTGCGTGTAATACAACGCGTCGATGTCGTCCATGTATTTTTCCGCAACTTCTTCTACCGATAACGTCGCACATTCTTCCGCGATGAGTTTGGAGAATTTGTAGTTGGGATAGAATACCGTCGGCAACAACCCGAAATCTTTCGCGCGGGCTTGTACGGGAATATCGGAAATCGACGTGAAGTCCACGGTGTTGTTCGCGATAATCTTATGACGGATTTCCCCTTCTTCGGGATCGTCTACAAGTACGAAAATTTCATTGATACCGCAGTTTTGGATTTCTTTCGCCTTGAGCTCGGAAATCTTTTCCCCAGCTTCGGCGATGACTTCGCCCGTTTCGGGGTTGATCACCGCGTCCGCTACGCGACAACCTTCCAAACGGTATGCAAGGTTGAGCTTTTTATTGTATTTGTATCTGCCCACTTTCGCAATATCGTAGCGACGGGGATCGAAGAACAAATTGAAAAGGTGCGCGCGTACGGAATCTTCCGTGGGCGCTTCGCCGGGGCGCAAACGGCGGTAAAGTTCGTACAAACCGTCCGATTCCGATTTCGCCGTATCCTTTGCAAGCGTAGAATTAATAATCTTGTCCCCAGGGAACAAGTCTTCGATCGCACGGTTCGAACCAAAGCCGAGCGCACGCAAAAGCACCGTGATCGGCAACTTCTTCTTTCTGTCCACGCGGACGTACAAAGCGTCCTGCGCGTCTTGTTCGAGTTCGAGCCAAGCACCACGGTTGGGCATAACGGTCGTCGCGAACATTTCCTTACCCGTCTTATCCTTGCTCGACGCGTTGTAAACGCCGGGCGAACGAACGAGCTGGGAAACGATAACGCGTTCCGCGCCGTTGATAATGAACGCGCCGTTTTCCGTCATCAAAGGCAAATCGCCCATAAACACTTCTTGATCGAGAACTTCGTTCTTGACCTTGTTTACAAGACGAACCTTGACGCGGAGCGGTAATGCGTACGTAGCGTCGCGGGTACGACATTCTTTTTCGTCGTATTTGGGTTTATCGCCAAATCTGTGCTCTAAGAAATAGAGCTCAAAATGGTCGGAGTAGTCGGTGATCGGGGAAAAGTCCTCAAACACCTCGCTGATGCCTTCTTGGATAAAGGCATTGTAGCTGTCTTTCTGGATTTCAACGAGATCGGGAATATCGATTACTTCGTTGATCGAACCGAATTTTCTTCTTTCGGTTTTGCCGTACTTGGAAATAGGTAAATCCATCTGTTAAAATTTCTCCTTGCATAAAATTTTAGGCGATCTACCGAGTATATCTTTTCATCGATAAAAATCGAAATTTTTTACTTGTTTAATTTTTTCGTCCTATCCGCTTTACTTTTTTGCGCGTTTGCGGTATACTTATATATATAGAAAGGAAATTTCCTTATTTTTCAGGCTTTTTTCAAGGGAATTTTTCCCAAAAAAACCGCTTTAGGACGACATTACGCCATAATAAGCATAATGATACATTATCCTATTATATCTTTCCTTTTGGAAGTTGTCAAGCGTTTTTTATCGGAATTTACTTTTTTTTAGAAAAAACCTTTTTTATCTCACTACAAGCAAGGAAAAATTATGAGAATTGACAAATTTTTAAAAGTTTCGCGTATTTTGAAACGTCGCACCGTTGCCCAAGAGGCTTGCACGGAAGAAAAAATCCTGATCAACGGCAAAACGGCAAAGCCGTCCACCGCCGTAAAAATCGGCGACGTCATTGAAGTGCTCTATGCAACAGGCAGTTTAAAGGTACGCGTTGTAAACGTAAAAGAAACGGTGAAAAAGGACGAGGCAAGTTCTCTCTACGAGGTGATTGTATGAGCCATTCCATCGGGGTGATTATTTGCGCGGGCGGACAAGGCACGCGCGCCGGGTTTTCCAAAAATAAGACCTTGGTTTCCATCGGCACGGATTGCGTATTGCAAAAGACGCTTTCCGCGTTCGATTTTCCCGCCGTTAACGAGATCGTGGTGGCAGGATCGCAATCCGATTACGATAAAATCGTAAAAATATGCGCCCAATTCCTACGCACGCAAACGGTAGTCGGAGGAGCGACGCGGTTTGATTCCGTATACAACGCTTTACAAGAAATTCACGCCGATATCGTATTAATCCACGACGGCGCGCGCCCGTTTGTTTCACGCAAAACCATTGAAGAATGTATCCGTAGCGTCGAAACGTACGGTAGCGGAATTTGCGCAACCCCCTGTTTAGAAACGGTTGCGATTGCCGAAAACGGCAAAATCCATTCCGTACCCCAACGGGACACCCTGCGACAAATCCAAACCCCGCAAGGATTCTTTACCAAGGAAATCCGTTCCGCTTACGAACGGGCGAAATCGGAAAACACCACCGATTTTACGGACGATTCTTCCGTATTTTCCGCTTACGTCGACGCGCCTACCCTTTGCGACGGCGATTACACGAACAAGAAACTCACTTACGCGGAAGACTTCCGCTCGGCGTTCGCCCGTTGTGGTTTTGGAATCGATACGCACGCGTTTGGGAAAGCACAGGACTATATCCTGCTTGCTGGCGTAAAAATCCCGTCGGATAGCGGTTTGATCGCGCATAGCGACGGCGACGTACTCGCCCACGCGGTCATGGACGCGATGCTTTCGGGGGCAGGACTTCGGGATATCGGGTATTATTTCCCCGACAACGACGAACGATGGAAGAATGCCGATTCCATGAAAATGCTTTCACAGGTCGTAGAAATGCTCAACGCGCAAGGCTTTGCCGTCCAGAATATTTCCGTCGCTGTACAAGCCGAAAAACCGCGCTTGGCGAAATTTATCGAAAACATCAAACGCGCGCTTGCGGACGCTTTACAAATCGATCCGAACGCCGTCGGGATTACCGCCGGCACGAACGAAGGTTTGGGCTACGTCGGCGAAGGCAAGGGCATTACCGTCAGCGCCTACGTTTTATTACGGGAACTATAAGGAGTACGCTATGGCAACGAAAACAAAATCCCCCACCACGCAATACGTTTGCTCGGAGTGCGGTTTTATCGCGCCGAAATGGTTAGGGAAATGCCCCGACTGTGGGAATTTTAATACCATGCAAGAAGAACTCGTGCGCGTAGAACAACAAAAAACGGACGTACGTCGTGGCGTTGGAACGGTTGTTTCCCGCGCGTTGCCCATTTCCAAGATCGGTTATGAAAAATTTGACCGAGTAAACAGCGGAATAGAAGAATTCGACACCGTACTCGGCGGTGGGATCGTGCGTGGATCGTTGGTGCTTCTCGGTGGAGATCCGGGGATCGGAAAAAGTACCCTACTCACGCAAGTGGCGGCGCATTTGGCAAAGGAACACCCCACCTTATACGTTTCCGCCGAAGAGAGCTGTTCACAAGTAAAAATGCGTTGCGATCGCTTACGGCTCGCGTCCGAGAATTTACTGCTTTTAAACGAAACCTGCCTAGAAGAAATCGAAAATAATTTGGGCGAGTGCCGTTTCGTTGTAATCGACTCCGTACAGGCGATTTACACGGAAACCATGAACTCCGCCGCAGGGAGCGTCGGGCAGGTACGGGAATGCGCCGCGAAACTTATGCGGATTGCCAAATCTCGGCAAATCACCTTTTTCATTATCGGGCACGTGACCAAGGAAGGCGCGTTGGCTGGACCGAAAGTGCTGGAACACATTATGGACACCGTGCTATATTTTGAAGGGCAACCGGAAGACAATTTCAAACTGCTCCGCGCCGTCAAAAACCGTTTCGGTTCGGCGCAAGAAGTGGGCGTGTTCGAAATGACGGACGAAGGGATTAAAAGCGTACGCGACTACGCGCAAATCTTCTTATCCGAAAGCCGTGGCTTGGCGGCAGGTTCTGCAGTCACCCCGTCGGAGAGCGGAAACCGTTGCATGAACGTCGAATTGCAAACGCTCATTACGAAAACGGCGTACGGTATGCCACGGAGAATGAGCCTGGGCGTTGATTACAATAAACTCATCTTGCTGATTGCGGTTTTAGAAAAGCGTTGTGGAATCCCCTTTTATTCGTTGGACGTATACGTCAACGCGATGGGCGGAATTAAACTCAACGAGCCGTCGATCGATCTTGCCGTTTGCGTTGCTTTGGCGAGCGCGGCATACGACGTACCCATTGACAAATACACTGCCGTTTTCGGCGAAGTTGGATTGACGGGCGAAATTCGCCCCGTCACTTACGCGGAAAAACGGGTAAACGAGTGCATTAAAACGGGATTTAAACGAGTTATTTTACCTGCGAAAAATAAAAAACTCTGCGAAAAGTACGCAGAAAAAATCGAACTGATCCCCGTACAATACGTCGGGCAAGCCTTGAAAGCTTTGCAATTACGCAAAGATGGATAAAAATTTACCGCTCCACTCAGTTTCGAGTGGAGCGGTTTTTTTGTACTGCTTATAAAGTCGGGTTAATCTCACGCATTTTACTTAAGAACAGTTGCATGGTGCGTTCTTCGTCGAAATAATCTTGCTTAAAGATATAATCGCAATGTTTGATTTCTTGCACGAGCGCCGTAGCTTCTTCTTTAAATGCCTTGATTTGCGCATCCGTGATCGACGAATGCTTATACGTGATGTTATTGACGCTACTTGCGACGATCCCGTCGCCGACAAAAATCCCGTACGCGCGAGAATACAACACCGACGCGCGATCGGTGAACACGGAATTCCCGTAATATATATTCTCGTAATAGTGTATCCCAAGCAAATCCAAAAGCGTCGGAACGATATCCGCGGTACACGTGAATTTATCCACCGTTTGCGGTGCTAAATTTTCATCGTATATTAGCCAGGGCACGCAGTACAAATCGGTGTAATCATTCGACGTATCAAAACCGTAAATGTCCTTGACGTAGTTGCTCAGTTGTTGATAATAGGCGTTATGATCGCCGAAAATCGCAATCGTGGTATTGTCGAGCAAACCTTTCTTTTCCAAGTCGTTCATCATTGCGCCGATCGCGTCGTCCAGCTCGAGCGCGGTTGTCATATAATTGAACAACACGCGTTTATCCTTGTCGATTTCCGAGCTTGCATTTTCCTTGTCATGACGGAACAAATCCAAGAAATTTTCCCAAATCGAATCGTCGTCCGCCTTTTCCGCTTCTTCGTAGGCTTTCAAGAAATCGGGATCGTAAGCTTCTAGCAATTTTTTACGTTCGTCCGAAAGATTTTTCCGTTCGTAGTAAACCCCGTGCATAGTAATCGTCGTAATATACGTATAAAAACGTTTATCCGTCGGGAACATCAACTCCTTGCAAGTTTCGATCATTTCGCTATCTAAGTTCCGTTCGCCGTCTTCCATATAATTGTGCATCGTTTCGTCAAAGCCCTGGTCTTCACGTTCGTTAGACATATCTTCCATATCGTACATATCGTACAGGAATTCCATCCCGAACATTTGATGCGCATCCAAGCGGTTGTAGAACGTCTTAAAGCCGTTGTGGAAAGACAAACTCTGCATATCACTATCGTACGTTTTCATCAGGTTGGGCATCGTATACGGCAAAGCGTTGTTCGAATAATCGTAATTGATGTACGCGTCCGTAGGATAACTGCCGACAATACTCAGCGTTTCCGAAATATCCGTCTTTTCACGGGAATGGAAATTCGTCATTTTCACGCTGTTGTTATAGAGTTTTGTCAAGTTGGGGTAGAGCGTGGCAAGTTGCGCGTCCGTCAAGCCCAAAGCGTTGGGATACGTGCCGTTTTCCGCATTCCCGTTTAACGCGTTCATAAACGCAAACCATTCTAACGATTCTGCCAAAATCACAATAACGTTATTGTCTTTAGAAACCCCGAATTGCGGAGATTCTTCCGCCACACCGTTGTAGATAAAATTCTCAATTTCTTCTTCGGACAAACGACTCTTGTCCTGCAAGATCACCGATTGCGTGAACTCCCCGACGACGTTGCCCATCATACCGTAGGACGAATACGCACCCGTGGACTTCCCGTAGAGCAGTTCGTCGTATTTATTGACCGCCGACGGATAATACTGCACGACGGAAATTCCCATCGTCGCAAACCCTGCCATCGCCAACAATCCGTAAAAGATACGGGAACGTTTGTTGTTTTTGGCGTGTTTTTCACCCCGCAACATCCGCAAACCGTAAATGACGTAAATAATACAACAGAAAACCCCCGTGTAAAAGGCGAAAAAGTTAACGAGCAAGCCTTCGAGCGTCGCAAACGCGTCGTTGCGTAAATTCAGCATTCCGAAATCGAAATATTGCCCCGTCATATCGTACACGACCGAGAATACCAAATCGAGAATCGCCTGCACACCCAACAGGATCGCGTAAATAATCAACCGAACTTTGTTCCGTTTCGTAAGCAATACCAAACAGGTAATCATCAGCAACAAGCCGATTGCAATCAAAGGACGGCTCATAATCGGGTTGCCTTCCACCGCGAATACCGACATCATTTCTATGATGATCGCAAACACGAAATACAACACCGCCAAACGGTTGATTTTCAACCATTCCAAGGTTTTCTTTCCTGCTATTTTCAATTTCTCTTTCATAGATTGAACCCCTATACTCGCTATTTTAGAAAACGTAAATAAATAAAATCAACAACGCCGATTTGATATTGTGCTTCTTCGTCACGTAATATACCGCCGTGAACATCACGTAAAAGAACAAGTATGCCCAAGCGTACGCGTTCGAAGTCGACAATACGTCAAACAAGCCGAACCATACGCACATTGTACCCGCAATCAAAGGCACTAACCATTTGCGTTTTTCTTCCGATTGATTCTGTAGCGCAGAGCTTGCGATCGCATCGCCTGCCTGTAAGCAGAACACAATCCATAAACACATCATACAATTCCGCGCCAAAACCCCGATTTTTTCCAACAGTTCGTATCCCGTGAGTTTTTCCCCGAAATCATAGAACGGTTTTACTTCCCATTCGATTTGCGGGCTAATCACCAAAATACACAAAACTACAATCCCCGTCAAAACTCCAACGCGCCATAACGGCAACAAAGGTGTAGGCGTACGCTGTTTCTTCGCTTTTTTCTTCTTGCGCTTTTTCTCGGTCGGTTGCGCCGTCGCTTCCGTCCCGTCTACGCTTGCAAGCAGTTCGGCGTTTTCTACGGGTTCTTCCGTAGCCATTTCCACCGTTTCAACGGCTTGTCCATTGCCATGTCCTCTCAACGCGCGTCTTACAAGCAAATAAATCATGATTTCCAAAAACCATAAAATAACCGTAAACAAATGCACGAAGAAGGGACGAACTTGTCCATATCCCACCCAATCGAACAGTTTTGCGATCGGTTTTGAAAGGTACGGAGTCGCCAACATCGCCACAAAGCACAGTGCGTATTTTATCCAGTTTTCAATCGCTTTCTTGGTAAACATAACGTAATTACCCCTTCTTATTTCTTCAAAAGCGCCTTGATCCGTCGACAAGCTTCCATCGTCGTTTCACGGCTACCGAATGCGGTCAAACGGAAAAATCCTTCGCCGTTTTTTCCAAATCCGCTACCTGGAGTACCGACGACTTGGATTTCTTTCAACAAATAATCGAAAAACTCCCAACTCGTCATGCCCGTCGGACATTGCAACCAAATATACGGGGAATTTTTTCCGCCCGTATACGCAATTCCGCATTCGTCCATACACGTAGCTATGAGTTTCGCGTTTTCGCGATAATACGCGAGATTTTCTTGAATTTGTTTCTCACCGGCTTCAGAGAACACCGCCGCCGCGCCCTTTTGCACGATATACGAAACGCCGTTGAATTTCGTCGTTTGTCGACGCAACCACATCTTCCGCAAAGACATACCGTCAAACACCAATTCTTCCGGCACAACCGTATATCCGCAACGCGTACCCGTAAACCCTGCCGTCTTTGAGAACGAACAAAGCTCGATCGCGCATTTTCTCGCGCCGTCTACTTCAAAAATACTCCGACAAGCGCCGTCGGTCACGAAACACTCGTAAGCGGCGTCGTATAAGATGACCGCATTGTTTTCCAGCGCAAAATCCACCCAACCTTTTAATTGTTCTTTCGTATACGACGCGCCCGTCGGGTTATTCGGCGAACAAAGATAAATGATATCCGCCTTTACTGCAGGATCGGGCATGGGCAAAAACCCATTCTCTTTCGTCGCTTGCATATACGAAATTTTCCGCCCTGCCATCACGTTGGTATCCACGTAAACGGGATATACGGGATCGGGTACGAGTACGGAATTTTCCGTCGCGAATAAATCCAAAATATTCCCACAATCCGACTTCGCTCCGTCGGAAACGAAAATTTCGTCCGTCGAAAGACTCACCCCACGCCGAGCGTAGTACGCTTGGATACTCTCGCGTAAAAATGCGTACCCTTGTTCTGGGCCGTAGCCTTTAAACGTTTCCTTTTTCCCCATTTCGTCTACCGCTTCGTGCATCGCTTGAATGACCGCGGGCGCAAGGGGCAACGTGACGTCGCCTATCCCCAAACGCAATACGCTTTTTTCGGGATTTTCCGCAAGATATGCGTTGACTTTTTTGGCTATATTTGAAAACAAATACGTTTCCGCAACGTCCTGATAATGATGGTTGGGTTTCATAATCTTTCTCTCTTTACTACTAATTTATAATTCTACTTCTCCGACGAACGCGAGCGTCGCGCTCCCCGTCATAAACACCGTTTCGTCCGTCCAACGAATCACGAGATCTCCACCGCGCAAGCGCACGGTAATATCCGCGTTTCTGTCCGCGTAGCCGTTCAAGACGCAAGCCACCGCTACGGCGCAAGCGCCCGTTCCACATGCCCACGTTTCACCGCTACCCCGTTCCCACACGCGCATTTTTACGTCGTTTCGCGCCAAAACTTTGACAAACTCCGTATTCACG
Source organism: Clostridia bacterium (assembly GCA_017625565.1). GTDB lineage: Bacteria > Bacillota > Clostridia > Christensenellales > Borkfalkiaceae > Scatosoma. Next base: position 62,356 of record JAGAKN010000008.1, read on the forward strand.
CGTTCGGGGAAAATGCTGTCGTTTTCAAACTTCGGGCCGATGGTCTCCAAATCCAATCCGTCGGGATTTTGGAATACGACGCAATGCGGATTGCCCATCGAAACACACGTGAGCGCATACCTGCCCCCTGCAATTTCCCTGTTTAACGCCACGATTTGTTCTTTGTCGTAGCCGTCTATTTGCACGGGAATTTCCGCAGGCGTCAAAATCGGTGCGCCCATATCTACCTTTACCGTTTGCACTTTGCCATTTTCCACAAACAGTTCCAACGTCTTAATTCCGCTCAACGTTTCAATCGTCAAGCGCGTTTTCGTCGTTTTCCCGAAATCGTATAAAAACTTCCCGACGCAACGAATGGCATTACCGCACATTTTTCCTTCGCTACCGTCCGCATTGAACATACGCATTTTTGCGTCCGCGATTTGCGACGAACAGATCATAACGATCCCGTCGCCACCTATTCCTTTTCTTCGATCGGAGAGCTCCACCGCCACTTTCGACGGGTTTTGCAGTTCTTGCCCCAGACAATCGAAGTAAATATAATCGTTGCCGATGCCGTGCATCTTATAAAAGGTCGTTTTCATTACTCTTTGGGTATCTTAATACATTTCTACGTACGCGTCGCGTTCTGCGCCGACCGATACGTACTTAATCTTGCAACCGCAAGCCTTTTCGATATACGCAATGTAATCGAGTGCTTCCTTGGGTAAATCTTCCTTTTTACGGCACTTGGAAATATCGCAATTCCAGCCCTTAACCGTCGTAAATACGGGTTTACAATCGTCCAAAACGTCAATAAACGGGAATTCGTGAATGATTTTACCGTTCAGTTCGTACGCTTCGCAAACTTCGATTTCTTCGTAGCCGGAGAGTACGTCCATCTTCGTCAAAGCAATTTCTTTCGCGCCTTGGCAACGGATCCCATATCTCGACGCTACGACGTCGAAAGGTCCTACGCGACGGGGTCTGCCCGTAGCCGCGCCGTATTCCCCACCGAGATCGCGAAGGTATTTTGCTTTTTCGTCAAAATATTCCGCCGTGAACGGGCCTTCGCCTACGCACGTAGAGTACGCCTTCATAATCCCGATCGAGTTGTCGAGTTGGAGTTGGGGTACGCCTGCCCCGATGGGCGCGTAAGCCGCGATCGTCGAAGACGACGACGTGTAGGGGTGAATACCGAAATCGATATCCCGCATCGCGCCGAGTTGCGCTTCGAACATAATATTCTTACCTTGCGCGTTCGCTTCCGTCAAATACAAGCCAACGTCGCAAATAAACGGTGTTAATTGCTTGCCGTATTCTTCAAAGTACGCGATAATATCTTCCGTTTTCACTTCGTCCGCTTTATAACCGCCGACAACCGTCAAATTTTTCCATTCGACGATATCCGCGATACGCGCGTACAGTTTTTCCGTATTCAAAAGTTCGCCCATACGGAACGCTTTCTTATAATATTTATCCGCGTAAACAGGACCGATCCCACGACGGGTAGAACCGAATTTCTTGCCAGCCAAACGATCTTCTTCCAAGCAATCTTGTAAAACGTTATACGGCATCGTGATTACCGCGCGATCGGAAATTTTTAAATTTTCAGGCGTAATCTTAATCCCTGCTTCCTGCAAACGTGCGATTTCACCGCAAAGGTGTTTGATGTCGATAACCATACCGTTCCCCATAACGTTGACTACGTTTTCACGCAAAATCCCCGACGGCAAAAGATTTAAGATAAATTTCCCGCGTTCGTTAATGACGGTATGTCCAGCGTTGTTTCCGCCTTGATAACGACATACTACGTCGAATTTTTCAGAAAGCAAATCGACCATTCTGCCTTTGCCTTCGTCGCCCCAGTTAATACCGCAAATAGATGTAAGCATATTTCTACCTTCCTAATGGTTTTTTACCTTTATTTGTTCTTCGAAACGCGAAAAAACCGAGAAATTCGGCATTTTTCGCCAAAAATCCCCTATTCCCGCATTTTAAAATGCGTTTTCATTATAGCGTATTTTTCTATCCTTGTCAAGTGCATAATACGCTCTTTTTCATTTTTTCGTGAATTGTCGTTTTTAGAAAGTTTTTCAAAAAAGTTGCACTTCCCCGATTGACAATTTTTAAAAAAGGCTGTATTATATATATAGAGTAGAGAAAATATGGATAAGGAGAAAAAAAATGTATTGTAGAGAATGTGGAGAAAAACTTACGTTGCGCTTTTGCGAAAACGAAGGGTTAATTCCCTATTGCGCAAAATGCCAATCGTATATGTTTCCGCAATTTCCTATTGCGGTATCGATGGTAGTCACCAACCGCGCGCAGGACAAAATCCTGCTCGCCAAACACGTAGAAGACGAAGATTTTATTCTGTTTGCGGGCTATATTAAAAAGGGCGAGAACGCCGAAAAGACCATTCCCCGTGAAATTAAGGAAGAGCTTGGTTTAGACGTCGTCAAAGCCAAGTATATGTCCTCTCGCTATCACGCAAAAAAAGATGTGTTGATGTTGAATTTCATCGTCGTCGTCGAAGATCAGCCGATTAAATGCAACGCTAAGGAAATCGCGGAAGCGCGTTGGTGTGCCCCCGAAGACGCCTTGCAACTCATTCGCAAAGGCACTACGGCGGAATTTTTCTTGAACAACGCCGTAAGAGAACTCAAAAAGAAAATTTAATAACTCGCGTTCGAGCCGTCTATGAAAAGACGGCTCGAACTATTTAGGAAATATTTCCTTTCCCCGCGACATTTTTTCGTTCACCCGATTGACAATCGGGATTTTTTTTGTTAGAATAGTATTTAAGGATATTTTTACGAGCGGAAAATGGAAAAGTAAGGAGTACGTATGAATAAAATCGGGTTTGATAACGCTAAATACTTGTCTATGCAGTCGGAAAAAATTCAGGAGCGCATCGACGAGTTCGGGGATAAACTGTATCTTGAGTTCGGCGGAAAGCTGTTCGACGATTTCCACGCATCTCGGGTGTTGCCCGGTTTCTTGCCCGACAGTAAAATTAAAATGCTGTTAAAATTAAAATCGATTGCGGAAATACTCGTCGTCATCAGCGCGAACGATATCATCAAGAACAAATACCGTAGCGATTTAGGAATTACGTACGACGCGGACGTAATCCGCTTGTTGGACGTTTTCAAATCCAAAGGCTTGTACGTGGGTAGCGTGGTTATGACCATGTACCAACCCCAACCTGCCGTAGACGGATTTATCAAGCGTTTGAACAATCTCGGCGTCAACGTCTATAAACATTACCCGATCGAAGGCTATCCTTCGGACGTGCAAAAAATCGTTAGCCAAGACGGCTACGGAAAAAACGAGTATATCCCGACGAGTAGACGGCTTGTAATCGTCACCGCGCCCGGTCCTGGTAGCGGAAAAATGGCGACTTGCCTTTCCCAACTCTATCACGAGAACTTACGCGGAGTAAAAGCCGGGTACGCAAAATTCGAAACGTTCCCCGTTTGGAACTTACCCCTTTCGCACCCCGTCAACGTCGCCTACGAATCGGCTACTGCCGATCTCAACGACGTCAACATGATCGATCCGTTCCATTTAGACGCTTATAACACACTTTCGGTGAATTACAACCGCGACGTGGAAATTTTCCCCGTTGTCAACGCAATGCTTGAAAAGATTTTGGGCGCTTCGCCCTACAAATCCCCCACGGATATGGGCGTGAATATGGCAGGTTTTTGCATTGTAGACGACGAAGTTTGTAAACAGGCTTCCAAATCCGAAATCATCCGCCGTTATTACTCCGCGCTTTGCGACGCGAGAAAGGGCAGAATCAGCAAAGACGTCGTTTCCAAAATCGAGTTATTAATGTCGAAAACGGGCATCTCCATCGACGATCGCCCCTGCGTTGCCCCCGCTTTGCAAAAGTCAGAAGCAACGGGCGCGCCTGCCGTGGCAATCGAGCTCAACGACGGCCGTATCGTCACGGGTAGAACCAGCGAACTGCTCGGCGCGTCGGCAAGTTGTCTACTGAACGCATTGAAAACGTTGGGCGGAATCGACGACGAAGTTGAACTCATCTCCCCGACGATTATCGAACCGTTGCAAAAGCTCAAAGTCAACCATATGGGCTCGATAAATCCCCGATTGCACACGGACGAAGTGTTGATGGCGCTCGCTATTTGCGCGGTAAACGATCCGAAAGCCAAGCGCGCGATGGCGCAACTGGATAAACTCAAAAATTGCGAAATCCACTCCACGGTCATTCTTTCGCACGTGGACGAAAAAACTTTCAAGAGCTTGGGCTTGCATATCACTTGCGAACCGCAAAGACAAGTATTCGTCGAGCTTTCGTAAAACCACGCATACAAAAACCGCTACGGAAAATCCGTAGCGGTCTATTTTTTTCTTTTATTCGGGAAGTTTCATATCCCCTGCTTTGATCCAGTTCTTTTTGCGCATAAACTCTGAAATCACAAAATTCAAAAGGGCAGGCAATACGAACATCAACAAAATAATCCCTACTGCACCGAGCGCTCCAGACGTGTACTCGAACGAGTTGAACACGCCGACAAAACCGCTCGTACCCATACCACCGCCGGACGCACCGCATTGAATCTTAAACACGCACGTCGACAACGGTCCGCAAATCGCGCTGGAAATAATCATCGGCAACATAATCACAGGCTTTTTCATAATATTCGGGATTTGCAACATACTCGTCCCAACGCCTTGCGCAATCAAACCGCCAAAGCCGTTTTCACGGAAACTCGCTACCGCAAACCCGACCATATGACACGCGCAACCCACCGTCGCCGCTCCGCCTGCAATCAGCATTGCTTCGACGTTGGTAGCCGTCACCGTGCTGGCTACGGAAATCCAAATCGCCGCACTCGACGTCGGCATCGTTAATAAAATTCCCATCACAACCGCAATGATAATCCCCATAAGGAAGGGAGTGATATCCGTTGCAATCGCAATCAAATCCCCCAGCTCGTTCACAAGCCATACGAAAGGATAGGAAACGAATACTCCGCTAAAGGCAAGTAGCAACGTACCGAGTGGCACTAGCAGAATATCGAGTTTGGTTTTTCCTGCATACAAACCGACGATTTCCACCACGAGCATCGTGGTCACGTAAGCGCCGATGGGGTTCCCGGGCGCACCCAAGCCAAGCGACGTAAACGGTACGTCCGCGCCGACCATGAGTTTATCGGCAAACGCGCCGACCATACCTGCTACCGCCGCGGAAAACACAAGCAATTTGTTTTTTCCCAGCGCGTACGCAATGCCTACGCCAATCCCTGCGCCCATCAACGATTTTGCAATATTCGCAATATACGTCAACGTATCCCCGACGTAATTCCCGTCGCCGATCTTATTGATCCAACCTGCGATTTGTCCCAAAATCGTCCCGGCAATCAACGTCACGAACAATCCTTGTGCCATGCCCGAAAAGGCTGTGATAAAATACCGCTTAGGCAACGCTTTTAAATACGCCTTTAACCGAGCCGCTACGGTCGGTTTTTTTTCTTCCGTTTCCATATAGATAGCTCCTTACTGTTTTTTCTTCATTATATATCAATACACAGCAAAAAGCAAGCGCGTAAAAAAAATTTTCATTTTTTTGCAGTTTTGTTAGTTTTTCACAAATAAAGCTCCGCCTGCATACATTACAGGTGGAGCTTTTCCTTTCCGCCCTTAAAGGCGGTTTTTTTCGAGAGTTATTTTCTCTCGAAACTGTCGCAACAAGTGCAATGTTCCGCATTACAATCGCAGGTATTGCCTACGTGGATTTTCTTCAAAGTGCAAAAATCCCCCGCGCGGTTGTACTTACACTCGGTCACACCGCAACCGATACTGCTGTTGACTTCACGTCCGTTTTCGTTCATCATACGAAAAATCCTCCTTAAAAAGATAAGAGTAGTATGCGTAAGTGGATAAAAGATTATTGACATTTCCGAAAAAATCTTGTAAAATATACGTAGACAAAATTTAGGAGATATAAATATGAAAGTTATTTTAACCGCCGACGTCAAAGGCACGGGCAAAAAAGGCGATATCGTAGAAGTCGCGGACGGCTACGCGAGAAACTTCTTGTTAAAGAAAGGTTTGGCTACGCAAGCAACCGCTAGCAATATCCATTCCGCCAACCAAAAAAAGGAGGCGGAAGCTTTTCATAAAGCGGAAGAGCTCAAGGCGATTAAAGCTTTGGCGGCGTCAATCGACGGAAAGTCCGTCGTCGTAAAAATCAAGACGGGCGAAAACGGCAAGGTGTTCGGAAGCGTCACTTCCGCGCACGTAGCCGACGCTTTGAAGGCGCAAGGGTTTGATATCGATAAGAAGAAAATTAAAATGGATTCTGTCAAAACACTCGGGACGTATTCTGCGGAAATCCGCTTCATGGAAAACGTTTTTGCAAAAATCACGTTCGTCGTAGAAGGGGCGTAAACTTTAAAGGAGTTTTCTGTTCGTTATGGAAGAAAAAGAAACCATGCAACCGTCCCGCGCTGGAAAAATGGAGAATGTTTTTTTTCGGTGGGCAAAAATTATTCTTTTTACGATGTTATCGTCTTTCTTGTTGGCGTTTGCTGCGTACAGCTTAATCGCGCCCAACGATTTCACCATCGGTGGCGTGACGGGGATTGCTATTTTAACCAACGTACTCTCAGACGGTAAAATCCCTCAAAGTGTGATCATTTTCGGGTTGAACTTCCCCTTAATCGCCTGCGCATTTGCATTCGTAAAAAAGAAATTCGCGCTATTGACGCTTGCAAACATTGTCTTGCAAACCGTTTGGATGATTATCTTGGAAAACGCTTTCCCCGATTTTTCCATTCAATTCGTAAGCAACGGCGAAAAAATCTTCGCGGCGATCGCCAGCGGACTTTGTATCGGTACGGCAATCGCTTTGGCGTTTAAAGTTGGTGGGAGCACCGGCGGTATCGACGTTCTCGCCGTCATCATTCAACGCAAAGTCGGCGCAACGTCCATCGCTTGGATGATCTTTCTTTTAAACATTATCGTCATCGGCGCGTCTTTCTTCGTCTTTTACGAAAAAGCCGATCCCATCGCTTATAATTTGTTGCCGATTATGATGTCCGCTTTCGAATCCTACGTCGAAAGCAAAACCAACGATTCCATGACCAACGGTTTCCAATCGGCAATCGAGTTCCGCATCATCACCGATAAACCCGAAGAAATGTCAGAAGCGTTGATGAAAGAATTGAGCCGTGGCATCACCGAACTACCGGCAAAAGGTATGTATACGAAACACGAACACTCGATGCTCGTTTGCATTATCAACCGCCGTCAAGTGGCTACTTTAAAGCGGGTCATGAAACGCGTAGACCCCGATTCTTTTGCGGTAATGGCGCACGTTTCACAAGTGCTCGGTTTGGGCTTTTATCAAAGCGAAATGTAAAGAATTTACGCCAAAAACGGAAAGAAATGAAAATTTTTAGAAAAAAATGCGAAAAAACCTTGATTTTTCAAGGTTTTTCGTCATTTTTTTTCATTTGAAAGCTTGACAAACACTCTAATATAGGATATAATTATAATACTTGAAAGTTTCGTTGCTTTCAAGAAAAAAATATTAAAGGGGATTAAACTCTTATGAACAAAGGCGAATTGATTAAAGCAATGGCAGAAAAAGCAGGTTTCACGAACAAAGATGCGGCTACCGCATACGAAGCATTAATTGCATCCGTTACGGAAGCGTTGAAGGCAGGCGAAAAGGTACAACTCGTTGGTTTCGGTACGTTGGAAGTTAAAAACGTTCCCGCGAAAACCGGTATCAACCCTCAAACGAAAGCACCCGTTCAAATTCCTGCATGCAAGAAGCCCGTTATGAAGTTCGGTAAGGCTTATAAAGACCTTATCAACCAATAAGTAAAACGTAATAGGAAACCCGTCGTAATCACGACGGGTTTTTTATTTTTTCTTTCCCCTTTTCCCCAAACAAGGCGACGGCATTCTGCCCTTTCGGGCAGGGCGTCGCTCGCGTACCTGCCGTGCGAGTTTATCCTTTTTCTCTTCTTTTCGCTCGCTCGCACGAACCCACGGGAAACGCGTTTCTTTCTACCCGTCACCACACCAAAAAAGCCATCACCTTACTGGTGATGGCTTTTTTGGTCGAGGCGACGGGATTCGAACCCACGACCTTTGCGTCCCGAACGCAACGCGCTACCAACTGCGCTACGCCTCGTCGTTTCCTTAGAAACGCAAACATTATAACAAATACTTGCGTAATTGTCAATCCTTTTTTAGTAG
>JAGAKN010000009.1 GCA_017625565.1 Clostridia bacterium
CCGTTCAAAAAAATCTATTCCTACCTATAATAAAAAAGTGCGCCGACCGAAGTCAACGCACAAAAACACAGACTCCGATTGCGCTCAACAAACTTTACGTAAAATGGGTTTAAACACTTACATAAATGGAATCCGCATTTTATCGAATTCAATAATGTAAGTGTACCTAAAAAAGAGTATAATTATCCCTATAAAGACAAATAAACCCTATTTTTACGTCTATTCAGTTTGTTGAGCATATTTAGTATAACACAATTTTTTGATTTTATCAATATTTTTTAACGCAAAAACAAAAAACTCTGTTCAAAAAAATCTATTCCTACTAACAATAAAAAAGTGCGCCAACCGAAGTCAACGCACAAAAAACGCAAACTCCGTTGTTGTCACACAAACGAATAGAAACGATTAATCACTCCCATTTGGAGTTCGCATTTTTAACAAAATGGAACTATGGGAGTATGAGAATAAAAAGAGTATACTATTCCCGTTGATTAATCATTTCCTAAATATGCAGTTTGTGTGACGTAATTAGTATAACACAATTTTTTCATTTTATCAATATTTTTTGACGTAAAAATAAAAAACTCGACTAAAAAAGCCGAGTTTTTTTAAGAATTGTCTTTGGGATTATTGCAAAGCGTCTACGAAACGTTTCATCCGCTCCATTCCTTTTTGAATGTCTTCTTCGCTAAGCGAATAGGAAAGTCTTACGCAATCGTCCGCCCCGAACGAAACCCCGGGTACGGTTGCCACTTTTTCCGCGTCCAACAACGCGTCCGCAAAGGATATCGAATCGGTAATCACTTTGCCGTTGTACTTCTTGCCGTACACTCCGCCGACCACGAGCATGACGTAAAACGCACCGTCGGGCTCTACCGCTTCTACACCGTCGATTTCCTTGGCGAGTGCAAGCAGTTTCTCTCTACGCGTCGCAAATACGTCTACCATTTTTTGGATTTCGTTTTCGGGGATTTGTAAAGCTTCGATCGTCGCGTACTGTGAAATCGAACAAGCGTTGCTGGTTGCGTGGCTTTGGAAAGAATCAATCGCCTTTGCTACGTCTTTTGGCGCAGCGAGATAGCCTACCCGCCAACCCGTCATTGCGTACGTTTTGGAAACGCCGTTAATGACAATCGTCAAATCCTTCATCTTTTCGCTACATTTCGCGATGGAGAACGGTTTTACTCCATTATAGCAAAGCTTTTCATAAATTTCGTCGGAAAGCACGAAGATCCCGGCTTCTTCGCAAACGTTTGCGATCGCGCGCACTTCCGATTCTTCGTACACCGCGCCCGTGGGATTGGACGGGGAATTGAAAATCAACATTTTTGTTTTTTCCGTGATCGCCGATTTCAATTCTTCCGCGGTAAATTTATACTTGTTTTCCTTTTTGCAATGTAAGTACACAGGCGTAGCGCCACAAACTTTGACAACTTCCGGATAGGTCAGCCAGTACGGCGCAGGAATAATCACTTCGTCCCCTGCCTCCAACAGCGCGTAGCATGCATTGAAAATGGAATGTTTTGCTCCGTTAGAAACGATAATTTGCGACGGTTCGTATAAAATCCCGTTATCCTTTTCTAATTTTTCACAAATCGCCTTACGCAAAGGCAACAACCCCGACGACGGCGTATATTTCGTATACCCGTTGTCCAGAGCCTTTTTTGCCGCTTCAACAATGCGTTCGGGTGTATTAAAATCGGGCTCGCCCACGCCAAACGATACGACGTCTTCGCCCGCGTCTTTCATCGCTTTTGATTTTGCTGAAATCGCTAGCGTCAACGACGGGGAAATACTGGACATTCTCGATGCAATTCTATTCTTCATTCGTACTCTTCTCCAAGCATAATTTTTTGTTCCGTCCTATTGTACCTTGTTTTGAGAAATATTGCAAACGATATCACCCACTTTTTGAAAAAAAGTCGAAAAATTATTAAAAAAATTGATAATAAAGGTTTTTATATTCGTTTTTTCGATTGAATTTTTCCTTTGAAAATCGGATTTTAGTAAAAAAGAGCTCCCGATAAGGAACTCTTCTTTCATTCGTTTTGGCTGGATAGCAACGCTTCTCTGTCGGCGATTGCAAGCGCTTCGACCATCGAATCGATATCCCCCGTCATAAACGCGTCAAGATTGTATTGACTAAGCCCTATACGGTGATCGGTCACACGGCTTTGCGGGAAATTGTAAGTGCGGATACGCTCGCTACGATCCCCCGTACCGACCATGCTCCGACGGTTTTCTTCTCTTGCTTTCGCGTTCTGACTATTATAAAAATCGTAAATCCGCGAACGGAGTACCTTAAACGCGCGTTCCTTGTTTTTCAGTTGTGAACGCTCGTCCTGACAAGTGACGACGATGCCCGTCGGGAAATGGGTAATCCGCACCGCCGACGCGACTTTGTTGACGTTTTGACCGCCTGCCCCCCCAGAGTGGAATATGTCGATCCGAATATCTTTATCGTTGATTTCTACGTCCACTTCTTCTGCTTCGGGGAGCACCGCCACTGTCGCCGCCGACGTGTGAATTCTGCCTTGCGTTTCCGTTGCAGGGACGCGTTGAACGCGGTGGACGCCACTCTCGTACTTTAATAATTTATACGCGCCTGCGCCCGTCACGTTATAAATGCCTTCTTTTACCCCACCAAGTTCGGTGGCGTTGACTTCGATCTCTTCCACTTTCAAACGGTGCGCCGAGCAGTAGTTTTGATACATGCGACAAAGCTCGCCTGCAAACAGCGCCGCTTCTTCTCCACCCGTACCTGCGCGAACTTCTAAAATACAGCTCCGTTCGTCGTTTTTGTCCTTGGGGAGCAACAAAATTTTTAATTCGTTTTGCAATACAGGGAGTCGTTCCTTACAGGCGTATGCTTCGTCTAAGAGCATTTTTTTCATCTCCGCGTCCGTTTCCGTTTCCGCAAGCGCGAACGCGTCGTCCATCTCCCTTTGTGTAGACGTGTATTCGGCGTATTTCTCCACCGTTTCCGTCAAATCCGCTTGTTCTTTGGAATACTTTTGCCAAGTACTCATATCCGCAAGCAAAGCGGAATCGGCGAGTTGCGCCGACAAAAATTCGTAGCGTTTTTTTATTTCTTCTAACTTTTTAAACATTCGCTTTGCTCCGTTTTTTTTATAAAACCACTTTGACGTAGCGGTCTACGCCGTTGAAATCCTGTATAATCATCGAATAGCCGTTGCCCTTAAACATTTTCACGACGGCTTGGGCTTGCCCTTTGCCCACTTCCATCATCAACGTTCCGCCCCGCGCCAAATACTTCGGCGCGGCTTCCGCGATCCGACGATAGTAATCCAAACCGTCCGTTCCACCATCCAACGCCAAGCGCGGTTCGTGCGCCTGCACTTCCCGTTGCAATCCGTCGATTTCCGACGTCGGGATATACGGCGGATTGGTGACGATAATATCAAACCGTCCGCGAATCCGCGAAAACAAATCCGATTGTACGAATAGAATTTCCGCTTCGTTTAATTCCGCGTTTTCCTTGGCGAGCGCCAACGCTTCCGCGCTGATATCCGTCGCCGTCACTTTGCACTTGCGCTTATGTTTTGCAAGCTCCCGTTCGACGGCAATCGCAATCGCGCCACTACCCGTACAAAGATCCAAAATCGAGTTCCCTTCTTCCGCAGATGCAACAACCATCATTGCAAGTTCTTCCGTTTCGGGACGGGGAATGAGCACCCGTTCGTCTACCTTGATTTTGTATCCGCAAAAATCCGCGTCGCCGATGATATACCAAAGCGGTCTACCCGTCAATCGTTCGTCGGCGATCCGAATGATTTCCTTGGCTTGCGACATCTTAATAATCCGCTCTGAACCAGCAATACTGCTCTTGGGCAAGTCCAAAACCAACGCAAAAATCCATTCCGCTTCGTCCTCTTCGATATTTTGTAACGCAAAGCGTTTTTTTGTGTTTTTGAGCAGTTGGCTCATCTTGCCACTCGTTGCAAATACTCTTTCAGGCACGGTAGGATCTGCATCCATTTGCAGTACGACGTTGAATGCCGTAATCGCACATTCGATCATGCCGTCTTCGGGCTCTCTCGTCGTCAAACGTTGCAACAAAAGCCCTGGCAATTTCAAGGGCAAAACCAACTTACTTTTCGTTTTTGCAAGCAATCGCAATACTTCGTAGGAAATCCCTGCGACGACGGGCAACATCAAAAGTTTCAGCCCGAAACGAATAACTGCGTTAAGCTTAGAATTGTCGGTATATAACCATTCCGCGACGACGACGTTTACGCACGAGAACACCAAAATGCTGACGATCATAACCAGGAATAAAAAAGTCGTACCGCAACGATCGTGCACACGCGAACAACCGCGGACGTTTTCCACCGTCAATTCCTTTCCCTGTTCGTAGCAAGTGATCGTTTTGTGTTCCGCGCCGTGACACATAAACACGCGTTTTAAAGACGGAATTAGGGAAATGAGCAAAATATACGCGATAAAAATCGCCAAACGTATCCCACCTTCCGTGAGATTAAACCAAAGCCCGTCTAAGCCCGAATCCGTCTTGTCAAAAGGCAAGAAATCGGTAATAAATTGCGGAAGCGCAATAAAAATGAGCAACGCCAACACAATCCCGAGTGCAATCGCAATAAAATTAAAAACCCCACCAAGATGAATTTGGTGTTTCTCTTCCAACCACTTTTCCGCTTTCGTGGGCTGTTCTTCTTCGGGCATCGCTACGTCGGCGCTACGCATCAACACGCGATTGCCGTCTACGAGCGAAGAAACGAAATTTACCACCCCGCGTACAAACGGGATTTTCGTCGCTTTACTGCGTTTTTCGGGCGGTTTTAAACGCTCCGATTCAACCTGAATCACCCCTTCGGGATCGCGAACGGCAGTCGCCATCGCGCATTTTCCGCGCATCATGACCCCTTCCATAACCGCCTGTCCGCCGATATACGTACGGCAAGCGTTTGCTTTTTGTTTCATATCCAAACTTCCTTAACTTCTTTAAAAATGAAAGAAGGCTTTAAGATACAACTCTTAAAGCCTTACCGGTTCTTTGATTAAAGACCATATCTCTTTTTGAATTTATCGATACGTCCACCGGTATCAACCAACTTCTGCTTGCCCGTAAAGAAAGGGTGGCAATTGCTGCAAATATCCACTTTCATAACGTCGCCGTCTTTCGTCGTACCCGTTTTGAAAGTAGCCCCACAAGCGCAAGTCACAGTCACTTCGTGATATTTGGGATGTATATCAGCCTTCATAATTTTCACCTCGCTGTTTATTTTCATTTATAATGCTAGACAATTATAACGCTTTTTTTACTCCCCGTCAACTGTTTTTGCCTTGTATTTATAAAAAATACTTGCAAATTTTCATAAAATAGAGTATACTTATCTTAATCTAGTGGCGACGGAACTTTTCCCCAGCCTAAAATGCAAAGTGAGAACGAATATGAAAGTTTGGCAATTAGCGTACCCCCACAACTTACAACACGTGACCGCACCCGATTTAAAGCTGTCACAAGATAAAGTCAAGGTCAAGATTACCAAAGCGTTGCTCTCCGAATCGGACGTTGCCGTCTACTCGGGCGCAATCAAAGTAAAACACCCGTTTATCCCCGGTAGATTCGCTATCGGGCAAGTGACGGAAGCAGAAGAAGGCTCGTTTATCCGTAAAGGCGAACGGGTATATCTTGCCGGGGTGACGGAAGACGAATGCGCCCCCGATGGATTGCGGATTGCAGGCGAAACGGCAGACGGGTTCTACCGCGATTTCGTGCTTGCAGGCGTTGACGACGTCTATCCCTTGCCTTCGTCCGTTTCCGACGAGGCTGCGTTCTTGATCGACGCAATCGCGCTCGCGGAACATATCGTCGACGAAATGAACATCGACGTAGGACAACACGTACTCGTACTCGGCGGTGGTTTATACGGCAATATTTTATGCCAAATCCTGATCTATCACCGCGCCGTACCCATTCTCGCGGACAACAACGCCGAACGCCTTGCCCAAGCAAAACGTTGCGGTATCTATTACACCTTCCCCAACGACGAAACGTTAAAAACCAACGTCTTGAACGTGACGGGTGGAAAACTCGCAGACGGAGCCGTTTACTTGGCGTTTGCTAACCGTTGCGAACCCTCCGTTCTCTTCCCCTTGGTAAAACGGGACGCCTGCGTAGCTTTTTGCGCAGTGACCGGCAAGAGCTTGCACGTCAATCTCGAATACGCGATGAAAAGCAACCTTACCATCAAGGGGATTACGGAAAGTAGGGAATTCGTTTCCACCGCCATCAACTTACTCGCAAACAAAGCGGTCAACTTCTCTCAGTTCCCTTTCAATAGTTTCCGAGAAGAAGAACTGCCAACACTACTCGAAAAATATGCGGCGCTTGCAAACAGCGGAACGCATTTGCCCGAACAACTGGATATCATCAAATTTATTTTCTAACCCGCAACGCCCCAAACGGGGCGTTCGCAATATAGGACGATTATGAAAAAATTTCTTATTGCATCAGATATACACGGCTCGGCGTTTTGGTGTGAAAAACTGCTAAACGCCTTTGAAAAAGAACAAGCGGATCGCCTGCTTTTGCTTGGGGATTTACTCTATCACGGTCCGCGCAATCCCCTGCCCGACGGGTACGCGCCGAAAGCGGTTTTTGAAATGCTCAACGCCATCAAAAATAAACTCTCTTGCGTACGCGGGAACTGCGACAGCGAAGTCGATCAAATGGTTTTGGAGTTCCCCATTCTCGCCGACTACGCGCTTGTAAACGAGAACGATCGAACGGTCTTTTTAACGCACGGGCATTTGTATAATGCGGACGTTCCCCCTGCCTTACAATCGGGAGATTTGCTACTCAACGGACATTTCCATACCCCCGAAGTAAAAACGTTGTCGGGTGGCGTCGTTTACGCCAACTGCGGTTCGGTTGCTCTGCCCAAAGACGGCACGCCCCACAGTTATTTACTTTTAGAAAACGGCGAATTAATTTGGAAAGATTTACAAACAGGTTCCACTTTCCGTCCGTATTAAAAAAATAATCGATTTTTTCGTTTAAAAACTTGACTTGTATCGAAAAATATGATATTATTTCTAAAATTCTCCCGAGAAAAGGATTTTTTACCCGTCTCGGGCTTTTATTTTAGAAAATACCGATACGAACGGAAA
Organism: Clostridia bacterium; assembly: GCA_017625565.1. Lineage (GTDB taxonomy): Bacteria > Bacillota > Clostridia > Christensenellales > Borkfalkiaceae > Scatosoma. The sequence goes on from JAGAKN010000009.1 coordinate 7,153, forward strand.
GGAGCGTGTTTATGCGAAAAGAAATCCCTTACAAAATTTATTTAAAAGAGCAAGATTTACCCAAAGCATGGTTGAATTTGCGCGCGTTTATGAAGAAAAAGCCTGCGCCTCTGTTAGATCCCGTCACTCTTGCTCCAATTACCTTGAACTCCCTATCGAAAGTTTTTTGCGACGAACTAGCCAAGCAGGAATTAGACGATTCGTCTAAATATATCCCTATCCCGCAAGCGGTACGAGATTTCTATAAAATGTATCGCCCCGCGCCACTTATTCGGGCGTATTGCTTGGAAAAGGCGCTCGATACCCCTGCGGAAATTTATTACAAATTCGAAGGCAATAACACAAGTGGAAGCCACAAACTCAACTCCGCGATCGCGCAAGCGTATTACGCGAAAGAACAAGGTTTAACGGGGGTCACCACCGAAACGGGCGCGGGACAATGGGGTACGGCGCTTGCAATGGCTTGTTCCTTTTTCGGTTTGGAATGCAAAGTTTTTATGGTAAACGTTTCCTACAAGCAAAAACCCCACCGGCGCGAAGTTATGCGTACTTACGGTGCGGATATTATCCCCTCCCCTTCTTTGACAACGGAAGTCGGCAATCGAATTTTGCAAGAATTTCCAAATACCGCAGGCTCGTTGGGGTGTGCCATTTCCGAAGCCGTGGAAACCGCCTCTCGCTTAAACGGTTATCGCTATGTACTTGGTAGCGTACTCAACCAAGTGCTCTTGCATCAATCGGTGATCGGACTGGAAACGAAAACCGCACTCGATCAATACGGAGTGAAACCCGACGTAATTATCGGTTGCGCAGGCGGTGGCAGTAATCTTGGCGGATTGATTGCGCCGTTTATGGCGGAACAGCTACAGGGCAAAGCCGATTATCGGTTTATTGCAGTAGAACCTGCATCTTGCCCCACCTTAACACGTGGAAAATACGCTTATGATTATTGTGATACGGGCAAAATTTGTCCGCTCGCCAAAATGTACACGCTCGGTTCGGGGTTTATCCCATCGGCAAGCCATGCGGGCGGATTGCGTTATCACGGTATAACTTCTACGCTTTCGGAGCTGTACGCGCAAGGACTGATGGAAGCGCGAGCAGTAGAACAAACGTCCGTATTCCAAGCCGCGGAAGCGTTTGCTCGGGTGGAAGGTATTTTACCCGCGCCCGAATCCGCGCACGCCATTCATGTGGCAATGGAAGAAGCTTTAAATTGTAAACGAACGGGCGAAAAAAAGAAAATCTTATTCGGATTAACAGGTACGGGATATTTCGATATGATGAGCTATGAAAAATTCCACGACGGAAAAATGTCCGATTATATCCCGACGGATAACGAAATCGAAACGAGCTTGAAAAATCTTCCCAGCCTTACCCGATAATCCGTCTACCCGCATATGCGGGCAACCCCATACGAAAACGACAAAATTTCAAAACAAAAAACAAGACTGCGGTATTTTTTCTCTACCACAGTCTTTCTTTTTTCGACAAGTTTCGTCCGATTTTTCCCGTTTGCGGTTTCCGACCTATGCGGTGAACCCCAACCGACCGTATTCCCCTTTTTCCGAGCGTCGAATTTCGGCGTATGCATAAACGGGCAAGTATTTTCAGCCGATTTTCCCGACGAGTTATTTTTTCGTTTATTCTTCCCGTTTGGAAAAACGACAACCGCAAAAATTCTGACGGTATAACCCGTATTCTTTAGAAAGTTCGATCGAGCGGTGATATCCGCCCTTTTTCTTAAAATCGGTGTATAAATAGTTTACCCCATACTCTTTCCCGAGTGTTTCCCCGATTTCGTTTAACCACTCCGCGTTTTTATACGGACTCAACGTCAACGTCGTCGCAAACCACGAAAATCCCTTTTCTTTCGCGAGCCGAGCCGTTTTCTCCAAGCGTAAACGATAGCATACGTAGCAACGTTTTCCGCGCTCGGGCTCTTTCTCTAAACCCGTTATCGCATCCGTAAACGCCGTAGTGTCGTGGTCGCAATCGATAAACTCTGCCCAGCCCGTTTCCTGCAAAAAGCGGATTTGTTCGGCTTTGCGTTTTTCGTACTCCGCGCGGTCGTCGATATTCGGATTGTAGTAAACGACGGTCACGGAGAAAAACTCCTTTAAGCGCTCCAAGCACGCGGACGAACAGGGCGCGCAACAACTGTGCAACAACAGTTTTTCGCCCCTTTCCACTCCGTTGATTTGCGCGAGCATTTCCTTTTCATAATTGCGTTTCATATCCTTATTATACTCCGTATCGTGATTTTTGTCAATCTTTGTCAGTTTCAAACCCCCGTTTTTTTTCGGAAATCCGCACGATTTTCTTGACAAAATCCCAAAAAACTTTATAATGAAAGTACTTATGAAACTTCTCGTCCCCGTGACTGCGGGTTTGGAACAAATTACAAAACGCCAACTCTTTGCGCTCGGCTATGAAAAAGCCCCTGCAGACAACGGCAGGTTGGCGCTCGACGGCACTTGGCAGGATATTGCAAGGCTCAACGTCTTTTTACGGAGTGGCGAACGCGTACTCCTTTGTCTTGCTACGTTCCCAGCAAAAACGTTTGACGAGCTGTACGACGGGTTTTACAATATCCCGTGGGAGAACTATCTCACCGCCGATTCAAAAATTCTCATGGACGGCAAAAGCGTACAGAGTACGCTCGGCGCGATCAAGGCGTCGGGGGGCGTAGCCAAAAAAGCGATTATCCGTCGGCTTGCGGATAAACTGCCCATCGGGAAAAAGACCTTTTCGGAAACGGGCGCGCGGACGATCGTCGGATTTTCCGTGTTCAAGGACGAAGTGACCGTCACCATCGATACGTCGGGCGCAGGCTTGCACAAACGCGGATACCGTAGCCTTGCGTATAGCGCTCCTTTAAAGGAAACGCTGGCGTCGGGCTTGATCGACAGTACCTTTTACAACCCCGACCGCGACGAAGAAAAACCCTTCGCCGATCCTTTCTGCGGTAGCGGTACGTTGCCCATCGAAGCGGCAATGAAAGCCCTGCATATCGCCCCGGGTTTGCACAGGGACTTCGATTTCACGGCTTGGAAATGCGTCCCGAAAGGCGTGTTGGAACTCGCCAAAGAAGAAGCCAAAGACAAGGAAATACGCAACCGTTCCTTGCAAATTTTTGCAAGCGATATCAATGAAAAAGCCGTTTCCATCGCCAAATACCACGCACAGCGGGCAGGCGTAGAAAAATATATCCGTTTTTCCGTACAGGACGCAAGAAAATTCCACTCCGAGCAAAAATACGGCGTGCTCATTTCCAATCCCCCGTACGGGGAACGGCTCTCCGACGAACAGGAAGTACGAAAGCTGATGTCTGAATTCGGTAAAACCTTCCGTTCTCTCCCCGACTGGAATGCGTATATCCTGACTTCTTTACGGGATTTTGAACGGTATTTCGGCAAACGTGCGGATAAAAAGAAGAAATTCAGCAACGCCAATTTAGAGTGCGGATTTTATTCCTATTTCGGAACTCCGCCCAAAAACCAATTGTAATAGGCAGGTGCATTATGTTTGATTATACCAAAGCCGCATTGACGCAAATCATCAAAGATTTTAAAAAACTATGCTACGTTTTAAGCATTTTGACGCAAACGCTGTATATCGCGTACTTGATTTTCGCAATCGTCACGCAAAAAGGCGTACTCCCTGCAAACATAACCCTTTTGTCTATTTCCGCCGTGTATTTTGTATTTTTCTTGATTATGACGGGCAAACACGGCAGTAAAACCGCAAAATGGGCAAAAATGCTGTTTAAACGCAGTAAACAAGCGATCAAACTGTTCACACTCGGGGTAATTTTCTACGGAATTTACGTGACGGCGGAAAAAGTGACGCCTATCTCCGTCGTGTTTACGGCGTTCATGGTCGTGTCTTGGGTGTTGGAAATTATATTCGAGATTATTTTATCCATTATCGCCACCCGTTTACAACTCTTTAAAGAAGCCTTAGACGCGGACGTGGAGAACTTGAAAAAACCCGTGACCGCCGTCGGGAATTTCTTAAAACGGATGACGGGAAAAGAAGTGGAAGAAAAAGAACCTACCAAGCATCGGATATTTCTCGACAAAAAGGTATCCGAAGCCAAAACGGAACGCTTGGAGAAAAAACGCCAAAACAAGTTAGACGGGAAAGCGCAAAAACGTTTGAAAAAATCCGAGCGCAAACAAGCGAAAAAGAACGCAAAAGCAGAAAAACGTCGTTTGAAAAAAAACGTAAAAACCGAGATTTCAAACATGGAAGAATAAAAAAATCGGGCGATTTCGCCCGATTTTTGTTTTAATTTTTTTCGTTTACACATTCTTTTCCCACACCGCATACAAAACCGTACCTACAGGCAAATCCTTAAATTTTTGGGGATATGGTTTTAAATCCATAATCGTTTTCCCGTTCTCCGGATTTCCGTCCCAAAATGGATCTTGATAGATCTTTAATCCAATAAAAATCTCGTCGCTGTTTTCTTCCAAAGCCCAACCTTTAAATGTATATCCTTTTCTAGTTATGACTTCGCGTTCCATACCGCTTGTTTCATTAAGAATCGGTCTCTTCCAGGTTTCGACGTACAGCTCCCCGTTGTCTTCTCCAAACGTACAGCCGTACATAATATGTGTCGAATAGCTCCCAAAATCCTCCCAACCCGCAGGGATTGTTTCGTGTGTCGTATATACCTCGAAGATGCGTCGATTAGGCGCAAATCCAGGACTATAGGCACCAAACGCCGTAGCTCCTACCGTTTGTACGCTATCTGGAATTAATAACTGATCAATCGAATAACAATTACAAAACGCCCTTGCGCCGATCTCCGTTACAGTAGGCGGGATATTGACGTATTTTAAGTCTTTGCAATCCATAAATGCTCCAGTTCCAATTTCCGTCAAGCCTAAAGGAAGAACAACGCGTTCCAACCCCGTAATTTCAGAAAATGCATAGTTTCCAATTCTCGTTAGACCTGTGGGAAGAACAACGCGTTCCCACCCCGTAGTTTCAGAAAACGCAAAGTCCCCAATGCTCGTTATCCCTGTGGGAAAAACCATATCCTTCGGCATCGCTAAAAAACGAAAAGCTTGATCTCCAATTCCCGTCACGTAATCGGGAATCGTACACTCTGCCCGACCACTTATCAACACGTTATCCGTTTTTCGTATCAAACAGTTTCCGTCCATTTTATA
>JAGAKN010000010.1 GCA_017625565.1 Clostridia bacterium
ACGTTGTTATGACGAACTTTGCAGAACTCAAGGCATTCTGGGAAAACAATACGGTATTCACTAACAGTAAGTATGCGGTTATCGCAAACGACATTACCTGCGAGGATACGGTAATCCAAGCGATATGGAATGAAAAGAATGCGGGCGTTATCGACGGGCTTGGCAATACGGTGACGAATATGAAGATGACCCGCGGTATCTTCATGAATGTTGCCAACGTCACGTTGAGAGATATCACGTTTGAAAACTTCACGTCTATGAACAATGTCGTTAAATCTGGAACGAACTTGTTTACTACTGGTTTGATTGCATATTACGCTACAAATTTGGACGTAATCAACGTAAATATGACCACGACTTTGTCGGCTGACAACTGGATGAATTGTACGAACCTTTTGGGTTATTGCAATGTAGGTGGTAGCTACGGCTATAAGTTCGCAGGTTGCAACTTCCAAATCGGTTGCAGAGAGGACATGAAAGCAAAGGCGATGTCCGTAACAGGCGAAATGTGGTATTATTATGGTATCGTTGAAAATACTACGATTACGTATGCTGGTACTTTAGATCTTGAAAAAGATTTTGCGCAAGCAGGTAATAAGATTACGTATTCGAATGCTACGTTCACGGATATGACGGGTACGTACACGAAATAATTTGCGCTTAAGCAAAAAACTACGTTGACGCGCGTTGCGTTGCGGAAAACAAATTCAAAACGCAACGTGGCAACGTAAAAGAAAGCATTTATAATCGACAACTAACCATCTATATATTTGCTTGACGGAAGGGAAACGGTTTCACCGTTTCCCTTTGTTTGTTTCCATAGGAAGGTTTACAACCATGAAAAAAGCCTTACCAAAACGGTAAGGCTTTTTATACAGTCAAGGATTATTTCGTATACTTTTCTCTGGTTTGATAAGTGGTATGCAACAATTCGTGCGCTTTATGGGAATTAGGTTTTTCCAAATAATTCTCGTAAAGGGCGATAATTTGCGGGTTTTTATGCGATGCACGCAAGGCTTTCGATGCGTCTTCGCTGTACAACGCTTTCGCGCGTTTTTCACGGAAGGTATCCAAAATATCCGCGTCTTCGTTGGGCAAGAAACAAGGTTTCACGTACGGTTGTCCACCGCCTGCGATACATCCGCCGGGGCAACCCATAATTTCAATGAAATGGTAGGGGCTATTGCCAGCGCGGATTTGATCGAGCAATACTTTCGCATTTCTCATACCGTGCGCAACGGCTACTTTAATTTCCTTTCCGGCAAGCGTATAGCTGGCTTCTTTAATCCCTGCAAAACCACGAACTTCGTTGAGTTCTACTTTTGCAAGTTCTTCGCCCGTGAGCTTGTATGCCGCCGTACGGAGCGCCGCTTCCATCACGCCACCCGTCGTTCCGAAGATAACCCCTGCGCCCGTGTATTCGCCGACGATATCGGTGTCGAATTCCGAATCGGGGAGTTTGACAAAGTTGATACCCGAACGCTTGATCAGTTTTGCAAGTTCTCTCGTCGTCAAAACTGCATCCACGTCCGCAAGCCCGTTGACGGAGAGTTCGGGGCGTTCTTTTTCGAACTTCTTCGCCGTACAAGGCATAATCGATACGACGAACATGTCTTTCGGATCGATACCGTTCTTTTCGCAGTAATAACTTTTCAAAATTGCGCCAAACATTTGGTGGGGGGATTTGCAGGACGACAAGTGAGGCAATAAATCGCCGTATTGATATTCCGCATAATTTACCCAACCGGGGGAACAGGACGTGATCATCGGCAATTTGCCGTTGTTTTCAATGCGATCCAACAACTCGCTTGCCTCTTCCATAATCGTTAAATCCGCGCCGAAATTCGTATCGAATACTTTCTTAAAGCCAAGGCGTTTTAAAGCGGAAACCATTTTGCCTGTGACAAGTGTACCGATCGGCATATCAAATTCTTCGCCGAGCGCCGCACGGACTGCTGGCGCGGTTTGTACGACAACGTATTTGCCGGCTTTCATGGCTTCGTCTACGCGGTCGATTTCGGAAGCTTCCATCAACGCGCCCGTGGGACAAACGCTGACGCATTGTCCGCAAAGAATACAGGGGGATTTTGCGAAACTTCTGTCTTCCGCAGGGGCAACAATCGTATTAAAGCCACGCTTTTCAAAGCCGAGTATGCCGAGCCCGTGCGCATTTTTGCATCTTTCGACGCATCTTCCGCAAAGGATACATTTCGACGTATCACGGACGATAGACGGGCTAATTTGATCAAACGTCGTCGGGGTTTGTTCGCCTACGTACATATCGTCGCGCGCGCCCGTGATTTTTGCTACGTGCAACAACTCGCATTTGCCGTTCTTATCGCATTGTTGACAATTTTTATTGTGGTTCGACAACAAGAGTTCTACCGAAGTTCTTCTTGCAGACGTTGCTTTCGGGGAAGAAATGGTGATTTCCATGCCTTCCGCAACGGGGTAGACGCAAGCTGCGACAAGTCCGCGCGCGCCCGTAGCTTCTACCAAGCATACCCGACAAGAGCCTTTCGAACATTCCCCGTGATTGAATGCGCAAAGGGAGGGGATTTCATAACCGCAAGCTTTTGCGGCCTCCAAAATCGTCATTCCTGCTTCTACTTCGTAGGAAATACCTTCAATTTTAATATTAATTTTCGACATATTTGCTCCCTCCGTTATTTCTTGACGATTGCTTTGAATTTACAAGATGCAATACACATACCGCATTTTACGCACTTTTCTTGGTCGATCATGTACGCAGGTAAACGTTTTCCGGGCGCAACGTAGTCCGTTTTCACGAACGCGTTGACAGGGCAGGCTTTCGCGCAGACGCCACAACCGAAACATTTGTCTTTTTCAATGACGTATTCCATTAAATTCTTGCAAATGTGCGCAGGGCATTTCTTGTCGACAATGTGCGCTACGTACTCGTCACGGAAGTGTTTCAAGGTGGACAAAATCGGGTTCGGGGCTGTTTGACCAAGTCCGCAAAGGGAGTTTGTTCTTACGTTTTCCGCTAATTCTTCAAGCTCCGAAAGGTCGTCCATCGTAGCTTTGCCGTCGGTGATGCGGGTTAAGATTTCCAGCATGCGTTTCGTGCCGATACGGCAGGGGGTACATTTACCACAGGATTCGTCGCAAATGAATTCCATATAGAATTTTGCAACGTCGACCATACAGTTGTCTTCGTCCATGACGATTGCACCACCTGAACCCATCATCGAGCCTTTGGCTACAAGGTTGTCAAAGTCGATCGGGGTATCCAAATCTTCCGCCGTCAAGCAACCGCCCGAAGGCCCGCCTGTTTGAATGGCTTTGAATTGTTTGCCGTCGGGGATTCCGCCACCGATATCGTAAATTAATTCCCTAAGCGTCGTGCCCATAGGGATTTCCACAAGCCCGACGTTGTTGATTTTACCGCCGAGTGCGAATACTTTCGTGCCTTTGGATTTTTCCGTGCCGTGCTTGGAGAAAGCGTCTTTGCCTTCTCTTAAAATATAGGGTACGCACGCGAGCGTTTCTACGTTGTTGATAATTGTCGGGCATCCCCAAAGTCCTTTCACCGCAGGGAAAGGCGGACGGGGACGGGGCATACCGCGTTGTCCTTCAATAGAATTCAAAAGCGCCGTTTCTTCCCCGCAAACGAACGCGCCTGCGCCTAAACGCAAATGCACGCGGAAGGAGAAATCCGTGCCGAGAATGTTATCGCCGAGCAAGCCGAGTTCTTCCGCTTGTTGAATGGCGAGCTTTAATCTGTTTACCGCGATAGGGTATTCTGCGCGAACGTAGAAATAACCGTTTTGCGCGCCGATTGCATACCCTGCAATCATCATACCTTCAATGACGGCAAGGGGGTTTCCTTCCAAAATCGAACGGTCCATAAACGCGCCGGGGTCGCCTTCGTCGCCATTACATACGACGTATTTCGTGCCTTCGGGTTGGGCGTAAGCAAATTGCCATTTTCTACCCGACGGGAAACCGCCACCGCCACGTCCGCGGAGTCCCGATTCCAGGACTTCGTTAATGACTTCTTGGCGATCCATTTGCAAAGCGCGCGCCAAGCCTTGGAAAGCGCCCGAGCCAAGGCTTTCTTGAATATTTTCGGGGTTAATGCTACCGCAACCGTGCAAGGCAATGCGGACTTGTTTTTTATAGAAATTGATATCGTCTTGCTTGGTCACTTTCGCTTCCGTATGCGGATCGACGTACAACAATCTATCGATGATTTCTCCGCCGATTAAATCCTTTTCAACGATTTCGGCAACGTCTTCGACTTGTACCAGACGGTAAAGTGTGTCTTCTGGGTAAATTTTTACGAAAGGACCTTGGGAACAGAAACCAAAGCACCCGACTTGGTTGACCGTCACTTTGTCTTGCAAGCCTTTTTCTACAACGAGCTTGTTAAACTCCGCAGTAATTTCGTCAGATCTAGACGAAAGACAGCCCGTACCGCCACAAAGTACGACGTGACGCTTGCCGTCTTGACCTGTAAATTTTGCGCTAAGGCAGGATGCGCATTGTGCGCTTATTTGATTGAGTTGTTCAAAATTCTTAATCATCATTCGTTTGCCTCCAACGCTTTGTATTCGTTTACAATTTTAGGGACGACGTCTACGGTGAGTTTGGGATAAACCTTGCCGTTGATGGTGACGGCGGGGGCGATCCCACAAGCGCCGATACAACGGAGCGCGTCTAACGTAAATAAGCCGTCTTTTGACGTTTCACCCGGTTTTATACCGATAATTTCCGAAAATTTATCGATAATCTGTTGTGCGCCCTTAACGTAGCAAGCCGTTCCAAGACATACGCCGATTACGTATTTTCCTTTCGGGGTGAGCGAGAAGAAAGAATAGAAAGTGACAACGCCGTAAATTTCGGCAACGGGAACGCCCGTTCTTGCGGAAACAAGTTCTTGTACTTCCAAGGGGATATATCCGTACTCTTTTTGAATATCGCTCAAGATCATCATTAGCGGTGTTTTTTCGTTAACGTATCTATCGCAAATTTCGTTAATTTTTTTGACGGCCGCTTCTTGTAAATGAGCCATAAAAGCCTCCTTTGTTTGATTATTTTTATTTTACCATAACAAATATATTATACCATACTTTTTTATGAATAACAAATACTTAAAAGTCAACAAATAAAAAAAACAATCGCTAATTCGATAAATTTTTATCTTTTTAAAATTTAAACGAAATGGTAAAAGAAAATCTGTCATTTTATTGACAATTTTTTGCAAGTATGCTATACTGAAAACGTACTGAATTTCTTTATTTATAAAGGAGTTTTATTTTATGGACAAGCAAGAACAAGTAAGGGATATTCCGACGATTGTTCGAAAAAATCTCGACGTCGAACATATTATGCTGGCGGCTTGTTGCTATGGTATTCACGGTCTTGGCGAAGAAAATTTACATAAAATCTTTTCTATGCTCGTGGCGACGGATATTCATAGATGTCCCAACCAACTCCGTTCGGCTGTGGAGTATCTCCATTATTACGAAGGGTTAGATTGCGGGATTTGCCTTGGGGATATGATGGGTAGCGATTTTGCGGAATCGGATGGAAAATGGTACGTCAACGAGATTTTGCAATCCCAAAAACCCTTTTATACAGTACTTGGAAATCACGATTTGGGGAATAGCGCGAAATTTTCGATTTCGGCAACCCCGAAAATGTCGTTTGAAAAATTCATTTTACCCTTAAAGAAACAAGTCGGGGTTTCCGATCTAGATCGCCCGTATTATAAAATCGTTTGGGAGAAATACAAAATCGCATTGATCGTCTTAAACGCTTACGATGCGCCCGATATTTTGGATGAAGACGGGAATTACGCAGTATCTCGTGGAAAAGAAATGATTTTACAGGAGCAAACGGACTGGCTTATTCAAGCCTTGCAAGAAATCCCTGCGGAGTATCATTTGATGGTTGCGCTCCATAGCTATTGTTTTCCGCATACAACCGTGGATTGCGACTGGACGCAAGACGAGAAAAATTTGGGGCAAGATTTTGATTGCTATGGGCAACTCCCTGATATTATAGACGCTTGGAAACATGGTAAGGCGTTATCGAAACGTTATACGCCGAGAGCCTTTCAAAGGCTTTTGTCGGATCTTGTTGTCGATTGCGATTTCAGCGCTCGCGGGAAAGGTGATTTTGTCGGGTATTTCGTCGGGCATACGCATTACGATATTATCGCGCGTTCGGAAACGTATCCTGATCAAAATATTGTTTGTTTTGCGTCTTCCGCATTCGATACTTGGCAAAATTACAATACCGACTTACCGAGAACGAAAGGGACGAAATCGGAAGATTTGCTCACGGTGGTGAGTGTACATACCCAAAAACGTCAAATCCGCTTGGTGCGGATCGGGAGCAACTGCACCTTGGATTTGGTTGATCGTACGAAAATGATAATTTCCTATTAAAAAATTACGGAGGACTTTTATTATGTTAATAGACATTCACTCGCATGCATATCGCGTAAAAATGCCGTTTGTCACGCCTTTTTGCACGTTGCCGGAACTTTTAAAAGAGCAGGAAAGATTAGGGATTGATAAGAGCGTCGTTATGCCCATCGTTAGCCCTGAAATTTACATTCCCCAAAACACGGAAGACATTATTGATATGGCAAGAGAATACCCCGATCGGATTATTCCGTTCTGCAATATCGATCCGCGTTCTTTGACCAATTCTCCGCATGCAAAATTTGAAGATTTGATGGAGTTTTACAAAGAAAAAGGCTGTAAAGGGATCGGGGAAGTCATGCCAAATATGCGCATGGACAATCCACTTGTACAAAACTTATTCCGCGCGGCGGAAAAAGTCGGGTTTTCGGTCACGCCTGACGGCTCTGATCAATTATCGGGAGATTTCGGACTTTACGACGATCCGGGGCTTCCGCAATTAGAACTTTCCTTGCGTCGTTTCCCCAAACTCGTGATTTTTGGGCACGGGCCTGTGTTCTGGTCGGAAATTGCGAAACTTGAAACGCCTGGAGAACGTAGCGTACCCTTTAAATTCTTGGATGAAGGGCAAGTGGAAGGGTTCTTGTTTAATTCTTCGCCGATTAAAGAAGAAGGCGTCGTAGCAAAATTGTTGCGTCGGTATCCGAATTTACATTGTGATTTATCCGATCCTACTGCGTACAATGCTTTGACTCGTGATGAAAAATACACGGCGGAATTCGTAAAAGAATTCCAAGACAGAATGTATTTTGGTACGGATCTTTGTTTCCCGGGAATGGACGTTCCGCTTGTTGAAAAATTGAAAGAATGGAAAAAACGCGGGGTAATCAGCGGAGAAGCTTATAATAAGATCACGCACGAAAACGCAATGAAATTGTTGGGATTATGATCAAAGGAAAAGTGCGTAAAACGCAATCAAAAACAAGCGTATATAAAAACAAAAAGGAGAGCAATATCTAAGGCTCTCTTTTTCTTTTATGGCAAAAATAAGAAAAACTCTTGAAAAAGCTTTTCATTTTTCGGGGGATATGGTATACTTGTTGTATAGGAGTATGAACGATGGATATGCAAAAAGAAAAACTCGTCGTTGCAACGGGCAACGCGCACAAATTAAGGGAAATTGCGGAAATTTTTACGGAATATGAAGTTGTTTCCCAAAAGCAAATGGGCTTTAACGAAGACGTAGAAGAAACGGGTACAACGTTTGCGGAGAATGCGTTAATTAAAGCGCGCGCTGCGGCGAATGCTTTAAATCTTCCTGCGCTTGCGGACGATAGTGGTTTGTGTGTGGATGCGTTAAACGGCGCGCCAGGAGTATATAGCGCGCGTTATTGCGGAAAGCACGGCGACGACAAAGCCAACCGTGATTTATTGCTCAAAAATTTAAAAGATGTGGATAACCGTCGTGCACATTTCACTAGCGCGATTGCGTTGGTGTATCCCGACGGCAAAGAAATTGTCGTTGAAGGTAAGACGTATGGGAATATTTTAACGGAAGAACAGGGCGACGGTGGCTTTGGCTATGATTGTATTTTTGAGAGTGAAGACTTGCGAAAATCGTTCGGTTTGGCGACGGCGGAAGAAAAGAACTCTGTTTCCCATCGTTTCCGTGGATTACAAGCTTTAAGAGAACGTTTACAATGAAAACGTTGTTGGTGGTTTCGGATACGCACGGGAATACGAAAGGCTTAGATGCGCTCTCTGCGTTAATTGCGGAGAACGACTACGTCGTGCATCTTGGCGACGGAGCGAATGATATGCGCTCGATTCGGGAAAACTATCCCGAGAAAACGTATGCTTGTGCAGGAAATTGCGATTGGGTGTCGTATTTGCCGACGGAAGGGGTTTTGGAAATCGAGCAATCGCGTATTTTTTATTGTCACGGGCATCAATACGGTGTCAAAAGTAGTTTGGAAACTCTTGCGAAGGTGGCGAAAAGTCGGGATTGTACCGTAGCTTTGTACGGGCATACGCACAGCGCGGATATCAGTGAGATTGACGGAGTTCTTCTTGTCAATCCCGGCTCGTTGCGACGCGCTGTAGGAGAAGGCGGAAGTTATGCGTATATCGTCGTACATAAGGAGAAAATAACGCCTGTTTTAGTAGGCGAATCGGTGTTTTAAAAGAAAAACGGGGTAATTTTTATGGAAAAAATGGTTTTAATCGACGGGAATAGTTTGTTGAACAGGGCGTTTTATGCAACGCCTGCATTCACGACGAAAGACGGCTTGCCAACAAACGGCGTTTTCGGGTTTATCAAACTCTTGCTTAAAATTATTTCCGATAAAACTCCGCGGTACGTAGCGGTAGCGTTTGATTTACGTGCGCCCACGTTCCGCCATCAAATGTACGAAGAATATAAAGCGGGCAGAAAAGCTATGCCCGACGAGCTCGCCGTGCAGTTTCCCATGTTGAAAGAGCTGTTGACGGCTATGGGGATTAAAATTGTGGAGCAGGCTGGCTATGAAGCGGACGATTTGATCGGTACGCTCGCCAAAACGCTCCCGACGAAAACGTATATTTATACAGGGGATCGCGATGCGTATCAGCTTGTTGACGAAACGACGAACGTTTGCTATACCAAAAAAGGCGTTAGTGATTTATTAGAATTGAATGCGGAAAATTTTCAAGCTGAAATCGGGCTTACTCCGTCACAAATTATCGATTTAAAGGCATTGATGGGGGACAAGTCCGATCATATTCCTGGTGTAGCAGGGGTTGGAGAAAAATCCACGATGACGTTGCTTACAAAATACGGCTCGTTAGACGGGATTTATGCGCATTTGGACGAAATTACGGGCGCATTGCAAAAGAAGCTGTTAGACGGGAAAGAAAGCGCTTATTTTTCAAAGAAGTTGGCGACGATTGTCGTAGACGCGCCCATTTCTATTGCGCTTTCCGATTGCATATTAAAAATGCCATTCTCAGCAACAGTGAAACAGAAATTTGCGGAGCTGGAGTTTAAGAGCTTGCTCTCGAAAAACATCTTCGAAACCGATGCGTTGGCGGAAACCACACAACCAAGCCAATCGACTCCAAAAACCAAAGGAGTGGTGGAGATTTTGTCGAGCGTTGAAGACGGGATAAACGTTTTGCGGGGAAAGAACTCGACTGTTGCTTGCGCTTGGGATGATACAGCTTTTCAGTTTACGGTCATTACCGATCAAGCAATCTTACAGGAATACGTGTATCCGATAAAAAGCGGTTTGTTGGACGTTGGATTTTTTGAAGATCAGTTGTTGCCTTTGTTCAACGTGGTTTTTTCGGCGAAAAATCATATTCTTGCTTATGACGTAAAAGGAATGATGCAACGTTTAAAACCCTTTGGCGTAGAGTTTTTAGCGACTTACGACGACGTTGCAGTTTTAAAATGTCTTTCCGACGGACTTGCGAACAACGAGAGTTTGACGGTTTGTTTGGATTACAACGATCTATCGCTCAAACAAAAAGCGTACGGGGTGTATGCTCTCTACGAACGCTATTTTGCGCAATTGAACAAAGAAGAACAAAAGCTGTATAAAGAAGTGGAGTTGCCACTTGTCAAAGTCTTGTTTGCTATGGAAAATCAAGGCGTTTGTATTGACGAAACGACGCTTTATCAGCTTTCCGAAAAGTATCGCGCAGAGCTTTCCAAGCTCGTAGAACAAATTTACGAGCTTGCAGGGGAAGAGTTTAACGTTAACTCCACGCAACAGTTAGGAAAAATCCTTTTTGAGAAGTTAAAAATCGGAAAGGGCGTGAAGAAAACCAAGGAGAGTAAGAATTATAAGACAACCGCGGAAGAATTAGAGAAGTATGCGGACGTGGAAATCGTTTCTCGGTTGTTGCGCTATCGGAAAATTCAAAAAATTAACTCCACGTATATTGAAGGGTTTAAACCCTTAATCCGCAACGGCAAACTGCATACGACGTATCATCAAGTTGCTACGTTGACGGGCAGGTTGTCTAGTTCCAACCCGAATTTGCAAAATATCCCTATCCGCACGGAAGAAGGACGGGAATTGCGGAAATTATTCACGGCAAGCGCCGGCAACGTATTAATCGATGCCGATTATTCGCAAATCGAATTACGGCTATTAGCGCATTTTTCCGGGTGTAAAGAACTCGTTCAAGCGTATTGCGCAAATAAGGATATTCACGCGCTTACGGCGTCGCAAGTATTCAACGTGCCGTTAGATGCAGTCACACCAGAACAACGCAGAAATGCAAAAGCTGTGAATTTCGGGATTATTTACGGGATTAGTGCGTTTGGGCTGAGCAACGATCTCAATATTTCGTCCAAACAAGCGCAGGAATATATTCAACGCTATTTTGAAAGCTATTCCGACGTAAAAACGTATATGAATAAAAACGTCGAAAAAGCCAATAAAGACGGCTACGTTAAGACGCTTTTAGGGCGTCGGCGTGTTATCAATGAAGTGCAATCTTCTAATCGGAATATCAAATCTTTCGGCGAGCGCGCCGCAATGAATATGCCGTTGCAAGGTTCAAGTGCGGATATAATCAAAATTGCAATGATAAACGTCTATCAAAAATTGCAAATGGGCGGTTATAAGGCGAAACTTGTTATGCAAATTCACGACGAATTGGTGATCGATTGCCCGAAAGAGGAAGTGGAAGAGGTTTCGTCGATCTTAAAAACGGAAATGGAAAATGCGGTTTCTTTATCCGTACCCTTGACGGTAGAATTGCAAAGCGGTAAAAATTGGTATGAAACAAAATAAGTTTCACAAAACAAGTTCCACAGTCTTTATACGTGAAACTATATTCGTGAAACAAAAGGTGTAATGGACGATATGAAAAGGAAATATATAGCGATTACTGGTGGGATCGGTAGCGGAAAATCTACGGTGTTAGCTTATTTAAAGGAAAAGGGATACCCTGTATTTTCTTGTGATGAAATTTATAAACGGCTTTTTCGAAAAGAAAGCTACGTTCGCGCTATAAAAGCGGTTTTCCCCGACGCGGTAAACGAAAAAGGGATAGATAGGGAACGCCTTGCGTTGCTTGTGTTTTCTGATGAAAATGCACGAAAACAATTAAATTCGATCGCCCATCCGTTGATTATGAAAGAGCTGTTTTCTCAAATGGATGCCTGTGGAGAATCTCTATGTTTTGCCGAAGTTCCATTGCTGTTTGAAAATGGCTTTGAAAAAGATTTCGATGAAGTGCTTGTCGTTATGCGTGATAAAACGTTGCGTATACAATCTGTACAGGAACGCGATGTAAAATCGGTAGAAAGTGTGAAAAAACGAATGGAAGCGCAATTTAATTACGATGAACAACTTCATCAAGAGAAATTGCAAAAGGAAAACGTAATATTGCTTTACAACAATACAAACGTTCAAGCTTTATACAAGGAAATCGAGAGATATCTCGCTAAATTATGAAACATAATTCGTGAAACATTTTATACAATCAAAATATACAGGCGTTTCCCGTGTTAAAAATAAGAGGGGAGCGCTTGTTTTTTCTCAAAAACGAATACTACGACAAACATAACTACTTTATTATGTCAAGTATAATAACTATGCGTGTCATTGTACTTGACTTATAATGATTTAATTAAGTGATAAATTATTAAAAAAATCAAACTTTTTTTCAAATTTCTCTTGAATTATTCGTTTAAATGTAGTATAATAGTTGCATAATAGATAGTATGATACAGTATCGGTGTTTATTGTAGGTTATTGTATCAATCATTTGGAGGGACGAATGTGCTTGTTTAATACGGATATGCCTTTACATCTGTTTCATCACGGAGAGAATTTTAAGGCGTACGAATTGATGGGGGCGCATCCTGCCGTATATAAGAGAAAAAAAGGATTCATATTCAGGGTTTGGGCACCAAGAGTCGCATCGGTTTCCATCGTTGGGGAGTTTAATGATTGGAACGAGAATTCGCATTTGATGCAAAGAATGATCGACAATGAAACGTACGAATTGTTTATCCCTGATTTGAAGCCTTTTTGTACTTATAAATACTGCATAAAGACGCAAGACGGACGGGTTTTTTATAAAGCTGATCCGTATGCGTTTCACTCGGAGACGCCGAATGAAACGTCTTCAAAAGCGTCGAAATTATACGATTTATCGGGCTTTAAATGGTCGGATAAGGCATATTTGGACAAGCAACGACATACGAATATTTATCAATCTCCGGTAAACGTTTACGAAGTCAATTTATTGTCTTGGAAACGTCGCGAAAATGGGGCGTATTACACCTATCGTGAATTGGCGAAAGAGCTTGTGGAATACGTGGCGGAAATGGGCTATACACACGTGGAATTCATGCCTGTCACCGAGCATCCGTTCGATGGATCTTGGGGATACCAAGTGACGGGGTACTATTCGATTACTTCTCGTCTGGGTACTCCGCATGATTTCATGTATTTGGTTGATTGTTTTCACGCGAAAGGGATCGGCGTAATTTTAGATTGGGTACCTGCGCATTTCCCCAAAGATGAATTTGGGTTATACGAATTTAACGGCGATGCTTTATACGAAGCGTCTCAATGGGATCGTAAAGAAAACAAAGGTTGGGGAACGCGTACGTTCGATTACGGACGCAATGAAATTGTTTCATTCTTGATTTCTTCGGCGATTTTCCTGTTTGATAAATTCCACGTAGACGGCTTAAGGGTGGATGCCGTAGCCTCTATGTTGTATCTCGATTACGACAAAAAACCTGGGGAATGGGTGCCGAATATTTATGGCGAAAACAAGAATTTGGAAGCCGTTGCGTTTTTACGGCGTTTAAACGAAGCGGTATTCTCGTTTTTCCCGAACGCTTTGATGATTGCGGAAGAATCGACTGCCTGGCCGATGGTCACCCGTCCAACGTCTATGGGAGGCTTAGGATTTAATTTCAAATGGAATATGGGTTGGATGAACGACGTGTTGTCTTACGTCCATTTAAACCCTGTATTCCGTCAATTCCACCACAACAAAATGACGTTTTCCATGATGTATGCGTTCGCGGAAAATTACATTTTGCCCATTTCCCACGACGAAGTCGTGCACGGTAAAGGTTCATTAATTGATAAGATGCCGGGGGATTACGAAGAGAAGTTTTCGGGCGTTCGCGCGTTTTTAGGGTATATGATGTCGCACCCTGGAAAAAAACTCCATTTTATGGGCTCGGAAATCGGACAATTCAAGGAATGGAACTATAAAGAAGGGATAGAATTTTTCTTGAAAGAATATCCGAAACACGCGAAACTTTCGCGTATGGTGAAAGAGCTGAACGAGTTTTATAAAAATACTTCCGCGCTCTATGAAATTGAAGATTCCTGGAAAGGGTTTGAGTGGCTTGCCCCGGACGATGCGGATCGAAATTTCTTATCCTATCAGCGCAAGGACGAGCAAGGGAATACGATTGTCGTATTGCTCAATTTCTCTGGGGAAGATTATCATCATTATCGCTTGGGGGTAGCTCCAGGCAAATACCAAGTCGTGTTTAACACGGACGCGATCCGCTACGGTGGACGTGGAATGGTTAAACAACGCGTTTATAACACGATAAAAGCGTTTAGTCACGGAAAGGAACATGCGATTGAATTCGATCTTCCCAAATTGACTTGCGTTTATTTAAAAAAAATTACAAAGTAAGGTGGGAAAACTTATGCAAAGAAAGAAAGAGTGTGTAGCTATGCTTTTGGCAGGGGGGCAAGGCAGTCGGCTTTATGCGTTGACGACGAATATCGCAAAGCCGGCGGTTGCGTTTGGTGCGAAATATCGGATTATCGACTTTCCGCTTTCCAACTGCGTGAACTCCGGGATTGATACCGTAGGGGTATTGACGCAATACCAACCGTTGATACTCAACGAGTATATCGGCAACGGTCAGCCTTGGGATTTGGACAGAACGTACGGTGGGGTACATATTTTATCGCCGTATCAAGCAAAAACTCGTTCGTCTTGGTATGAAGGCACGGCAAACGCGATTTATCAAAACTTGAATTTTATGAAAATGTATAATCCCGAGTACGTTTTGATACTTTCTGGGGATCATATTTATAAAATGGATTACGCAGCGATGTTGAAAGCGCATAAGGAAACGGGCGCGGATTGTACGATCGCGGCAATCGACGTACCTCTTTCCGAAGCGTCGAGGTTTGGGATTTTGAATACCAACCCCGACGGTTCGATTTATCAATTCGAAGAAAAACCCAAGCAACCCAAGAGTACGTTGGCGTCTATGGGGATTTACATTTTCAAAGCGGAAAAACTCTTTGCGTATCTTGAAGCGGACGATTTGAATCCGAATTCTTCCAAAGATTTTGGGAAAGACGTATTGCCTGCGATGTTGAATGCAGGGGAAAAGATGTATTCTTACCGTTTTGACGGATATTGGAAAGACGTGGGAACGATTGCGTCGCTTTGGGAAGCAAATATGGATTTGCTTGGCGAAGATCCCGAATTCGACGTAGGGGATAAGACTTGGAAAATTCATTCCAGAAACCCGCTTGCGCCCCCTGAACATATTGGAAAACAAGGCGTTGTAAAGAACTCGATGATTGCACTCGGTTGCGAAATCAACGGTTTGGTGGAAAATTCGATCCTTGGTAGCAACGTTTGCATTGAAGAAGGCGCTATCGTAAAGGATTCCGTTGTTTTGGCAAATAGCGTGATTCACGCGGGGGCAACAGTTTCCTACTCGATTATAGACGAAAACGTCACGGTAGGCGAACGCGCGGTTGTCGGCGTAGAAAAAAATCCAGATGCGGAAATCGTCGTGCTTGGCCGTGGTATTTCCGTGGCAAACGACGTGAAAGTCCTGAATGGACAAAATCACGAGAACGATATTAAGGCGTAATAGGGGGAAAGGATTATGGCATCGGCTATTGGCGTTATTTTTGCAAACTTACACGAAGAACACGTACCCGAACTCGTTCGGAGAAGAACTATGGCATCCATTCCCTTCGGCGGAAGATATCGTGTAATCGATTTCATCCTGTCGAATATGGTCAATTCGGGGATTACGACGGTAGGGCTTATGACGAGCAACAACTACCGTTCCTTAATCGATCATTTGGGAAGCGGTAAAGATTGGGATTTGGCGAGAAAAGACGGCGGGATTATCCTGTTGCCACCTTTCTCGGAAAAACACGATAAAATGTATACCACGCGTTTGGAAGCGCTGAGTAGCATTACGGGATTTTTAAACCGTCGTAAAGAAAAATACGTCGTATTAACGGATAGCGACGGAGTCGCAAAATTGGATATTTTCGATATTATTTCTTATCATGAAAAGAAGAATGCGGACGTGACGATGGTCACGCATTATGGGGAAGTAGAAAAACGCTCCGATTTTATGTTGGTGAATGCGGACGAAAACGGTCGGGTGACGGAAATGAAACTTGCTCCGCACGTGAAGCCTGGGACGAAAGAACACGTATCCATCAACGTAATGGTTATCAATCGTCAATTCCTTTTGAACTTGGTTGAAGATTCCGTCACACACGGTTTTACAAGCTTTGAAAGCGATATTTTAATCAAACAATTGGATAGCTTGAAGATCTATCGATACGATTTTAAAGGCTATTATGCCGGGATTGATTCCTTGAAGGCGTATTATAAACACAATATGGAATTATTGGAAAAAAATATCCGCGACGAACTATTCGGAGATCGGGATATTTATACGAAAGTACGGGATAGCGCTCCGTCAAAATACGGCGAAACGGCAATGGTCGTCAATTCCTTAATTTCCGACGGTTGCGTTATCGAAGGCGTGGTGGAGAATTCCATTTTATTCCGTGGCGTTAAAGTTGGGAAGGGGGCGATTGTAAAGAACTCGATCGTAATGCAAGACAATATCATTGGGGCGAACACGTCCTTGGATTGTGTCATTACCGATAAAAACGTTGTTATTAGCGATAAAAAGACGTTGGGTGGGTGCAGTATGCTTCCCTATTACATACCCAAAGGAACGAGATTATAAGACGAATTAAGGAGAAGACAATGACGCAAATTAATCAGTCGAAATCAGTAAAAAAAGGTGTAGAAATACAAACGACAAAAGCGAAAACTCCTGCGAAAAAAACGACGTCTGCGCCGAAAGTAGCAGAAAAAAGGAAAATTTTAATCGTGGCGTCGGAAGCAAGACCGTTTATTGCAACGGGTGGGCTTGCGGACGTAATCGGTTCATTGCCGATTGCTTTAGCGAAAGATCCGAAATATGATATTCGTGTGGTATTGCCGTTGTATTCGGACATCAAAGCCGAATGGCGTAGAAAGATGTCGTTTATGGGCAATATTTACGTGCCTTTGGCGTGGAGAAACCAATATTGCGGTATTTTCCGCTACGTGAGTGAAGGCGTCACCTTTTATTTTGTGGATAACGAATATTATTTCAAGCGTCCGGGATGCTACGGATATTACGACGACGGGGAACGTTTTGCATTCTTTTCTCGTAGCGTTATGGAAATTTTACCGTTTATCGGCTATTATCCCGACGTATTGCATTGTCACGATTGGCAAGCTGCACTTGCGGCAATCTATTTGAAAACGATTTATTGTAAGCATCCCGAATATCAATTTATTCGCGCCTTGTTCACGATACATAATATCGAATACCAAGGAAAGTTCTCTATGGGGATTTTGGAAGAATTGTTCGGGATTTCTTATGAAAATGCGTACTTGTTGGAATACGACGGTTGCATCAATTTAATGAAAGGTGCGATTGAATGTTGCGAACGATTCTCGACGGTAAGTCCTACGTACGCAAAGGAAATTCAAACACCGGAATACGCGCATGGTTTACACCCGATCATTTGTAGAAACGAAAGTAAATTGACGGGAATTTTAAACGGGATTGACGTGGAATCGTATAACGCAGAAACGGATAAAGCGCTATTTATGAATTATAGCGAAAACGATTTTTCGGGAAAGAAAGTTTGCAAGAGTGAATTACAAAAAATGCTCGGTTTACCCGTAAAAGACGTGCCTATGATCGCAATGATAACGCGGTTAGTAGCGCATAAAGGGGTAGAGCTTGTCAAAACGGTAGCGGAAGACATTTTGCACGAAGACGTACAGTTTGTTTTATTAGGAACAGGCGACTGTGCGTATGAAGAATATTTTAAGGATTTAGGCGCAAGATATGAAGGAAAGTTCTCGGCGAATATTACCTTCAACGCAGATTTATCGAGAAAGATTTATTCGGGCGCAGATATCTTCTTGATGCCGTCCGTTAGCGAGCCGTGCGGGCTTTCACAAATGATCGCATCGCGATATGCGGCAGTTCCGATCGTACGCGAAACAGGTGGTTTATTCGATAGTATTAAGCCGTTCGGCGCTGGAGGAAACGGATTTACGTTTGCTTCTTGTAATGCATACGATATGTTGTACGTCGTTCATGAAGCGTTGGAAGCGTATAAGAATACTGCAAATTGGGAAAATTTAATGCGAAAAGCGATGACGACGGACTTTTCCTGGTCGCGTTCCGCCGAAGCATATAAACAGCTTTATCAAGAAATGTTCCATTAAAAGAAATGCTAAAGGGGAATACGAGAGCAAAAATTTTTAGGAGTATTGTGTTGTAGTATGAGTAAACAAAATTTTACGGAAACGGAAGCGAAAGAATTGATTAAAGGGAAACTTTCCCGCTATTTTGGCGTCGCGCCGAGTGAATCTCGGAAAGACCAACTTTATAAAGCCGTCGTTATGAGTATTCGGGATATTATGCTCGAAAAACGGCATCAATTCCATTTAACCACGAAAAATGCCAAAGCAAAACGAGTATATTATTTGTGTATGGAATTTTTAATGGGGCGTTCCTTAAAAAATAGCGTATTTAATCTCGGGTTAGAAAGTGCCTTTTCCGAAGCTTTAAAGGAATATGACTGTACGTTAGAAGAACTGTACGAATTAGAACCAGATGCAGGGCTTGGCAACGGTGGGTTGGGGCGTTTAGCGGCTTGTTTTTTAGACGCTTTGGCTTCGGGGGATTATCCTGCGATGGGGTATTCCATTCGCTACGATTACGGGTTGTTTAAGCAAAAGATCGTAGAAGGTTGGCAAACGGAATTACCCGACGTTTGGTTGCCGGGCGGTGAAGTTTGGTTGACGCAAAGAAGCGATAAAGTATTTACCGTAAAATTTGACGGCTATATCGAAGAAAAATGGACGGAAAACGGCATGGAAGCTATTTACCGCGATGCAAAAGAAGTGCAAGCGGTGGCTTACGATATGATGGTTTCCGGGTATGATAGCAAAGCGGTTTCCGTTTTGCGGTTGTGGAAAGCGCGTAGTGTACAAAACTTTGATATGAAGTTGTTCTCGCAAGGGGATTATGCGTCGGTTATGAAAGACGATAACGATGCCGAATTGATTTCCAAAGTATTATACCCTGCAGATAATCACGTCGAAGGCAAGTCTTTGCGCTTAAAACAACAATATTTCCTTGTTTCCGCGTCTTTACAAAACATTTTGGCGGATCATAAGCGTAGATATGGCTCGTTGAAATTATTGCCGAAAATGGCGGCAATTCACTTGAATGATACTCATCCGGCATTGGCTATTCCCGAATTAATGCGGTTATTAATCGACGAAAACGGCATGAATTGGGAAGAAGCTTGGAGTATTACCACTTCTGTATGCGCTTACACGAACCATACGGTTTTGGCAGAAGCCTTAGAAACTTGGCCAGAAGATTTAATAGCAAGAAAATTACCGAGAATTTATTCGATTTTGAAAGAAATCAATCGTCGGTTTTGCGAAGATCTTTGGACGAAGTTCCCGGGGGATTGGGACAAAATTTCCCGTATGGCAATTATGTCTTACAACGTCGTTAAAATGGCGAATTTGTCTGTTTACGGTTCTCATCACGTCAACGGGGTGTCAGGCTTGCACAGCGAAATCATTAAAGAAAGCATTTTTAAAGATTTCTACGAATACACGCCTGAAAAATTCACCAACGTCACCAACGGGATTGCACATAGACGTTGGTTGAATCAATCCAACCCCGAACTTTGTGCGTTGTTGGACGAATGTATCGGCGAAGGGTATGCGAAAAACGCCGCAAAACTGGCTGAATTCAAGAAGTTTGAAAACGACGAAAGCGTTTTAAAACGCTTGGAAGAAATTAAGCAAATGAAAAAGAAACAATTTGCGGATTTTGCTTATAAAAAACAAGGCGTTTTAATTGATCCGAATACCATTTTCGACGTTCAGGCAAAGCGTTTGCACGAATATAAACGGCAATTACTCAACGTATTGCATATTATTACGGATTACTTGACTTTAAAGGAAAATCCCGATGCGCCGATTCAGCCGAAAACCTATATTTTCGCGGCTAAAGCCGCGGCGGGCTACTATATGGCGAAAAAGATTATCAAGCTCATTTGTTTCCTTGCAGAAGATATTCGTAAAAATCCGAAGATTGCGGAAAAACTCAACGTCGTATATATGGAAGACTATAACGTGACGATGTCGGAAAAACTGATGCCCGCATCGGAAATTTCCCAACAAATCTCGCTTGCAGGTAAAGAAGCGAGCGGTACGGGAAATATGAAGTTTATGATCAACGGCGCGTTAACGATCGGCACGTACGACGGTGCGAACGTAGAAATGACCGAACACGTAGGCAAAGACAATATCTTTATTTTCGGGTTGAAAGCGGATGAAGTATCGGAAATTTGGAGAAATGGCTATTCCGCAAGTGTTTATTACAACAACGATCCGATGCTCCGTAAAGTCATTGAAGCGTTGATCGTCGGGTTTAACGGGGAATCCTTTGCGGATATTGCAAATTATCTTTTGACTGGTTCGCCGATTGCAGATCCGTATATGTGTATGGCGGATTATCAATCGTATTTAGCGACGCATCAAGAAGTTTCTCATTTATATGCGACGGATAAACGCGCTTGGAATCAAAAATCCTTACGGAATATCGCCGCTGCCGGGTATTTTGCTGCAGATAGAAGTATTCGTGAATATGCGGAAAACATTTGGAACTTGCAACCTTTGCACGAGTAAAAACATCATTTATCACACAATCTAACAATAACCGATTAAAAAGCTGTAAATTTTTACGGCTTTTTAATCCGTAAAGGTCGTATATGCATATTTATTTTAATCCTTTGGATACAGCTTGTAAAAACGTGATCGGCGGAGTTCGACAAGGGGAGTTGATCGAGTTTAACGTCTTTTGTTTAAAGAACGGGACGCCAGATGCCGTTATTTCGTCTGAATACGTAATGAAAACGCCTACGATAGAAGCGTGTATTGCGCCCGAAAGACAAGCTTTCTTACAATTAAATCGGGACAGGGAGTCAATGCAATCGTATCCAATGGAAAAAACTCCGTTTGGATGGACGATTTCCCTTGCTATCCATGAAATCGGGCTGTATTTTTACAGTTTTCATATAGAAAACGTAGGGTATATCGTTTGTGGGGGAATGGAATACGGGATTTTAAGAGATCACGTGGCAAACGCCTTTCTTTTGACGGTATACGATCGAGAATATCAAACGCCCGACTGGTTTAAAGGTGGGGTAATGTATCAAATTTTCCCTGATCGTTTTTGTAAAAAAGGAACTATGCCAGACATAAAAGGTAGGGTGTGCAGAGAAGATT
This sequence comes from Clostridia bacterium, assembly GCA_017625565.1. Classification (GTDB taxonomy): domain Bacteria; phylum Bacillota; class Clostridia; order Christensenellales; family Borkfalkiaceae; genus Scatosoma. The sequence continues at coordinate 21,042 of JAGAKN010000010.1, forward strand.
GGGGTGGTGAACCGAATTTTCGACCGAATGAACACGGAAAAGTTTTAAATAACGACTTTTTTGGTGGAAATTTCAAGGGAATTCAAAGCAAATTGCCGTATTTAAAGAAACTTGGGATTACTACGATTTATTTAAACCCGATTTTTAAAGCAGCATCGAATCATCGCTACGATACGTCCGATTATATGCAAATCGATCCGATTTTAGGCTCGGAAGAAGAGTTTTCAGAGTTTATAAAAGCCGCGGAAAATCAAGGAATTAAGGTGATTTTAGACGGTGTTTTCAATCATACGGGCGATGATAGCGTTTATTTTAATAAATACGGAAATTATCCGTCCGTCGGCGCGTATCAATCCAAAGATTCGCCGTATTTTTCCTGGTATTCCTTCCAAGAATTTCCCAATCGCTACAGTAGCTGGTGGGGAATTGATATTTTGCCGGAAATCAACGAAAATTCCCAAGAATATCAAGATTTTATCTTTGAAAAAGGCGGGGTTTTAAAGAAATGGCTGCAATTCGGGATTGGCGGATATCGTTTGGACGTTGCCGACGAGTTGCCTGATTTTTTCTTGAAGAAATTGCGAAAATCGGTCAAAGAGGACAAGCCAGATGCAATAATTATCGGCGAAGTTTGGGAAGATGCTTCTAATAAAATCGCATATTCTCAACGACGGGAATATTTACAAGGTTTCGAACTGGATAGCGTAATGAATTATCCCTTAAAAGACGGGATTATTCGCTATATGCAAACGGAAAATGCGTCTGAATTGTTGCAAACACTCCACGCTTTAATCGATCATTATCCAAAACAAACGCTTGATTGTTTAATGAATATACTCGGTACGCACGATACCGCGCGTATTTTAACTGTTTTAGGCGGTATTTCCTGTCAAAATAAGGAAGAAATGGCGAGTGCCTGGGCGTATTTAGACGGTACAGCCAAAGCGCAAGCAATTGAAAAATTAAAAATGGCGGTCGTTTTGCAATATACGTTGCCTGGTGTACCATGCGTCTATTACGGCGATGAAAATGGCATGGAAGGACATATCGATCCATTTTGTCGTAGGTGTTTTGATTGGAATACGTTAAATGATCCGTTAATTTCTTTTTATCAAAGTTTAGGAAAAATTCGAAAACAGTACCGTGATATTTTTAAAGACGGCGCATTCGAAGAACTTTCCGTGCAGGACGGTTTGTTTTATTTCAAGCGAACAAAAGAAGAAAAAGAAGTATACGTTTTTGTAAATAATTCATCCAAACGATATTTATTAGAAACGTGTTATCATTTTAAAGATTGTTTGACAGAAGTCGTTTATGAAAATGAAATTCTCGTAAAACCGTATTCGTACGGAATATTTAAAAAAGAATAAAATTTTTACAAAACTACCTATTTTCAAGGATTTATACGGTTAACATTTCGTAAAAGCTGTATTTTACGAAATGTTTTGTCTATTCCCCACCATGCGTTTTTCTCTTTATTTTCAAGGGATTGCGCACTTTTTTCTATTTGTTTTCAAGTGTAATCGGATTTAGTTTCTTATAACTTTTCGGAAAAACCGACAATTTCCTTGACTTCTCCCCTGTTTTTGCGGTACAATACCAGTATGAAAAAAGATAATTATTATGCAAAACGTAATATTCAAGACCTTGATCGGATTTCGGAGCTATTAAATGAACTTCCTTCCTTTTGCGAAGATTATTTTCTTGGGGTAGAATCACGGACGAGTTGCCAAACTCGCTTAAAATACGCCTACGATTTGCGAATTTTTTTCGACTTCTTATGCAAACGAAAGTATAAGAATTTTTTGGCGACGGAATTAACACTCTCGCATTTGGAAGGGATTACGCATAACGATATCGAATTGTTTTTGAGTTATTTATCCCACTATCGATATAATGATAAGCATCTTTCGTGTGATGATCGAGCAAAAGCGAGAAAACTTTCCGCTGTTCGGGCTATGTTTAAATACTTTTTTAATAAAGGCATGATTGAAGTGGATAATTCTGCAAAAGTTTCCACACCAAAACTCCACGAAAAAGAAATTATTCGCTTGGAAAGTAGTGAAGTTTCCGAATTAATCCACATCACCGAAACGGGCAACGGGCTCTCCCGTCACGCAAGCGGATATCACTCGAAAACGAAAATCCGTGATACGGCGATTATTACCCTATTCTTGGGCACGGGGATACGTATTAGCGAATTGGTTGGTTTGGATAACGATAGTTTTGATTTTTCTGAAAACTCCTTTTTAGTGACGAGAAAAGGCGGAAATCAGGCAATTTTATATTTTTCCGACGAAGTAAAATACGCATTGCAAGAGTACATAGCCGAAAAATCGAACGATCCGAAAATTCCTGAAGGAGAAACGGCATTTTTTCTTTCCATGCAGTATAAACGGATCAACGTTCGTTCGGTAGAAATTCTCGTGAAGAAATATAGTAAACTTGTGTCCCCTTTAAAAAAGATTACGCCCCATAAATTGCGGAGTACGTACGGTACGCGTCTATACAACGAAACAGGCGATATTTATATTGTTGCGGACGTTTTAGGGCATCGTGACGTCAATACTACGAAAAAACACTATGCCGCAATTACGGAAGAAAATCGTAAAAAAGTTGCCAACGTCGTAAAATTACGTGACGATAAGGATCAATAACGTCCCCTATGCAAAATTCCGAAACACAGTTAGAAAAAATTTATATTATTCAACCGATAACCCGAGAAAATGCGGAAAAATATCGTGTTTTGCAGGCGGAAGCCGTTTCTTTGATTGAAAGCGCCGGCGCAGTATACGCAGGCACAATTTATCAAAATATCCGCGAAATTAACAGCGCGACTTTTGTTGGCGCAGGAAAATTGCTAGAGTTAAAGGATCGTTTATCAGGCTTGGACGAAATTACGGTTTTGTTTAACGGGGAGCTCTCCCCGGCGCAAACGATGAATATCTCCGCGCTTTTGGACGATAAAAAAGTTATTGATCGGACGACTTTAATTTTGGATATTTTTGCAAAAAACGCCAAATCAAGCGAAGGGAAATTACAGGTCGAGTTGGCGCAATTGAAGTATTTATATCCCCGTTTAAAAGGTAAAGGAGTTGCTCTTTCGCGTTTGGGAGGTGGCGTCGGTACGCGTGGACCTGGGGAAACGCAGTTAGAAACGGATCGAAGATACATTCGCAACCGTATTCATTTTTTAGAAAATCGCTTAAAAGAAACGGAGAAACGTCGTGCGTTTCAAACGGCAAGACGTAAAAAGAATAACACAAAAACCATCGCTTTAATCGGGTACACGAACACGGGAAAATCTACCATGTTAAACCTGTTGACGGGCGCCGACGTGTATACGAAAAACGAGCTTTTCGCGACACTTGATCCAACGACGAGAAAGTATATAATTGACGGTACGGAGTTTTTGTTGGTGGATACGGTTGGTTTTTTGCAGGATCTCCCCCATCATTTGATTGAAGCGTTTCACTCCACGTTAGAAAGTGCGTTGCATTGTGATCTTGCGCTAATCGTTTGCGACGCAACGGGAGAATACGATATGCAAATGCGTACAACTTTGCAAACGTTGGAAGAAATGCACTTTTCGTCCCCTTATCTCGTCGTCATGAATAAAAGCGAGAATTGCACGGATTTCTCTCGGTTTCCTTACGGTAGTATTGCGGTTTCTGCCAAGGAAAACAAAGGCTTTGATCGTTTAAAACGGGAAATTATGCAAACGTTTCAAAAGGAATATTTACGATGCGAGCTATTTGTTCCTTACAAACGTCTTTCCGATTATGGAAAACAAAAACATTTCATCACGGAAAACTCCGTGGAATATACGGATGATGGCTTACAAATTTGCGCAACGATCCCCGTTCGATATGAAAAAGTTTTTTCTGAATATATCAAAAAGCTCTTATGAACACTTCATAAGAGCTTTTTATAAAATTTTCCGATAGAGGTTTTATTCTTCGCTATACTCGGCGGGGTTTGTATAAATTTTATCGATTTTTATAGATGCAACGTCTTGAAAATCGATGCACTTTCCGCAGTTGTCGCAAATTTTCTTTGGATCTAAATCGCACGTTTCACATTCCATACATTCGATACAATCTCGATCATATAATACACATTTTTCGCCAAGCATAACGCACCTCAAATTTTCTTATTAGTAGTATAGCATACTTTCTCGCGCTTGTCAATAAAGTATAACAAATAAAAAAATAGGAAAAAATTTAAAATGCAGTAAACATTTGTTTGCTTTTTTTAAAATATTATGGTATACTATGTATATAAATGTCGAAAAAGGTGAAAAATCTATGGTCAATGAAGAAAAATTGATAAGAGTAATGGATTATATCCGTAAATTTTCCGAAGAAAACGGTTATACCCCCTCCGTACGTGAAATTGGCAAGGAATGTGGAATAAAATCCACGGCAACGGTGCACAGTTATTTAGCAAAGTTGCAAAATAAAGGATATTTGAACAAAGCAACGAATAAAAAGCGTTCGGTGACAATCGGCAAAAGTGCAGGGGTGAGCATCCCCTTGATTGGTGTTGTCACGGCAGGTCAACCCGTTTTTGCATATGAAAATTACGAGGATTATTACACCTTTCCAGCGGGCGAATTTCAAGGCGATGATTTGTTTATGCTCCGCGTAGATGGTACGTCTATGATCGACGCAGGGATTATGAACGGCGATAAAATCATCGTTCGTAGGCAACCTACGGCGGAGAATGGTGAGATTGTTGTTGCCTTGGTGGAAGATTCCGCTACGGTAAAAAGGTTTTTCCGCAAGAACGGACAAGTTATTTTACACCCTGAAAACGAAGCGTTGAGCGATATGATTTACGAAGACGGACAAGTTTCCATTCTCGGCAAAGTCATTGGTTTAATGCGTAATTATCGAGCTTAAATCCCCTAATTACAAAGGAAACACCCGTTTTCACGGGTGTTTCTTTATGATTATAAGCCTTTTAAATAGGCGATTTCTTCTTGGGTGAGTTTACGTACTTGACCGCGATCTAAACCACTTAATTTTAATTGTCCGATGCTGACGCGTTTTAAGAATTCCACGTTTTTTCCGATTGCTTCGAACATACGGCGAACTTGTCTATTTCGCCCTTCCGTAATGGTAATATGTACTTTTGTATACGATTTATTCGTTTCAACGATATGCGCTTTGCATTTTTTGGTCAAAACCCCGTCAATTTCCACCCCTGAACGAATGGGATTTAAATCTTTTTCCGTCAAAGTTCCCTCGATTTTTGCCATATAGGTTTTGGGAATTTCCGTTTTCGGATGGGTTAAACGGAATGCCAAATCCCCGTCGTTGGTTAAAATCAACAATCCTTCCGTTGCGTAGTCCAGCCTACCTACGGGGAAAATACGTCCCGACGTTTCGGGTAAGAAATCCATAATCGTTTTTCTTCCACGGTCGTCGGAAACGGTACATACAACCCCTTTCGGTTTGTTCATAATATAATATTCGGCATCTTTTTCGTTGACGGCGATTGGTTGATCGTCTAACGTGATGACGTCGCCTTCTTGTACGTCGATTCCCAAAGTAGCAATAACGCCATTAATTTTTATGCGCTTTGCCATAATCATTTCGTCTACGTGCCGTCTACTTGCAACGCCTTGTTCCGCTAAATATTTATTAATTCTCATAATCGCCTTTTCCAAGTAAATTTTCGTACTTATAGTTTATATAAATTCCCTGAAAAAAGCAACTGTTTTGCGAGATATATTTCAAATTCCCCTACAATTTCGTCGTCTTTTTGCGAGTTCTTCTTGAATTTTGCGTGTGTTTTTATTTGCAATAAATTCTTTTCTTCTTCTAAAAGCGGATACCGATACTCTTGTCGTGCGCATCCGTACCATTCTTTTCTTCCATCCGTAATTTTTAACGGCTCGTTGGAGTGTAATACCGTTGCGTAGTTGTAAGCGGAAAAAGCATCGTTTAATAATTGCGCCGAGCGTTCATACATAGTTGGGCAATTCAAGACGGTACACACCAACGTCATGCCGTTTTTTTTTGCAGCGGAAACCAAGCATCTCCCTGCTTGTTTCGTGTAGCCCGTCTTTACACCAATAGCGCCGTCGTAATTCAAGAGCATCTTATTCTTATTTTTCCAATTGCGCATTCGGTAATATTGCGTCGATACAATTTGTCGAAAAATCGGATTTTCCAGAGCATAACAGGTTATATACGACAAATCCTGTGCCGTCGTATAATGTCCGTCGCAAGGAAGCCCGTGCGGGTTAGAAAAACGACTGTTTACCGCCCCTGCTTTTTGCGCTACGATATTCATCATTGTGGAAAAATGTGCAATATTACCGCCGAAACAGAGTGCAAGCGCCGTCGCACAATCGTTTCCAGAGCGCAACATTAACCCGTATAATAAATCTTCTATCGTATAAACGTCCCCTTGCTTTAAATATACGGAAGAGCCTTCTATTCCTTCGGCTTCTGCAGGGACACACAATTCTTCCTGCAGATTTTTACATTGATCAAGAACGGTTATCGCCGTTAAAATTTTCGTCGTACTCGCCATAGGTAGCGTTTCATCGCCTTTCCACGAATAGAGTATACGACGGCTGTTTTGTTCCATAACACATTCCGCTTTTGAAAAGGAATACTGGATTTTTTCTGCGGACGTATAATAGAAATGCTTGATCTTAAACAATCCCAAAGCCGTTGCAAGCAAGATAAAACCAAGTACGAGCGAACTGAATCGTTTGAACATATTAATCCTTGGCTAAAACGTCGCGAAGAATTTCCCCTGCGCGTTCGATTAAGTTGTCGATAGGCTCGTCCGTAATGCGGAGTATATGACAAGTTTTCCCGTCGTCGACCAAGAAACCCATCGGTTTCATACTGATTACCACTCCGCTACCGCCTGCAAAAGGAAAGCTATCGGTTTCTTTGACGACTTTCACGTCCCCGTATTCTCCACCACCGGAAAGATTGCCTAGTGTCACTTTTGAAAAGGGTATTAATTGAAAACCGCTTGCCGTCACGATGGGTTTACCAATGACCATATTTACATCTGTAATTGCGTCCAAATGTTCAAACGAAGAATGGATTACGTTGTTGATTTTTTGATTTTTTTCCACCATAAAACTTTCATTTTCTCCTTTAAAAACTTGATAAAATTGCACAGTAAAATAAATAAATTCAGGGAGAATACGCAACGGAAAGAAATGCGTAATATGTCGCCGTCCGTCAACCAAAGATTGTTCTCAATTCGTTCCTTTTTTCCGCCGATCATCATAAAATAGGTGCGCAAAACTCCATGTGCGATCGTAATGGGAAATAAATACTCTACCCCTGTTTCCGTTGTTAGGAGTAAGGAACGTAGTCGACAGGTTTTCAAAAAGGAAAATTTTTTACGCTTTTCGTACATATCGACGTAAGGAAGGAGGACGGCTTTTTTACGGGAAACGTGTAAAGCAAGTCCGCCGGGATACGTGGCGATATATCCACCGAGGATCTTTATAAAACAATACAAATAGATCGTAAAGGTAAATTTTTTTCGATTCATATCATAATGCGCGTCCGTTTCAAAAAAAATGGGGATAAACAGTAAAATAACCAACCCCAAAACAACGAAAAACGCAAGAAAAAACCTACCCATATCAACAATATGGGCAGGTTGCTTGAAAGTATGTACTCTTTTTTAAATCATTGAATTTTGATAATTCCGTCTTCTATATCTTTTAAAAAGTCGGGAAATTCAAATCCATCCACCGAATTTTTTACAGGCTCTGCATTTTCCTGTTCGGGTAAAACGTCGGGATCATTATCGGGATCGTAGACGTCTTTTTCATACAAATAACTGCTTTCCGGTTCAATCGTAGCGCTTAATTGCGCGATTTTTGCCATAAGTTCTTGATAATCGGGCAATTCCGAAAGAGATTTCAGTTTAAAACGTTTTAAGAAGTTGTCCGTAGTAGCGTATTGAATTGGACGGCCGGGAGATTCTTTTCTTCCACACGGTTCGATCATATCTAAACTCAATAACGTGGTCACGGCGTAGTCGCTGTTAATACCACGGATATTTTCAAGTTCCCCGCGGGTAATCGGTTGTTTGTAAGCGATAATCGCCGCGCACTCCAAAATCGTCCGAGTGAACTCTTTTTCGCGAATGGGCATAAGCGACGCCGCAACGCATTCCTTATATTCGGGGTTGGTTGCAAACTGCAACTTGTGGTTGAAATTTAACAAACGGATACCGCAATCCCCCGTATAGCGTTTTTCTAATTGTCGGATCGCAGAATCGACTTCGCGTTTGGTCACGTTTAATTTTTCCCGTAATAAATCGACGGGAACGGCGTCCCCTGCAGCAAATAAGATCGCCTCAATTATATTCGTCAATTTCTCCAATGTCTTCGTCCTCGCTTCTATTTGGATTTTTCTTAATGGTTATAGAAGAAAACAGCTCTTCTTGTTCTACGAGTATAAACTGGTGTTTTAATAACTCCAACAATGCTTGAAATGTCGTCACGATTTCGGGAACGCTACAAGCGTCGGAAAACAGTTCTTCAAAAGCAAATGCGTCTTTCGTGACGATTTTCTCGCGAATATGTTGAATTTTATCCCGTACGGTAAATACGTCTTTGGGAATTTCTCTCGGCGGTGGAGCGTCCCGTTTTTGCGTTTCTAAACGCACCATCATTTTCGTGAACGCTTTCATTAATCCGTCTAACGTCAAGTCTTTATACTGTACTTGCACGCCCGTTAAATCTTTGTCGGGTTCTTTAAAGAAATAACCAACCGTTTCCCGTTCTTTTAACTTCTTCGTCGTTTGATATTCTTCAAGCGCTTGAATGAGTTCCTGTTTCGGATCGAAACCTGTTCCAAGCGGATCGTCTTCGTCGAAATATTCTCCAAACTCGTCTTCAGGGGGCGGTAATAAACTCCGTGCTTTGATATCGATAATCGTTGCGGCAATATTCAAATATTCGCTCGCCTTTTCCACGTCAAGATACGGAAGCCCTTTCATGTACGCCAAGAACTGCTCTGTCACTTGCGAAACGAACACGTCTTTGATTTCAATCCGCTCTTCTTTGATCAAGTACAACAAAAGATCGAGCGGACCTTCAAAGTTGTTAAGAACCGTCGTATAATCGACTTCCGTTTCAAAATTTTTAACAGATTCAACCGTTAACTTATCCATTTGAATTCCTTTTATATCCTTTTATAAAATAGCTTCTAATATAGGGTTCCAACATGCGGTAATCGGTTTCCCGATAATATCCACGGCAAAACGCATGACGTAATGCAGTACGTCGAATGCCCCAAACGCAGGTATGCGATCCGCTAAAAGACTAATCATCATCAATCCAAGCAAAATATAGTATCCGTATTGCCGTAAAAAGCGGTATACCCTACCCCGACGTTCGTTTAAGGCGTCTACGATTCGAAATCCGTCAAGCGGATAAAACGGTAGTAGATTGAATACGCAAAAGCTCAAAGAATAGGTAAACAAGCAACTAACGAACATTGTTAAAAAATATTCCATATACGTGCCGGTAAAATTAGGGACGACGTACAGTAGTGTCAAAATCGCCAACGGGTAAAAGAAAAACGCCGTCACGTAATTGATGATAATCCCTGCTGAAGCCGTTAAAAACGAACCTTTTTTGTAGTCTTTGAAATTATACGGATTGATCGGCACAGGTTTCGCCCAACCGAACCCTACAAGGGCAAACGCCAACATTCCCAAAGGATCAAAATGTTTCGCGGGATTTAACGTCATTCTTCCATAAAATTTTGCCGTCGGATCGCCACATTTATAAGCAACGAACGCGTGCGCAAATTCGTGCAAAGTGATGATAATCACAACCGCTAAAAAACTAGCTAATAATTCAACGAAATACTCTATCATAACGAAAAATAGTATAACATATTTCCTAAAAAATTGCAAGCGCGCAATGGAACAATCCGAAAAAAATAGAGATATCCATTGCTTTTTTTGTCAAAAGCTTATGGTTTCTTTTGTAAGCGATTAGGAATGACGTCGTTTCTCGTAAGATCTTCATACGTTTGCGGACGGACGATATACTCTGCTTTTCCGTCTTTCACCAAAACGCAAGGCGGAATTTTATTCCGATTGTAGTTCATTGCCATCGAATAATTATACGCACCCGTGGAAAGAATTGCCAAAATATCCCCCGAATTTGCTTTTGGAAGGGCTACGTTCACGGCAATTAAATCTCCACTTTCACAACATTTTCCTGCGATCGAAACGATTTCTGTGTTGTTTTCCGTCGCGCGGTTTGCAAGAACAGGCGTATATTTCGATTGATATAACGCATATCTCGGATTATCGAACATCCCCCCGTCTACCGCAACGTATTTTTTTACGCCTGGAATATCTTTAATCGCGCCAACCGTATACAACGTGATCCCTGCTTCGCCAACGATTGAACGTCCTGGTTCGATTAACAAGAACGGCAATGGCATTCCCGATTCCGTAGCGCAGCGTTTTACGGTAGCAATTAACGCTTCTAAGTATTCGGCGTAGCCTTCGGGGGAAAGTTTTCGGTCTTCATCCGTATACCAAATCCCGTAGCCACCGCCTAAATTTAGGGTTTTCAGCGTAAAATTCAGCCGATTTTTCATTTCCAATGCAAATTGCATACACTTTTCAACGGCAACGACAAACGATTGTTTTTCAAATATTTGCGAGCCGATATGGCAATGATACCCATCTAAAACGATGTGTTTTTTAGTTAAAGCATAGGCCGTCACCTGTTCCGCCGTGCCGTCTTGAATGGAAAAGCCAAATTTACTGTCCGTAGTTGCCGTTTGCACGAATGCGTGCGTATGCGCTTCAACGCCTGGATTAATGCGGAGTAGAATTTTTTGTTGAATCCCACGCTTTTTAGCTTCCGCGTCGATTTTATCAATTTCCGAATAAGCGTCGGCTACTATACAACCAATCCCTGCGTCTAAAGCTTCCCCGATTTCGTAGTCCAGTTTATTATTCCCGTGCATATAGATATTTTTCGCGGGGAAATCCGCTTGCAACGCCGTATACAACTCTCCCCCAGAAACTACGTCAATCCCGATTTTTTCTTCGTCGGCTATACGGTAGATCGCTTTGCAAGAAAAGGCTTTCGATGCATATAAAACCATACCATTACCGTCGTAGTGATTTTCAATCGTTTCGCGATAAACGCGCATCATTTTTCGTATATACGCTTCATCGAATACGTAAAGCGGAGTTCCGAATTCTTTCGCGAGCTCCACACAATCCGCGCCACCGATTTCCAAATGTCCTTGCGCGTTGATTTTTAAGCTTTCTCTTTCGTTCATAAACTTTACCGTAGCCTTTATGTTGATTAAGAATATTTTAACAAATTTTACGAGAAAAAGCAAGGGACGAACGATGGTTTTTTAAAGGAAAATCCGTCTTTTTCAAAAAATTTGAAAAAGACGGAAGATTTCTTATTTTATCGTTTATTCCATTGTCTGCCGATTTCTTTAAAATAATCGAAAAAGTTCGCTTTTCGGACGTTTTCGTTGGCAAGCAACGCAACTCGATCTATTTCCACACCGTCGCAAAATAACAACAATTCGCCTGCCTGTTCGCCTTTTTTAATCGGCGCTTTTAAGGCTTTTAATTGTATTTCCATCGTATAATTCCCCTTTTCTCCCCGCTTGGTAAATGCGGAAACCGTACGCTCGGGATATACTTGCACCGTTTTATCTTTTCCGCCTTTTATACTCGCTAGCGTATCTAATGGCGTGTTGGCTTCTACGATCGATTGCTTAACGTAATTTGCGAACGCGTAATCAAACATTGTTCGCACGTCATCAAAGCGATTTGCGCTACTTTCTTCCCCGATTACAACGGAAATGATACGCATTCCGTTCCGTTTCGCCGTTGCGGCAAGACAGAAACCTGCTTCGTTGGTAAATCCCGTTTTTCCACCGTCGCATCCGTCGTAAAACCGAACGAGTTTATTCGTGTTCGTAATTTCCGTAAAACGCCCTTTCGGATGCGCGAATTTCTCCAACCAAACCTTACCGAACTCAAAATACTCCTGGTGTTGCAATAACGCTCTTAACATAATTGCTACGTCTTTTGCGCAAGAATATTGCGGTTCTTTCGGCAAACCTGTACAATTTGCAAATAGTGTGTTCTCCGCGCCGATTTCCTTGGCTTTTTCATTCATTTTATCTACAAACGCGCGTTCGCTACCGGCGATTCGTTCCGCCATCGCAACGCAACTGTCGTTTGCAGAACAAACGACGATGCTTTTGATCAGTTCTTTTACGGCATATTTTCCGTTTGCTTCCAAAAATACTTGTGAACCGCCCATCGAAGCCGCATTTTCACTAATACACAACTCTTCGTCAAAGCGCAAAACCCCTTGATCAATCGCTTCAAACGACAAAAGCAACGTCATGATCTTACACATGCTTGCAATCGGCAAGCGAGCGGTTGCGTTGTGCGATAAAACCACCGTTTTTGTATCAAAATCCATTAAAAACGAGGATTTTGCGCGGATTCCTAAGGTATCGGCGTTGGCAACTTCACAAGCTACAGATTGATCAAACCCGTATTCTTCATCATGGATGTGAAAAACTTCCTTTTCTATTGCCATATTTTGTATACTTTTTCCGATATTTCCCACCGAAGTAAGCGCAAGAAACGCTACACCCAGCGCAATCCCCTTTCTTTTTTTCATAAAATTCCCCCTTTTTTACCATGTACTATCTCACACATAGGTATTATGTCTGAGATAGTAAAATGATTATTCTTTTAACATAGTTTCTACGTCAATTCCATACCCGCGCGTCGGATCGTTTAAAAATACGTGGGTAATCGCCCCGATTAGCTTGTTATTTTGTATAATCGGGCTACCGCTCATTCCTTGTACAATTCCGCCGGTTTGATTGATCAACTCTTTATCGGTAATTTTTACGACGTAGTTTTTATTTTCCTTATTGCGTTTGTCTACTTTGACGATTTCGATTTCGTATCGCTTGGTTTCTACGCCGTTTACAGTAGAATAGATATAAGCATTTCCCATCGTAGCGTCGGTAGAACTTGCGGAAATCAAAGTCATTTCATCGGTATTCCAATGCTTAGAAATTGTGCCGAATATACCACAATCGCAAAGTTTATCAGCCACTCCGAAACATTGATCACTCAAAAACATACCGCGCAATTCCCCGGCTTTTCCACGCAATCCTTTCGAAACGCCTACGATATTACAATGATATACCGTACCGTTAGCAATTTGCAGTTCACGTTTATTTTCCATCGTGACAGAATGCCCCAAAGCGCCAAATCTACCGCTATCCTTTTCTACGTACGTAATCGTACCGATTCCCGATACGCTATCACGAACCAAAACCCCGATTTTGTATCGGTTAGATATTTTATCTTTCAGCGGTTGAATGCACACCTCAAAACATTCATTCTCGCGCTCAATTTGAAATTTTTGCGTTTTTCCTTGGCTTTTATTGACGATTTCGTTTAATTCACTAATAGAACGCACCCGAATCCCGTCGATTTTAACGATTCGATCCCCTGCTTTTAATCCAGCGTCTTTTGCCGGCGAAGATGCACCGTTTTCCGTGACAACTTCGCAAACTCCGATGATTTGCGCGCTCTCTGTTTTAAGAGTGAACCCTGCAGGCATTCCGCCTACGTACACAAGCGACTCGTCCGCGGAAGCGATGACAACGTCACGACTGACCCCTACAAACGCGAAGGACAACAATGCCCCTAAAACAAAAAAACTCGATTTGCGCATATTTTCCTCCGTTTAAAAGATACTTTGCGTAAATCGAGCTATTTCTATTCTATTTTTACCGATTTTTTTTGTCAATCGATGGTTTCTTTATAGTGTTCTGCATCCGAGAGCAATTCTTCCGCGTGTTGCATGGCAAACGAAGCGTTCTCATCGCCACCGAGCAAGCGAATAATCTCTTTCTTCTTTCCGATTTCGTCTAATTTATAGACGCTTGTAAGTGTTTTTCCTTGCGCTTCCTGTTTTTCGATGAAGAATTCAGCGTCGCTCATGACGGCGATTTGCGCCAAGTGCGACACGGCGATTATCTGCGTCTTTTTCGCAATCTTTGCCAGTTTTTCCCCAACGACTTTGGCAGTTTTTCCACTAATTCCCGCGTCGATTTCGTCAAAAATATAAGTACTGATCTCATTGACCGCGGAAAGTTGCGTTTTTATCGCCAACATAAACCGACTCATTTCCCCACCGCTAATGATTTTCCCGAGCGGCTTCATCGGCTCGCCTGCATTCGCCGAGAAGGTGAAACAAATCCTATCTAACCCGTTTACAGTAGCTTTAGCGACGTCGGTTTCTTGGTAATCGGTAAAGTCTATGGCAAATTGCGCGTGCGGAATATTTAAGGTTTTGAGCTCTTCAACAACCCGTTGACAAAAATCCGCCCCTTGTTTTTTTCGGAGCAACGTCATTTCCTTGCAAAGCGCAAAAATCTTCTTTTCAAGTTTTGATTTTTCGGTTGTTAAAGCGGTATATTGTCCTTCGCAATCGGACAACAACGTATATTCTTGGCTAATTTTTTCAAAATATGCGTCGATTTCGGGTTTTGTAGCCCCGTATTTGCGTTGCAGAGCGCGAATTAAATCCAGTCGGGATTCGATTTCTTCCGCTTCGTTTTCATCAAAATACAGTTCGTCCGTGGCATTCGATAAAGAATCCGCTACGTCGTCGGCATCCATTGCAATCGATTCGATTTTATCGGAGATCGTCGCATACGTTTCATCGATACGCACAATACCAAGCAAAGCGCGTTTTGCTTCACGTAAGCCGTCTAAAACACCGTTTTCTCCAGATAACGCGCCCAACGCATCACGAATTGCGTTGATAATTTTCTCTAAATTTTGTATTTTATTGCGTTTGGAGCGCAATTCCTCTTCTTCGCCGTCTTTCAAATCGGCTTCTTCAATTTCTTGAATTTGAAATTGTAAAATATCCAAACGCCGACTGCGTTCTTGTTCGTCGCCACCTAATAAGGCAATTTTCTCTTCTATCGTCCGCTTTTCTTTTAAAAGCTCGGTTAACGCTTGTTTTTTCTGAAATAACTCGTCCCCGATCACATCGTCGAGCATTTTTAACTGATTACTTTCTTTCAATAAAAAGAAATGTTCGCTTTGCCCGTGCACGTCCACAAGTGCGTCCGTCACCCGACGCAACATCGATACCGTGACGGTATTTCCATTAATTTTAATAGCGTTTTTCCCGTCTTGAGTGAATCTTCTCGAAAGCAAAATCTCGCCGTCGGAATCAATATCCAACTCTCGCAATTCCTGAACGGCTTTCGACGTTTCGGGTACAAGGAATTCCGCCTTGACTAAACACTCCGTTTCCCCATAGCGAATCATAGAGCGATCAGCTTTTGCGCCCAACACAAAATTAACGGAATCGAGGATTACCGATTTTCCCGCGCCCGTTTCCCCCGAAAGTACGTTTAAACCTTCGCAAAAGGATATTTCCGCCGCGTCTATTAACGCTACGTTTTTGATCGTCAATTTGGATAACATAATTTTATCTATGGATGAATTTTTATTTAATAAAGTCGTTGATCTTTGCCACGACGGTTTCCGCGCCTATATTGTCTTCGCAAACAATCAAAAGCGTATCGTCCCCGGCAACTGATCCAACGATTTCCGCGTAATTGAGTTTATCTACGACTGCCCCTGCGTTTGCGCCGTTGCCCGTCAACGTTTTTACGACGACTAAATTTTGCGCAGCTCGAATGACGAGGACGCATTCACGGAATAAATTCTTCATTTTCGGAGAAATTTCACTCTCCCCGTCGTTTATGTATGCATAGCGGTATTTCTTTTCAATACCAGCGACTTTAAACAAATGCAAATCGCGGATATCTCTTGAAATCGTCGCTTGTGTGACGACGTAATTCAGACGATTTAATTCTGCACAGAGTTCTTTTTGTGTTTCAATCTCTTTATGCGAGATAATTTCTAAAATTTTTGCGTGACGAGCTGATCTTAACATGTTTTTTACCTATCCTTATCATATTTTATCCGTTCAATTTATTTCTAACTCTTGCAAAGAAATCCGCGTTTTCTTTTGTCGGGAAATCTGCCGTAAACGGCGCTTTTTTCACGCGGATTACTCCTTTTTCCGGCAACGCCGCAAGGGTGCGGCCATCTGCCAATATCATCGCGTTCCCCTTTACGATTTCGATGGTGAATTCGTCCGTATCCGAAAAGACGATCGGGCGTGCGCGCATCGAAAATGCGCAAATCGGCGTCAACATAAACACGGGCACTTCGGGTGTTAAAATTGCACCGCCTGCCGACAACGAATACGCCGTAGACCCCGTTGGCGTCGAAATTAATACCCCGTCGCCTGAAATGAGATCCGCGCCTTCTTTTGCGGTAATTTTGACTTGCAACATTTGCGTAGCAATGGACGAATACAAACTATAATCCCGCTGTATAGAGATTTCGTTGAGCGCATAGAAAATTTTATTGCCGATTTCCAGTTGCAATAAACTTCGTTTCACGATCCGACAAGTCCCGTCTTTCAAGGCGGTAAGCAACTCTAAAACCCGTTCTTTTTCCGACTTTTCGTATTCCGTCAAAAATCCGAGATTTCCGTAATTGATCCCGATCAATTTGACGTTCTTCTTCGCTGCAGGAATTGCGGAGTGCAAAATCGCTCCATCGCCTCCAAGCACCAAAACGACGTCCACGCCGTCTATTTCTTGCGGAGTAGAAAAGGTGAGCGTTTCATAGCCTTCCGCCTTTAAAAAATTCTGAATTTCCGTCAAAACGTCCACACTTTGAATTTTCGATTGTTTGCCGAGTATCCCTATTTTCATATTTTTCCTTCGTTTATTGTAAATTTCCGAGCGAATTTTCTTTCACGAGCTCCTTAACGCGTTCGACGATCGTCGATTCCAAGAGCGCTCCTTTCTGTTCAGGAGAAAGATACAAAATGTATTCTATATTTTTCCCTTTCCGTATCGGAGCGTTGATAATTCCAAGCGGATAAAGTTGACTTTCCGAAAGATAAGAAAGTACTTTTTCCACAATCTTTGCATGTGCGGACGGGGTGACGATACCACTTTTGCCGATTCGTTGATTTTCACATTCAAATTGCGGTTTAATCAATACGAATGCATGTCCATTATCGCCTAAAACTTCTTTAATTACGGGAAAAATCAGCCGTAAAGAGATAAAGCTAACGTCCGTGACGATTGCATTAATTTTGTCTGAAAAATCCGTCTTTTTTAAATAGCGAGCGTTCGTATTTTCCATTCGTACGACGTTTGGATGATTTTGTAAACTTTCGTGCAATAAACATTCCCCTACGTCAATGGCATAGACTTTTTTTGCACCGTTTTGCAACAAGCAATCGGTAAACCCTCCCGTACTCGCGCCGATATCGATAAAAATTTTATCCTTGCAGTCAAAACCAAACGTTTCTAATCCGCGCGCCAACTTATATCCACCGTTGGATACGAAAGCTTGGTTGGGGGTAAGAAAGGTAAACGCATCCGTTTCGCTTACTTCCGACTTTGCTTTCACGGGCTTTCCGTTGACAAGCACCAAACCGTTGTCAATCGCTTCCGCTGCTTTTGTGCGCGAACCGAATTTCTCCGCGAAAAACTTGTCCGCTCTCATTCGAGTACCTGCTCGATATACGCTTGAATTTCTTTACAGTTTACGCCGTATTCGCTTTGCAAAGCGGAAATACTGCCTTGGGGGATAAACGTGTCTACGTAGGCAAAGTTTTTGATATTACAACGTTTATTCATACGGATACATTCCCCGTTGACCATCGAACCGAACCCGCCCAAAAATACGTTGTCTTCTAACGTAATGATCGTTTCACTTTGAATATTCCGAATAAATTCCACGTCCAACGGCTTTACAAAACGAGCGTTTACTACGTCGAACGACTTACCTTGTTCTTGCAAAACTTGCAATACTTTCATTGCGATAATCAAACACCGTTCACCTGTAGCAATAACGGTGATTTTGCTAGTTTCAACCGTTTTATTTAAGTATTCCCATTTCCCAAAAGCAAACGGCGTTGTCGACGGGAAAATAACTTTTCCAGCTCGCGGATAGCGAATGGCGAGCGGATGTGGATACGTTGCACTAAACTCCAACATTTTTTTCAATTCTTCGGTATCTTTTGGTACGGCTACCGTTAAATTAGGGATTAGCGATAAATAGGATAAATCGAAAACCCCTTGATGCGTTTCCCCATCTGCGCCGGAAATCCCCGCGCGATCAATACAAAACGTGACGCCGAAATCCTGCGCGCAAACGTCGTGAATGATTTCATCGAACGCACGCTGTAAGAACGTCGAGTAAATTGCGTAATACGGTTTTATCCCCCCTGCTGCCATCGAAGCGCATAATACGGCGGCATTCTCTTCACAAATCCCGACGTCAAACGCTCTTTCGGGGTATTTTACAAAGAATTCCGACAACCCCAAAGCTTCTTTCATCGCAGCGGATACGACGGCAATTTTGTTGTTCTTTTCTGCCAACTCGCAAAGACTTTCTCCCAAAACTTCGGAATATTCCCGTTCTTTCGGCGAACCGACAGGCGGAACACCGTGCGTATTCGTCGGATGATCTTCGCTAAATTCGTAGCCTTTTCCCTTTTTCGTAGCGATGTGTAATAATACTGATCCGTTTTTTAAGAGCTCTTTCGCATCTTGTAATGCGTCGATCATTTCTTCTACGTCGTTGCCGTCTTTAACGCCCATATACTTCAGCCCAAAACTTTCCAGCAAACGAATGCCTTCGGGGGAACGCTCTTCTTTAATCCCCGTCAAAACGTCGGACATTCCACCGACGGTTGGAGAAATAGACATTCCGTTGTCGTTGAGTACAATCAAGACGTTCGTATTGAAAATTCTCAAGCTATTTAACGCTTCGTATACCAAACCGTTGTTAAACGATCCGTCGCCAATATACGCGATAACGTGATGGTTTTCGCCTTGTAAATCCCGTGCTTTCGCAAGCCCAATCGCTGCGGAAACGGACGTACCTGCATGTCCCGTGTCGTAGCTGTCGTATTCGCTTTCCGTTCGTTTTGGAAAGCCCGAGATCCCCCCGGCTTGACGCAACGTATCAAAGCGATCCCCTCTACCGCTTAAGAGTTTATAAGCATAGCATTGATGTCCTACGTCAAAGACAATCTTATCGTTCGGGAAATCAAAAACGTAAAACAACGCAACGGTCGATTCAATCGCACCGAGGTTAGACGCCAAATGCCCGCCACAACGCATCACCGTATCGTATATCGTCTTACGCAACGTATCACATAAAACGTTTAATTTTTCTTTGCTATACGCTTTGATCTCGTTTGGAGTGATTTGTTTAAACATATTCTTTCCTTACACTTCTTCTTTCAGTTAATTTTGTCTAGCAAGTACGTAATCAACCATGTTCCGTAAAAAACTCGTATCTTCGTCAATGCTTTCTAAGATAGCGCGACAGTCGGTTGCACACATATCCGCCCGTACTTTCGCGTTTTCAAGCCCATACAAGCGCACGTACGTCAATTTGTTTTTTCCTTCGTCTTTTTGGACTTTTTTGCCCATAGAGTCAAAATTCCCTGTGACGTCTAAAATATCGTCCGTCATTTGGAAAAGCAACCCAAACAACTTGCCGAATTGTTCCAAGGGATAATAATAACGGTTATCCGCTAAAATACTTACCATTGCGATTGGCGCAAGCAGTAGTTTTCCACATTTACAAGCGTGAATATAATGCAGAGCTTCTTCAGGATCTTCCGCTTGCTTTTCGGAATAATATAAATCGGCGGATTGCCCTGCGATCATACCGTATACCCCGGCACATTCGTTTAAAAATTGAGATGCCCGTACGTATTTTTCGCCCTTTAAGCTTTCCTTAAAACAAATCGCGTAAGCTTCGTTCAACAAAGCGTCCCCTGCTAAAATCGCATTCGCTTCTCCAAACGCTTTGTGGTTCGACGGTTTTCCGCGACGGAAATCATCGTCGTCCATCGCAGGTAAATCGTCGTGGACGAGCGAATAGGTATGGATCATTTCCAGCGCCAAAGCAAACGGTAAAACTTCCGCTTTCTCAAGCCCTAAAACATCCGCGCAAGCCAACATAAGTACGGGACGAATACGCTTTCCGCCGTTTAATAGGCTGTACTGCATGCTTTCCCCTAAAATTTCGGGTTTGGTTTGCAGTTTCTTGACGTAAGACGCTAAATACGCCTCAAATTCCGTTAAATACTCGTTATAAGAATGAAAAAAGTCGTGCAAGTGTTTTACTCCTTATAAGTTGCAAAATAAGTATTATACATAAGCATCGTAATCGTCATAGGCCCTACCCCACCAGGGACGGGAGTAATCAACGACGCTTTGTCTTTTACGTTTTCAAAATCGACGTCCCCGCAGAGTTTTCCGTCTTGATCGCGGTTCATACCGATATCCACAACAACAGCGTCCTGTTTTACCATATCCGCCGTGACAAATTTCGCTTTTCCGATTGCAGAAATCAAAATATCGGCTTGTCTACAAATTTCCGCCAAATTTTGCGTTTTACTATGACAAACCGTCACCGTAGCATTCGCGTTTAATAGTAGCATTGCCATCGGTTTCCCTACCGTTGCGCTACGTCCTAAGACAACCGCGTGTTTTCCACAAACGTCTACGCCCGATTTTTTTAATAACTGCATAACGCCACTCGGCGTACAAGCTGTAATTTTTGCTTTATTTAAACACAAAAGTCCTAAATTTTCTTCCGAAAATCCGTCGACGTCTTTGGCTACGGGAATGTGTTTACAAGCCGATTCGGCGTCTAAATGTTTCGGCAAAGGCAACTGCAATAAAATACCGTTTACTTCTTGATTAATCGCAAGCTCGTCCAAAAGATTTTCCACTTCCGCTTGCGTAGCCGTAGCCGGCAATTCATAGGAAAACGAGCGAATACCTAATTCTCCGCAAGCCTTGATTTTATTGCGGACATAAATACGGGACGCCGGATCTTCCCCAACGATCACCACCGCCAATCCCGGTTTTTGCGTTTTTTCGGCTATTTTCTTTTTTAATTCTTCGCGGAGTTCTACCGCAATCGCTTTTCCGTCTATTATTTTCATTGTGTTTTACCCGTTTATAACCCCTGCCAAGACACCATTGACAAAATCAGCGCTCGTATCCGTGGAGTATTTCCGCGCCAAACCTGCCGCTTCCGACACGGAAACTACGGGCGGTATTTCATTAAAATAACGAATTTCCGCCATCGCAATCAATAAAATACTCTTGTCCATCGGATTGATGCGGTTTTCAAGATAGTGATGGCAAGCATTTTCAATCCCTTCGATCAATTCCGTACGATGACGTTCCACCGTCGCCACCAACTCGTCGGCAAAGCGAACGTCTTCTTCTTTTTCTATGCCGAATTGCTTGAAAATCTTTTTCCGTAAAGAGTCCATACAATCGGTGTTAAAATGTTGCGCAAAAATCATATTCAGCGCGGCTTCTCTTGCTGCGTTTCTCATAAGCTTCTCCGTATAAATACAACGAAAACCCTTCTTTGTGAAGGGTATCGCGTTTCTTATTTTTCGTTCTCTTCTTCCATTTCTTCTTCCGGTTCTTTTTCTACGGAAGCAGCCTCGCAGAAGACGACGTCTTGAACGTGCACGTTCACTTGCGCTACTTTATAGCGCGTCATATTCTCTACGCTTTGTTTTACCGATTGCTGAATACGATAAGCGAGTTCCGGCACGTTATATCCGTATTTTACGGTAACGGCTACGTTTGCGTATACCCCGTCTTTTTCAATATAGAGCGAAATACCGTTTTTCTTGCCCTGAGGGGGAATCGTGCCTTCCACTTCAGCAACTGCAAGCTCTACGATATTTTGAATGATCCCTGCGTTGTAAACGACTTTTCCGTTTTGCACGTCGTTAGACGTTAATTTAAAATTCGACATTCAAAAAGATCTCCTTCTTTTAATACTTCTATTATAACACATCTTTTTGAATATTTCTACTGTTTTAAGCGTATTTTTATGCTTTTTTTCAGCTTTCGGCATAAACGGGCATAATGATAATATTCCCAGCGACAATCCCCGTTTCATTCTTCATCATTGTATAGATGGATAACGCCGTATCGTAATTGAGTTCCGATGAATTAATGAATACGTTTACGTTGTCCGAATCCATGGAAACGGAAACAACCGCATCCGAAAACCCCAACGATTTTACCATGTTTTCCAAGATCAACTCTTTTTCCATAGACGAAACGATTTCCATTTTCATTTCCGTCGCCGCTTCGTATTTCTCATCTCCTTCTTCATACAAAGCAATTACGCTATCCAATTGCACCAACTCTTCGTTTCTCGTCGTCGTACGTTCGGAACGATACGTCGTGAAATAATTCGCAGTGGTCACTCCCCCGTCCGCAGAAACCGTTGCGTTCGTATTTGCCAATACGAAATTAAATACGGCGGTGACCGCCAATAAAAGCACCAAAGACGACATAACGATAATTTTCTTTTTATTTGACATAAAAGTTCTCCTTTTTATTTTTTTAAATAGATTTTGATTGCACTCGTTTCCGTTCCCAAAGCCGTTGCTACCGCTTCCCGCACGTCGATGACTACCGCGAAATCGTTTGCGCCTTCACAAACGACTACTGCGCCCGTAATTCCCTCCTCCGTTTCGCATACAACGACTTCCGCATCACCAACCCCGTCGATTTCCGCCAACAAACGTGAAATTTTTTTCTCCGTTTCCGTCATTTGCGTAGCCGTTTTCGACGTTTCATCTTTCCCGTGAAAAATTTTCCACGCCGTAAAAATCAGTACAACAGCAAGCAATCCAAGCAATAGATACTCTCGAAGTTTACCCTTGCCGTATTTCGCTTTTTGCGTTTTTATTGCATACGAATTATTCAAGCAACACCTCGCTACAATAGTTTTTCGTTAGGTATTCCCACACAGACCTTTTTACCTCCTCGTTTGGTTCTTCTTCGAAATGCACGTATATCTTCGTCACTTTCATTTCGTCCGATTGATATTTGCCGTCCACCGTTTCACTCTCCGTCAAACAAAACAATTCTATCGACGTATTCACGGAATATTTTTCTTGTAATTCTTTAGCAATCACGCCTTCCGTCGCGCGGATTCGCATAGACCAATAATACTGTATGAATTCCTCATCTGGTTGTATGACTGATTGCGAAAAAAAAATTTGTGAATTTTTATCCGCGACTGCGTTCGTTTTCGTGAAGAACTGTAATACAGGCGCTACAATCGCTAAAACGCAAGCAAGCTTGGTCACGTTTTTAATCACCGTAGACGTCTTACCATCAGGCAAAATCGCCGTTATAATCGCCGAAAGCAATATCGTTCCGATAACGCTTAATAGATATCCGTTCAAAACAAAGCCTCCGAACTACACACCATCAAGACGATGGACAGAAAATATAAAAACGCCGTGAACAACAATCCTGCGGTACAATAACGTAAATTTTCCGCAGTTTCCCCTAAAAAATCGGAGATCCGACTATCCCCAAATGGTTGTGTGACCGCTGCCGTCAAGCGTAATAATAAGTTGACTGAAATCAATAACAATAACGGCTCGAACAATACGGAAATCATCAAAAAAATCCCCATACTACCCAAGGAGTTTTTAATCAAAACGCTACCGGCTACCGCCAAATCAAATCCCCCCGACAAAAAACCGCCGACGATCGGCACGCCGTTCCCAATGGCATATTTTGCAGCCCGACGAACAATTCCGTCGTAGGATGCAGCTGTAATCCCCTGCAACGTAAAAAACACCCCGAAGACCGATACGCAAATCCCGATAAGCCACTTATTGATACTCTTAAAAAAAGCCGTAAACTTGCCTATTTTCAGTTCTTTTGTTAAATTAGACGCCAAGGAAAACAAAATAATCGTGATGGTGATCGGAAACACAACGCTTTTTATGATAGAAACGATCGTCGTGCAAAAAAATGCTACTGCAGGACGACAAACCGCGGCGGATAACGTCCCACCACTCGTCGCCATAAGCGTCAACATAATCGGATAAACAATTTCCATTTGTTTTTGCATTTGAGAAACGCTTTCTACCGATTCTTTTATACATTCCGTCAACACGCCCACCAGTGGAATTAACGCCGCCGCATACGTAATTAAAAAAATCATCTCCGTGGACGTTTTTCCTGTCGACCCACTTTTTAAGCTGGAAACCAGACCGGATAATAACGTGATCGCTGAAATGCATGCAAAGGACGGTAAGATTTCCGTCACTTTTTTAAATAAAACCGTTGCAATTTCGCTCCAAAACTGCGAATAATCGAATTCATTGCCTTGAATATACTCTAACAACCGTTCGCCAACGCTTTGATCGTTGAATTTTCCCAACGAATCCAAATATTCCTGCAGAGCTTGCAAATCTAAATGCTCAATTTGATCCTGAATGTTTTCGTTTAATTCATTCTCGCCCGATAGATCGTCGGCAGACACCCGAGTTGCTTTCCCGATTCCACTAAAGAAAAACGACAAAAAGATAATGAATAAACTTATAAAAATAAAACCTTTTATCTTTTGTGATTTTTGAAATACGTACTTTTTTAAAACCATCGATTACACCAGTTTTAAGAATCCGCCGATCGTCGTCAACAATCCCTCTAAAATGGGAAGAGATAAAACGATAATGGTAATTTTTCCACATAAAACAACTTTGTCTGCTATGGCATTGCTCCCAAAATCGCTTAAAATGCCAGCCCCAAATTCTGTTAAATACCCAACCCCGACAATTTTCAATAATATCTTCACCAAGCCATTTTTCACCCCTGTCGTTTCCGCTATTTTTTCAAAAACGGCAAGTGTTCCTTGTAATGCGTCAACGATATAGAGCAGAATAACGATAACCCCTGTCACGCTTACGGCAAAAGACAATTCCGGCTTTGTAGCTTTCAATAAAACGGACGTAATCGTCGTCACGAACGCTATTCCTATGATTTTCAAAATCTCCGTCATTTTTTCATCGCCCTACCTTCGCTAATCCAATCCAAAAATTGTTTTGATTTCGTTGAATAAATCACCTACCATTCCCACGACCACCGCTAAGACAATCACAAGCCCCACAATACTGACAAGCGTCGCTATATCGTCACGATCAGATTTTTTTAAAATTTGACATATAACCGTGATGATAATTCCGATCGCCGCCATCTTAAACAATATACTAATATCCAATGTATCTACCCCTTTAAACGATTAAAATTAAAATCAATAAACCGCATAAAAATCCAAGTTTTATGTATAAATCCCCATATCTTTTACAAGCGATTTCCGACTCGGTTTGCAATTTTTTAAGCGTTTCTTTCACCGCCGTGAAATAGCCTTTTTGCGATGCGCTATCCCCTTTCCCAAGCATTAAAAAGTAATCGGAAACAACACCCTTTTCTTCTTGTTTTAAGAAGGAAAACGCAGGATTGTCCAAAAACATACGATCGTCCATAAAACGCTCTTTCAAGAAAACGACGTATTCTTCTAATAAAAAAGCAAACTCATCCTTGTAAGAATATTTGAAAATAAACTCGCGTAAAGGCCGACGATAATAAGCAATTTCAGATAAAAACCGTTCGTTAAATTCCCAAAATTGCGCAAAAAACAATTTTCTTTGCCGAAATTTTTTCGCTAAAAAATACCCACAAAAACTAGTAAACGCGACGATAGCAATTCCTAAAAAAAATTTTGTCATTTTTATCCGATAACCTGTCCTTTTTCGTCGTAAATACCACGTATTTTCCCGATCACACACGCATCTAACAAGACAAACCGATCGAATAATCCCATAAACGGAGCTTTGACGTGTCGAATATCCGAAAAATGCGCCGATGCCAAAACGTAAACTCCGCCAAAAACCGCTTTTTGTAAAGCCTTACAATCTTCTTCGGAAAGCTCGTCCGTAATCATCACTTCGGGGCGTAGCGCCCGTATCCCCGCCTCAAAAGCCGTCGCTTTATCGGCAAATTTCATCACGTCGCAAGTTTCCCCCGTCAAACCCGCGGATATTTCTCCACGCTCGTCGCAAATCAGTACGTTTTTCCCCGTCTTTTCACTAATAATTCGACCCAAATCACGCAAAATCGTCGTTTTGCCCAAACCTGGCGGAGCCATAATCAGTACATTTTTTACTTTGTCAGACATACAACGTTGGTAAATTTCCATTCCACAGCCTTTGATTTCATGTGGAATTCGGATACAAAGCGAAGTAAAATTTCTCAAAGCCAGCGGTTTTCCTTGGTCGAATACATATTCCCCTGCCAAACCGATTCTTACGCCGTTTTCCGCGGTTATAAAGCCTTTTTTAATTTGTTCTTCTACGGAATAAACCGAACATTCCCCTGCACGGAAAACACAATCGCCTATCTCCTCCAAAGTACAACGAATTGCTTTTTCTGAAAATTCGGTTAATCCATAGGCACTCAAATAACAAAACGAGCCTTGATAATTAATTCTAGTCGGTTTTTCCGCACGTAATCGCAGTTCGTATACGTAGTTCATATTGACGTTTAGTAATCCGTTCAAGACGGATTGCGGTAAAAAATCTAACATTTGTATACTATATGTAATAGCTCGTCCAAATAGAACAAAAAAAATAAAACGCCTTTCTGTTCGAAAGGCGTTTTTAATGGATTTTGCTTATTTTGAATAATCGAAAAGCATTTTTGAAGTTTTTTCTACAAAATCGGAAAGCTCATCAGGAGATAATTGCTTGAAAGAAATCATAGCCAAATAATAAATTTGGTTGACGATCAGGCTTTGTTTTTCTTCCGATTGATTCAAAAGCCCGGAAATAATCGGATTTGTCAAATTAATCACAAGCGTCGCACTCTTATTTGGATCGCTAGAATCCATACCATAGAACCCGTTCATTTCCGACATTCTACGCATAAATTCGTCTACCGTGACAACGGCAGAAAGCCTGCCACTCTTGAATTTTTCCGCTTTGACGGAAATTTCTTGATTAACAAGATATTTTTTGAAGAGTTCAACGATCTCTTTGGAATCTTTCTCGGAAACGTTTTCCCCTTTTAAGGCACTGTCAACTTCCGCGTCAATGCGCACAAAACGGCACTTTTTCGGGTTTTTATACTCCAAGTAGCTAATAAAGTGTGCGTCAATATACGTATCGCAAAGCAAAGCGTCAAGCCCGGCATCTTTAAACGTTGCGATATATTGCGCTTGTTGCACTTCGTCAGATACGTAATAAATCGGCTTGGGTTGTTCGCCTTTTTGCAAGTCTTCGTCGCTAAGCTCCTCGCCGAAATATGCACTTACAGGCTTGAATTCCCCGTTTAAATTCTTAAAAATCAACAAATCCTTTACTTTGTCGTAAAATTCTTCTTCTTTTAAACAACCGAATTTAATAAACGTGGAAATATCTTTCCAGCATTTTTCGTAATGTTCCCGATCATTTTTGAATAAATTCGTCAGTTTATCCGCCACTTTCTTGGTAATATGCTTGGAAATCTTTTGTACCTGTTTATCGTTTTGCAAGAAACTTCTTGATACGTTTAAGGGAATATCCGGACAATCGATCACACCGTTCAAGAGCATTAAAAATTCAGGAATGACTTCTTTGATGTTATCCGCGATAAATACTTGATTGCAGTACAACTTAACTTGTCCTTTTTCAAGCTGAATTTGCTTTTTCTTGACTTGCGGGAAATACAAAATCCCCTTTAAACGGAAAGGATATTCCATATTCAAATGAATCCAAAACAACGGCTCGTTATAATCCATAAACGTTTCTCTATAGAACGTTTTATATTCTTCATCCGTACATTCTTTAGGATCTTTCAAATATAATGGCGACGTATTATTAACCGCTTTATCGTTTTCATCACCTTTAGGATTTAAATACACGTCCACAGGCATAAACGAGCAGTATTTTCGGAGCAATTCGCGAACGCGGAATTCTTTTAAAAATTCTTCTTCGCCATCCGCAAGATACATCACAATTTTCGTACCACGTTCGGATTTATCTGTTTCGGCAAGCTTATACGTAGAATTTCCGTCGGACGACCATTTTACAGCAGGCTCATCTTTATAGCTTTTCGTGTAGATCTCTACGTTTTTGGACACCATATATACAGAATAAAAACCAAGCCCAAAATGCCCGATAATCCCGTCGCCTGATGCGTTTTCGTATTTTTGCAAGAAATCTTCCGCACCCGAAAACGCAATTTGCGTAATGTATTTCTCCACTTCTTCTGCCGTCATACCAAGCCCATTATCTTCTACGGTAAGCGTTTTTGCCTTTTCGTCTATCGAAACGACAATCTTATACGGATTTTCATCACGCGTAGCCTCGCCCATCTCTACAAGCTTTTTATGTTTTGTAATGGCATCTACACCGTTTGCCACGATCTCACGCAAAAATATATCTTTGTCGGAATACAGCCATTTTTTAATAATCGGCATCATGTTTTCGCTGGAAATTTTAATTTTACCTTGTTTTTGCATCATTGTTATCACTCCTATTTTTTTAACAATTATTTATACACAAAAAAGTCTGTTTTTAATCAACTTAAAAACAGACTTTTAGTTTTTTTCTTAAAAAAATGTTTACGCGTTTTTATTCAATAAATCCGCAATCGAAACGCCATCCGAATCACCTTCAGTCCATTCCGTCACTTCTTCGGGTGCTGCTACTTTCGGCGCTCTAGCTTTTCTAGGCTTTTCTTTCGTTTCACCGTCTTCCGTCTTAGCCGCTTTAGGTTTTCTTTCAAGGTTTTCAGGTTTCGGTTCGAGCGCTTTAATCGAAAGCGTCATTTTCTTTTCAACGCAATCTAAATTCAAAATCTTTGCGTCAATTTCTTGACCGATGGTAAGCGCCGTCGTCGGATTTTCAAGGAATTCGTGAGAAATTTGCGAAACGTGCACCAAACCGTCGATCCCTTTCTCCACTTCAACGAACGCACCGAAAGGAACGATACGAACAACTTTCCCGTGAATTACGTCGTCTTTCGCGTATTTTTCCGCTGCAAGATCCCAAGGTTGGGGTTGCAATTGTTTATAACCAATCGAAACTTTTTTCGATTCTTGGTCGATCTTCAATACTTTGAATTGATAAGTCTTGCCAACTTCCAAAACGTCGGTGACCGTTTTTGCTCCCGTCCACGACAAGTCGGAGATGTGCGCCAAGCAATCAAAACCATTTACAGAAACGAATGCACCGAAGTTTGTCACTCTTTCCACTTTTCCTTCCACAACGTCGTCTACGTTGATGGATGCGAAGAATGCAGCTTCTTTCTCCGCACGTGCAGCCGCTTTTGCCGCGCGTTCCGCTTCAATGATCACACGTTGCGATGCGATAATTTCCTTTCTTCTTTCCGTTTTAATTTCTAAAACTTTAAGACGCAATTTCTTGCCTACGTATTTATCGAGTTCTTTAACGAATCCCGAACGAACCTCACGAGCAGGTACGAATACGGAGTACGAACCGTATTCAGCAGTCAAACCGCCTTTATTGAATCCCGTACATACGACTTCGAATTCTTTTCCGTCTTTTACTTCGGCAATCAAAGCTTCTTCTTCTTTGATCTTTTTAATCTCTTTTTGCGAAAGCTTTACGGGGTTTACGCCAATTACCATAAGTTCGATTTCTTCACCCAACTTCGCATTGAAATCTTCCTTATTGTAAACCTCGCAGTCCACTTCGTCTTTGTCAAGCATTACTTCCTTCTTTGCAAGCGGGAGCAATACTGCAACACCCGAATCGTCCGCCGACGAGATCGTAGCCGTAATCAACTGTCCTCTTTTAAATTTCGGTTGACTGTCCATGTTTGCAACAACTTCTTCCATTGTTGCTTTTGCTTCTGTTTCCATTCCCATTTTTAATAGAACCTCCTGAGGTTGCGCGTTCGGGGTGCTTGCCCCCGTAACAATACCTACCCTTTTAAATGTTTTAATTGTTTCATATTTTAGATCGGCAGCATTGACTAAGCGAAAAACGTGATCACAATGTTGCGTACAAATCTCGTAGAGCCTGTTGGTGTTGCTGCTGTTTAACCCGCCGATGACCAGTACCGCATCGCATTGTTGCGATAATTCGATAGCTTCATTTTGCCGTCCTATAGTAGTATAGCAAATTGTTTGAAAAACTTCAAGTGTTTTTCTACGCTT
Source organism: Clostridia bacterium (assembly GCA_017625565.1). Classification (GTDB taxonomy): domain Bacteria; phylum Bacillota; class Clostridia; order Christensenellales; family Borkfalkiaceae; genus Scatosoma. Next base: position 51,219 of record JAGAKN010000010.1, read on the forward strand.
ATCGTTAAGATTTTTTATAATTTTTTCAAATTTTTCCTTAGAAAAGGTCGTTTGCGCTACTACACAGCAAATATTTTCGGGTAAAATAGAAAAATCTTCGTCCTCTGAAGAAAAAACGTAGGCTTGGTTTTCACACCAACCGCTTAACCCAACGACTTCGGGATGCGTTTTCTTGCCTATAATGACAATGGTTTTTCCTTCCCGAAATTTTTCTTTGACAATGTTTTGCGTACGACGGACAAATTCGCAGGTACAATCCACAACCTTTATGTCGTTCTCTTGACAATACTCGTAAACAAATTTCCCAACCCCGTGAGAACGAATAATCAAAGTCGCCCCTTTCGGTACTTCTTTTAAATCGTCTACGGTAATAATCCCACGTTCACGAATTTTTTGCACGACGTCGGGGTTATGAATGATTTCACCGTAAATGTACGTATTTTCCGCGTTAATCGAAAGCGCCGTATCAACCGCTTTTTTTACTCCGCTACAAAATCCACCGTTTTTTGCGATTATAAATTCCATCTTTTACGATTGTTTCCCTTTTTTCTTCTTTTCGATCAGATATTTTGTATGCTCTTTACGCATAGTCAACAACCGATCCCGCAGTTTTTCGTCGGCTTCGGCGATTTCTTCTTCCGTTAGCTTTCTACCGTAATACTCCGACAGTTCAAACGGTTCGCCGATCAAAATATGCGTCATACGAAAAAGACGCGGTTTTTTATAAATGAGCATAGGAACGATCGGCGTATGCTGGCGAATCGCCATCATAGCCGCTCCACCTTGAAACGGGAGCATTTCCGCATCCGTTTTATTTCTCGTACCTTCCGGGAAAACGCAAATTTTTTCATTGTTTTTCAAGCATTTAAAGCAATCCAACAATGCGCGCACGTCACTCCCGTCGCGATTCACGCTGATCGCCTTTATTTTACGCGCTAAACCACCGATAATCGGCGCGTCGAAAATAGGTTTCTTTGCGATAAAATGTATCCCTTCTTTCGTCGTCACGGCAGGATAAATTACGTCAAAAATCGTATAATGATTGCAAATATAAATACACGCACCGTCTTTTACCTTTTTATTCCCGTAAAAACGGTAAGGCTTTAATAAAAAGTAGAAAGGCACGACAAGCGCTTTTAAAAAATTCTGCAACGGAATGATATGCCGACCTTTTTTATTTGCTTTTACCGTAATTTCTCTCTTTCTCTTCTTTTTCGACGCTTTTTCCGCCGTAATTTCTTTTGCCATAACGCTACCTTTAAATTTGGGATTGAATGCTCTTTTTAATCGTCATAACCACTTCGTCAATACGCATATTAGAAGTATCGACTACAATCGCGTCTTTCGCGCATACAAGCGGAGAAAATTCCCGTTCCATATCCTGTTTATCCCGCGCGACGATTTCGGCGTGCAACGTTTCAAAATCAACGCTTTCTCCGCGTTGTTGTAATTCCGTAAACCTACGCATAGCTCGCACCTTACTATCTGCAGTTATAAAAAACTTGAATTTTGCGTTGGGTAAAACCGTAGAACCAATATCGCGTCCATCTAAAACGCAGGACATACTTTCCCCGATTTGACGTTGCATTTCTACCATTTTTTCGCGTACCGCACGGTGTGCAGAAATATTCGACGCAGCCATGGAAACTGCATTCTCTCGGATTGCCGTAGAAACGTCTTCCCCGTCCAACAAAGTATGCTGTTTCCCGTCTTTATATTCCACCTTTACGTCTAACGTTTCTAGCATTTTTGCTACTGTTTCAGGGTTTTTAGGATCAACCCCACTACGCAACGCTTTTAATCCGCAAGCACGGTACATTGCGCCTGTATCTAAGTACAAAATATTGTAATCTTTCGCTAAAACCTTTGCAATCGTGCTCTTACCACTTCCAGCCGGACCATCTAACGCTATATTAAAAATTTCCGAAATATCTTTTCTCAAAGTCTTTGCTCCTTTTTGATAAACGTGTTTTATTTGTCTTTCGTTTTGCAACTCCGCAAACAGCATTAGGCGTATACACAACGGCAATCCCCCGTCGATATCCGGCTCCGTCGCGGCGAACAACGGAGCAAAATCATATCCGCATTCTCTTGCCGCTTTTGCAGGATGATAGGAATGTATATCCGACGTTAATGAAAACAAAAAGCCGCTTATCTCCCCTTTTGCTAAGTGGTTGCATTCAAAAATTTCATCAAGCAACGCTTTGACGGAAGAAAAAATTTCTTCTTTGCAGTCCTTCGTCACCGTCGTCGCCCCGCGAATAATCGTCATAATAAACTCCTTCCAAACAAGACATTATATTATGTATTATAATATATTTTTTCAATCCCGTCAAGCTTTTACGCTTTCCGTGCATTAAATTACCGCCTACATTTACAAGGAAACAGCTTTCCCCGCGACGTATCCCGTAGCAAAAGCGATTTGCATATTAAAACCACCCGTAAAAGCATCTACGTCTAATACTTCCCCGCAAAAATACAAACCGCGGATATTCTTGCTTTCCATCGTTTTTGGATTAATCTCCGAAAGAGAAACCCCACCCGACGTGATAATCGCTTCTTCAAAACCGCGTAAACCGCGTATTTTCACAGGAAATTCCTTAAGCGACTTTACCAATCGCCCCCTTTCTTCTTTCGTCAAAACGTTCACGTTCTTTTCAGGGGAAATATTTGCCGTCTTTAATATTGCAACAATCATTTTTTGTGGTAATACGTCGCATAATGCGTTAGAAATCTTTTTGTTTTTATATTTTTCAAAATCCCGCAACAATCGTTTATCTAACGTCTGCTCGTCCAACGCGGGTTTTAAATCGATAAACGCCGTCAAAGACCGAAAATCCATACGATTGATCAAAGAAGACGCCGAAAGCACTATCGGACCGGATATCCCAAAATGTGTAAATAAAAGTTCCCCTAACTCAGAATAAACCGTTTTTAAGCCGTTTTTTACGCAAAAAACAACGTTTTTTAACGAAAGTCCTTGCAAAGCAAGGAATTGCTCTCCTTCTAAATTCAACCCACACAACCCGCACTTCAAATCGGTTATCGTATGCCCACAATCGCGAGCAAAAACGTATCCATCCCCCGTCGAACCTGTAGAAGGATAACTCAATCCGCCCGTAGCAACGATTACTGCGTCAAAACGATAGATATTCTTATCGGATACAACTTCTATGCCAGACATAGGTATTATGTCACGCGTAGTATCATCTACTATGTCTTGCATAGGTATTATGTTAGACATAGTAGGTTTAATTTTTAGGATTTTTTCCTGTAAAAAGAGGTTTACCCCTTCATTTCTGCATGCTTTTTCAAGAGTTTTCGTTATATCACTTGCGTGATCGGACGCAGGAAAAGCGCGGTTTCCACGCTCAATTTTGACCGATAATCCCTGATTTTCAAAGAATTCTATGCAATTTTGCGAAGAAAACGTATAAATTGCGCTTGTTAAAAACTTACCGCCACGGACAATGTTCGGCAAAAATTCCATAGGAGAAACGTCGTTGGTAAAATTACATCTCCCCTTTCCTGTTATATAAATTTTCTTGCCTAGTTTTTCATTTTTTTCAAATAAGGATACAGCACACCCGTTTTTTGCTGCCGTGTACGCAGCCATTAAGCCCGCCGCACCACCACCTATAACACATACTTTTTTCATAATTTTTTTGCCTTTTTGGGGCTTGAATAAATCCCCGTTGAAAATATATAATTATATTGTTTCACGATATTTGTTTCACGATTGTATAAACATAGATAAGATTACGCAACCGAATTTTTTTCGGTTGCGTAATTTGTTTCACGGTTTTAGTTTCACAATATATCTTTGTTAGACGGGATACACACTCGATTTTGCCATATCACGATCTACGCCATTTTTTTGCGCTTCACGCCATTTGAAGAAGTTTTCGGCTACTTGTTCAAATACGGCATACGAGAGAACGTCTTCTTCTTTTTCATAATATCCAAGCGATTGTAATTTTGTTTTAATCTCCTCGTATTCAGGCTTTAACAAATCCGCAGGGCGACAAGTAATCCGTTCCGCGCCTTTAAGCACTTTTTCCGCAACTTCTTCATTTAAAGGCATTGGCAACGTACCGTATTTACCTGCAAATAAATCCCTCGTTTCCTTGGTGACCATTTTATATCTTTCACCCATAACGACATTCATAACGGCTTGTGTTCCTACGATTTGCGACGAGGGGGTGACAAGTGGCGGATATCCACAGTCTTTACGTACGTTCGGAACTTCTGCAAGACATTCCATCAATTTATCAGCTTTTCCTGCTTTTTCAAGTTGATTGATAAGGTTTGAAAGCATCCCACCAGGGACTTGGTACAACAACGTATTGATATCGATTGCTTTGGATTTTTCATTCAAAATTTTATCATCTTTCAAACGTTTCTCAACCGTCTTAAAGTGTTTTACAATCGGTAAAAGTTTATTAATGTCGATTCCTGTATCGTACGGCGTATCTTTTAAGGTTGCTACAAGCGGTTCGGTGGCAGGCTGCGAAGTACCGTTTCCGAGTGGCGAAAGCGCCGTATCTACGATATCTACGCCGGCTAAAATTGCCATCAAGTATACCATATCGCCCGTACCCGACGTATTATGCGTATGCAAATGCAATTTTGTCGTAGGTTTTAAAGCCGCTTTTAATGCTTTTACCAGCTCGTACGCTTTCATCGGGAGCAACAAGTTTGCCATATCTTTCAAGCAAATATTGTCCGCGCCACGTTCTTCAAGTTGTTTCGCCAAATCAATGAAATATTCGTTGGTAAAGACTTCTTGCCCGTCTACTACCGCGCTTGTATAACAAATCGTAGCTTCACAAATCCCACCATATTTTTTGATGGCTTTCATGGAAACTTCCAAGTTGCGGGGATCATTCAACGCGTCGAATACACGCACGACGCCAACGCCGTTTTCAACGGATTTTGCGACGAATTTTTCTACGACGTCGTCCGCATAATGGCGATAACCAAGTAAGTTTTGCCCCCGCAAAAGCATTTGAATAGGCGTTTTTAAATGCGCTTTTAACGTACGCAATCTTTCCCAAGGGTCTTCATTCAAGAAACGCAAACACGAGTCAAACGTCGCCCCACCCCACGCTTCAATCGAATAATAACCGATTTCATCTAACGCCTCCAACATAGGGAGCATTTCGTCGATGCGCATTCTTGTTGCAGCCTGCGATTGATGCGCGTCACGCAAGATCGTTTCCGTCAACATTACTTTTCTTTTTTCAAAATTCAATTCCATTTTCTTTCACCTCATCTATTAAACAATCGCCAATAAGAAGCCTGCGGCAATCGCCGAACCGATCACCCCTGCAACATTCGGCCCCATAGCATGCATCAAAAGATGATTGCTAGGATCTTCTTCACGCCCAACGTCTTCGGAAATACGCGCCGCCATAGGTACGGCGGATACCCCTGCGCTACCAATCAACGGGTTGATTTTGCCTTTTGAAAGCTTGCACATCAATCTACCCATCAAAAGTCCGCCAATCGTACCACACGAGAAAGCAACAAGCCCGAGCGCGATAATCCCCAAGGTTGTACCCGTCAAGAACGTCGCCCCGAAAGCTTTACAGCCGACCGATACGCCAAGGAAAATCGTGATTGTATTCATTAAACCATTTTGCGCTTGCGAGGAAAGCCGATCGCAAACTCCCGATTCCTTCAATAAGTTCCCGAGCATTAACATACCAAGCAAGGGTATTGCATCCGGTAAAATTAAACCAACCACCAGCGTGACGACTACAGGGAATATAATTTTCTCCACTTTACTAACCGTACGAAGGGGTTTCATTTTAATTTTACGTTCTTTTTTAGGGACTAGCAATTTCATTAACGGCTTTTGAATGATCGGGATCAACGCCATGTATGAATACGCCGCAACTGCAATCGCAGAAAGCAATTCCTTGCTTTCACCGTTAAATTGCGAGAAAGCTGATAATTTTTGCGTCACGTAAATCGCCGTAGGTCCGTCCGCACCGCCGATAATTGCGATCGAACAAGCCGCAGCCAAGTTGAACCCAATCGCAACTGCCAAAATCATACTCAGGAAAATCCCCAACTGCGCCGCAGCCCCAATCAACATGCTCTTCGGGTTAGAAATCAACGGCCCGAAATCGGTCATCGCGCCAATCCCAAGGAAAATTAAAGGCGGATAAATAACGTTTTGTACGCCGTAGAACAAATACCAAAGCAAGCCACGGTTTTGCACTTCTTCATAGCTTGCACCTTCCGCCTGGACGCCCCAAACGATATCGTGCGCACCGGGAAGATTAATCAAGAACATCCCGAACGCAATCGGCAACAATAAGAGTGGCTCGAATTTTTTCACAATCGCGAGATACATCAACACGAAAGATACCAATATCATCACGTAATTTTGCCACTCGCCGTTCGCCACGCCCGATGATTCCCATAAATTTTTAAACATCGAGCCAAAGTTAATTAGCATAGTATTTAACATAATAGAAACTCCTTTTTTTCTATTAAGTTTTAGCCGATAACGGCAAGGACGGAGTCGGATTCGACGTTAGCGCCTTTTTGCACTTGGAACGTGACGACACCGTCGCAAGGCGAAGTAATATCGTTGTCCATCTTCATTGCTTCTAAAACAAGAATGGGTTGGTCTTTCTTTACCGCCGTACCATTTGCCACCAAAAGATTTTTAATCAAACCAGGGAACGGAGAAAGTACTTTTTCACCGTTTGCAGGCGCTGCTGCAACGGGCGCAGGAGCCGCTTTCGGCGTTTCAACCGCTTTAGGAGCAACAGTCGCCGCTTTAGGCGTAGCTACGGGAGCTACTACAACGGGAGCGCTTACCGTAGCGCCGACTTCTTCTACCCCTACTTCATAAGATTTACCATTGACTGTGATAACAAAATTACGCATAACATTTTCTCCTTAAATTCAAATTCTTTTAATTCTTTTTACTGTAAATTCGCATTTCGGTCCAACCGATTGATAATACGCCATCAACGCCGCCATAATTACCGCTACCGTTTCTTCGGAAATCGTATCCGTATCTACGTCGGCAACCGCCAACGCTTCCTCTGCGAGTGCAGGAGCAGGTTTTACCGTTGTTTTTTGTGTTGTAGGAGCTTTGGGTGCTTGGGACATAACCTTTCCTAACCCCCAAAGAACGAAAATCAAAAAGATAATCCCTGCAAATACAACCGAGAACCCGAGAAGAGCGTACACGGAAACTTCTCCAAGGGAAACCTCACGGAATTTATCAAGTGTTGTATTTAATAAATTCAACATCGCCGTCCCCCTTTAATTTAACAACATTTGCAAAGATGCTATCAGGTATTGTTTTACGAACTGCGGTTCAATTACGGCATCGATATAGCCGTCTTTTGCCGCGTGAATGGGATCGGAATTTTCTTCCGCATACCGTTGCGCTAAAGCAGCTTTATCCACTTTTTCGTCCGCAAGTTCGATTTGCGCGCCCTGAACCCCATCAAAGAGTGAAATTTGCGCGTTTGCAAACGCACACGTATAATCAAACCCCACCGACTTTGAAGCAAACAACGTGTAGCCAAGTCCGATTGCTTTCTTGTATACGACCGCCAACTTCGCCGTCGTAATCGTATCCAGCATATCCAAATATTCCGCCGTTTCTTTCATTACTCTACTATTGTTTGTGCACATGCAAGGGCAAATCCCTTTCACGTCCGTAAACGTAATAAACGGCAATTCGTTGCAACAAGCAAACTCCGCAAAAGCTTTGATTTTTGCAAGCTTTCCTTCGTCAAGTTCCACGCCGTTTTCTTCGCCGTCAAATACAACCGCCGCAACCGCAATACCGCCAATACGTCCTAAAACCGTCTTAATTTGCGGTTCACAAAGCGCGCCGACTTCGATCGCATTTTCAAATACTTGCATAATCGTTTCCACGTTTACTGTTTCGTTTAAAACGGGTAATGATTCGTTTAATTCCGCGTCAACCATCGGTTGCGCCAACAATTCCGCAATTTGCGAAATGATTGCTTTTACTTCGTCTAAATCTTGCACTTCAAACGTAGGAATCCCCGATTTGGTTAAAGCTTTCGCTCCACCGACTTCTTCTTTGGAAATATTCTTTCCCGCTTTTGCAGATAAAACAAAAGGACTGTTCACTGCTAAAACGCTTTGTTTTTCTAAGAAAAACGTAAAATCCGCAATCGCTGCAAGCATCGCCGCCGAGCCGTAGACTTCCCCGTCAACGACTACGTATTGCGGAACAACGCCTTTGAGCTGCGTACTCTTCATCAGCAGTTTCCCAAGCCCTTCTAATACGGTCACACCTTCCCCAACTTGTACCCCACGGGTATGCAAGAAATACAAAACAGGCGTGACGTTTTTCTCCGCCATATCCAAGCACTTTGCGATCTTATCGCAATTTGCCTTTGAAATACCGCCTTCTAACGCATGAAAGTTTTGCGCAACGATATAATACGGATAACCAGCAATCGTTGCAAACCCCGTCACAACGCCCTCACCTGCGGTTTCCTCCCCATAAAAATCGTTTTTAGAAAAGCTGAACGCAGACAATTCCACAAAACTTTCCGCATCAACAACCGTTTGAATACGGTTACGGATTTCCGCGCTTATCTCCGTCAATTTCGCTTTTCTTTCTTGCAGTAATTGAATTTTATCCATAACGTTTCCTCCAAGAAATTCGGTCGAATTTATCAAATTTTGCCAACTCTCGACCAATTACCATTATATACTAAATCACGCAAAATAGCAAGTGTTTGAAGAAAAAAAGTAGTATGATTTAATAAAAAATCGACGATTTGAGAAAGGCTTTTACGAGCCACCCCAAACAGTCGATTGTTTAGCTATTTTATTGTCTAAATTTCAAAAATACTTGCATATAGGATAGTATGTCGCATATGATTGAAATTATTTATTTTTACGCGCCTGTTTTCTTGCTTTGAACTTCTCTTGGATTTTATCAAGATTTTTATAAATTAAAACAAATGCTACGATTACGAACAGGAAAAAAGCAACCCAAATCGCAATCCCCCACCACGTCGTAAACGGAATAAAATCGACGGAATAACACGTGCCTGCAACCCCAATCACCCGACAAACGACGATCATGATTAGAAAATATTTTGTCGTCATAGATGATAATCCCGCCAAAAAACACAACACGTCGTCGGGAAACATCGGAAACAAAAACATCAAGGTTAAGAATAAATTATCCTTCCCCTTAAGTTTTTTCTGCCACTTTTTAAGCGTATCGTCGCCGATCATCCAACTTACAGCCTTATGCCCTAATTTTCTCCCGATAAAAAACGCGGTATAAGAACCCAAAACAATCCCGATTAAGCTATATATCGTTGCTCTAAGCGCCCCAAAAAGCGCAACCCCAGCCAGAGTACTAACCACACTTGGAATCGGCAATACAACCACTTGCAAAAATTGCAAGGTAATATATAAAATCGGCATCCAAACGCCCGATTTTTCCAAATAGGCCTGTAGATGCTCCGCATCTTTCACGACCTCAAAAAATCCCGTTTTTTGTAAAATCAACAACAACACTAAGCAAAAAAGAATTAGCACGTATCCGCTTAATAATACTTTCGAAGCCGTGTGCTTTTCCGCCAACGTAAACCAAACCGCCAGAGCGTACATTCCGCAAATCACCACCCCGCACAACGCCGAAAACAACGTAAAATTGCGCCGAATTAGCGGAATAGCCACTCCGTTTAGGCAAAGTATCGCCAAAATCGCGCACGCCACGGAAAAACTGAAAAACAGCGTTAAAAACAACATTCGATTATTCTTTTTTTTCTTAGAATTTGTTCTCTCTTCCATAAACACTTACTATAGTATAGAAAAAAACGCAAAGAATTATAACTCGCTGTTTTCTTCCAGCAAAATTTCTTTCGGTAAAGTTTTTCGAAGCTCGGTAATCGCCCCACGAGCCAACTCGTCGCAACGGTTGTTTAATTCGTTGTCAGCGTGTCCTGCAACTTTGTGAAAAGTGACGTCATGCGTTCTCGTCAAAGCAAGCAACTCTTCCCAAAGATCCACGTTTAAAACCGACTTGTTATCCGCTTTTTTCCAACCGCTTTTTTCCCAAGCATAAATCCAACCGTTAATAAATGCATTCACCGTATACGCAGAATCGCTGTAAACGTCTACTTTACAAGGATATTTTAAACGTTTCAAGCCAACAATAACCGCAAGTAGTTCCATACGGTTATTCGTGGTTTCCGTTTCCGAGCCACTATATTCTCGACGAACGTTGCCATAAATGAGTATTCCCCCATATCCACCGAGCCCTGGATTTCCCGAGCAAGCCCCGTCCGTATACAAACTTACTGATTTTTTCATAATACGCTCTCTAAATATTTTTTACTTTTAAAAATGCCCTAAAAATAATTGACAAATCTCTTTTTTTGTTATATAATAGCTACGTTGTTTAGGGGAGTGGCTCAACGGTAGAGTAGCGGTCTCCAAAACCGTAGGTTGCGTGTTCGAATCGCGTCTCCCCTGCCAAACTCGTATCTTTGGATACGAGTTTTTTTGTTTGGCAAACGGTAGAGTAGCGTTTCCCACCAAAACCACAGGTTGCAGAATCGCGTCTCCCTTGCCAAACTCGTATCTTTGGATACGAGTTTTTTTGTTTGGCAAACGGTAGAGTAGCGTTTCCCACCAAAACCACAGGTTGCAGAATCGCGTCTCCCCTGCCAAACTCGTATCTTTAGATGCGAGTTTTTTTGTTTGGCAAACGGTAGAGTAGCGTTTCCCACCAAAACCACAGGTTGCAGAATCGCGTCTCCCCTGCCAAACTCGTATCTTTAGATACGAGTTTTTTTGTTTGAAAGAATATTCAAGCAAGTGTAGGTTGCGCGTGACGCTCGATAAACTCGCTATTCCGCTACGTTTAAATCCCTGCATTTTCTATTATAAAGCAACTCGTCTATTTATATTGTAAAACTTTTTTAAGAAAAAGTCAATATAAACACAATTATAATCAAAAATTAAAAGCGCCGTCAAATAAGACAACGCTTTTTTGGAGCTACTAACCGGATTTGAACCGGTGACCTCGTCCTTACCAAGGACGCGCTCTACCAACTGAGCCATAGCAGCAACGTATTTACTATGTAATTATAGTGAAAATTTCCGTAAAAGTCAAGCCGAATACGGCGTATTTTTGAAAAAGTTAAAAAAATTGTTTTACGGCGATCTTTATGCAAATATAAATTGCCACACCATTTCGCGCTCGCTATGTCGAAAACAAAAGGGAAGGGAAACGGTAAAAACCGTTTCCCTTCTTTTTAAGCAAATATTGCTTATTCTTTTACGTTAACACAGTTTGTTTGCACGAAAATTATTTCGTTTGCGTACCATTCATATCCGTGAACGTAGCGTTCGAATACGTAATCTTAGCACCTGCTTGCGCAAAATCTTTTGCAAGATCTAAAGTACCAGCATACGTAATCGTGGTGTTCGTGAAAGAACCCATATAATACCACATTTCGCCGGTTACGGACATTGCCGTTGCTTTCATGTCCTCTCTGCAACCGATGTCGAAAGAGCAACCTACAAAGCTATAACCGTAGCCACCACCTGCATCGCAAGAACCTAAAAGGTTCTTACAGTTCTTCCAGTTGTCAGCCGACAAAGTCGTGGTCATATTTACGTTGATTACGTCCAAATTCTTAGCGAAATATGCAATCAAACCAGTTTGAAACAAGGTCGTCCCAGATTTAACGACATTGTTCGTAGACGTGAAGTTTGCAAACGTGATATCTCTCAACGTGACGTTGGCAACATTCATGAAGATACCGCGGGTCATCGTCATATTCGTCACCGTATTGCCAAGCCCGTCGATAACGCCCACATTCTTTTCATTCCATATCGCTTGGATTACCGTATCCTCGCAGGTAATGTCGTTTGCGATAACCGCATACTTACTGTTAGTGAATACCGTATTGTTTTCCCAGAATGCCTTGAGTTCTGCAAAGTTCGTCATAACAACGT
>JAGAKN010000011.1 GCA_017625565.1 Clostridia bacterium
AAAGCCAAAAGGCGGTATCAATCATATACTTGGCGCGATATATCCCGACTGTGAAATTAGCGATTGCCGAGATAAAGCGTATCAAAATATGTATTCGTTAGTGGTTACGTCGTATAACGGAACGGCAAGCGTAAAAATCAACTTTTCCATTGACGAACCGCTATATGACATTATTCTTGATAAGGGGGAAATAACGTTTTGATTAAGGCAAAAAAACACAAGTTTTTGTATGCCGTTCTTGCGTTTTTCTTATGCGTATGCACCCTTTTCACGTCGTTTGTGCATATTGGCGTTGCGTATGCGGCGAGTAATGACGGCGTTCAATTCGACAATACAAACGTTTTAGACGATTTGCGTTCTTCCACCGTTGACGGAAAACCCTTTGACTTAAACGAATACCCTTTCGACAGTACGGGGCTTATAAAATCGCCCACTATAATAAATTTCGTCGAATACTGTTATTCGTTCAAGGTCAATATGCAAGACAATTACGGGTTATATATCTACTTTTACAATCCGCAAGCGATTGAAATTGACACGGAAAACAAGAGCAACATAATTCAACTTGCCGCGAAATACGACAGCGACGGAACGCCGACGGACTATGAAAAATTCGATTTACAGTTTTGCTCCGTTTCTACCGAGCCGAATTATTATCGACTTTTCTATAAATTCAAAATCGTTGACAAGAAAGGCGCGGACGGAAAAACGATATTAGAGCGTGTAAACAGTAACGAACGCCGTTACGATATATCGGGTGTGGAATTGGTAACGAAAGGCAGTAAAAATGCCGTTGAGTACGCTGTGGGCGGTAGTTATAAGTTTAGCGGTTACGTTTCGGGCTACGGCGCGGACGAGAACGCGGAAAGCAATTTGACGTGTAGCGTTACGGAATTAGAAACGATAAGTCTTGACGTAAAAAGCACGAATTTCCGCACACAATCAAGTTCGGCTGGCAAAGACCACCAAAACCAACTTGACAGCGTGTATTTTAGCGTGGATAATTCCTTACTTGAAAAATACGGAAAATTGCAAAAGATAAAAGCCGAGTGGTACGAATATAAAACCGCACCTATTGTGGTTGTTTCGGATAAAGGCATATACGATACGTTAAACGGTTACGTTGGAAAGAATATCGGGGAGCATACGGACGGGTTGCGTTATAGTTTGGGTTATGATAGAAACGTGATTTCTTCGCAGTATTCGACGATAATCAATTACGGTTGGTCGTACAACGTAGATTGCTATTCAAGTGTAGGTTTATCGACTTTTGTCGTCGATTCTGCGGATATATGTCCGCTGCTCCCTTACTTGTTCTATACGGGCGGTACGAGCGTTAGCGATTACAACATACCAACGGAAACGTTAAAACAATGGATATACACTTACGATAAAAGCGCAAACAACGGCTATTTGCCGATTAAAAACGGACAAATAAGCGCGGATTTGTTTATGGATAGCGTTGACGACGGGCGAACGCTCGGCTATAACTGCGTAGAGATAGACGCGTCGGAAAAATATGATTTATTGTCCTACTCGGAAAATCACGGGTTTTGGGATAAGGTGTGTGACTATGGTTTCTTCTCTACGTTGTTTGGCAAAGTGCCTACGGATAATAACGTGTACGGCATAGAGCCGATATACGCAGTCAAGGACGAAGATTTGTCCTACGACAATAACGGTATTTCAAGCGCGTTATTACTCGATAAAAACGACGTTGACGATTTCAAGACGTACTATAATACCGCAAAAGCCCAAGACAAAACAACGTTTTTATTCCGCTATGCGGTAACGGACTATTTTGCAGGTACGCTAACGATTGATGACAGCCAAAGCACAAACGGCTTGCTTATAAAAGATACGGCGTATATGGCGAAAGAAACGGTATTTATGGACTTTGACATTATACAATTAACCTTTAACCGCGACGGCGTATATCACGTTATACCCGTTGTGTCTAACCCTATCGACATTGTGGGAGCAATCACGCCGCCCGTTGAATTTGACGGCAATAATTGGTGGATAATCGTGCTTATATTGATTGTTGTTATAATAGCGTTGATATTGCTTGCGCCTATTTTGCCGACGATTATCGGGCTTTTAATTAAGTTGATTGTATTGATAGGCAAAGGCTTATGGTGGCTTATATGTGCGCCGTTCAAACTAATAGGTCTATTGATTGAAAAAATCAAGGAAAAACACAACTAAATATCATTTTTAAGATACCACCGCGCGGATCGGCGCGCGACGTTCGGCACGGTGTATCAAATATAATTTTTTCAAGGAGCATTAAAAAATGGAAAACTTAAACAAGGTAGTCAAGGAAATCAAAATTGTAGCAAAACCGTCTAAACGCGGCGGCAAAAATCACTTTGTTCGTGTAGAACTCATTAACGGGCGTTCGGCTGACGTATGGTGTGATAAAGAGATTATCGAACTTATCCAAACTTGCACAGAACTCGGCGTTGAGCCGTTTAAGAGTTTTTCGCTCGAAAAACGTACAAGCGAAAAGAACGGCGCGGAATATATTGCCGTCGTGCTTACTATGTTTAACGACGACGAATACTTTTATTTCTTGCCACGCGCCACGAATACCATTGTGGAATTGCTTGTGGAAAAACTTGCGAAAGACGAAAAGACGGCAACTCTTGCAAAGAAAGAAAACTAAAAGGAGCGTAAAATATGAGCGAACAAAACAAACCTTATGTACCTTACACCACCGAGCAAAAACGCGAATATGCAAAGCAATTTACCCCCGACCAAATCAAGTCCTATCGTAACGGACAACGTAGCGCATACGCGCATATGGGGAATATCGGTAAGCGTAATTCGTTTTTTATTCACGGTAACTTGAAAAAGGACGACACGGCAAATCCCGTTGCGCCACCCGTTGAAAAGCCCAAACGTGGGCGTAAAAAAGCGGACGATAAATAAACTCTTTTCGGGGGCGGGCTTTTGTCCGCCCCTTATTTCTTTTGTTTGGGGGTATTATGGAAAAAACCTATTATTTGACTTACGTTGTCGGGGAGCGCGGTGTTGGGAAAACAACCTTGCTTGCACACTTTGCAACTAAATATATGATACCGCCACTCGCTATACAAGATTTGTCTATTTGTAAAAAGGAAATCGAACGTTTACGGCTTGGTGGTTGGGATAATTTGAGCCTTGCTCCGCACGTTCAACACTTGGTTTACGTTGTGGACGATACTTTTATCGCGCAAGGGCTTGGCTATAAACCGCGCGTTTCTATGGAATTACAGTTTGAAAAAATAGGTCTATACGACGGAACGCACGAAGTTAGTTATTTGCTCCCGTATGCAAAAATCTTTTTGCCTGAAATACAAAGCAAGTTAGACAGTAGAAAGTCAATGACTGCGGAACGGGTTGCCGATTATTTTTTGCGGTATATCGAACGTCAAAGAAAAGTCGGCGTTCAAATGTGGGCTGACACGCAAATAGACGACAGCGCAGACAAACGCTTTCGTTCGCTCTCGGATAAACTCATAGAAGTACAAGGCAAAAAAGACTATTACGACGTACACGGGCGGTTGAAAAAGACGGTTTGGACTTGCTACGAATTTTCGGGCGTTCGGCAATACGCAAGGTATAAAGATACGGGAAACGTGCGCGAAGCGACTAAAACCAAATACACGCATTACGGAAACATTTACAACTGCGTTGACAGTTATTCGGGCAAAGAATACTTTTATTACGGTATGACGGGCAACTATCATACAACGCTTGCCACGATTACGGGCAACGACAAAAACGCTATGTTGGCGCGGTGCGAACGTTATCCGCTTTTCAAACAAGACGAAAACAAAAACAACGGGGTTGTGGACTTATGGAAAAATTAGACTTTATCGAATTACACAAGGAAAAATTAGCGGTTATCTTTGAGAATATCGACATACTTTCGACTATGAAAGAAAGCGACACGCAACTACCACCGCGATTTTTTAAGGAAATAACAAACGACGTGATTTTAGACTACGCCGCGAAAATGCGAATTTTGAACAAGAACACGAAATTTGTTACAAAGGAACTTATGAAAGATTTTAGACTATTACGGCGCGAACAAAAGCAACGTCAAGCGGAAATACGAAGAAAACGCAAACGCGAAACGCTTATTTACGTTTTACCCGTTGCGCTCATCAACCCGTAACCACTACGGCAAACACACGGACGGCGACAGCCGTCCGTGTGCCGGTGGCGTTAGTATTACCACGCCACCCCGTAACAATGTAACACTTTTATACTTTTCGGGGGCTTTATGGACGATAAAATTAAAATTGATTTGTCCGTTACGGACGATACGAACGAAAACAAAAAGAATAGTCAAGCCCGTGATTGGTGTTTTACTATAAATAACCCCGTACAAAGCGAACAAGAATTTTTAGAATACCTTAACACCGTTACGGACTTGCGGTATGCGGTATTTCAACGTGAACGCGCTCCCGAAACGGGGACGGAACATTATCAAGGCTATTTTGAATTTACTCAACCTAAATGGTTTACTACAATTAAAAAGTGTTTATCAAAAGAAAATATCGGTGTGGACGCGCATATTGAACAACGCAAGGGAAAACGCTCCCAAGCCCGTGAATACTGTATGGACGAAGAAACAAGAATTAGTCCGCAATACTACGAGTGGGGCGAATTTATACAAGACGGCGAACGCTCCGATTTAACCGATATTATGCACGATATTGAAAACGGTATGACTTTATACGACCTATCCAAAAAACACGGAAACCGTTTTATTAGGGTTATGAAATGGGCGAAAGAATATAGACAATCTCATTTAGAAAACAAGTTTAAGCGTGTGTTTCGTAATATGAAAGTTTACTATATTTACGGCTCGGCTGGGTGCGGAAAGACAAGTTACGTTTTTAAGAAACACGGCTACGACGACGTATATAGAACGACTAACTATGAATTTGGTTGGATAGACGATTACAACGGCGAAAAAGTATTGTTTCTTGACGAGTTCCGCAGTTCGTTCAAAATATCCGAAGTCTTGGACTATTTGGACGGGCAACCTATACGAATACGGGGCAGACATTACAACCGTGTAGCGTGTTATGATACGGTTTATATCGTGTCAAATCTATCTTTACAAGAACAATATACAAACATACAACAAAACGAGCCTAAAACTTGGGGTGCATTTTGCCGACGTATAACGGCGGTATATAATTTTGACGAAAGCAAAGAAATCCCCGTAAACAAAGTTACGGGGAAATTACAAACAAAACCTACGCTTATACCGATTGACGACGACAGCGAACTGCCGTTCTAATCTTCGGGTGGGTGCTTGGGTTGGGGAAATAAGAAAGACAATGCTTTTACGCATTGTCTTGTTCTCTTTTTTGGGCAAAGCCTGCAACGCCGTTTATAAATATATAGCGTGTGTTCAAACTTTGCCGATTGTGGTGGAGATAAGCGGATTCGAACCGCTGGCCTCCTCGTTGCGAACGAGGCGCTCTACCAACTGAGCCATATCCCCAAAGGACGCTATTATTATATATCATTTCTTTTGCTTTGTCAACGATTTTTTACGCGCTTTTCAGAAAAATTCGGGAAGTCGGCTTTTAATTTATGGAAATTGCAATAGGGTAAAAGCTAGGGTATACAAATTCGAGTTTTTTGACATATTATATAGGGAATAAAAATAAGGAGATTGCGTCTATGAATCCATTTACGGAAAAACCTGGGAAAATTGAAAAGAGTATACAAAATTGGCAACAAGTCTATCCAAGGAGCTACAACAAACGCGAGGTAGATCCTTATACGAAAACACGTATAATTTTAATGAATGGTACAGAGTTTGAGGCGAATTGGTTTTCACATCAGTTAGCGCGACATACCGACGATAACGATTTGCGTAGAGATATTGCATTGTCGCGCTACGTGGAAAAACAGCAACAGTTGAAGATTTCCTTGCTGAAACCTGCGAACGAGACAATTTTAGAGCACACCATTTCTTACGAACAGTTGGCGGTCGATTTGACGGCGGAACTCGCCAAACGGGAACTCGATTGCAACGTCAAAACGGCGTTAGATTTCGCTCTTTTAGAAGACTTTGATCATTTGTACAGGTATGCAAACTTGTTGGAAATGGAGCAAGGGCTTGCTGCGGAATGGTTAGTTGGAAGGTATACGGAGATTATGCCTGGAAGACCGACGATTTCACATCACCGATTCCCGAAAGATAACGTCAAAAAGGCGATTAACGCCAAGGAATCGGACGTACAAACGGTTTTAAATACGATGATTATTACTGCTGCAGAACAGCAAACAATGAACTATTATATGAACGTGACGAACTTCTCAACGTCGGATATCGGGCGTAGGCTATATCAGGAAATAGCGCTCGTAGAAGAAGAACACGTCACGCAGTACGAATCCTTGATGGATGCGAATGCAACGTGGCTGGAAATGTTGCTTTGGCATGAATATTGCGAGTGCTACCTGTATTGGTCGTGTTATATGACGGAAACGGATGCGTATATCAAGAATTTATGGGAAGAAAACCTGTGTATGGAGATTGCGCATTTGCATAAAGCGGTCGAGCTTTTGAAAAAATACGAGAATAAGGATTGGCAAGAAGTCATTAAAGATGGGGAATTTCCTGCACCGATTTCCTTGCATGAAAATATCGATTACGTGCGTAAAATCTTGGAAAATACCGTACAATATACGTCAAAAAAGGAAAAATACGTGCGAATAAAGGATTTATCGGAAACCGCCGACTTTTTTGCGTTCCAAAACACCATAAATCCGACAACCGAAATTGTTCCGTCGCATAACGTGATTGAAGGGTTTATTCGTCGTCGGGGTGCGGATTATCGGTATCAAGTTGCTCCAAATCCGATTCCAGAGCTCCGCAATCGCAGACAAGACAATACTTCCGTTGGAAGAAAGCCGAATGCTACGGACGATCGCGGGAACTTTGAATGCAATAAAGACTGATATGAAAGCAGGACTGACATTTGTCAGTCCTGCTTTCTTACCCCTACGATATGTATACCTCGAAGTTGTTGATAATTATAATCGGTTAACGGTCGATTGAATGCGTCGTTTGTGTGCGCGGCGACTAAGGGAACACTGTTTTGAAATCCTACGATAAGCAAAGTATGATAAAATTCGCCTGTATTTCTACCTAATTGTATAAAATCTCCGATTTCTATTTCGTTGATAGGGACATTTTTTCCAAATGGACCGTCGCCGTTTCCAATGGGGGTATTGGCATTGTCGATTAAAAACCGATGGAAAAATTCAACGCCCGTCCATGCAGGGGCGCGATTGTTTAAGGATTGATAATACCAGCCGAAGGTAGGGGTAAAATTCATGGTTTTACACCCTGCAAATAGGCATTGAGAAGCAAAATTCGTGCAGTCACCCCCAAGCCTATTAAAATCATAATACTCTGGATTGCGGGAAAATGCCCACGTTTTAGCGTAAGAAATAGCGTTTTCTCTATGATAGGATAGGATTGCCATGCTATATTCTATGCCAACGCGCAAAAAAGAGTGAAAAAAGGCGGGTATTATGTCATACATAGGTATAACGTGTGGCATAGTACCATAAAGAAACCCTTTAAAATAAAGGAATTATGTCAGACATATGTATTATGTTTGGCATAGTACGCACTCTAAAAAGATTGTTGGTATAGTACAAACTCTCGACGGCATACGATAACAGGGAAATGGAAAAAAGGAGTGTGCGATAGGGTGTTTTTAGATTTTATTTGGTCGCTTTTAGGTAGGATTGCGTTTTTTACGGGAATGCTTGGTTCAAAAAATTCTTTCCCAAAGCCGTTATCTAAGGAAGAAGAGGAACGGTATTTAGAATTGGCGGGGAAGGGGGATAAGGCGGCGAAAGACTTGCTAGTAAAACACAATATGCGTTTGGTTGCGCATATCGTCAAGAAGTATACAGGCGCGGCGGAAACGGACGATTTGATATCCGTTGGTAGCATCGGGTTAATTAAAGCGATTGGGACGTATCGTCCTGGGCGCGGAACAACGCTCGCTACGTACACGGCTCGGTGCATCGAAAACGAGATTTTAATGCTTATCCGCGCGAATAAAAAGCATAAAACCGCTTTGTCTTTATCTGATCCCGTAGGGACGGATAAAGATGGAAACGAATTAACGTTGATGGACTTATTATTCGAAAAGGAAGACGTTGTATTCGAGCAGGTGGAACGCTCTGTACAACGGGATAAGTTGTTGGAACAAATTCAAAAGATTTTAAGCGAACGGGAGTATACGATTATTTGTTTACGGTATGCTTTAAAAGGGGGGATTCCTTTGCCGCAAAGGGAAGTCGCGAACGTTTTGAAGATATCCCGATCCTACATATCCCGTATTGAGAAACACGCGATTGAAAAATTGAGATTGCGCTTAAATACGGAAGATTTTTTAGATTGACGAAAAGTGCCCGTCAAAATTCGTAAGAAAAAGTAAAAATAAGCAAAATTTTTCCAAAAATCATTCTTCTTGCAGTTGAAATTTTTTTTCAAATATGTTATACTGTATTTGGTATGTAAAAGCTCGTTTTTTGGGCTACACACTAAATAAGGAAAAATTTTTTGGAGGAATTCATAATGACAATATCACAAGATGTTGCGCAAATGTACTGTGTTGCGAAAGGCGCAGGCGTTGCTCGTCATGAAAACGCGGCTATTCCCGAAGAAGGCAAGTGGGTTCATGCGAAAGAAATCAAAGACATCAGCGGATTTACCCACGGTATCGGTTGGTGTGCGCCCCAACAAGGCGCTTGTAAGTTGAGCTTGAATATCAAGCAAGGGATCATTCAAGAAGCGTTGGTAGAAACGATCGGTTGTTCGGGTATGACGCATTCGGCGGCAATGGCTGCGGAAATTTTGCCTGGTAAAACGCCTTTGGAAGCGTTGAATACCGACTTGGTTTGCGACGCGATCAACACGGCGATGAGAGAATTGTTCTTGCAAATCGTTTACGGGCGTTCGCAATCTGCATTCTCGGACGACGGGCTTGCAATCGGCGCAGGGCTTGAAGATTTGGGTAAAGGTCACCGTTCGCAAGTCGGTACAATGTACTCCACGTTGCAAAAAGGTGTAAGATATTTGGAAATGGCGGAAGGCTATGTCACTCGTTTGGCTTTGGATGCAAACAATGAAGTAATCGGCTACGAATTTGTTTCGCTTGGTAAGATGACCGATTTCATCAAGAAAGGTATGGAACCCAACGAAGCGTATAATAAGGCGATGGGGCATTACGGTAGATTCTCCGCGGAACAAGGCGCGGTGAAGTTTATCGACCCGCGTAAGGAATAATCAGGGAGGACGAGAAAATGGCTTTATTTGAAGGATATGAAAGAAGAATTGAGAAAATCAACGGCGTATTGAAAGAATACGGTATCTCTTCGGTGGAAGAATGTAGAGAAATTTGTCTTTCCAAAGGCGTAGACTGTGATAAAATCGTACGCGCTGGACAACCTATCTGTTTCGAAAACGCGGTTTGGGCGTATACGGTAGGTTCGGCAATCGCAATCAAAAAAGGTTGTGTAAAAGCCTCCGACGCAGCGGCTGCAATCGGTATCGGTTTGCAAGCATTCTGTATCCCTGGTTCGGTTGCGCAAAACAGACAAGTAGGTCTTGGCCACGGTAATCTTGGCGCGATGCTCCTTTCTGATGAAACGGAATGTTTCTGCTTCTTGGCTGGTCACGAATCGTTCGCAGCGGCAGAAGGCGCGATTTCGATTGCGCTCAACGCAAACAAAGTTAGAAAGAACCCGTTGCGCGTAGTTTTGAACGGTTTGGGCAAAGATGCTGCGTATATCATTTCGAGAATCAACGGTTTCACGTTTGTAGAAACGGAATTCGATCCCGCTACGGAATCGGTAAAAGTGGTTTACGAAAAAGCGTTCTCGGACGGCGATCGCGCGAAAGTGAAATGCTACGGTGCGGATTCTGTATCCGAAGGCGTTGCGATTATGAAATTGGAAAACGTTGGCGTTTCGATTACGGGCAACTCGACAAACCCGACGAGATTCCAACATCCCGTTGCAGGCACGTACAAGAAATGGTGTGTTGAAAACGGCGTGAAATACTTCTCCGTTGCGTCCGGTGGTGGTACGGGTAGAACGTTGCACCCTGACAACATGGCGGCAGGCCCTGCTTCCTACGGTATGACGGATACGATGGGTAGAATGCACTCCGACGCGCAATTCGCTGGATCTTCGTCCGTTCCCGCTCACGTAGAAATGATGGGCTTGATCGGCGCAGGAAACAACCCGATGGTTGGTATGACGGTTGCTTGCGCAGTTGCTATCGAAGAAGCAATGAAAGCTTAAACAACGTAATAAAAAGGGGATTTGTGTAGACGCAGATCCCTTTTTTTGTAGAGTTTACAAGTAATGAAGATGTATAGCTTATTGATTTTTGATTTAGACGGTACGCTGTTGGATACGTTGGATGATTTAACGTCTTCGACGAATTACGCTCTGCAAACGTACGGTTTGCCGGCGCGTACAAAAGACGAAATCCGCACGTTTGTCGGTAACGGAATTCGTAATTTGATCGAGCGCGCTGTCGGGAAGATTGATTGTCCGAACGGCGACGCCGTTTTGGAAACCTTTAAGTCGCATTACGGAACACATTGTGCCGATCAAACTCGTCCGTATGCTGGTGTTCTGGAGTTGTTGGATAGATTGAAAAAAGACGGCAAACGTCTAACGCTTCTATCCAACAAAGCGGATTTTGCCGTAAAAATTCTCGCCAAGGAGTATTTCGGGGATTTGTTCGAAGACGCTGTTGGAGAAAACGAGCAATTGGGAATCCGCAAAAAGCCCGCGCCTGACGCGTTGTTTGCGTTGATGAAAAAGTATGCGGTTGCGCCCGAACATACCGTGTATATCGGCGATTCGGAAGTGGATTTAGAAACGGCAAGAAATGCAGGGATTGACTGCGTTTCGGTTGCTTGGGGCTTTCGATCGGAAAGTCTTTTGCGCGAAAAAGGTGCAATCCAGGTTGCTCGCACGATGGAAGAATTATACGATATTTTACAAAGGAAGTAAACTATGTGGTTTGATGTTTTAACCCAAGCAATCGGGGTGATAGCAATGATTGCCTTTGCGTTGTCTTATCAAATGAAGACGCAAAGAAATATCGTGTTATTCCAATTAACGGGTGGCGCAATCTTTGCCGTACATTATCTAATGCTCGGTTCATTGACGGGGTTTTGCTTAAATCTCGTCGGCGCTATGCGTTGCGCGGTGTATTCACAACGCGGAAAGAAGTGGGCGGATAGCGTGATTTGGGTAATTTTCTTCGGTTTGTTGGCTGTGGGAGTTTCTTTTGTCACACGTGAAACATTTTGGGATTATTTACCGGCTATGGCGATGGTGCTTTCGGGGGTAGCGCTTTATATCACGAATGTAAAGATGATACGGATTTTGAGTTTACTCGTTTCGCCGATGTGGTTGGTATACTCGGTTGTACAGTCGTCGCTGGGCAGTTTCTTAAATGAAATTTTTACGTTGACGTCTGTAATCGTTGCAATGATCCGTTTGGATTTCAGGAAAAAGCCGAAAGATCAAGAGAATGCACAGGTGGTTGATTAGGAGATGAAGATGATGATAGTATTTCGTGGATATGTTAATAACAGTATTCAAAGTTTCACTAAAAACGCTTTCGAAGATGTATACATTGGATTTGTATAATAGTGGGTTGGATATCTTTCAAGGTTTATATGGAGGATAAATTAAATGAAAAAGAAGATATTTATTCAATTACACCCCATTTTCATTTTATTGTTAAATGGCTTTCTTTTGCTCTGTATCGTAGGAGGAATAATTATATTCATAAGATATCCATTATTAGAGGGACTACCAAAAGTGAGAACTGGTATCAAAAAAAATATTGTTCTAATTCTTTATCCTATCGTTCTTATATATATTTCTTGGGTGTTCATAACTTATAATCATCATTGGATTACTTTTAGAGAGAAGTATATTTATGTGCCATCTGATTGGCGCATAAAGAGAAATCGTCAACAACACCGATTACAAGTAAGTTATGATAACATTATAGATGTTTTCTTTATAAGGTCTACAAAGAGTTCAAAGGATAAAACGATACAAATAGAAGCGCTTCATCCGTTTTATCATCAATATATGGTATTGTGTTTAAAAAACGGTAAGAAAGAACGAATTATGATTGATTATTATACAAAAAAACAAAAAGTAAGAATTTTAGAAGAGTTAAAAACACGTTTGGAATATTGTGGAAATAATATTGATTTAACAAACGCACAAGAGTCATTGCAAAAACTTGGTATGGTTGGAGCAAAATTTTTTATAGATATCGCCGAGAAAAATAACAAAAAAGAACTAGGAAGTCAGAAAAAGATTAATAAATGAAACTTTTTGCGATTTTAATTACAAATAATGCAACGACATACGGTGGAGTACAATAACTCCGCCAAGACGTGTTGTTCGTTTTCGTTCCCGATTGCACGGCAACGTATGACGAAAACGGCTATGTCACAAGCGTAAGCTATAACGGAAAAACGCATACGTACACTTATGACGGAGTAGGTCGTTTGTCGAGTGAAACGGTAAACGGCACAACGAAAACGTATAGCTACGACAGCGCAAATAACGTACAAAAAACGGGCGGAGCTACTAAGCTCCGCCCGTTTCTATCCGTTTTTACAGTTTTTCGCCACAGTTTGGGCAATACTTATCGGTGTTGTCAATGATTTTTCCGCAGTTTCTACAAGACGAAACGAGTGTTTTTCCGCATTCCGTACAGTATTGGTTTTCCATCGGGTTTTCTTTTCCACATTCGCAAATGCGTTTTTTAAGTTGCGTAGCGTCGACCGCGATTTTCATGTTTTGTGCGAGTATGTCCGCGTTTTCGTTCACGAGATATCTTGTCAATTCCCGTCGGATGCCGATCATGAAAAGGACTGCGCCAACGGGCAATAAGGGGAAACCAATAAAAAACAACCAAAAGAGTTTGGGTTTTTCGTTTTCGCCGAGCACTTGAAAAAAGTCTACCAAGCCGATGACAACGCACGCAATTGCGATGAAAAGAATAATAGCGCCGATTATTCTAAATTTTGTTTTCGTATCTTTTTCTTTCATAATATGCTCCTAAAAAAATAACGCCCTATTTCGGGCGTAAGTGGTGGACGCGAAAGGGCTCGAACCTTCGACCTCTACCATGTCAAGGTAGCGCTCTAACCAACTGAGCTACGCCTCCAAAAGATTGTATTGGTATTATAGCAAATAAATCGCATTTCGTCAACTATTTTTTTAAGAGAAATGCAAAAAAAACTCCCCGTATCTTCGGATACGGGGAAGAATTTTATTTTTCGTTGCGTTTCGAGAAAGTGTAGAAGAATGCCGTGAAGATCAAGATATTCAGCAAATACCCAACCGGAATGACGATAAACGCAAGCAACTCGGGTAAAACGGAGATTTGCGCTTTGCAATACACGGCGATCATGGATACGACGATTACGGAGATGACGAATAGTACCGTATTCGTTAAGACGTACGACGGGTGTTTCTTCCGTCTAACTCTGGAGCGATATCCGCAGGCATAGAGAATGGAACAAATCAGGAATACGATAAATCCACCAAGGAATCCGACGATCGGATACACTGCGGAAATTTGTAGCCATTCCTTTGCGAAGAAGACCAAAAGACACTCGAAAGCGATGATACAGAACACGATAAATGCCGATTTAAATAAGGTAGCGCCCACGTTGTAAAAACGTCCTGCCGATTTGGTTTGCGCGGTCGCGTAAGCCGTTTCCGTTGCAACGTTGTTTTGCGCATAGCTACGCATTGTGCCTGCGGTGTTTAAACGAATACCGTCCGATTGCGCTTGTTCCCGTAAGTTTCCGTAAGGATCGGTGGGGTAGGGCGCGCTCGGCGCGTATCCGCCAACTCCGCCAACGTATTGATCGTAGTATTGTGGAACGCCTCGCGTTTGGAAATCCATCAACCGTTCGTGTAAAGCGTTTTCGCGTTGTGTGATGGCGCGTTCGCGTTCTTGCAGTTCTGCCATGCGCACTTGTAAGCCTGACGCGTCGTCCAACGCTTTCTTTTGTGCGTCCATACGTTCTTTTTCGTTTTCGGATTTTTCTTCCGCGAATTTTTGTTTTTCTATTTCAAACGTTTCTTTTTCTTGCGCTAACGCCCGTACGTCGTTTTCGTGTTTTTGCCGTTCGTTTTGCAGAGCCAAGCGCTCGTTTTCCATCTTTTCTAAATTTTCATTGAAAAGTTTTACCTGCGAATTGTAGGACGTGAGTTTTTCCGCAAGTTCAAATTGTTGTGCCGAAAGGGCGTTTTTGCGAGCGATAAACTCCAACTGTTGTTGATTGTAAACGGTTTGTCTTGCCGAGAGTTCCTTTTGTTGTTGCTGGAGAACGGATAGATCGTCCTGTAAAGTTTGGCTACGGCTGTAGAGTTCGTTTTCACGACGTTCCAAGTCCGACGCTTGCCGTTGTAATTCTTCGGCGGATTCACTCGTTTCTAAGTGTTTGGATTCTAGCTCTCGCTGTTGCGTGGAAACTTTGTATTCCTGTTGCGTGATTTCGTAAGCCTTCTTGTCGATTTGCTCGCGTTCGGATTGCAGGGCGGATTGTAATTCGCGCAAGCGTTCCCGTTCGGTTTCCAAAGCGAGTTTTTCTTTTTCCAATGCTTCGTTGTCGCTTCGTAAAGTGTTGCGTTCAACTTCCAAAATTTCCAACTGTGTTTTCAATTCCGCACGCTCGTTTTCCAAAGCGGATAACGCTTCAACGTCGTTTGTTTCGTGGAAAGCTTCGATGGCTTTTTCTCTATCCAGGAGTTCGTGTTCCTTATCCGACAACGTAGCCTGCAAAGCGTTCAAACGTTCCGTTTCTTCGGCGTTTGCGCGTTTTTCTTCGTCGAATTTTTCTTTTTGTGCGTCGAATTGCGCTTGTTGCGCGCGCAGTTCCAAACTACGGTTGTAAAATTCCGTGGATTTGTTTTCGTATTCGCTTTTTAAAAGTTGCAAGGAGTTCTCTTGCGTTGCTATCGCGGAGTTTAAAGAAAGGATAACTGCTTTCTTATCTTCCAATTCCGTAGCGAGCGCTGTATTTTCTGCCTGCAATTTCGATAACTCCAACGCGCTTTCTTCGTTAAAGGCGAGTTGTTGTTTTTCCAACATTTCCTTTAAGGAAAGGATTTCGGCGTTTTGTTGTTCGAGTTCGGTTTTTGCCTGCGCGATTTCCTGTTCTTTTTCCGCAAGCTCTAATTCTTTAACGTCGATTTCGCCTTGTTTTTCGTTGAGCGCTTGGTGTTGGGCTTCCAATTCCCGTTTTTGGTTTTCAATTTGCGTTTGCAATTCCTTGAAATCCGTTTTTTGGCTGGAAAGGGATGAGCTTTGCGCGGATAAAAGGGAACGTTCCCGTTGCAATTCATTGCGTAAATTATTCAAAGCGATTTTTTCATCATTTAAAGCTTTCTCGCGTGCGGAAAGGGTGGCTTTTAAATCTACCAACTCTTTTTGTTTTTCGGTGATGAAAGAAAAGTCGTAATGCGCGTTTCCGTCGGAGATTAAACTGTCGATAATCGTCCGAGAGTATTCCCAATCGGACAGATTCTGCTCGGTGACTTGTTTTCCAAGGTCGGTTAAAGAGAAATACTTTCTTTGTCCGCCGTTGGAAAATTCCCCGTGATAGGAAGTCACGTAGCGCAGTTTTTCCAAACGCTTTAAGGCGCTATATAAAGTGGGTTGCTTAATCGTGTACAAGCCACCGCTTTTCTTCTCGATATCCGCGATGATTTCATACCCGTATTTATCGCCGTCGTATAAACAGCGTAAAATAATCGTATTGATGTGTCCGCGGATTAGATCGGAGCTAATGTCGTAATTTTGTTCTTCTCCACCGGTGAGCGTAGCATCTTGTTCGGTGAGCAAGTCCATTTCTTCCATAGTTGTTCTCCTACGTGTTTTTATATCTGACAAAGTACTACTATGTCAGGGATAATATGATGCGCGACAACCACGAAAAACCCTGAAAATAAAAGAGATTGCGCTATTTTGGTTTGTCACATAAAGTATTATATCATAAATAAGACTTCTTGTCAAGGGCTTGACGAAAGAAATTCGTTGGTTTGTGAAAAAGATTGTAAAAAATTGGGAAAATTTAGCGAGCGGATTGACTTTTTTTAAAAAAGATGCTATACTTGCATTATGGAATTATACGAACACGTCGGGCGCTTTACGGTAAAATTTTGCGACGCCGATTTTAAGGACGATTTGAAGATTTCTACGCTACTTGCGCTACTGGAAGAAGTAGCTTGCGCGAGCGCGGAAGAATTGGGGTTTGGCTACGCTTTTGTAAAACCGAAAGGGTATGCGTTTATGGTGACGAATATTGCATGCGAAATTTATCATTTGCCTGTAATCGGCGAAAAAATTACACTTAAAACTTGGCCTACGCCACCGTCGCACGTGATTTTCGGGCGCGAATATCAAATGCTGTCTGAAAGCAACGAAGTGTTGGTAAACGCGTCGTCGAGATGGTGTCTAATCGATAGAAAAACGGAGAAACTCCTGCAATCAAAAGTTTTGGACAATCAGGATTATTCCACGTATAATCAGACGAAAGTCTTGCAAAACGTGCGTTGGAAAATCCCTGCGTTTTCCAAGGAAGAAGGCGAATTGCGTTTTTCGATTACCATTGCCAATTCGGAATACGACCATAACTTTCACGTCAACAATACGCGTTATGCGGATTATGCCTTAAACTGTTTTTCCGTTGCGGAATTGTCCAAGAAGAAACTTGAGAAGTTTTCCATTTCTTACGTCAAACAATGTAAAGAAGGCGAAACGCTGTCTTTTTACCGCAAACAAACGGGAGGCGGGGAATATTGCACGCAAGGCTTTAACGAACGTGGAGAGTTGGTCGTGCAAGCCAATCTACTTTTTTCTGAAACGCTTGGGGGCGAAGTATGAGAAAAAATGCCGTAAACAAGCAATTACGTCCGATTGACGGTGGGGTTTGCGCGCCGTCGGGTTTTCGGGCGAACGGAATTGACGCAGGTATCACTGACGACGGACAATTGGATTTCGCTTTAATCGTTGCAGACAAACTTTGTCCGACGGCTTGCGTATACTCGTCCATATTGCCGTACGGCGCAACGGCGACCGTCACGCAAAAACACATCAAAAACGGTTATGCGCAAGCGATTTTGGCGCATAGTGGAATTGCAAACGTCTATCAAACGGACGGTATTGCGATGGCGGAGCGTATCAGTAGCTTGTTAGAAGAAGTGCCGTTAGGGGTTCGCGCGGAAGACGTAGTACTTGCCTCGACGGGGATTGTTGGAAAGCCGTTAAATATTTTGCCTTTCGAGAGAGCAAAGACTGCTTTGGTGAATGGTTTAGAGAGAAGTGACGTGGCAAGCAAACGGGTTGCGGAAGCGTTGATGACGACGGATCGGGAGTGTAAACAGCTCTCTTACGAGTTTGATCTTGGGGACGTCGTTTGCAAAATCGGTGCGGTTTTCAAAGGCAATGCGCGCGTTTGCCCGAATATGGCAACGACGTTGGTGTTTCTAACGACGGACGTGAATATTTCGGTTGAAATGCTACAAAAAGCATTAAAAAGCGCAACGAACGATACGTTGAATATGCTCAATGTGGACGGCGTTTCCTCGCCGAACGATACCGTATGTATCATGGCGAACGGAAAGGCGGGGAATTATCGGATTAGCGTGCAGGACACGGAATATCAAAAGTTCTTATTTTTATTGAAAAAGGTTTTAGAGAACGTTTGTCAAAAGATAATTCGCGATGGTGGCTCGAAAGTATTGCTGGCTAAGGTGACGGGCGCAAAATCCAAGCAAATTGCCCGTACGGTTGCCAAATCATTGATTTCTATCTTCGGGGAACGCGGAAAGTGCGTCCAAGCACAGTGGTCCGCGGAAACGTTGTTGTATGCCGTAATGTCGGCGCGAGAAAGCGCGGATTTATTCAAGGCGCGTGTTTGGGTGACGTTGGACGGATGCAAGGTGGGCGTTTTTGAAACGGGACGCTTGATAACACTTAGCGAGAGTACTGTGATGCGCTTGTTGGATGCGGACGAGATGGAAATTTGCGTGGATTTCGGCGAGGGGAATTATTCCGCGATATCCTTTGGCAGAAGAGAGAGATGAGTTTTGTCTTTTTTTCACAAAAAACGGAAAAACTGCCTTCGAACCGTTGACAAATTCACGCGCGCGTGCTATAATACATAGAAATGGATGTGGACGTATGAGAGAGTATAAACCGATGGTAAAATCGAAGATAGAATGGACGGCAGACGGAGCTTACGGCAGTTCTGCCCGTTTTTCTGTTTTCCAAAAGGTTTTCATTTTTAGACAAGGGGACTGATTTTCAAAATCAGTCTTATTTTTTATAAAAACGCAATAAAACACAGGCAAAAATTTCACAGAAAGGAATATAGAATATGAGAAAGAAAAAGGTGTATTTAACTTTACAAAACGGTAGAGTATTTCAAGGATATCGTTTCGGCGCGGTAGGCAACGCGGAAGGCGAACTTGTTTTTTCCACAGGTATGGTCGGCTACGTTGAAACGTTGACGGATCCGTCCAACTACGGGCAAATCGTTGTACAAACGTTTCCGTTGATTGGAAATTACGGCATAAATCGCGCGGATGCGGAAAGCGAAAACGCTTGGGTAGCCGGGTACGTCGTTCGGGAATTTTCTGAAATCCCGTCCAACTTCCGTTCGGAAGAAAGTTTGGCGTCGTTTATGGAAGAAAAGGGCGTTATCGGCGTTTACGGGGTAGATACACGGGAATTGACAAGGATTTTACGGGAAGAAGGCGCGATGAACGCACGCATTTCCGCGAAACCGCTTACCGATGAAGAAATAAAAGGTTTGTCTGCCGTTGCTATAAGCAACGCGGTGAAAGAAGTTGCACCGAAACAGCAAAGCGTTTATGGAAAGGATACGGCGAAATACAAGGTTGCACTTTGGAATTTCGGTTCAAAGAAAAGCTCTGTAGAAACGATGGTAAACCGTGGTTGGAAAGTCGTCGATATGCCTTATAGCGCTACGGCGGAAGAGATTATGTGTTCGGGGGTAGACGGGGTAGTCGTCGGCGACGGACCTGGCGATCCGAAAGAAAATGCAGATGCGATTATAGAAATCAAGAAATTACTTGGGAAACTTCCCGTCTTTGGCGTAGGGCTTGGGCATCAGTTGGTCGCCTTAGCGCTTGGCGCGGACACAGCGAAACAAAAACATGGACATCGGGGGAGCAATCAGCCTGTAAAATGCTTAAAATGCGGGCGCGTGTACGTTTCCACGCAAAACCACGGCTACGTTGTTTTGGATGATTCGGTGGCTTGCGGGAAAGTGCAATTTGTCAACGTGAACGACGGGACTTGCGAGGGGATTGTTTATGACGAGTTGAATGCGTTCACCGTACAATTCGCGCCGGAATCCTGTAGCGCGACGGGAGAAGAAAATCCGTTGTTCAAACGGTTTGAAAGGATGATGGAAAAGGAGAAAGAACATGCCTAAGAGAAGTGATATTAAAAAAGTATTGGTAATCGGTTCCGGACCGATCGTCATCGGACAAGCCGCGGAATTTGACTACGCGGGGGCGCAAGCTTGTCGTGTTATGAAAAGCGAAGGGATTAACGTCGTTTTGTGTAATTCAAACCCAGCGACGATTATGACGGATAAAGCGCTCGCGGACGAAATCTATCTCGAACCGTTGACGGAAGACACGTTAAAACGGATTATCATCAAAGAAAAACCCGACAGTTTGTTGGCGTCGTTGGGCGGGCAAACGGGGTTGACGATGGGTTGTAAGCTTGCAAAATCGGGGTTCTTGGAGCAACACGGTGTAAAACTTATCGGTACGAAGTTGGATGCAATCGATCGTTCGGAAGATAGAGAACTCTTCAAAGCGACGATGGAAAAAATCCATCAACCTTGCGTTCCGTCGGATATCGCGTATACGGTGGAAGAATGCGTAGCGATCGCGAATAAGCTTGGGTATCCCGTAATCGTTCGTCCTGCATACACCCTTGGTGGCGCAGGCGGTGGCGTTGCGTATAACGAAGAAGAATTGCGTTTGATTTCGCATAACGGGCTTATGCTTTCTCCGATTACGCAAGTTTTGATTGAAAAATATATTGCGGGTTGGAAAGAAATCGAGTTTGAAGTATTGCGTGATAGCGCAGGCAACGTATTGACGGTTTGTTCAATGGAAAACGTCGATCCCGTCGGGATTCATACGGGGGATTCGATTGTAGTTGCCCCTGCAGTCACTTTGTCGACCAAGGAATATAACATGCTCCGTACGTCCGCGCTTGCAATTATTAGCGAGTTGGGAATCGAAGGTGGCTGCAACGTACAATTTGCGTTAAACCCCGATTCGTTTGAGTATTCGGTGATCGAAGTAAATCCCAGAGTTAGCCGTTCCTCGGCGCTTGCGTCCAAGGCAACGGGATTCCCGATTGCGAAGGTGACGTCAAAGATTGCGCTTGGGTACACGCTCGACGAAATCGTCAACGACGTGACGGGCAATACCTATGCTTGCTTTGAACCTACGATCGACTATTTGGTTGTTAAGATGCCCAAGTGGCCGTTTGACAAGTTCTTATATGCGAAACGGGAGCTCGGTACGAGAATGAAAGCCACGGGCGAAGTCATGTCGATCGGTACGTCGTTTGAAATGGCAATGATGAAAGCGGTACGTGGCGCGGAAATTTCCTGTAGCACGTTCAACTATAAGAAATTCTTGCATTCGACGAAAGAAGAATTGCTTGCGAAATTACCCGAAAAGACGGACGAACGCATTTTCGTTGTCTACGCGGCGTTGAAGAAAGGGGTGACGGTAGACGAAGTCTTTGCCATTACAAAAATCGACCGCTGGTTCTTGAATAAGTTTAAGAATTTGATTGCGTACGAAGAAGCTTTGGCTACGCAAAAACTCACGAGAGAATTATACGAAACGGGTAAACGCCTTGGGTATTTGGATAAGGATATCGAGTTGTTTAGTGGTCAAAAGATCCCGTATAGAAGGAAAGTAGCCTATAAGATGGTAGACACTTGCGCGGCGGAATTCCCTGCGAAAACCCCGTATTTCTACTCCACGTTCGATCCAAAAGAACACGACGAAGCAAAGCCGTTCGTGGATAAGAGTAAGAAAAAACGTATCGTTGTTATCGGTTCTGGTCCGATTCGGATTGGGCAAGGTATCGAATTCGACTACTCGTCCGTGCATTGCGTATGGACGCTGAAAGAGCTCGGCTACGAAGTGGTCATTATCAACAACAATCCTGAAACGGTTTCTACGGACTTTGATACGGCGGATCGATTGTATTTCGAGCCGTTGACCCCCGAAGACGTACAACACGTACTCGACGTGGAAAAACCCTACGGCGTTATCATTACGTTCGGTGGGCAAACGGCGATCAATCTTTGTTCGTATTTTTCTACGCACGGAATCCGTATTTTGGGTACGTCGGCAGATAGCGTAGACGCGGCGGAGGATAGAGAACGTTTTGAAGCGTTGTTGGATAAGTATTCCATTCCCCGTCCGAAAGCCATTACCGTTATGACGAAAGAAGAAGCACTTGTGGCGGCGGAAAAGTTGGGATATCCCGTTTTGCTCCGTCCGTCGTACGTAATCGGTGGGCAAAATATGACGATTGCGTTCACGCAAGAAGACGTTTGCCGTTATATGGACGTCATTTTAGCGCAAGGGATTGAAAACCCTGTGCTTTGCGATAAGTATTTAATGGGTACGGAGTTGGAAGTAGACGCGATTTCCGACGGTAAGGATGTATTAATCCCCGGGATCATGCAACATATCGAACGTACGGGGATTCACTCTGGGGATTCGATTGCAGTATATCCGCCGTATAACTTGGAAGATACGATGCTCGAAAAGATTATTGAAGTTTCCACACAACTCGCTTTAGAGTTAAAGACGAAAGGCTTGATTAATATTCAGTACTTGATTTACCGCGGGCAATTATACGTTATCGAAGTCAACCCCCGCGCGTCGCGTACCGTACCGTATATTTCCAAGGTGACGGGCGTACCGATGGTAGAACTTGCTACGAAGATTATCGTCGGAGCGAAATTAAAGAAATTAGGCTATGGAACGGGGTTGTATCCGTCGTCGCCGTACGTTGCGGTAAAAGTACCCGTGTTCAGTTTTGAAAAATTAAACGACGTAAACTCGCAGTTGGGTCCGCAAATGAAATCTACCGGCGAAGTATTGGGCGTGGGAAAAACGCTCGGAGAAGCGATGTTTAAGGGGCTTGTTTCGGCAGGGTTTAAAATGGTTCATCCGTCCGAACGCCGTCCCGTTGGCGTATATATGACCGTAAACGATCAGGACAAACTCGACGTATTGACGATTGCGAAGAAGTTTGGAGACTTGGGTTGTACAATGTACGCGACGAAGGGTACGGCGAAAGTCATCAACGATTTGGGGTTTGATTGTAGCGTAGTCGATCGTTTGTCTGCAACGGATACCATGATCAAATTGATGGACGAAGGAAAAATCGACTATATCGTATATACGGGTAAGACGGACATGGAATCCATCAACGACTTTATCCGTTTACACCATCACGCAATTTTACTCGGGATTACCGTATTGACGGCGCTCGACACGGCGAATGCGTTGGCGGATATTATCGCAAGCAAATTTACGGAAGACAATACCGAACTTGTCGATATCAATGCATTGCGTACGGAAAAATTAAAACTCCATTTCACGAAAATTCAATCTTGTGGCAATGATTATATCGTATTCGACAACCGCGACGGGAAGATTACTTGCCCGGAATCGATTGCAGTGGACTACGTAATTCCGCATTACGGAATCGGTGGCGACGGTATAGCGTTGATTGAAAACTCCGACGTAGCAGACGCGAAGATGCGCGTATTCAACAAAAACGGCTCGGAAGCGCAAACAAGCGGTAATGCAATCCGTTGTATCGGGAAATATCTCTACGAGAAAGGGATTGTCAAGAAAACGGAAATGCAAATAGAAACGATAACGGGTATCAACGACGTAAAAGTGTATTCGTTCAGCGGAAAGGTAAACTCCGCAAGCGTGACGCTTGGCAAAGCGAAGATTGCAGGAGCGCAAATTCCTTGCGTTTGGAAAGACGATCAAATCGTCAACAAACCTGTCGTGATCGGCGGTAAACCGTATAATATTACGCTCGTGAACGTTGGGAATCCCCATTGTATCGTATATTGCGACAAAGTCGATACGGTAGACGTGGAATCGATTGGACCAGAATTTGAGTATTGTGAGTATTTCCCGGAAGGAATCAATACGGAATTTATCCGAATTGTCAATAAAGTGACGATTAAGATGCGTGTGTGGGAACGCGGTAGCGGAGAAACTTGGGCATGCGGTACGGGCGCTTGCGCGGCGGTTGTGGCGGCGGTTCTCGGCGGATACTGCGAAAAGGAAACCAATATCACGGTAAAACTCCGTGGCGGGGATTTGACGGTGAACTATCACGAAAACGGTACGGTTGAATTGATGGGTAGTGTAAAAACCGTTTATGAAGGAACGTTAGAAATTTAAAGAAAGGAGTGTTAAAATGGACGTTTTTTACGAAGAAAGTTGTTCTCCGAAAAATTCCAAAAAGGAAATGCGTCGATATAAGATTTTACACGTAATTTCCAGGATTTTCTTAGTAATTTCTTGTGCTTTTTTGATCTTGACGATTTTATATATTCCCTCGCCTATGGCGTTGTTTTTAGGGTTGCCGACGGTAATGCTTTTCTCCAGTTGGTTTATTTTACAAAAATGGAAATGTCGCTATAACGTTAGCTACGATTACGTATTTGTTTCAGGGGAATTGCGCATCTCGAAAGTGTTCAATCTCTATCGTCGTCGTTTGTTGGTGCGCATTGATTGTCAGGATATGATCCAAATCGGCGACGTCGACAATCCGTCGTTTGAGCGTTTCCATGCTGGTCCGAAGACAAAAACAGTTTTTTGTACGACGAACGACGAGCCTGCGGAAGGAAAATTCTTTATGTACGTTTTGGCAAACGTCGGCGCCAAGAAGTTGTTCGTTTTGGAATGTCGCGAAAACTTGTTGATGAACATTTTGAAGTTCGCAAAGCGTAGTACGCTTGAAAGCGATTACGTAATGCAAGAGAGAAAACAAAAATAACGATGATTTATTTGGATAATGCGGCGACCACGCAACCGAATATGGTTGCTTTGGAACACGCGCAAGACTATTTAACGACAAGATATTATAATCCTTCCGCTTTGTATAGAGAAGGATACGAAGTTTCGGGCGAGCTTAAAAAAGCGCGCTCGGCTTTGCTTTCCAAAGTTGCGGATGAAACGCTGTTTGAATTGGTGTTTACGTCGGGCGGAACGGAAGCGGACAATCAAGCCGTTTTTGCATTTGCAAAACGGGGAAACGCCGTGACGACCGCTGGCGAGCATTCCGCAATATCGGCGGTGTTTGCGGAATTAAAAAATAGGGGCGTTGTCGAGCCAAGAATTGCGCCGTTAGAGCGCAACGGGCAGGTCGACGTAGAAAAATTGCTGGCGCTCATCGATGAAAAAACGAGTTTTGTATCCGTGATGCACGTGAATAACGAGCTCGGCTCGATTAACGACGTCAATACAATCGCTAAACTCGTCAAGCAAAAAAATCCGCGCGTAATTTTTCACAGCGACGGCGTACAAGCCTATGGGAAATTGCCGTTTAAGATTGCCAAAGAAATCGATTTGTATTCGATCAGCGCGCACAAATTAGGCGGTTTGAAAGGGATAGGCGGTTTAATCAAACGCAAAAGTTTGGCTCTTCCAGCGTATATCTTCGGCGGTGGACAGGAGCTGGGTAGGCGTAGCGGTACGGAAAACGTTTTCGGGATTCAACAATTTGCTTTTGCCGCAGAAGAAAAATTTTTAACTTTGAAAGCGGATTTCGAGCGAATTATGCGCTTACGAGAACGTTTATGGGACGGTTTGGATCAAACGATATTCCAGCGCTTGTCGCCGACGGATGGAACTCCGTATATTCTCAACGTTTCCGCGGTAGGTTTGCGCGGAGAAGTGCTCTTGCATATGGCAAACGATAAGGGATTGCTAATCGGTACGGGCTCGGCTTGTTCTTCGAATTCTAAAACGCGGTACAGCAAAGTGGTTTTGGCGTGCGGATACGACGAACGCGTTGCCGACGGCGTGTTGCGGTTGAGTTTTTCTCCGAAGAATACGGAAGAAGAAATTGACGAAGCAATAAAAATTTTAAACGAAATCGGACTCGATTTAAAAAATCGTATGAAATAAAGGTGAAAACGTGAAAAAAGTAATTATTATCCGCTATGCGGAAATTTTCTTAAAGAAAAAAAACCGTGGTTTTTTCGAGCGCGCCTTTGAAAATAACCTGCAACGCGCTTTGAAAGGGTATACTTACGAATTGATAAAACAAAGCGGTCGGTATTTAATTGAGAATTTCGACGAATACGAAACGGAAGAAATGCTTGCAAAACTCCAAAAGGTGTTTGGCGCACATTCGTTTAGTGTAGCACAAGAAACGGCGTCAGATCTTGATTCCATTTTCGAAGCGGCAAAAAGCTACTGTCAGGAAAGCGGTACGTTCAAGGTGGATACGCATCGTGGGGATAAAAAATATCCGCTAACTTCCATTGAAATTAGCCGAGAAATCGGCGCGAAAATTTTAGAGTACGCGAAAGGGAAACTGAAAGTGGACGTGCAT
Source organism: Clostridia bacterium (assembly GCA_017625565.1). Taxonomy (GTDB): domain Bacteria; phylum Bacillota; class Clostridia; order Christensenellales; family Borkfalkiaceae; genus Scatosoma. Next base: position 25,778 of record JAGAKN010000011.1, read on the forward strand.
AATCCGTCGTTTACCGTGCACGTAGATGTCCGAGATCACGGCAAAGCGCTTGTGTTTGGGGAGTTTATCGACGGCGCAAACGGCATGCCTGTCGGTACGGCAGGAAAGGGGATGCTCTTGCTTTCGGGGGGGATTGATAGCCCCGTAGCCGGATATATGATGGCAAAACGCGGTTTAAAAGTCGATTGTTTGCATTTCCACAGCTATCCGTACACGAATATGCAGGCAAAAGAAAAAGTAGTGGATTTGGCGAAAATTTTGTCCGAATACACTTGCGGAACAAAACTTTACGTGGTTAGCGTGACGCATATCCAAGAAGCCATTCACGAAAAATGTAAAGCGGAATTGATGATTACCTTGCTTCGTCGGTTTATGTATCGTATTGCCGAACGGCAAGCGTTGCGAATCGGCTCGCAATGTTTAATTACGGGCGAAAGTTTGGGGCAGGTAGCTAGCCAAACGATCGAAGGGATGACTTCCTCAAACTCCGTTGTAGAAAAGTTGCCCGTTTTGCGTCCGCTCGTTGGGTTTGATAAGAATGAAATTATCGAAAAATCGGTAAAGATGGGCGCGTATGAAACGTCGATTTTACCGTTTGAAGATTGTTGTACGGTGTTTTTACCCGAATTCCCCGCAATCCGACCCAAGCTTTCGGAAATTTTACGGGAAGAGAGTAAATTGGACGTAGAAGGATTGATCGCGGAGGCGTTTGCGTCTTTGGAAAAAATAGAGCTTTAAAAAGTAAAAAGCATAGTCGAACGGCGTAGGTTTTCCTACGCCGTTCTTTAATATTCCCACCATTCTTTTTGTAGAATTTCGTCGTCGTTAATGACGGGCTTTTTTCCAGATTTCGTTGTCACGGTCGGTAGGACGATTCCCTGTCCTTCCTTTCCGTTATAAATGGGAATAATCGTATAAATATAATTTTTATTTTCAGCAAGATCGTTATCGGTAAACGACGGGAAATATTCTCCTTGATATAAAGTAGTATGCGTGGTATAATCATAGCGATCGATTTTATACGTGTAGCATTTGGGAGAACTCTCGTTCAGTTGAATATTTACCGTGCCGTCTTGTAGTTTTAAAACTGGAGGCAAAATGCTTGGATTGCTGAAAGTATCGGACTTTTTCGTTGGAATACAATCCGTTTTAAACAATTCAGAAAAACGGTATTCTTTCGGGGCGAGATCGTCGGCGAGGGATAAGGTATGCGTGTTATAATACGCAGGCTTATCTAATGCAACAAACGCGACGTTTTTTGGGCGAATAAAATCGTCGATCTTCTCGTTTTTACTAGTATAATTGTTGTATAAATATTCGTTTATACGAAAAAGTATACTGCAAGGCGTTCCGCCACCCGTATGCTCGATAAAGCGGTTGTCGGCGTTCCCAAACCAAACGGCGACACAATCTTTCGTCGTATAGGAAAGTGCGTATGCATCGGTGTTTCCATTTTTCGTTCCGACCGTACCCGTTTTTGCGGCAATAGGGAAAGGCAATGAACGTAATTTTTTCGCTGTACCGTTTTTTGCGGTGCTTTTTAATACGTCAGTCATCAAATAAGCGGTTTCTTCGGAAAAAACGTTTTTTCGCTGTACTTCTCTTTGGAATACCGTTTTGCCGTTGATGCGGATTTTCGTGATAAAATATCCGTTTGCATATACGCCACCATTGGCAAACGTAGCGTACGCGCTCGTCAATTCCTGCAACGTAAACCCGTTTTGCATTCCGCCGAGCGCTAAAGCAAGCGTTTCGTCTTCGGGTGGAACTTGTAGGGACATACGCCGTAAATATTGCGTAGCTTTTTTTACACCGACGCTCTCCAAAACTTTCACGGCTGGGATGTTTAGGCTCTGTTCAACACATTCCCGCGCGCTAACGTAGCCGTGATAAACGCCGTTATAATTCTCTGGCGAATAGCCACTATAATGGATTTTTTCATCCAAGATCGGCGTTGCAGGCGATAAAACGTTCTCTTCGAATGCTGGGGCGTAAACGAGTAGCGGTTTGATCAAAGAGCCTGGAAGCCTGGGAATATTCCCCACGCTCGAAGCGCAGGCTTTAAAGGCTAAGGTTTTCGTATCTAAAGAGAGTAAGCGTTTATCGCAGTTTGTTTGCGTAGATGCGCAATTGTCCAAAACGGCTTGTAAGTTTTGGTCGAGTTGGGTGAAGATTTCGATTTTTCCGCCGACCTTAAACCCTTCTTTTTCGGATAAATCGGTCAATTCGTCGAAAACGAAATGCAAATATCCGATATTTTTTGAACCAAGGTTTGGGGTGATCGGCAAATCGGTTTGTTCCGCGTGTTGTTTTTCTTCTGCGGAAATACTCCCGTTGCGGAGCATTGCGCTCAGGACGCACGCTCGTCGTCTTTGGCAGTTTGTCGGGTTTTTGAAAGGGGAATAATTGTTGGGGGATTTTATTAAGCCCGCCAACAAAGCGGATTCCGCTAAGGTAAGCGTTTCAGGGGATTTCCCAAAATAAAATTCCGTGGCGGAACGTATTCCGAAACAGTTGTGTCCGAAATAAATGGTGTTAAGATACTTTTCCAAGATTTCGTCTTTGGAATATTTTTTCTCTAACAATCTCGTCAACTTCCATTCCCGGAGTTTGCGCTTTAACGTTTTTTCTTGGGTAAGGTGGGTATTTTTGATGAGTTGTTGGGAGATGGTGGAAGCGCCTTCCTTGAACGATCTTGAACGGAAGTTGTTCCAAACTGCCTTTAAAATTCTGCGCGTGTCGAAACCATTATGTTGATAAAAACGTTTGTCTTCGGTGGCGATAAATGCGTTTTTCGTATGCTCGGGTAGTTCTTGAATGCGTACGGTTTGTCCAAAAATTGCGGTTGTCGGTACGGGCGCGTTGTTTTCGTCGAAAACGGTAATCGTTTTATTGTCGAGCAATAGTTTAGCGGGATCTAACCGAACGTTTTTCGTCGTAGCGTAGTAATACCCGATTGCCACCAAAACGACTGCGATAAAAAGTAAAAAGGCGAGCCATAAAATTTTCTTAATCAGTTTCATCGAAAACAGTATTTGTGGTTTTGCGCATTTATAACCGTTTCAAGGAAAAATTCCTTAAAAAACTCGAGTAAGCCTTTTTAAAGGCTTGATAAAAAACAAAAAAAATAGTATAATAGAAAAAAGTATACCCAAAATGGGGGATTGTATCTTGGAAAAATATTATATCGTCACGTACGGCTGTCAAATGAACATTCACGAATCGGAAAAGATCGCGGGGATTTTGCGCCGTATGGGATATGAAAGCGCAAAGGAGCTTTCCGAAGCGGATATTATCGTGTTCAACACTTGCTGTATCCGCGAGAACGCGGAAAACCATGCTTTTGGAAATATCGGCGCGTTAAAGAAACTAAAAAAACAAAAACCCGATTTATTGATTGTCGTCGGGGGCTGTATGACGCAAGAAAAAGGCAAAACGGAAATTTTGAAGAAGAAATTCCCGTTTATCGACGTCATGTTCGGGACGTTGAATTTGGAAGATTTGGAAACGCTTATTCGGCGCAAGAAAGCGCAAAAGAAAAAAGTAATCGAAATCCGAGAAAAGGAAGGCGAGATTGTCGAATTTACCGACGCTTACCGCACCAGCTATCCCAATGCTTGGGTGAATATCGTATACGGTTGCAATAATTTTTGTTCCTATTGTATCGTGCCGTACGTTCGCGGTAGAGAGCGTTCCCGTAATCCTGAAAATATCATTCGCGAAGTAAAAGAACTCGTAGCGCAAGGATATAAAGAAATCACGCTACTTGGTCAAAACGTCAATTCCTACGGCTCGGATGGAAAAACGGAGTGTACGTTTGCCCAACTCCTGGATGCGGTGGCATCGATTGACGGGGAGTTCCGTTTGCGGTTTATGACGAGCCATCCCAAGGATTTCAATGAAGACGTCGTAAAAGTAATGAAAAAGCATCCAAAGATTTGTCGGTTGGTGCATTTGCCTGTGCAATCGGGTTCGAATACGATACTATCGGCGATGAATAGACGATATACGCGAGAGAAGTACCTGGAGGAAATTAAGATGTTGCGTTCGTATTTGCCCGAAGCGGAAGTGACGACGGATATCATCGTCGGATTTCCTGGGGAAACGGAAAAGGATTATTTGCAAACGGAAGCGCTTGTGAAAGAAGTGGACTTTGCATCGGCGTTCACGTTTGTGTATTCCCCTAGAGAAGGCACGAAAGCGGCGACGATGGACGGACAAATATCCGAAGACGTGCAAAAGGATCGTATCATGCGACTTGTGGAGCTTGTCAATGCGCAAACGCGTAAAAAATCCGAGAAATACGTTGGCAAGGAAATCGAAATTTTGTGTGAAGACTACGACGAGAAAAAAGGTCTGTATATGGGCAGGGACGAATTTGGTCGCATGGGCTATTTCCCTTGCGAACACAATTGTATCGGGGAATTCGTTTGGGTAAAAATAACCAAGGCAAACGGAATTTCATTATTCGGCGAGATTTGTCGCTAAAGAAAGGTAAGGATAAAAAGGTAGGTAAACGTTTATGGCGAAAGGTGAACTTTCCTCAATGATGCAGCATTATTTACAAGTAAAAGAAAACTATCAGGACTGTGTGCTTTTTTACCGTCTTGGAGATTTCTACGAGATGTTTTTTGATGATGCAGTTCGCGTATCCAAGCTCTTGGATTTGACGTTGACGGGTAGGGATTGCGGTTTGGAAGAGCGCGCTCCGATGTGTGGTATTCCTTTCCATGCGTCGGAAACATATATTGCCAAATTGGTTGCTTTAGGTGAAAAAGTAGCGATTTGCGAACAGATTTCCGATCCGAAACTTGCTGGCCGCGATCTTGTAAAACGGGACGTCGTGCGCGTCGTTTCCGCAGGTACGCTGATTGAAGAAAATTTGCTCGACGAAACGAAAAACAATTATATTGCTTGTTTGTTCCGTTTTACGGACGGCGTTGCAATGGCTTGGTCGGATATTACGACGGGGGAATTTTTAGCGGAAGAATTCATTGGGGAAACGGCGATCGAAGACGCGCTTGGGCATTTGATCAAAATGTCGGTTGCGGAAATCATTTGCAACGAAGAAATGCTCTTAGAAAGTAAAAGCCGACGGGAAGTTCGGCACGGGTTATTGCCCGCTTTTTCATGTTATTTGCCGTGGGCGTTCAACGTCAAGCGCGCGGAAACGAATTTGTTGGAGCAATTCAAGGCGAAATCCTTAGCGGCGTACGGTTGTTCGGGAAAAGAGAATATCATTTCCGCGGCAGGGGCGCTGTTGGAGTATTTAAAGGAAACGCAAAAACACGCATTGAAGAATATCACGTCTATCAAAATCATCGATAAAGACGCGTTTATGGTGTTGGATAGTATTGCGGTTCGGAACTTAGAACTTTTAAAAAACAATGCCGAAAACAAGAAATACGGTTCGCTCTTGTGGGTGCTCGATAAAACGAAAACGGGTATGGGTGCGAGATTGCTTACAAAAATGCTCTTATCGCCGTTAAAGAATGTCAACGAAATCAATTACCGTCAAGACGGCGTTGCGGAATTGTATAACGCGGCGGTTATACGTGTCGGGATTGCCGAAACGTTAAAAGAAATGCATGATATCGAGCGGTTGTCGGGGAAGATTTCTAACGGGAATTTAACGGCAAAAGACGCGTATGCGTTGGGTGGATCTTTGCGAATTTTACCTTCGTTGAAATTCCAATTATCGGGATTTTCTTCGCGGATTTTACAAGATATTGACGGGGATTTGTTGGATATGAAAGAGATTGCCGATCTTTTGCTTGCGGCGATTGATCCAGACGCGCCGTCTGTCATGAAAGATGGGAATTATATAGCGAAAGGGTTTAATCCCGAACTCGACGAATTGCGGAGTCTTTGTAAAGATACGCAAAAAATCATCGAAAGCATACAAGAAAGGGAAAAGGAAAAGACGGGAATTAAGACGTTGAAAGTGGGATATAACCGCGTTTTCGGATACTATATCGAAGTCAGCAATTCTTTTAAAGACAGCGTTCCCGAACATTATATTCGTAAGCAAACGCTTACCGGTGGGGAACGCTATATTACCGAAGAATTAAAGGCATACGAAGAAAAGATTTTGACAGCGAAGGAGCGCTCGTTAGAATTAGAAGCGCGTATTTTTAAACAAATCGTTGGCGTGTTGTCTGAAAACATCGAGAATTTTAAACGAATAGCAAACGCTGTAGGGCTTTTGGATTGTTTGGTTTCGTTTGCGACCGTTGCGAAAGAACGTCGCTACGTTCGTCCCGTTATGAAAGATTTTGGCGAGCCTTTGAAGATTGTCGATGGGCGTCATCCTGTAGTCGAAGCGATTTCTCGGGAGCGCTTTATTCCTAACGACGCGTTATTGGACAACGACGAAAACCGTTGTTTGATTATAACAGGGCCAAATATGGCGGGTAAGAGCACGTACATGCGACAAGTTGCTTTGATTGTGCTTATGGCGCACGTCGGGGCGTTCGTACCTGCGCGTTCAGCGGAAATTCCCCTTGTCGATCGTATTTTTACGCGTGTCGGCGCAAGTGATAATTTGATTTTTGACCAGAGTACGTTTATGGTCGAAATGACGGAAGTGGCTACGATCTTATTGCATGCAACCAAGAACAGTTTGCTTATATTAGACGAAGTCGGGCGCGGAACAAGTACTTACGACGGGCTTTCGATTGCTTGGTCGGTAATAGAGTTTTTAACCAAGCACGTGCAAGCAAAGACGTTGTTTTCTACCCATTACCACGAATTGACGCAGTTAGAGCGGACGTGGGAAGGGGTAAAGAATTATCGTGTGACCGTAAAAGAATTAAACGGCTCGGTTGTATTTTTGCGTAAAATCGCGCGCGGTGGCGCAAACCGCAGTTTTGGTATCGAAGTCGCGTCTTTGGCGGGTGTTCCCAAAGAAGTGACGACGCGGGCAAAGGCAATCTTGAAAACACTCGAAAAGAAAGATATCGGTCGCGAGCAAATCGAATGGGATTTTACGGAAGAACCTGAAACGGAAACAAGAACTTTGACGGAGATCGAGCAAATTCTTGCAGATACGGACGTGAACACGTTATCACCGATTCAAGCGTTGATGCTCATTGGCGATTTGAAAGATAAATTAAACGGAGAAGCTTGAGATGGGAAAAATTAATATATTACCAGCAAAAGTATATAACCGCATAGCGGCAGGGGAAGTTGTCGACCGTCCTTGTTCCGTCGTGAAGGAGTTGATTGAAAATTCCATTGACGCAGGCGCGACAGAGATTGAGATCTGGATTGAACAAGGCGGTAAACAATCCATTCGTGTTATTGATAACGGTTGTGGGATTGAACGGGACGATTTACAATCGGCGTTTTTACCGCACGCAACGAGCAAGATTTCAAAGGCGGAAGATTTGGATCAAATTATGACGTTAGGCTTTCGAGGGGAAGCGCTTGCGTCGATTGCGTCCGTTTCGAGAATGTCGATTATTTCCAAAACCAAAGGCGGCAAATGCTACGGCTTAAAATCGTTTGGCGGAGAATTAGAAAATATTACGGAAGAAGCAGGGGGAAACGGTACGGACGTGTACGTAGAAACGCTGTTTTTCAATACTCCTGTAAGGGCGAAGTTTTTAAGGAGTGATAAGGCGGAAGAAACGGAAATTACCAATTTTGTCACAAGGTTTATACTCAATCGCCCGAATATAGCCTTTACGTACTACGTGGACGAAAAAAAGGTTTTACAATCGTTTGGCGACGGGATGGACTCGGCGTTTGTCAGCGTCTACGGCGCGAATACCTTTGCACAATGCTATAAGATCGACGCGCAGAGAAACGGACTCCGTTTGCGCGGGTTTATCGGAAATCAGAATTTTTCGAAAGCAAATAAAAGCTATCAAAGTTTGTTTTTAAACGGTCGGTACATCGTCAATACAACGATTTCCGCGGCGATTACAAAATCCTATCAAAGCTATTTAATGAAACGGCAGTATCCGTTTTACGTCCTGCATCTGGACGTTCCGACGGAGATCGTAGACGTCAACGTGCATCCAAACAAAGCGGACGTACGCTTTGCCGATAACAACATCATTTTTGGTACGGTGACAAGTATTATTTCCGCCGTTTTAGACGGACAACCCAAAGGGTTGGAATATATCGTCAATGCTCCGCAGGAAACGGATTGGGCGGTGGAAAGAATTTCTGCGCCCGTTGTTGAACAAGCGATAGAAGAAAGCAAGACGGATAAAGACGAGAAAACCGATACGCAGAAAGTATTCGGGTTAACGACGCTTACGTATGAAGAAGCGCAAAAGGAAATCGAACAGGCTGCACCGAGCTTTAAGAAAGAAACGAAACGTCGGGAATTACCGTTCAAGACTTTGAAGGAAGAGCAAAACCGCAAGGGATTTATTCCGATGGATCAAATTCCTGATTATGAGTTCCCGAAATTAACGTTGGAAGAAAGGATGGAAGAGCATCAACGGTTGTTGGATTGGTATAAAACCAAAGAAGGCGCTAAAGCTTTGAAGATTAAGGAACGATTCCCCAACGTATATTTTAATCCGCCTGCAATCAAGGTAAAAGAAGGCGAAGAAAAGATTCAAAAACCCAAACGTACAGAAGAAGAAATTTTTGCAGAAAATAAGAGAATTATCGAAGTTTTAACCAAGAAGTTTGAACAGGAGCGGATTGATATTACCACGTGTACGTACGTAGGAAAGCTGTTTAATACGTATTTGATGTACGAACGAAAAGACGTCGTATATATCATCGATCAACACGCCGCGCACGAACGCTTGATTTTTAACCGTTTACGGGAACAAATGCGCAATCGTAGCGCTGTAAAGCAAACAATGATTGTTCCGTTCGAGTTATCGCTCAACGCTTATGAAAGCGGATTTTTTCGCGAAAGATTACAGGATTTATTGGATATTGGTTTCGACGTGGAAGAGGGCGAAAATAACTTGTTTCGAATTACCGCTGTCCCTGTAGATTTGCAATCCATAGATCTTACCGCGTTCTTTAACGAGTTTTTAGCCGATATCAACGGCTATCGCGCCATCCGTTTGGAAGAGCTTTTAAAGGACAAACTTGCTACGGCGGCGTGCAAAGCTGCGGTAAAGGGCGGTATGGATTTGACAAGCGACGAAATCGACGCGTTATTTACGCTAATGGATGGCAATATGTCCTTAAAGTGTCCGCATGGCAGACCGGTTGTTATAACGATGAAAAAGCGTGAAATCGAAAAAATGTTCAAGAGGATTGTTTGATGGCGAAAGTACTGGTCATTTGCGGAGCAACGGCTTCGGGAAAAACAGCGCTTGCCATCGATTGCGCAAAACGCTTTAACGGCGAGATTATTTCCGCAGATTCGATGTTGATTTATCGCGGTTTGGACGTAGGAACGGCGAAGCCGAGCAAGGAAGAACGAGCAATAGTTCCACATCATATGATTGACGTTGTTTCCCCGACGGAAAGCTTTTCCGTCAGCGATTATGAAGAAATGGCGTTGCCGATCGTGGAAAATCTGCTAAAACAAGGAAAAACGCCGATTATTTGTGGTGGCACGGGATTTTACGTCAACGCGCTTTTATACAAGCATCAATACGGCAACGTCGGCGCAAACGAAGAAATTCGCGCAAAATACGAAAGAGTTGCAAACGAGCAGGGGGTAGAACGTTTACACGAGATTTTACGCGAAAAAGATCCTGCAAGCGCTGAAAAATTGCATCCAAACGACGTAAAGCGAGTAATTCGTGCGCTGGAAATTTACGACGTGACGGGAAAGGCGAAATCCTTACAACAAGACAAGCCCGTTCCGCGTTTCGATTTTTTAGCGGTTTCCATCGATTATCCACGCGAAGCGTTGTACGAACGTATCAATACGCGGGTAGATTGGATGTTTGAAAACGGATTGGAAAACGAAGTGTTATCCTTACAACAATCAGGCGTCGCCGAAACGGCGCAATGTATGCAAGGGATTGGCTATAAAGAAGTGCTTGACGGGATCAAACAAGGGCTTTCTCTTGACGAAATTAAAGAATGGATCAAGAAGAACACCCGAAATTACGCAAAAAGACAGCTTACGTTCTTTAAACGCATGGAAAACCACTTGCGTCTTTGCCCAGAGGACGCAACGACGGAAAATATAGCAAACTATTTATAACAGAGTAGTATGTCACGCATAATACCTATGTTAGACATACTACTTAGGAAAAATAAAGGAAAAGATAGAATATGACGGTAGAAGAATTGATTAAGGAGAGCGAACGAGCGCTTATCGAGCCGTTTGCAATCGCCGATGAAATCAGCGAATACAACCAAGAAAAGGTATTAAAAGCGTTTAATAAGCATTCGATTGCGTTAAGGCATTTTAATCCGACGACGGGCTATGGATACGGCGACGAAGGGAGATTTTCGCTCGGCGAAGTTTATGCGGACGCATTTGGCGCGGAGGCAGGGATTGTTTCGCCTGCGCTTTTAAGCGGTACGCACGCTTTATCGGTGGCGTTATTCGGGGTTTTACGTACGGGAGATGGCGTATTATGCATTAGCGGAACGCCTTACGATACCTTACGCGGAGTAATTTGGGGAGAAGGAAACGGCTCTTTAAAAGATTACGGGATAACCTTTGATTGTGTGGGGTTAGACGAGCAAGGGAAATTCGATAAAGAAAAAATCCAGAAAGAAATAGAGCGGATTGGCTCGCGATTAAAAATGATTTATATACAACGTTCGCGCGGGTATGAACTTCGGGACGCTTTTTCAGTTGCCGAAATTGGGGAAATGTGCGCGTTTGTGCGTTCGCTTGGCTTTGACGGCTGTATTTTTATAGACAATTGCTATGGGGAATTCGTAGAAAAGCAAGAACCTTGCGAAGTTGGTGCGGACGTTGCGGTCGGCTCGTTGATTAAAAACCCTGGGGGCGGACTTGCTCCGACGGGTGGCTATATCGTAGGGAAATCTACGTACATCGATCAAATTGGGCGGAGATTGACCGCTCCGTCGATTGGGAACGAAGTGGGATCGTACGCTTACGGATATCGGTTGTTCTATCAAGGGTTGTTTATGGCTCCGCATACGGTAAACCAAGCGATTAAAGGGAGTTTACTCATCGGAAAGTGTATGGAGTGTTTGGGTTATGAAAATTTCCCGAAATTAGACAAAACGCCTGCGGATATCACGCGCGCTATTCGGTTTGATACGGCGGAGCAGTTATGCTCGTTTATACAATCGGTACAAGAAGCGTCGCCGATCGACAGTTTCGTCACGTTAGAAGCGTGGGATATGCCGGGATATGACAGTAAAGTGATTATGGCGGCAGGGTGTTTTGTGGAAGGCGCGTCGATTGAATTATCGGCGGATGCGCCCGTAAAACCGCCGTATACGGCGTATTTCCAGGGCGGTTTGACCTACGAACATTGCAAATACGCATTAAAAATTATGCTCGGAAAACTCTTGTAAACGATGAATAATAAAAAAAGAAACGTCCACAGACGTTTCTTTTTTTATTGCGTTAAATCCCAATCAATCGGGGAAAGGTTATGTCTTAATAAGTACTCGTTGGTTTTAGAGAAATGCTTGCATCCGAAAAATCCGTTATAGGCGGATAAGGGCGACGGGTGCGCGCATTCCAAAATCAAATGCTTGGATGTATCGATTAGCGGTTTCTTGCTCCGCGCGTTTCCGCCCCAAAGGATAAAAACGACGCGTTCTTTCTTTTGTGAAATCAACCGTATCACGCTATCGGTAAACCAAGACCAACCGCATTTGGAATGGGAGTTTGCTTGATGTTCGCGAACGGAAAGGGAAGTATTCATCAGCAACACGCCTTCCTTTGCCCATTTGGTCAACGTGCCGTCTTTAGGGAGTGGACAGCCGATATCTGATTGCAGTTCTTTGAAGATATTTTGTAGCGAGGGAGGATGTTGTATGCCTTTTTGCACGGAAAAGCACAACCCGTGCGCCTGCCCGACGTTATGATAGGGGTCTTGCCCCAACAACACAACTTTTAGGGATGAAAAGGGCGTATAACGGAAACAGTTATACAAATCGTACATATCGGGATATACGACGTGGTTTTTATATTCGTCAATGAGAAATTTTCGGATTTTTAAATAGCGTTCGTCAGCAAACAATGGCGCTAATATTTCATTCCAATCCCCTAAATCTACCATGGTTTTTCCTTTGTAAGAGATTATAAATTTTTAAAAATTGACGGGAGCGCAAGCTTTAAGTTTTGCAAGGCTTTGTCCCGATTTTGCAGGAATTGTTCGGTGGTGCTACCACTACCTGCAACGTCGGAGATGGCTTTGACGGAGTAGACGGGAATTTGCGCGGAATATCCAGCTTGCACAATCGCCGCGCCTTCCATATCCCGAATATCGGCGTTCAACTCTTCGGTGAGTAAACGATAATCGTCGGGAGAGTCGTTAAAACGGTCTGACGTGCCGAGTTTACGGCAAGGGAATTCGTTTCCGCACGAAGCGAGCGCCAAATAATTCTCGGTATATTCGTCCAAAGTACCGATTTTCGTGCCGTTTAATTGCGTCAAATCGAAATCAAATTGTACAGCGTCTGAAATTTGATAGACTTGGCAAAGCTTTGTCGAATCGTTTAATCCGCCTGCAACGCCAAAGTTTAACAACGTTTCCGCATCAAATTTACTAATGAGTAGTTGCGCGCCGAGTGCCGCGTTCACTTTTCCGACTCCGCACACGCATAAGGCAAGGTTTTTGCCTTGGAAAGTTCCCACGTACACGTTTTTTCCGCTCACCGTAAGGGAACGTACGATTTTCATTTCGTTTAATAAAATATCCGCTTCGCTTTGCATTGCGATGACAACACCAATCATAATTTCTCCTAAATTTTTATAAATTCTACGTTTAAACAATCTTTTTCCGAGCAAACGCTTATTACGTGTTCAGCAAGCGTAAGTTGCGTCAAACGACAGGGTAGACGCTTGCCCTTGTAATCAATACCGTCCGTTTGAAGTTCGATCTCTTTTAAACCTTTAGACAAACACTCGCCCAAGTATTTTACAACGCTTTCCTTTGCCGTCCAAAGCTGTAGAAAGTCTTGTTGTGTTCGTATGTTTTCTCTCTCAATGGAAGGGAGTTTTTTTAAAATCGGCAAATAGTTGACTTGTCGAGCGTTGTGTTCGGCGTCTATACCGATTTCCTGATCGGAAAAGGCGATAAAGAGCATCGTATCCGTATGCGAAACGGAAAAATGTAGCGATGGGCGTACGTCTACGTACGGCTTGCCGTTTTTCGTCCTTTTTACGGAAACTTCGTCTAATTTGAAATATTCGTGCAAAATTTTTAGGACGGCTGTTTCCGAGCAGGGGTATTCGTATTTTTGGGCATAAAAGATTTTGTCCATTTCTTTGCGAGTTTATAACAAAATACCTTACTTATTTATTGCTCTTGGAAACGTTGAAATAATATTCTACGACGTCGCCGTCTTGCATCACGTATTCCTTGCCTTCGGAACGGACTTTGCCTTTTTCTTTCGCGGCGGCGATCGAGCCGAGTTCTACAAGAATTTCCCAGTTGACTACGTCTGCGCGAATAAAGCCTTTTTCAAAATCCGTATGGATTTTTCCTGCTGCTTGCGGAGCTTTCGTGCCTTTGACGATCGTCCAAGCGCGCGTTTCCTTTTCGCCGGCAGTCAAGTAAGAGATTAAACCGAGCAGGGAATAGGATTTTTTAATCAGTCTATCCAAACCGCTTTCACCGAGCCCGAATTCTTCCATAAATACGGCTTTGTCGTCGGGGTCCATTTGTGATAATTCTTCTTCTGTTTTCGCGCAAATGACGAGCACTTCGCTGCCTTCCGTTTGCGCCCAATCCCGTACTTTGTTGACGTAGGGGAGTTCGTTTTCGTCTTTACCCATATCGTCTTCCTTGATATTCGCCGCGTAAATGACGGGTTTTGTCGTCAATAAGAAACAGTTTCTGATAAACTCTGTTTCCGTATCGGCGATGGAAAACGTTCTTGCAGGTTTTTCGCTTTCGAGATGCGCGTATAAACGTTCCAAAAACGCGTATTCTTCTACAGCTTTCTTATCCGAACCGCCACGTGCTTGTACTTTGACTTTGTTCATGCGGTTTTGTACGGCTTCCATATCCGAAAGCACCAACTCGAGATTGATGGTTTCAATATCCGAAACGGGATCGATTTTATTGTCTACGTGCGTGATATTGCTATCTTCGAAACAACGTACGACGTGTACGATTGCGTCAACTTCACGGATATGCGAAAGGAATTTGTTCCCCAGACCTTCGCCCTTGGACGCACCTTTTACAAGCCCTGCGATATCCACGAATTCGATAACGGCAGGGGTGACTTTTTTACTGTTGTATAAAGCGGAAAGTTTGTCCAAACGCTCGTCGGGAACAGCAACGACGCCGACGTTCGGCTCGATTGTGCAGAAGGGATAGTTCGCGCATTCTGCGCCCGCGTGCGTGATTGCATTAAAGAGTGTAGATTTACCAACGTTGGGAAGTCCAACAACACCGAGTTTCATAATTTCATCATCCTTTTTTTCATGGTTTTTTGAAAAATTTCCAATATATTATAATACAAAATTGAAAATTTGGCAAATTAAAGTTGCTCAAATTTAAAAAATATGGTAATATATTTTAAGAAAAATGAAAAAAATCGAAAAAACGAAGGTATAATTATGGATTACAAGAATTATATAGCGCAAAAAATTTGTGTAGACGGAGTGACAACGGCGGAGATTTACGAAGCGATTGCTTTGCCCCCGAATTCAGAAATGGGCGATTACGCTTTGCCGTGCTTTAAGTTTGCGAAAGCTCTTCGCAAAAGCCCCGTAATGATTGCGGAAGATTTAAAAAACTCCTTGCAAACGGACGACGTGATCAGCGAGATTTCCGCAGTGAACGGGTATTTGAATTTTAAAATCAACAAAGACGGATTCGTCCGTGCAACCTTGGATAAAATTCTTACGGAAAAGGACGGCTACGGTTCATCGAATCAAGGCGCGGGGAAAACGGTTTGTATTGACTATTCGTCCATCAATATCGCAAAACCCTTCCATATCGGGCATTTGTCGACGACGGTGCTTGGTGGCGCGTTGTATCGGATTTTTAACTTCTTGGGTTATAAAACCGTTGGGATCAACCACCTTGGCGATTACGGTACGCAGTTTGGGAAGCTCATTTCCGCGTATAAGCGTTGGGGGGACAAAGAAACGGTGCAACAGGGCGGTATTCGCGCGTTGAACGAATTGTACGTGCGTTTCCACCAAGAAGCGGAAACCCATCCCGAGTACGAAGACGAAGCGCGCGCGTATTTCAAGCTTATTGAACAGGGCGACGAAGAATGTCAAACACTCTTCCGTTGGTTTAAGGAATTGACGTTGAAAGACGTTCAAAAGATTTACGATATGCTCGATATCCGTTTCGATTCGTACGCTGGCGAGAGTTTTTATTCGGATAAAATGCAACCGGTTATCGACGAGTTGAAGGAACATAACTTGTTAGTGGAAAGCAGGGGAGCACAAATCGTAGATTTGGAAGAATACGGTATGGCGCCTTGCATCATCTTAAAATCGGACGGTACGTCGTTGTATGCGACGCGGGATATGGCTGCCGCTATGTATAGAAAACAAACGTACGATTTCGACAAGTGCTTATACGTCGTTGCTTATCAACAAAATTTACACTTCAAGCAATTCTTTAAAGTTTTGGAATTGATGGGGAAAGCGTGGGCGAAAGATCTCGTACACGTAGCGTACGGCATGGTTTCTTTGGAAGAAGGCACGATGTCTACCCGTAAAGGGAACGTCGTATTTTTGGAAGACGTTATTCAAAAATGTATCGACAAAGCCGCGGGAATTTTGGTGGAGAAAAATCCGAATTTAGAAAACAAAGCCGAAGTGGCGCAAAAAGTCGGGGTAGGCGCGGTTATTTTCGGGGCTTTATATAACAACAAAATTAAAGATATCGTATTCTCGTATGATAAAGTGCTCAACTTTGACGGGGAAACGAGTGTATACGTGCAATATACTTGTGCGCGCGCGTATTCCGTATTACAAAAGGGCGGAGTGCCTGAAACCTTTGAAATTCCCACGCTTACTGCGGAAGAAATCGAGCTTGTAAAAGCGTTGGCAACTTTCCCTGAAACGGTAGCGTCCGCTGCGGAGAAATACGAACCTTCTTACGTTGCCCGTTTTGCGGTGGACGTAGCACAGAAATTCAACAAATTCTATTTCGACTGTAAAATTCTTACAGCGGAAAACGAGCAAACGAAAAACTTCCGGTTGGCTTTGACAAATGCTACCTTGCAAGCCCTGAAAAACGCGTTTGCGTTGCTTGGGATCGGTATTCCTGAAAAAATGTAATCTTCAAAAACGTCTCGAAGACCGAGGCGTTTTTGTCTATTTTTGTCCGCTAAAAAAAATTTAGGAAAAATTTCCGTCAAATCCTTTCTTTTTTAGAAAAAATGTGTTATGATTAAAAATAACGGTAGGTGAAAGGCTATGTCGGAAAAAATAACGTACGAAAGAATACTCGCTTTGCTCAACCCGAAAAAATCGGGGGATCACGCATGGTTTTTATCTCTTTTGAACGATGACGAACAAACGGAATACGAACGGGAACACGTCAAGGCGGTAATGCAAATGTTGCGTATCGCGCGTATCCGTCCACATAAAAAATCCATTCAACAGGCGCGCGAGGAAATCGCTCGTTTGGAATCCGATCGGGAAAATTCCGCTGAGAATTATCGAAAAATCGGGCAGTTGATCGCCGAAATCGAACGCAGGAAAGCGAAGATGGAAGAATTTCGCCCGTTTTTTGACGAGCCGTACTTTGCCCGAATGGACTTGGTGGATAATATAGAAGGCTACAACAGCTATTATATCGGTAAAAAAGGGGACGTGCATTTGGAAATTCTCGATTGGCGCGCTCCCGTAGCAAGACGCTATTATCAAAAGAGTTGTTCTTCTTTTTCGTTTAACGAATACGAATACAAGACGATACTTCGGCGGGCGATCCGCGCAAAAAACGGCGAAATTTTGGATTTTAAGAACGAATACTTGTCTTTAAAGGAGTATTTATCCGCCGAAGAAATCGGTGGGCGAGATGAAGAAAACGTACTCGATCCGTATTTAAAAGAGATCATCAAAAATCGCAAGGATGAACCTGCGGTAAGAGATATTATTGAAACCATACAAGAAAAACAATACGAAATTATTACACGTCCCGAAGACGGGGATTTCGTATTGCAGGGATGCGCGGGTAGTGGGAAAACGATGGTCATGTTGCATCGGTTAAGCTACTTGATGTATAACAATGAAGATATCAAAGCTCGGGATCTTTTGGTGATCACGCCGAGTGATTCCTTTAATGCCTTCATTGACGAGTTGGCGGAAGTTTTGGAGCTTGAACGCGTCAAAACAATGACCGTTTACGAGTATTTTTTACAAGTTTTGAGAAATGCGAAAATCGACGTTGCGGACAGGATCGACGTCACGCAAAAAGAACCCGAAAGTTATTTGGAATACGTATATTCACCTAAGTTTGTTGCGGACGTTCAAAAGAAACTCGACAAAGTGTACGACAGTTTATACGGTATGTTCACGGGGGAAGAATGCCACGCGTATATCCATTCGATTATCGCGGAATGTAAAAAGCAAATTGTGGCGTACGAAGGGATTAAAAACGCGTCTATGCGCGTTCGTCGTTGCGTTTTGGGGGAGATGAAAGAGCGTAAGGAGGGCGGTTTATATTATACAAAACCCTTCCGTGAGTTGATGAACTGTATTTTGGACGTCGACGACTTTTTCGACGGAACGCTAAAAAGTGATCGCGCGAAAGTGCCCGAATATTTCTATCGGCAGTTAACGTCCTTTTACAAGAGCGCGTCTTTCGTTGCAAGAAATACCGAGCGAATTGTCGCCGAAGGAGTGCGTTCGCTGGAAGAATTACGCACGGACGTAGAAAAAGAGCTTTCCGATTTACGGCGTTTTAAGCAAAAAATCGGTGGGGTAGACGTTTATACGTATGCCGACCGAATCGAACGTAGAGAGGCTACGCTCAGAGAGATTGACAGCGTACGGGAAAAGGTTGTTTTTATCGGCGATTCCAACGTTTCGTTTACAGAATTTTACGCATATTTGCGTGGTGAAAAAACGTTTTCGGAGTTGGGTAGCGGAAACGGTTTTATTGACGTCGTACGCTATTTTTACCGCGAAACGGTGAAAAAATACAAGCAGAAATTCGGCATGACGTCTAGGTCGATGTATCTCTCGGACGCGTATGCGCTTTGCGTGATTTGCGCAGGGATTAGCGAACGGCTTTCCCCGGCATTTTCTTACGTTTTCGTGGACGAAGGGCAGGATATTTCCGCTTGTGAATATCATTTGTTGCGGAAGATCAACCGTAAATCGTCGTTTAACGTGTTCGGGGATTTGGCGCAAAACATAACGCCTTGGCGTGGGATTCGGGATTGGAAAGACGCTTTCCCCGATTTTACCGTATACGAACTCAATCAAAATTATCGCAACACCAACCAAATCGTAGAATTCGTTGCTTCAACGTTGGAGTTGGATATGAAACCGATCGGCTACGACGGGCCGGAAGTGGAGCAGATTAGCGCGCGAAAAATTTCGGCGTTTTTCAGGGACAAAAAGGGTTTGAAAGCGATTATATGTGCGGAAAGTGAAAAAGAAAAATACACGCGAAAATCGTATAACGATATCGGGGCAAAAAATAGAGTTTCCCGTTCCAAAGTCAACGTTATGTCCGTTTACGAAAGCAAGGGGTTAGAGTTTAGCTCCGTCGTAGTTGTTCCCGATGGAATGACGGTTGGAGAACGGTATATTGCCTATACGCGAGCCTTGAAAAATCTTGCTGTTCTAAGCGGAAAGGAGAAATAGATGAAAGACGTATTTTTGGTGGATGCGGACGATACGATATTGGATTTTCACGGCGCATCGGCGCTTGCCATACGTTCGGCGTTTGCGGAATGTAAAATTGCTTGGGAAGAGCGGTTTTTAAGCGTTTTTAAAGCCGTCAACGACGGCTTGTGGGAAGCGCTCGAGAGAAAGGAAATCACGAGAAAAGCCTTAATTGCAAAGCGGTTTCCACTGTATTTGCAAACGCTTGGGATTACGAGCGTAAACGGGGAAGCGTTTAACCGTATGTATTTGCAACACTTGGCGACGCACCCGATTTACGTAGACGGTGCGCAAGCGTTTTTGGAAGAGCTGAATACGCTTGGTAGAGTATTTATCGTCACCAACGGTACGGAATATATACAAAAATCCCGTTTTGATATTGCAAAATTGTGGGGATATGCGGAAGACGTATTTATTTCGGATACGATCGGCGCGGATAAGCCGGCGAAAGAATATACAAACTACGTCATATCTCATATTCGGGATTTTGATCAAGAACGCGCCGTTTGGATTGGGGATAGTTTAAGCGCGGATATTCGCGCTGCAAACGACGCAGGGATTACTTCGATATGGTTTAATCCAAAAAGGAAAACGTTGACAAATCAAGCAAAACCCGACTATAATTGCTCAAAATTTGATGAAATCATCAAAATTATAAGGGGAATAAATAGTTAAAAGGAAAAAAATTGCCGTCAAACGTTTGAAAAACGTGGAAAAAAATGCTATAATAGAGCAAAATGGCACATTTTTTGCGTAAAAGTCGAAAAAAAGGATAAAAACACGAAAAAAGAGGATACAATGGCAACGACAGAGAAAAACAAAAACGGCGAATACAGCACGAAAGACATAGAAGTTTTAGAAGGCTTAGACGCCGTGCGTATGCGTCCCGGTATGTATATCGGGTCTACGGGGATTAAGGGTTTACACCATATACTTTGGGAAATCATTGACAACGCCGTAGACGAAGCCGCAAACGGCTATGCGGATAAAATTCAAGTAATTTTGCATAAAGACGGAAGCGCAACCGTAGAAGATAACGGGCGTGGGATTCCGACGGATATACACCCGAAAGAAAAGGTTTCGGGTGTTCAACTCGTCTTTACGAAATTACACGCAGGCGGTAAGTTTGGGCAAGGGAATTACGAGTATTCGGGCGGTCTGCACGGGGTAGGCGCTTCGGTCACCAACGCGCTCTCGGAATGGCTTACCGTCGAAGTTTGTCGAAACAAGCGTATGTATAAGATGAGTTTCCACTCCAAATACAACGCGCGAAAGAAAAAGATTGATTCGGGTATTCCCGACGGGCCATTGGAAGATACGGGGATTAAAACCAACCGCCAAGGCACGAAAATCCGTTTTAAACCCGATCCGCAGGTGTTTTCGGAAGTCGATTATGATTTAGAAACGGTAGAAGAACGCTTAAAGCAACTCGCGTTCTTAAACCAAGGCGTTGAAATTACGATTATCGACGAGCGTATTTCGATGGCGGAAATCCGTAGAAGTCGCGCGGCGTTCTCCGATACGAACGAAAACGCGGACGGCGAAGAGGAAACGGAAGAAACGGTTTCGTTGGACGTGGAAACGGAAAGCGAACAAATGGATTTATTGTCTTTAGAACCCCAACAATCCCTGTTCGCGGAAGTGGACGAGCTGGCGCTTGAAAGCGAGCCGTATCGGGCTACGTTCAAATATAACGGTGGGATCGCCGATTACGTGAAAGATCTCAACGACGGCGAGAAAAAATTGTACGCGCAACCGATTTATTATTCGACGGAAAAGAACGGTGTGAAAGTCGAGTTTGCTATTCAGCACAACAACCGCTATCACGAGAATATGATTTCGTTCGTCAATAACATTCCGACGCCCGAAGGCGGATACCATGAAATGGGTTTTCATTCGGGTTTGACGAGAGTTTTAAACGAATTTGCAAGAAATAACGGCTTTTTAAAGGAAAAAGACGCGAATTTGCAAGGCGACGATTTTGCCGAAGGGTTGACGGTCGTGCTTTCGGTAAAGCTTGCGGTTGTACAATTTGAAGGGCAAACGAAAACCAAACTCGGGAATACCGAAGCCCGTCCTGCGGTAGAGGGTGCGGTAATCGAAGGCTTTAACGCCTTTAAGAACGTCCGTGGTTATAAAAAGACCATGGAAGAAATTATTAAAAAAGCGCAAGGCGCGGCGAAATCCCGTATGGCGGCGAAAGAAGCGAAAGATAATTTGCGGAAAGGCAAGAAAATCGATGGCTTGACGCTGATAGGGAAGCTTGCAGGCTGTTCGGGGAAGAAACCCGAATTCAACGAAATGTTTATCGTTGAGGGGGATTCGGCAGGCGGTACGGCAAAACAAGCGCGCGTACGACAATTTCAGTCCATTTTACCGCTTCGCGGTAAACCACTCAACGTTGAAAAGAAAAAGTTGGCGCAAATTTTGGAAAACGAAGAAATCCGTACCATGATCGGCGCGATCGGCGCAGGTTATGGCTCGGAATTCAAAATTGAAAAAGTCAATTATCAAAAAGTCATTATTTTATCGGATGCCGACCAAGACGGTATGCATATTCGGTGTATTTTGTTGACGTTCTTCTTCCGCTATATGCGTCCGCTTGTCGATGCAGGATTTGTGTATATCGGTATGCCACCCCTTTACAAGGTGTATAAAGGCGATAAGGTGGAATACGCTTACGACGATAAGGAATTGAACGCGAAGATAGAAAAAATCGGAAAAGGGTATCAGTTGCAACGCTACAAAGGGCTTGGGGAAATGAGTGCTGAACAGCTCTGGGAAACGACGATGAATCCCGCAACCCGAAACTTGATCCAAGTGACGATTGAAGACGCCGTGAAAGCGGAACGGATGATTACCACGCTCATGGGCGATAAGGTAGACGGCAGAAAGGAATTTTTGG
The DNA here is from genome assembly GCA_017625565.1 of Clostridia bacterium. Taxonomy (GTDB): domain Bacteria; phylum Bacillota; class Clostridia; order Christensenellales; family Borkfalkiaceae; genus Scatosoma. The sequence continues at coordinate 47,590 of JAGAKN010000011.1, forward strand.
CGAAATACGCGAATTTTAATAAACGGGATGCGTTTATGGAGAAAATAGACAAGACGGAACGTAAGGAGGCGGAAAATGGCGAAAAGTAAGAAAGAACCGGAAATGATCGAACCGACCGGACAATTATACGTCGAACCGCTGGAAAAAGTATTGCATACTTCCATGCTTCCGTATGCGGAATTCGTTATTCTCGACCGTGCGCTTCCGCGCGTAGAAGACGGCTTAAAACCCGTACAACGCCGTATATTGTATACAATGAACGAAATGGGTTTGACGCCCGATAAACCGCATAAAAAGAGTGCGCGTATAGTCGGGGACTGTATGGGTAAATACCATCCCCACGGCGACAGCTCGGTCTACGATGCGATGGTACGTATGGCGCAAAATTTCAATATGGGCAAAACACTTGTTAACGGCCACGGGAATTTCGGCTCGGTCGACGGCGACCCTGCCGCTGCAATGCGTTATACTGAAGCCCGTATGGAGCCTTTGGCGTTGGAATTATTGCGGGATATCGACAAGGAAACGGTGAGTTTTTCCTTAAACTTCGACGATAGTTTAAAAGAGCCCGACGTATTGCCGGGGCGTTTTCCGAACTTGCTTGTAAACGGAGCGTCGGGGATTGCGGTCGGGCTTGCGACAAATATTCCTACGCATAACTTGGAAGAAGTGATCAACGGCGTCGTGGCATACATTGACAACCCTGCGATTTCTTTGGAAGAAATGATGGAATACATCCCGTCGCCCGATTTTCCGACGGGGGGGATTATTCTCGCAAACGAGTTGATCCAAGCCTACAAAACAGGGCGTGGAAAGATTGCGCTACGCGCAAAAATCCAAGCAGAAAAAACGGACAACGGGAAAACAAATCTTGTCATTACCGAACTTCCTTATCAAGTCAACAAAGCACAATTATTGCGTAAAATCGTGGAGTTGTGCGACGAAAAGGAAGACGAATTAGACGGCATAGATCACGTTGCGGACGAATCGGATAGAACGGGTATGCGCGCGGTTATTCGCATCAAAAAAGACGCCGATCCGAACGCGATACTCAAGTGCTTATATAAATATACCGATTTGGAAGTCACGTTTGGGATTAATATGGTCGTGATTGCGGATGGGAAACCCCAACAACTTGGGCTAATGGAAATTATCCGTCATTACGTAAAATACCAACAACAAGTGATCAAACGTCGTACGTTATTCGATTTGCATCAAGCAGAGCAACGTTCTCACGTGTTGGAAGGTTTGATTATCGCCGTGCAAAATATCGACGAAGTCATTGCGATTATCAAAAAATCGGAAAGTACCGCCGACGCGCGTGCGAAATTGATGGAGCGTTTCTCTTTGTCCGAAGTTCAAGCGCAAGCCATTCTCGATTTGCGACTCGCTCGCTTGACCAAACTTGAAACGTTTAAGTTGGAAAACGAGCTCAAAGAACTCAAGAAATTGATCAAAAAACTTACGGCGATTTCCAAGAGTGGGGATTTGCAATTGCAAGTGGTTAAGGAAGAGATAACGCAAATCAAAGACGCGTATCCCACGCCGAGAAAATCCAAGCTTGTATTTACGAGAGAAGAAGCGGATGAAATGCTGGCTATTTCGGAAATCAAGAGAGAAGCGGTTTCGTGTACGCTCGTATACACGGCGGACGATAAATTTAAAGTATTGACGGGAAAACACGCCGACGCTTTAAAACAACCTTTGGAAGGAAAATTCAAACCGCAAACGCTTGCGATCAAGACGCTAAAGACGATGACGGATAAGCGAATCTTTGCGTTTACCAACGACGGGAACTGCCACCGTTTGGACATTTCCGAGCCGTCGCTTTGGGGCAAATTAACTGAAAAAGGGGTATCTCTTCGGGATTTATCCAAGACGGCGGATACCGGCGAGCGCGTCGTGGCGTTGTTTGAAGCGGGGGAACATTTGCCGTTCGGGAACTTGATCTTCTTCACGAAGAAAGGTATGATCAAGAAATCGGAATGGTCGGAATACGATCAACGCAAAGAAAATTTCCCAGCGATCAAACTTGTAGACGGCGACGAAGTAATCAACGTCGAACAGGAGAGTGTGGAAACGGACGATACGATAATGCTTGTGACCAAAGATGGGATTTGCTTAAACGCATTGACGGATGATATTCCCGTACAGGGTAGACAAGCGTCGGGCGTACGGGGGATCTCGCTCCGTGACGGCGATTTTGTCGTATTTGCGTCGCAAATCGACGACGAAGGCGAAGTGGTTATCGCAACGAGTGAAGGTAGATTTAAACGGGTTTGCGTATCGCAAATCAAGAAAGCCAAACGGTATGGTAAAGGCTCGATTATCGTAGGTTTATCGGACGGGGCGAGTGTTATTAGCGCAAGCTACGTGACCGTGCCGTATATGCTTGTGGTAGTAGATAAGCAGGATAACGTGTCCGAACTTTCTACGGAAGACGTGCCTATTTTAACGCAGAGCAACCGTGCGCAAAGGGTTAGCCCTTATAAAGAAGGTACGGTGGTTCGGGTTTATCCGACGTTTTATAAAAAAGGCGAATAAACGGCGAAAATCGTTCATAAACACCAAAAAACCGACATAGAATATTCCGTAAGCGAATTGCGGAGGTCGGGATTTTGTGGGAATATATTGAAGAGCGAGCAAGAAAATGCGCGGAGTATATCGTTGCAACGGGTTGTACCGTACGGGCGTGTTCCGCGCATTTTTCCATCAGTAAATCAACGGTACATAAAGACGTTTCCGAACGTTTAAAATACGTGGATAACGATTTATACGAACGGGTTCGGGAAGTTTTGGAGGTCAATTTAAGCGAAAGACATATTCGCGGAGGAATTGCAACGAGAGAAAAGTATATCGGGAAAATGCATAAAGAATAATGGTATAAGAAGGCAATGCAATCGTGTAGTGCCTTCTTTTTTTGTCGAAAAAATGCGGATTGCTTTTCCAACAGTTGAATTTTTTCAAAAAATATGCTAAAATACTCAAAAGACAACGTTTCGGAGGTAGACTCAATGAAAAAAATAGCAGTGGTCGGTTTGGGAATTATAGGTGGTTCGATTTGTGGTGCTTTGACGTCTGCCGGATATCTTGTAGATGGCTTTAATCGTAGTGACGAAGCAGTAGAATACGCTTTAAAAAAAGGATATATTCACGCTAGAGCAGAGCGACTTGACGAATACGACGTCGTATTTATTGCCATTCCGCCTACCGCTACGATCGGACTTTTACAAAACGGTAAATTTAAGGATGGAGCGTTGGTTGCGGATATTTGCGGTGTGAAATCGGCGGTCGAAACCGCTGTGTATGAGCAAGAGCGTAATTATCGCTACGTAGGACTGCATCCGATGGCGGGAAAGGAAACGTCAGGGATCACGTCTGCTACACCCAAACTCTTTAAAAACGCCAACTTAATTATTACTCGCTCGGAAAAAACGTCCGAAGATGCAGTGACGGAAATTAAAAAGTACGTGGAGATAATGGGTTTTGGGAAGATAATCGAATGTAGTGCGCAAGAACACGATCGGAAGATTGCATTGACGTCGCAACTCGCACATTTGGTGTCCAACGCGTACGTAAAAAGCGAGCAGGTACGCCATTGTGACGGTTTTACCGGCGGTAGCTTTCAAGATATGACGCGAATTGCTGGGGTTGACGAAAAGATGTGGACGGAATTATATATGTACAATCAACCGTATATTGTGCGCGAATTGAACGGTTTGATCGAAAATTTAACCGTTTACCGCGACGCGATTGCCAATGGCGACGAGAAGTGTCTTTCCGATGCCTTGAAAACAGGGCGTTTGATTCGAGAAACCATTAAACGTGGCAACGATTAAAGATTATTTTTCAAAATTAGTATAATTGGTTTACTTTTTGAAAAATATTTGTTATAATAAAGAAAAATCGATACGAAAAAAGACGAAAAATGACAGAAGAATACGAATTGCAGGAGTGTATGATAGAAATTTCCACAACGGTAGACGGGGTGGAAACGCGGATAAAAAGAAAGGGTGGATTGAAACTTTCCGTTGGGGAAGTAAAGCTCTTTTACTTGGACGAGCAAGCGGAAGTGACGCTCCTTTTACAAGGGGAAACCGCTACGATTGATAGAAAGGGCGATTACACTCTGCATTTGGTTTTGGAAAACGGGAAAATTACGCAAGGCGTGCTCGGTATTCGTGGCGCGGAGGGCGAAATGCAAGCGTTAACCCATAAAATCACTTATTCCGTGACCCAAAATTCGTTGTTGGCGTCGTTGAAATATGCATTATTGCTCGGGGGAGAGCCACAAGAGATGCAAATTCGTATTTCGGCGCGTCTGGTAAAATAAAGGGGGATCTATGCGTATACAGTATTTGGGGCATTCGTGTTTCCGTTTGACGTCTGCGTCGGGTACGGCGGTTGTCACCGATCCATACCGAGGTGTTGGCTATGAAATGCCGAAAGGGGTTTTTTCGGATATCATTACGGTGAGCCACGGGCATTTTGATCATAATTATATTTCGGGTGTAGAAGGTGCGTTCTCCGTTGTAAATACGGCGGGGGAATTTCAAATCAACGACGTGGAAATCGTTGGCGTAGAAAGTTTTCACGATTCCATGCAAGGTGTTTTGCGTGGAAAGAATTGTATATTCACAATCCAAATGGACGGGATTCGGGTTTGTCATTTCGGGGATTTGGGAGAAGAAGTTTCTTCGGAAATTCTACAAAAAATCGGGAATGTAGACGTAGTATTGTTGCCGATTGGCGGTACGTATACGATTACGGCGGAGCAAGCGAAAGAGTACGTAGACGCGCTTGCGCCTATAGCGGTAATTCCGATGCATTATAAACCGAAAGACGGCGCGCTTGATATCGATTGTGCGAAAAACTTTTTATCGTTATTCGACGAAAAGATGATAGAGAGAGCGGAAAAGGGTGAGTTTGACTTTTCGTTGTCGGCTTGGAAAAGTAGTGGCAAAAAACTCCTTTATATGGAAAGGATGAGAGAATATGAGTAAGTATATTGAAGAATTTAAAGCGAAAGCGTTTACGTATTTATCAGGATTAAGCTTGGATGATTTACGCCGAGTGGGGCGAGAGGTTGGCGTGCACCGTCCTACAGACGTAAAGAAACCGGATCTTATCCCCAAAATCGTTGCAATCGTTTCTGGGGAAGCCGCGCCGATCGAAAGGACGAAACGAGGCGCGCCGATCAAGAATAAGCACGTGCGCCCGGAAATTATGGAAGAAATTCACCGATTACAGGAATTGTATTTGGATCTTGACGAGGAACAACCTGCTCCTGAAGAAGAAGTCGGGGAGAGTGATGTTGAAATTTGGCATCATTTATTTAAAAATCGTCCAAAAGATAAAATGATCACGGTGCATTCTCCCGATTTTGATAAGATTGAAACGTGTAATGGACAAAGAAAGGTCTACCGCGGACAATTACAAACATTAGAAAACGTTTCGTTATTATTGCCGTTAACTTGTGAAGATCTTCCCGATAAAATTTTAATCCCCGTCGAGTTAATTCGAAATCACGATTTACAGGAAGGCGACGTCGTTTCTTGTCACGGCGAAAAGCATACTCGTGGGATCGTTGCGACGCGCGTGTTAACCGTAAACGAGTGTTTGGTATCTGATTTACGCCGTAGACGTTTTGACGAGAACGTAGCCCGTTATCCGTCGGAGCGTATTCGTTTCTACGACGGAAATGAATATTCCGCAACGGTATTAAAGTATTTAGACTGGTTAATTCCCTTCGGGAAAGGACAACGTTGTTGTGTGTTTTCCGCGCCGAAAGCAGGGAAAACGTCCCTTTTATTAAAGTCGATTAGGGCGGTTAAGACATTGAATAACGACGTGGTCGTAATGGCGTTATTAATCGATCAAACGCCGGAAACAGTCACGTTGTTTGAAAAAGCAATGGATCGGGAAAAACTCATCTATACCACGGACGAAGACGACGTAGATAGACAAATTTTCATGGCGAATTTCTTATTAAAACGCGCAAGAAGTTATGCGGAAAGCGGCAAAAACGTTTTGCTGGTCGTCGATTCGTTAAGTGCTTTGGCGTCTATCTATAACGAAACGGAAGAATCGGCTGGTGGGAAAACGCTCGCTTGTGGTTTGGAAACAAAAACCATTCACTTTATCAAGAAATTTTTAAATCAGGCAAGATGTTTGGAAAAGGGCGGTTCGTTAGCGATTCTTGCGTCGGTAAATATAGATACAGGGAATCCTGCCGACGACGTACTCGCCCAAGAAGTGGCGACTCGCGCGAATTTGAGTATTTATTTAAATAACAATCTGGCGATACAACGGATTTATCCCGCAATCGATTTTAAACGTTCGCAAGTACAACAACGGGAAGAATTGCAAACGCAAAAAGAAATCGAACTCGATTTTCTCTTACGGAACGACTTTTTGGAGAAATACAAGGACGTGGATTTCCTCAAGCTATTAAAGAAATCAAAAACGTACGAAGAGTTCGTTTCGAGTGTTAAAAACATGCTTTAAAGAAAAAACGTCTAATTTTTAACGAATTGGGCGTTTTTTCTTGCATTTTTTTGATGGTATTTTATTTTTTTATAGTTATACAGCGCTTGCATTCTTGTAAAGTCAGGATTTTAACCGATTAAAAAGTTTTTTGGGAAATACTATATATAACTTTTTTCTATACCATATTTTGTGTTCATACACTTGACTTTGACACAAGATATAGTATAAAATAATAGAGCACCGAAACAAGAAACCACAATATATTGTGCAAAAAGTGATAAAAAACGGGGAGAAAAACACAATATCTTGTGGAAAAAGAATAAATTATACGAAAGAAAAGTGGGGCGGAAGGAGAAACGGTTATGAAAAGAGAAATGAAAATTATTAAAAGAAGCGGACAGGAAGTTGCGTTTGATAGGGAGAAAATTGTTGCGGCTATTCGCAAGGCGAATAAAGAAGTCGGGGAACGTCATCGCATTTCGGAAGCGGCATTGCTTGCGATTGTTGACGTTGTCACGGAAGAGTGCGCGGCGCTTGGTCGTTCGCCCCACGTTGAAGAAATTCAAGACATGGTAGAAAACCGCTTGATGGCATCGATGTCGTTCGTGCTTGCGCGGAAATATATCACTTATCGTTATACGCGTGAACTCGTAAGACGGTCGAATACGACCGACGCGCAAATTTTGACGTTGATCGAATGCAATAACGAAGAAGTAAAGCAAGAAAACTCTAATAAAAATCCTACTGTAAACAGCGTCCAACGGGATTATATGGCAGGGGAAGTTTCCAAAGACTTAACCCGTCGTATTTTGTTGCCCGAAGACATTGTTGCGGCGCACGATCAAGGGTTAATTCATTTCCACGACGCGGACTATTTCGCGCAACATATGCACAATTGCGATCTTGTAAACTTGGAAGATATGTTGCAAAACGGTACGGTTATTTCGGGGACATTAATCGAAAAACCGCACAGTTTTTCCACGGCTTGTAATATTGCAACGCAAATTATCGCGCAAGTTGCCTCTAATCAATATGGCGGACAAAGTATTTCCTTGACGCATCTCGCGCCTTTTGTGGATATCAGTCGTAAAAAGATCCGTTTGGAAGTTGCGGCGGAATTGGCGGAGCTTGGGATTGCCGACGAGAATAAGATTGCGGAGATCGCGGAAAAACGCCTTCGCGACGAAATCAAACGCGGGATTCAAACGATTCAATATCAAGTCGTCACGCTTTTGACGACCAACGGTCAAGCCCCGTTCGTGACGGTGTTTATGTATTTAAACGAAGCGCGCAACGAACAGGAAAAAGCGGACTTGGCGTTGATTATTGAAGAAACGTTGCGTCAACGTATTCGTGGGGTTAAAAACGAATCGGGCGTTTGGACGACGCCTGCGTTCCCGAAACTCATTTACGTGTTAGAACCGGATAATATCGAAGAAGGTCAACCGTACTGGTATCTTACGGAATTGGCTGCGAGATGTACCGCAAAACGTATGGTTCCCGACTATATTTCCGAAAAGAAAATGTTGGAATTCAAGGTCGATAAAAACGGCGAAGGACATTGCTACACGTGTATGGGTTGTAGAAGTTTCTTGACGACGTACGTAGACGAAGAAGGCAAGCCGAAATATTACGGGCGTTTTAATCAAGGCGTCGTGACCATTAACCTTGTCGACGTAGCCTTATCGTCTGGACGCGACGAAGCGAAGTTCTGGGAAATTTTCGACGAACGCTTGAATCTTTGCTATCGCGCCTTGATGCAAAGACACAACCGTTTGAAAGGTACGCTTTCCGATGCTGCGCCGATTTTATGGCAATACGGCGCTTTGGCGAGATTAAAGAAAGGCGAAACGATCGATAAATTGTTGTTCGGCGGTTATTCGACGATTTCACTCGGGTATGCGGGCTTGTACGAATGCGTCAAGCACATGACAGGCAAATCGCATACGGACGAAGAAGCAAAGCCGTTCGCTTTAGCCGTTATGCAAAAGATGAACGATCGTTGTAAGGAATGGAAAGAAAAAGAAAATATCGACTTTTCCTTGTACGGCACGCCGTTGGAGAGTACGACGTATAAATTTGCCAAATGCTTACAAAAACGCTTTGGCATCATTCCTGGCGTGACGGATAAGAATTACATCACGAACAGCTATCACGTACACGTGACGGAAGAAATCGACGCGTTCACGAAGCTGAAGTTTGAAAGCGAATTCCAACAACTTTCTCCCGGTGGCGCAATCAGCTACGTAGAAGTTCCGAACATGCAAGACAATATTCCCGCGGTTTTAGCGGTTATGAAATTCATTTACGAGAATATTATGTACGCGGAATTGAACACAAAGAGTGATTACTGCCAAGTTTGTGGCTACGACGGTGAAATTCAAATCCAAACGGACGAAACGGGGAAACTCATTTGGGAATGCCCGCATTGTAAGAACCGCGACCAAGCCAAAATGAACGTTGCAAGACGTACTTGCGGATATATCGGGACGCAGTACTGGAACCAAGGCAGAACGCAAGAAATCAAGGACAGAGTGTTGCATCTTTAATGAATTACGCTACGATAAAATGGACGGATATCGCAAACGGCGAAGGGGTGCGGATCTCGTTATTCGTATCCGGCTGTACCCATCGTTGCAAAAACTGTTTCAACGAAATTGCTTGGGATTTTAACTACGGCAAGCCGTTTGACGCGGAAACGCAATCGCAGATTTTAAAGGAGCTCAATTCCCCGTTTATCGCAGGGCTTTCCCTGCTTGGGGGCGAGCCGTTAGAACCGCAAAACCAAGCCGGGTTATATCCGTTTGTACAAAAGGTAAGGGAGTTATACCCCGAAAAAAGCATCTGGTGTTATACGGGCTTTGTCTTGGACGAGCAAGACGGCACGTTGAAAGAAAAGCACAAAAATACGCCGTGCACCAAGGCACTCATTTCCCTGTTCGACGTGTTAGTAGACGGCCCGTACGTAGAAGAACTAAAGGATATCCGTTTAAAATTCCGTGGTTCGTCCAACCAACGCGTGATTGACGTAAAAAAGACTTTGCAAACCCAAACTTGCGTACTCTATCTCGAATAAAACCATCGCCGTCGCATACAATAAAGTATGTCGACGGTTTTTTCGTTTTTCAAACGCAGAGCAAAAACGCTCCTTTCTTTGACGGCTTACGCAATCGTGGTGTCGTTTTGTCTATACGCCTACTCGTTCACGCGCATAGAAAAGCGCGCCTTAGCAACGCGGTTCTATTATTTAGTTTCGCCGTCCACGCATCTGGAAGTGAGCACGCACCAAGCCACCTTGAGCGGTGGCGCAGGGTATCTCTTAACGCACGGCGGACGGGAATACGTTGCGTTTGCGGTGTATTTCGCTGAACAAGACGGCGTAAAAGCGCAGACCGCTTTAGAAAAAAACGGTCAACAGGCTTGCTTGTTAGAAAAACCGATCACGACGTTATATTTCAAGACGGAAGACGAGAAACGCAACGTGGACGCATACGTTTCGGCGTTGAACTCTAATTATTCGTGTATGCAGTTATTATACGCCGAAATTACCCGTTTAGAGCAGGGAGCAACGCAGGAATCATCCAAACGCATATTGCTTGAAATCGGGCGAGTTCTGGATGTTTTAACCACCGCCTATAAAAACGTATTTAAAAGTTATTCTTCGGTTTGCGCACAAGTGTCAAAAGGCTTACAAGACGTTTGTACCAAGACGATATACGCGCAAGATTTACGGTACGTATTATGTAATTGGTCGGATTTACACGTAAAACTTTGCGCCGAGTTTTCCTTATAGGGATAAAATTTATCAAAAAAGTAAAAATTTTAAAAAAAGATAGAAAAAACGCTTGCTTTTTTCTTTTTGATTCGTTATAATAAGTAAGCTGTCGCTTGCGAGGGTGGACAATTTCAAATGCTACTGTGGCTCAGTCGGTAGAGCAGCTGATTCGTAATCAGCAGGTCGCCGGTTCAAGTCCGGCCAGTAGCTCCAGGATAAGACGGTTGCCTTTGGGTGGCCGTTTTATTTCTTTTCAAGACCTGCTGATTAAAATGACGGGGTCCCCAAAAATGAAAGCATTTTTGGGGCAAACAAAAGGTCGCCGGTTCAAGTCCGGCCAGTAGCTCCAGGATAAGACGGTTGCCTTTGGGCGGCCGTTTTATTTTTTTATACATAAAAATACGCGCTGCAAAATTTGCGGATTGTACACTAAAAAAAACAGCCAAAATTCCCCGTTTTTCGTGGGCAAAGCGCGTTCTAATTTCTTTCCCGTATTCTATAAATAGAATAGCGGTAATTATTTTACTGTAAACACGCATAAAAATTTTAAAAAAATTGTTAATAATATCATAAATTACTTGACATTTTTTGTCGACGGTGTTAAAATTAGTTTGCAGAGTAATGTAAACTGCGGATAATATAGATTGTAGAGTGGATAAAACCCCCATTTTTACAAGCCGAATTCAAAGCGAGCTAGGCTTTAAACGTCAGCTGTTTTAAAAACCGCTCGCGATCCACACAATTTTAGGCTACCGTTCGGGTTATGCACGAAATAACCCCGCTTCGGTTCGGTGTGCCTTATATTTAAATCGTTATATATACAGGTTAGTTGTTATATATAAAATATTTATATTATAAGGAGAACTAGAAATAATGAAACAGTTCAAGAACTATGTGGCACCTGAAATGTTCATTTTGAGTTTGAGTGCAACCGACGTAATTTGCAACTCGACGCAAGTGGACATTTACTCGGACGACTCGTACGTCGATGGATGGACGGACGGGGCGTTGAAAGCCTAAAGGAGGACAGGAAGATGAAAAAGAATAAGAAAGTCTTATTAGCATCTGTACTCGCTACGGGTTTTGTATTTGGTGGGGCAATGGCGCTCAACGCAAACGTTGCAAGCGCAGCAAGCAACTTCGACGGTATAGACTTTACGAACGTCGTAATGTCGGAAGGCGCAGCAGTACGTGTTTCGGCTGACGTAAACGATACCAACTACGGTATCCGTTTCCAAATGAACATGGATCAAACCACGTACAATGCGTTGGAAACGAGAGGGGCTAACTACGGTATTGCAATCTTCCCTGCAGACTACAACTACGAAATTAGCGAAAGCGCAATTTTCGCAGAAGGTAGCAAAGCAACGTTTGTTGAAAGCGAAACGCTTTCTGATTCGAACAAAGACGGCACGTACGATATGTGGGGTTCGCTTGTAAACATCAAGCCTGCAAACGTCACGCGTGAATTCGTAGGTATCGGCTACGTCGAACTCAATGGCGAATACAAGCTCGCTAACGCATACGGCGGGGATATCGAAAACAACACCCGTTCGATTTATTACGTAGCGCAACTTGCGGTAGACAACAACGACAAGCATGCAGACGTTGCAAAAGAAACGTACATCGATACGTTTGATACGACGGGTAAACAATACGCTTACACGGTAGAACACGTCTACAAGAAAGACGGCGAAGTCGTAAAAACGGAAACCTCGACGGAATACGGCACGTTGAATACGAACGTATCCGCAACGGCGAAAACGGACGTATTCTATAAAGCAGAAAACGCTACGGCGGAAAGCACGTTGTATGCAAACGGCAACACGAAACTTACCCTTGTTTACAACGATAATACGACGGCAACGACGTACAATGCAGAATACGTAAAAGTATCGGGTGGCAACGTCACGTTGGATTTGACGAAGTTTGCAACGCCGATCAGCGACTCTCAAAAAGTATTCGTAGACGGCGCGGAAGTATCGGCTACGTTGTCGGGTACGCAAATCACCGTTCCTGTCACGGCAGGCGAACGTGAAATCGCGGTTTATGACGGCGAAAACTGCTACGTAGCAGACGTAATCGTAGCAGACTACGAAATCACCAACCAAACCACTTTACAAAATTGGGGCTTGAGAGTTAAGGAAGGGTATAAATACTTAGTCCTTACCCAAGATATCGTTTGCAACGGCTCGGATATGACTGTATGGAATGGTACATACGATGCCACGCTGAATGGTATGGGTCATACGGTAAGCAACGCGAATTATGCGTATGGGATTTTCAATTCTATTCAACCGACTAATGCGGTTGTAAAGAATATTACCTTCGAAAATGCCAAACTTTCTGGTGACTCTCACTTCTATAGTTTCGGCGGTGCTTGGACGAAAGGTGTTGTATTTGAAAACGTAAACCTTTCTGCAACGTATGATGTATCCAGTGGTATAAAAGGGTTGATTTTTGGTGATATGGGCAATACGAACCCGATAATCTTGCGTAATTGCAACTTCAGTTTCACTGTACCCGAAGCGCAAGCGAATAACGAAATCAAATTGTACGACGACGCAAACGGTGCCTACAAAACGACGATGGAAAACGTGACGATTATGGCGAACTGTAAAATTGCTAACGTTAACCATTCGACCGATTCCTGGAAGAACGTAAATATTTACGACAAAGACGATATGGAAGTTTTGACGTCCAGCGAAAAAGGCGTACTTATGACGGACGGCAAGATCACGCTTGACACGACGAAGTTCGCAAAACAAGTGAACGTTGACGACATATTTGTTGGCGCTGTCAGCGTTGATTATACGTTGTCTGGCAACACGTTGACGGTTCCTGTATCGGGCTACGGCGAAACGCAAATCCGTCTTGTAGATGCTACGGCAAACAAGATCTATACGCTTGAAGTAGTAGTTGCAGACTTCTTGATCACCAACCAAGCAACCTTAAAGACGTGGGGTCAAGCAGCTAGTAAATTAACGTATAAATATGCAGTTGTCACCCAAGATATCGTTTGCGACGGTTCGAGTTTGCAAGGATGGGATAATAAAGCGACTTATAAAATCAACGGTTTAGGTCATACAATCACTGGTGCGTACTATCCTTATGGTTACCACGCGAATACACAAACGCAAGTCGGTTATGAGATGAAGAATATTACCTTTGAAAATATGATCGTTGATAATCCTGGTACTTATACCTTATTAGGTCATTGGGTAGCTGGCGGTTTGTATGAAAACGTAAACATGTCGGTGACGTATAAGAATTTCCCTACGGATGGTTTGCTTTTTAATGAGCTTGACGCTAGCAAGGGGAACATGACCTTCCGTAACTGCAACTTCAGCTTCACTGTACCCGAAGCGGATACGGATAAAATTGCAAGATTGTACTACGACGTTAACGGTTATTACGGTTCGACGATGGAAAACGTGACGATTATGGCGAACTGTAAAATTGCTGGTGTAGGCGAATTGTCGACTGGACATAATACACCCGGTGTCGTACATGGTCACTCTACTCGCGGTGAGCAATCGGTCTGGACGAACGTAAACATTTACGATAAAGACGATATGACGGCGCTTACGACCAGTGAAAAATACCTTGCTTTGACGGATGGTAAGGCTACGCTTGATTTGACGAAGCTTTCTGCAACGGTTGCGGTTTCTGACGTAATGGTGAACGGTTCGGCTACGGAATACACGGTGGCAGATAACAAATTGACGTTTGCAACGTCGGCTGGTTTGAACAACGTTATGCTTGTTGATGCTACGGCAAACAAATTGTATACGATTGCTAACGTAAAAGTTGCGGACGTTGTTATGACGAACTTTGCAGAACTCAAGGCATTCTGGGAAAACAATACGGTATTCACTAACAGTAAGTATGCGGTTATCGCAAACGACATTACCTGCGAGGATACGGTAATCCAAGCGATATGG
>JAGAKN010000012.1 GCA_017625565.1 Clostridia bacterium
GGAATCCCACAACGTACCGCGGAAATCAAACCGCGTGGACGATGGGCAAGTTGACCGCTTACGGCAATACGACGTTTACGTACGATATGCAAGGCAGACGGTTGACGAAAGGGGATATTTCGTATGTCTACGACAGCAACGGAAACCTGATTACGCAAAGCGACGGTTTAAAATTCTTGTACGACCATACGGGCGTTGCGGGCGTGCAATACGACGGTAGAATCTATCTGTATAGAAAGGACGCGCAAGGAAATATCATTGCGATTCTAGACGATACGGGTAAGGTTGTGGTTAGATACGCATACAATGCTTGGGGCGGACATTCGATAGAAGTAGTGGATTCGGATTGTGCAGATATTGCGTACAAAAATCCGTTTAGATACCGTGGGTATTATTATGACGCAGAAACGGGATTGTATTATTTGCACGCAAGATATTACGACCCGACGACGGGCAGATTTATTTCCCCCGACGGTATCGAATATCTCGATCCTGAAAGTATCAATGGGTTAAACCTGTACGCATACTGCGGAAACGATCCTGTCAACCGAATCGACCCGAATGGAAACAAATGGTGGCATTGGGTGGTTGGAATTGCTTTGGTTGTGGCGACTACTGTAGCGATGGTTGCAAGTGCAGGTCTTGTTGCAACGGTAATAGGTGTTAGTTCGTGTGTGGCGAATGCAATGATGGTTGGGGCAGGTATTGCTACTGCAACAGCTGGAATCGTTAATTTAGGAATGCAAGCATCGCAAGGAATAGAAGAATTTAATCTTGGATCGTTGATGGTTGATATGATTTTTAGCGGTACAGTAGGTATGATTGCGGGAGGGGTTAGTGCTGCAATAGGCGGATTTTCTGCGGGCACTAAGACTGTCACACAATTATTGATTAATCGGGGGATGCAAGCAGGTGCAAATATATTAATATCTTCGACGTCGTATATTATTTCCAATGTAATTAAGGGAGAAGAAATTAATTTATATGGCTACATGGCTTCAGTTTTAACAGGTTTTGTGTCTGGAGTTTTCTTTAATGCTGCTGGTGGAAAAGCGTTCACTCTTGCTGTTGGGCTTGAGTTAACCACTTATGGTACTGATTTTTGGGATATAATTGTAGCTTCTTTTGATTCATTAGATAAGAAAAAGTAAGGAGGGTGCTATTTTGAATCTTGGGTTATTTATAGCAACGTTTGCATGGGGCTTATTAATAGGAGCTATTGATTTGTTTGACGGCATAGAAAGATATAAAAAGTGGCTTAAGAAAAAAGAATTGATTGGTTATTTTCCTACGTGGGAAGGAACAAAAAAACCTTTAATATGGTATATTATTTGGGTCTTTATTGATTGCTTAAACCTGCCGCTTTTTATTGGGTTTGCTATATTTGGAGATGACACAGGTGCTTTACTTGCATGCGCTTTGATTGTAGTCGGATATATGTTTGTTGTGCGAATTATTTATTTAATAGTTTTCTTTCTAACTCGAAATGTTGTTAATAAAAAGCAATCAAAAATAGTCAAATGATTTAATTTTTTAATTTAATATTAAATCGGAAAAGGCTTGCAAAAAGAAATTTTTGCAAGCCTTGTTTCATATTTAGAACAAGTAGACGGCGCAAGGCAGATTGGAAGAAATTAACGTATTAGGCTTGACAATTCAGCCGAAATATGATATACTCAATTTGTTTGGATATAATCCATCTTCGCAAGAAAATATTTCGGCAGCTGCTCGTTGGATGATTGATAAAATGTTTGGGACGTAATAAAAGATGATTGAATTTAATGGATCGATTACAGAAGAGAATCAGCTTAACCGAATGAAAAAAGTGGATAAAACAGTAATATGTATGTTTTTCGGTTTCCTAATTGTGATGTGGGGAATCTTAATTGCATTGGAGTTGATTTTTTCAGGCTTTTGGCAAGACCTTTGGAAAGAATATGTCGTTGGTTCAGTTATCATGTTGGTGGTTATATTTCTAATAGTGAAAACTCCAAAAGAAATAGTCTTGCGATTTCGACTTTCTCCGCATATAATTATTACAGAAGAAAAACTTTCTGTAGAATTGTGGAAAAATGGAGAAAAGGTATGGCGAAATAGAAAATTATCCAGGGTAAAAAAAGTTTTGGACTGCGGTGAAGTTTATTATATTATTTTCAAATTCGGAGACATTACTAATTCTTGGGTTTGTCAAAAAGATAATATTGTAAATGGAACTATAGGGGATTTTGAAACATTATTTCAATCAAAAATTGTTCGAGAAATTAAGTAGTCGCGAAGGTCACAGGAGAAATCCTGCGACCTTTTACCATACTTGAAAACGCTTGACAAAATCTACATTTTTATGTATGATAATACTGTATATACCATAATGTACATTTACAAGGATTGATTACGTATACGACGGGGATCGCTTGATTTCTTATAACGGACAAACGTTTGCGTATGATGCAGTCGGCAATATGCTTTCTAACATTGTAGATGCGATTTTTTCAATCATTTAAGAAGGAGAGAGTAAGTGCTTCATAAAATCGACCCAAAACGATTAAGAAAAAAATTATTATTTAAGTATTTTTATCAATTTTTACCTGCGACTCTTTTATATGGAACAATACTGTCTTTAGGGATTTTTTTTGTGGCCTTAATAAAATGGGGACCTTCTCAAGTAATGTGGAAATTTTTTGTTGAAGAACCATGGTATATTGGCGGATATATAGGTATAGTATTTTGCATAATAATGGGTAATGTTTTATCTATTATAACTTCCATTAAATTAATGATAGATAAAATAGATTGTGTGATAAAAAAAGATATTGAAGTCGTTAAGATTTTTCCTAATTTTGAATTAAACGGAATGAAAGAAAGAAAAAGATTTATGTATGATAATTATTCCAAGAAAAAAAATGTGGAACTGTTATTGTATGAAAGGGAAAACGGTAAAAAGAAAAAATATCGGTTATTTCTACATGAAGATTGGGGAGACGTGGAAAAGTTTGGGGAAATTCTTCAAAGAACTTCTCGTTTCAAAATTGCATACTTGAAGCATTCAAAAATCATTGTCAGGATCGAAGAAGATACGGATTTAATATGATTTTAAGTAATGTTAGAGCGAGAAGCCTGTGGATTATTCCACAGGCTTTTCTGCTAAAGGGAAGAACTCGTTGAAGCGGAAAGTATGCAATATACGTACGCTTACGAAAACACGGCGCAAGGCTGATTGGAAGAAATTGGCGTATTAGGCTTGACAATTCAGCCGAAATTTGATATACTCGATAGACCTAAGGGGAAAACGCTTTGTATCGACGGGGAAAAGCTCGCGGAAGAACAAATCGTGTACCGAAAGGAAAACTTAAGATCACAATGAAACGGCGAGGCGACGTGGACGTTGCTCCGTTTTGCGTATGTGGTCTTTAATTGCGTTTATTCGATATTATCAATAAAAAGAAATAATCCGAACCCTTTCACGGGTTCTCGTCCCTGACCTATGCAACAAAAAAACACACCCCAAATGGTGTGTTTTTTCGTTGGTGGACGATCAGGGACTCGAACCCTGGGCCCACTGATTAAGAGTCAGTTGCTCTACCAGCTGAGCTAATCATCCAAATTGGTGGTCCATCGGAGGCTCGAACTCCGGACACCTTGATTAAAAATCAAGTGCTCTACCTACTGAGCTAATGGGCCGATATGTAGTTGCCATTTCTGGCTGGGGTGGCAGGATTTGAACCTACGAATGCCGGAATCAAAATCCGGTGCCTTAACCACTTGGCGACACCCCAATATTGGGACGGGTTAATAAGTTGGGGCGGGCAGAGAGAATCGAACTCACGACCTCCAGGGCCACAATCTGGCGCTCTAACCAACTGAGCTATGCCCGCCATACTTTTGGTGCGCCTGAAGAGATTCGAACTCCTGACACACGGCTTAGAAGGCCGTTGCTCTATCCTACTGAGCTACAGGCGCATACCGACGCTTCATGGATAGAAAAGTGGAGCGGGTGATGGGAATCGGACCCACGCGGCCAGCTTGGAAGGCTGGAATTCTACCATTGAACTACACCCGCATTTATCACACTTCGATGCCACATCGACAACGCTTGTATATAATAGCATTATTCAAATAAATTGTCAAATCATTTTCGCGACTTTTTTCAAAAAAATCCGATTTTTTTTAAATTCTTTGCCGAATAGAGAAAATTATCAAAAAATGTGAATAGTTTTCGTTATATTTTTCTCGAAAAGATTGCGTTTGTTTTCTTGATTTCCGTTTTGCAAATGTGCTATAATAAATTATCGCATGACGAAGAATGAAAATCCCGATCGAAAGAGCAGGACGAACAGGTAAATATTCAAAACGGCGAGCATTGGCATGAATACCATTAGGAGCAAGTTGTCACGCTTGTATTTGAAGATAAACATACATATATAAATCGTCAACGCGCCCCCAAGTGCGCCCGTCGCAAACAGCCGACCTAAAAATTTTTCAGGCGGTTTTTCGGTAGGAGGCGTTTGGTTAGGTTGGGTCGAAGAAGGAAGTTCGTCTACGGTGGCACGGTCTTGATCTCGTAAGGATTTTACGAGTAAGAAAGCGTAAAAATTTACGGATAAAATATAAGCAATAAGCAATGCATATAAAATGAACATAGTCTTATTGTGGCGCAAAATTATAAAAAAATTACAGAGGTAGAAGAAATGAAGAAAAGAGCATTGGTTAGCGTATCCGATAAAACGGGTATTGTGGAGTTTTGCAAAAGATTGATTGCGTGTGATTACGAAATCATTTCTACGGGCGGAACGGCGAAGGCTTTGAAAGACGCAGGGTTGCCTGTAATCGGCATTAGCGAGCTTACGGGATTTCCCGAATGCTTGGACGGGCGAGTAAAAACCTTGCATCCCGTCGTACACGCCGGGCTTTTGGCGATGCGTTCCAACCCCGAACATATGGCGCAACTTGAAAAATTGCAAATCAATACCATCGACGTAGTAGCGGTTAACTTGTATCCGTTCAAGGCGACGATTTCCAAGCCCGACGTCACGTTTGAAGATGCGGTGGAAAATATCGATATCGGCGGGCCGACGATGATCCGCGCCGCTGCGAAAAACTACCAAGACGTTGCCGTTGTCGTTGATCCTAAGGACTACGAAAGGGTACTTTCCGAAATGGAAAACGGCGGAGTCACGCTGGAAACCAAGAAATATTTACAATACAAAGTGTTCGCGCATACGGCGGTATACGATAGTATGATTTCCAACTACCTTGCGCAAAAATTAGATATCCGTTATCCCGAAAGCATTACGTTTGCCTACGAAAAGACACAGGATATGCGCTACGGCGAAAATCCTCATCAAAACGCGTCCTATTACAGCGAAGTGTTCTTGCGCGCGGGCTCGCTTTCCAAAGCAAAACAACTTTGGGGGAAAGAGCTTTCCTATAACAATATTAACGACGCGAACGGGGCGTTGGAGCTTGTTAAGGAGTTTGACGAGCCCTGCGTAGTGGCTTGTAAGCACGCGAACCCTTGCGGAGTCGGTACGGGCGCAAACATTTATGAAGCGTACGTCAAAGCGTACGAATCCGATCCCGTATCCGTATTCGGTGGAATTTTGGCGATCAACGGACAAGTGGATAAAGCTACGGCGACGGAAATCAACAAGATTTTCATTGAAATCGTCATCGCGGAAAGCTTTACGGAAGAAGCTTTGGAAATTTTGAAACAAAAGAAGAACATCCGTTTGTTGGAATTGCCCGACATTCGCGCGCGTAGAGAATCGACGGCGTACGATATGAAAAAAGTCTACGGTGGATTGCTCGTGCAAGATTACGACGAAACGTTGTTTAAGGAAGAAAACGTTAAAGTCGTCACCAAACGCGCTCCGACGGAAGAAGAATTGAAAGCGATGTATTTCAACTGGAAAGTGGTAAAACATACGAAATCCAACGCGATCGTTGTCGGGAAAGCGGATCGAACGACGGGGATCGGTATGGGACAAACCAACCGTATTTGGGCGGCGCAACAAGCGATTGCGCATGCAGGCGAAAATATCAAAGGCTCGGTGATGGCGTCGGATGCGTTTTTCCCGTTCCCTGATTGCGTAGAAGAATGCGTGAAAGCAGGGATTACGGCGATTATTCAACCTGGTGGGAGCATCAAAGATCAACTCTCGATCGACGCTTGCGACGAAGCAGGGATTGCGATGTTGTTCGTAGGGGATAGACATTTTAAGCATTAACGCAAAGGCGAAAGAAAAGGCGTGGCAAAATTGCCACGCCTTACGTTTTACAAAGATGTTTTTATGCGTTCTCTGGGTTTTCTTTGGTTGCCTTGTATTCCACGATCGCTTTCGCGAGCTGGTCGGGGCAGGACGTATTGTTCCGACAACGGATTCCGCTTAAAAGCGTGACGACTTCGTCGATATCTTTGCCTTCGACGAGTTTTGCGATCCCTTGCAAGTTGCCACCACAACCGCCGATGAAACGTACGTCGTGCATTTTGTTTTCGGTGTCAACGTTGAAAAGGATTTGTCTGGAACACGTGCCTTTGGTAGAATAAGTAAACATAGAGTCACCTCACTTGATAATTTTATAAAAAAAGGGGATCAATCTGCGAGCGTTTCGTAGATCGCGGAATACAATTCCGAGGCCTTACTTTCCCAGTTTTTGTAGATGTGTTGCGCGGTTTTCTTGTCGGGAACGACGAATTTTAATTCGAGCATCGGTTGCACGGGGGCTAAAATCTTCAAAAAAACGGTATACGTACCGTCGACGTTTTGATAATAGTCCGCCTTGCATTCCTGACGGTTGCGCAATTTCCCGCTGTTGTTTTTTACGTATGCGGAAATATCGTCGCGCACGCTCTTGGGGATATTGATATAAAAATTCAAAAGGCTTTCTCTGCCGTCGCTGGTAATGGTATACAGCGGTTCTTCGTCGTTGGAGGGGACACGGCAAAGGAAACCGTCGTCAAGGAGCTTGGGGAGCAACTCGACGCAGTCCATATAATTTAACCACGTATTGTTGACCGCGCACATTTCAGTCACCGTGCGTTCGGAAAGAGCGCTCTCCATTTTATCGAAAATGAACAGCACGATTAACTTATTGACAGACGTTTCACCTTTAATTTGCATTTGTAGAATACTCCGTTAGGGGATAGGATTGAAAACAGTCGCATAGGACGTGCGACTGCTTACATACGTTGTTTTGTTTTGGAAAGTCACGCTTCGAACTTTTTCAACTTTTCCAAAAGGTCGTCACATTCGTCCGCGTACACTTCTACAACGATCGGTTGGGAAAGATCGAGAGAGAAAATACCCAAGATCGATTTTGCGTCTACGACGTACTTACCGCTTTTCAAAAGAATTTCATAAGGATAATCTTGCGTGACGTTTACAAACTCTTTTACACGTTGCGCCATTTCCAAAGAAATTTTAATCGATTTCATAATTGTTATAACCTCCAAACCAATGATTGCCTATATTATACATAAATTTTTTATGAAAATCAAGATATTTTGCGGAAAAATATTTATTATTTTTTCGTTTTGTGCTATAATGATAACAAATCGTAGAATTCTTGTGAATTTTGTCAACGGATTAGGAGTGTGAGAAGATGGACTACGTGGAAAAAACCGTACGAAAAAATTACGTGTATCAAGGGAAAATACTCTCTTTGCGCGCAGACGACGCGCAGTTGCCCGACGGCACGCCTTGTAAACGTGAAATCATCGAACATAGCGGTGGCGCTTGCGTGTTGTACGTGGAAAACGGCTGTGTGTTGCTCGTGAAACAGTACCGCTACGCCTATGGGGAGAGTTTGTATGAAATCCCTGCAGGGAAGTTGGAAACAGGGGAAGATCCTGCCGTTTGCGCTTTGCGGGAGTTGGAAGAAGAAACGGGGGTACGCGCTACGCGCGCGCAATTACTATATATAAACTATCCGTCGCCTGGGTATACGAATGAGAAAATTTATATCTATCGTGCCTACGACGGAGTAAAAACGCAGTCGCATTTGGACGACGGGGAATTTCTCGACGCGGAGTATATTCCACTCGATCAAGCAAAGGAAATGCTAAGAAACGGGGAAATTCGTGACGGAAAAACGATTATTGCACTGCAAGCATATTTTCTTTCGGAAAAGAAATAAATCAAAAAAACGAATAGCAACAATCGAAAAAAAATCGGGCGATTTCGCCCGATTTTTTAAGAAATACCCCGCGTAAAACGCGGGGATTTTTATCAAAGAAATCCGCCTGTGCCGCACCTCGGTTCAGGGTGAACCCGCAAAAAGCAGGTGGGTGTCGGATCTTGACGCATCGGACTTTCCGTAAAACAGACCTTGCCTATCGCCCCGAATCGCAACTCCCGAATAAATACTGTGGATTCCGCAAAAAAACCGAACTCCGAACACCGCAGATTGTTTTATCATTATAGCCGTTTTTTAGGGGCTTGTCAACGGATTGGACGGGGGTTAGGGTTCCAAATTTTTCAAAAACCCGAACAACTCACGTTCGAAATTCAGCCCATACCGTTTATCGGACACTTCTTTTGCGGAACGAATGATGGATAAAGCGGTGAAATCGGAGGCGAGCCGAATGGAGGTTTCTTCCGTTTTTCCGCGAGCCAAGCACCCGACGAAAGCGGAGGCAAACACGTCGCCTGCGCCACAAAAGAATCCGTCCACGTTTTCGTGGGAATATTCTTTTACGCGGTTTTCCGCGTCTACGTAGGCTACAGAAATGGTTCTACCGTTGGTGATCCCCGTGACAATCGGTCGGGGGCAAAACGTTTGCAGTTTTTCAAGCAAGGCAGTTGTGTTAAAATCGTTTCCGTTTGATGGAAAGGGGACGTTTGCAAGATAACAAGCTTCGGTTAAGTTCGGCAAAATATAATCGGCTTCTTTACAAAGCTTTCGCATTTGATCGACGAACTCCGTCGTGAACCCGTCGTAGAGTTTTCCGCTATCCCCCATTACGGGATCGACGACGAATGTGCCGTTCGGGGCTAAAAATTCTTTGTGGATATGGGAAACGAGCTGGATTTGTTCAATACTCCCCAAATATCCGCTGTATACGTAATCAAAGCGTACGTTTAGCGTTTTCCAATGCTGTAAAATGCCCAAGATATCGTCTGTTAAATCGCGGAACGTATACCCCGTAAATCCCCCCGTATGCGTGGAGAGTATGGCGGTGGGCAATACGTCGCAAGTAATTCCGCACGCAGACAAGACGGGCAGAGTGACGCTTAAAGAGCATTTCCCGATGCAAGATAGATCGTTGATGGCAAGTACGCGCATACCGTTCTCCTTATTTCCAAGAAAAAATTGATAAATCTATTATAAAATTCTTGCTTTTTTTTGTCAAGTGTATTAAAATAAGAAAGTAAAAATATTCATTGCAAAAAGATAGACTGAGGTGAAAAATGTTTATTAACGGCGAAGTGAAATCGAATACCGTTGCGTATGCCGATTTTGAAAAGTATGAAGACCAAGTAATTACCATTACGGGTACAATTCACAATATCCGTATGATGTCGGACTTTGCGTTCGTCATCGTACGTACGGCGCGTGAAACGATTCAATGCGTCTATGCGGAAAGCTTTTCTTCGTATCGTATGACGGACGACGTCAAAGAAGAATGCGCTGCAAAAATTACGGGTAAAATCGTGGCAGGCGAAACGAAGGACGGTAGCAAACGCTACGAATTACAAATCCATAACATCGAATTGCTTTCCCACCCTGCGGAAATTCCCCCCGTCGTTATCACGAAAAAACAAGTAAACTGCGATTTGAGTACCAAGCTCGATTTTCGTCCGGTCACGCTCCGCAACCCGAAAGAACGGGCGATTTTCAAGCTCCAAGAAGGTATTCAACGGGGTTTCCGTGAATATTTAACGCAACAAAATTTTACCGAAATTCATTCCCCGAAAATTAATTTTGCAGGTGCGGAAGGGGGTACGAACGTATTCAAGCTCGATTATTTCGGAAAGCAAGTGTACTTGGCACAATCGCCTCAGCTTTATAAACAAGCGATGGTTGCCGTTTACGAACGGGTATTTGAAATTGCGCCCGTGTTCCGTGCGGAACACCACGATACCAGCCGTCATTTGAACGAATACATTTCCATGGACTTCGAAATGGGATTTATCGATAGTTTTGAAGACATTATGAACATGGAAACGGGCGTTTTGAAATATATCATGAACTTGCTCAAGACGGAATACAAAAACGAAGTGGAGCTTCTCCACGTCGAACTTCCCGAAATTACGGAAATCCCCGTTTTGAAGTTTATGGACGCGAAAGAAATCTTGATGAAAACGTTTAAGTACAAGCCGTCGGATATGAAGGATTTCGATCCCGAAGAAGAACAACTCCTTGGGAAATACGCGAAAAAGCAGTTCAATTCCGATTTCATTTTCATCACGCATTATCCTTCGAAAAAACGTCCGTTCTATACGATGGACGATCCCGAAGATCCCGAATACACGTTGTCGTTCGACCTGTTGTTCCGCGGTTTGGAAATCACGTCGGGCGGACAACGTATTCACGATTACAACCAACAAGTTGAAAAGATGCAAAAACTCGGCATGAACCCCGAAGAATTTGCTACCTATTTGATGCTCCATAAATACGGCGCGCCCCCGCACGGTGGGTTGGGGCTTGGCTTGGAAAGATTGACCATGCACTTGCTTGGCGCAAAGAACGTTCGCGAAGCGACGATGTTCCCGAGAGATATCAACCGCGTAGCTCCGTAAACGCACGAACAGAGAAGTTCCGTCGTCAAACAAAAAACGAAAAACCGACTTTTTTTGCTTTACAAACGGTAAAAAATGCGGTATAATATAGAAAATTTCAAACGAAAGGCGTTTAAAAAAGGACAACGTTTTTACAAAGTTCCGCACAGAGAAATCCCGCTACGGTGAAAGGGAGAAGGAAACGGTAAAAAATATCCCCTTTACAGCTGATCCGGTCAAACCCGTTTTTTACGGGGAGTAATCGGATACGGGCTCGCGATCCGTTATCCGTCGCGACGAATGATGGTTCGGTGGTGATCAACGTTAGCAAAAGCTATTGTGTTTTTCCGAAACACGATAGCTTTATTTTTTAGAAAAACACTCCAAAGGAGAAAGGGATATGGCAACTTACAAAAAAGTGGACACTTCTTTAAATTTCGTGGAACGCGAAAAGGAAATCGTCAATTACTGGAACGAGAAGAAGATTTTTGAAAAGAGTATGCAGGCGACGGAAGGGAACGAAGAATTTTCTTTCTACGACGGTCCGCCGACGGCAAACGGAAAACCGCATATCGGGCATATTTTGACCCGGGTTATGAAAGACATCGTTCCCCGTTATCAAACGATGAAAGGCAAGCACGTTTTGCGGAAAGCGGGCTGGGATACGCACGGACTTCCCGTAGAACTCGAGGTCGAAAAGAAACTCGGGCTTGAGAGTAAAACGGGGATTGAAAGCTACGGGATCGAGCCGTTCATCAAACAATGTAAGGAATCTGTTTGGCAATATTCCAACGAATGGAAAAAAATGTCCGATCGAGTCGGGTATTGGTGTGATATGGACAACCCGTACGTGACTTATCACGACGATTATATCGAATCGGAATGGTGGGTGCTCAAGGAAATCCACAAAAAAGGTTTGCTCTATAAGGGGCATAAGATTGTGCCGTACTGTCCGCGTTGTGGGACGGCGCTCTCTTCGCACGAAGTTGCGCAAGGGTATAAAGACGTGAAACAAAACACGGCGTTTGTAAAATTCAAGGTAAAGGGAGCGGAAAACACGTATATCCTTGCTTGGACGACGACGCCTTGGACGTTGCCGTCGAACGTAGCCCTTTGTATGAATCCCGCGTTTGACTACGTCGAAGTTGAAATGGACGAAACGGGCGAGAAATATATCCTTGCCGAAGGGTTGCTGAAATCGGCGCTCGGCGAAGACGGCTACAAAGTTTTGTCCGTGAAAAAGGGTACGGAATACGAATATACCGAATACGAACCGCTCTATCCCTACGGCAAGGAGATCTTCAACTTCCGTGAAAAAGCGTATTACGTGACGTGCGACGAATACGTGACGCTTTCCGACGGTACGGGCGTCGTACACATCGCGCCTGCATTCGGCGAAGACGACTATAAGGTGGGGAAACGCTACGGGTTGCCCGTTGTGCAACTCATCAATGAAGAAGGGAAATTCCCTTGCGGTTGCGGAGAAGTGACGGGCGTGCAAGCGCAGTCGGCAGATCCGATGATCGTCAAAGATTTGAAAGCGCGTGGCTTGCTCTTAAAGACGTTGGAAATTACGCACAGCTATCCGTTCTGCTGGCGTTGCGATACGGCGCTTATCTATTACGCGCGCTCTAGCTGGTTTATCAAAGTGACCGCGATCAAGGACAAATTGATCGAAAGCAACCGTTCGGTGAATTGGATGCCCGACACGATCAAGGAAGGGCGCATGGGCAACTTCCTGGAAAACGTTATCGATTGGGGGCTTTCTCGCGATCGTTATTGGGGTACGCCGTTGCCCGTTTGGGTTTGTCCCGACTGTGGCGAAATCGAAGTCATCGGTTCGCGTGCGGAACTCGTGGAAAAATGCGGAGCGCAACCGGATATCGAATTACACCGTCCTTATCTGGACGAGCTGACTTGCGCTTGTAGTAAGTGTGGCGGTACAATGAAACGTACGCCCGAAGTAATCGACTGTTGGTTCGATTCTGGTTCGATGCCGTTTGCGCAATATCACTATCCGTTTGAAAACAAAGATTTGTTCGATCAAACGTTCCCTGCGGATTTCATTTCCGAAGCGGTCGATCAAACGCGTGGTTGGTTCTATACCTTGCTTGTCATTTCTACGCTACTCTTTGATAAAGCGCCGTTTAAGAACTGTATCGTTTTGGGACACGTCAACGACAAAAACGGCGTCAAAATGTCCAAACATAAGGGCAACGTCGTTGATCCTTGGTCGGTACTCGACAAACAGGGTTCGGATGCGGTACGTTGGTATTTCTATACTTCGTCCGCGCCTTGGCTCCCGTCGCGTTTCTACCCCGAAGCGGTTAGCGAAGCGCAAAGGAAATATATGGGTACGCTTTGGAATACCTATGCGTTCTTCTGTTTGTATGCGGACGTCGACGGCTACAATCCTGCAAAATACGACGTAAAGACCTGTAAATTGTCCTTGATGGACAAGTGGATTTTGTCGAAGCTGAACACGCTCGTGAAAACCGTTGACGAAAAACTTGCCGTTTACGAAATCACGGACAGCGCTCGCGCTTTACAGGAATTCTCGGATATCTTGTCGAATTGGTACGTTCGTCGGGGTAGAGATCGGTATTGGGGTAGCGAAATGACGGACGATAAGATTGCCGCCTACACGACGCTTTGGCACGTGCTTGTCACGTTCGCGAAACTCACCGCGCCGTATACGCCGTTCATTGCGGAGCAAATGTACCTTAATCTCGTACCTGCCTTCTTCAAAGACGCGCCTGAGTCGGTGCATCTTTGCCCGTTCCCCGTTTACGACGAATCGTTTGTTGACGAAAAACTCGAAAAGGGTATGGATACCGTTTTGGATATCGTCAACCTTGGTAGAGCCGCTCGGAATACGGGCAACGTGAAAAACAGACAACCGCTTT
Source organism: Clostridia bacterium (assembly GCA_017625565.1). Classification (GTDB taxonomy): domain Bacteria; phylum Bacillota; class Clostridia; order Christensenellales; family Borkfalkiaceae; genus Scatosoma. Next base: position 13,625 of record JAGAKN010000012.1, read on the forward strand.
CCGAAATGTACGTTGTCACCGCTCGCGCAGATACGCTCGACGACGGGTTGAAAGCGATTGCGCTCGATGAATTGAATATTAAGGAATACAAGTCGGCGGAAGACGCGAACGAGTTCATTTCCTATAAATTGAAACCGCAATTAAAGACGCTTGGGCCGAAATACGGCAAGAAATTGGGTATGATCACCGCGTACTTGGGAAATTGCGACGCGAAGAAAGTGGTCGACTCCGTTCGCGACGGTGGAGAATTTACGCTCGAAACGGACGCCGAAGTGGTTTTAAGGGAAGAAGATTTACAAATCTTTACCGAAAGCAAGTCGGGATTTATTTCGGCGAGCGATAAGGGCGTGACGGTTGCGTTGAACACGGCGCTCACGGAAGAATTGATCATGGAAGGGGTGGAAAGAGAGCTCGTTTCCAAGATCCAAGCGATGCGTAAAGAAGCCGATTATGAAATTACCGATCGTATCATTATATATTATATAGCGGAAGGCAAAGCGAAAGCAGTGCTTGAGTCGGGGGCGTTCAAAGCCGACGTGTTGGCATTGTCCGTTCAAGAAGGGAAACCGGAAAACGGATTTAGTAAAACGGTGGACGTCAACGGCGAATCCACAATCCTTACCATTGTCAAAGCGGATTTTTAATCCCAAAAAGACAAATAAAAAAATTTTTAAAAAAAGTTAAAAAAAGTCATAAAAAACAGTTGACAAAGGCAAAAGGTATGTGGTATTATATACAAGCTGTCGCCGAGATAGGCACGGTATCGGGCGGGAAAGCCTGATTAACGAAGATTAAAAACAGAA
>JAGAKN010000013.1 GCA_017625565.1 Clostridia bacterium
GGGCGAGTTCTATTTTGGCGAAAGGCTTTGCACGACAGTTTATCCGCAAATCATTGACAAGGCTTTGTTTGCGAGAGTTCAAAAACGCCTTGCACAAAACAAGCATTTAGCAGGCGCAAACTCCGCCATCGAGCCGTATTTATTGACGGGCAAAGCATATTGCGGACATTGTGAAACGCCTATGGTAGCCGACGGCGGTACAAGTCGAAACGGCAAAAAGCACTATTATTATGCTTGCAAGAGCCGTAAAAAAGGCACTTGCGACAAGTCGCGCGAAAGCAAAGACAAGTTGGAAAGGCAAGTTGCCCAAATGGTTATTGACTTTTTAAGCGATAAGAAGAACGCCGAGAAAGCCACAATGGACACTATAAACTATTACGAGCAACGCACGGGCGACAACGGACTGCGGAGCATTGAAACGAGAATAGCCAAAGCCGAGCAAGAAATTGAAAACTTGACTAATGCGTTTATAATGGCGCAAAACAATTTACTGCGCGCGAACATTGAGAAGAAAATGCAAGAGTATGAAATACTTTTGAACGACCTACAAGCCGAAAAGTCGCAAATCGTTTTGGAACGTGGGCGAAGAATTACAAAGAAAGACATACTTTCGTTTATTGCCGAACTTATCAAGGGCAACCCCGACGACAAGCAATATCAAAGAAAAGTGATTGATTTTCTTGTGTTTCAAGTGTTTGTTTACGACGACCAAATCGTAACGTTTTTGAATTTTGGCGTTGACAAGTCAATATCAAAAATACGTCTTGCGGAAACAAACGCGGTATTGAACGGCTTGCAAGGTGTTCAAACTCAATCCCCAATAGCCCACCACAAAAAGGACATACCAAAAGGTGTGTCCTTTTTGTGTATGGTTGAGGTGATTGAAGAACCGCCGCATTATCGGTGGTGCGCGCGAATGAGCAAAAACCGTAAAACGCAACCTTTACACAATGTTCGTTGCGAGTGAAGCTTTGTTGGCTTTGCCAACAATTTTCTACCTCTTGCATTTGCGAGCGCATAAACTTATCGGAAAAGTGCGTATATACCTTTCCAACGAGCCGTTGCGGACTATCGCCCATCCAAATATCAACGATATTGGGACGAACGTATTGTTGACAGACCGTTGAAAAAGTGTGCCGTAAGTAGTATCCCGTATTGCCGTTGAGTAAATCCTTGATAAGCTCGTCTTGGCGTTTTTAAAAAGCTTACCGTAAAAAGCGGAAAATTTATAAAAAAGCGTCAATTTATAGGATCGGAGCGAAAATTCTTACGATTGAACGAAAGAATTTTTTAAATAAATTCACTTTTACCTTTTCAGGGTCTATATAAATGCTTTTTTCCATTGTATCAAGCATATCGGCTTTTATATCCGCAAGACAATCGGTTTTATACATCCAAACGCCGTTTTCAAAGTGATGCACGAGCGAACGATAATCCATATTGATCGTACCGACCATACCGATTTCGTCATCTACAAGATAGCATTTTGCGTGAACGAAACCTTTTTCGTATTCGTAGATTTTTACGCCTGCTTTCATAAGTCTTTCGTAAAAGGTTTTGGTCATTTCGAACACGATTTTCTTATCGGGAATATGGGGAACGATAATGCGAACGTCAACTCCTTTAATCGCAGCGTTTTCAAGCGTTAAGCACATATCGTTGTCAATAATCAAATACGGCGTCATAATATAAGCGTATTTTTTAGCGTTTGAAAGCATATCCACGATTAAACTTTGGGTTACTCTACGCTTATAAATAGGAGTAGGTCCGTCACCAAAAGGCACTAAAAATCCCTTTTCAGCTATATTCGTGCTTGGAAATAAAACGTCGTTTGGAAGATTATCAGGCATTTCTTTTAAGTTGATAATGGAGAACAAAAGAAATAATGCGTTGGGTGATAACCTGCGCTACGCTGCTTGTAAAAAGCGGCGATTACACATTTAATATAATAGCGTAAGGGGAAAAACAAAAGAATTTTATAAGCTTTATATAGCATCTATTGAACAGTTAAAACTGTTCGGTAGGTGCTTTTTATTTTACCTTATTGACAAAAAACGACGGAAGGCGCGCTCTCGTGCGCCACCTTCTTAAAATTCGACAAAAATTTTAAGAAGGATATTATGAAAATTTTTTCGAAAAATAAAAAATATTTTTTTAAACATCCAAGAGCGGAAAGAGAAAAAAGAACTTTCCATTGCCGAAGTCAAGAAATTTTTACGTGGTTATGAAAAATATACCGACGGGTCAATGGAAAGCAAAAAGATATTATTTGATTTATTTGTAAAAGAAGTTATCTTTGATGGAAAAAACGTTTTAATCGTATTGCGTACCTATAAAGGAGCGGAAGTAACGAAAGCGTTGCAGGAGAACAGTTTAATAAACCCAAAGAAAGCGGGGCGGACGAATGAATATGGGGAGGAGCTTACGATAGAAGAAAATGGCGTAAAAAAAATTCTAAACCAAACCTGTAAAAGGTTCGGTTTAGAACTTTCTGGTGACCCCAACGGGACTCGAACCCATGTTACCACCGTGAAAGGGTGGTGTCTTAACCGCTTGACCATGGGGCCACGTGACTTTTGAGAAATTACTTGTCGAGTATAGCATTTTTTTGGCGACTTGTCAACCGTTTCTAACCGATTTTATAAAAAAATTCTTTTTTTATTTGAAATAGAAGAATTGACAAACAAATTGTTTTGTTGTATAATTAAAATGTAGAGATTTTTGCCATAATTTATAATAAATAAGGATAAAAAATAAGGATAAAAAATTTTTCGGAGAGCGATATGACGGAAGAAATCATAAAATCCATTACGAATGCGGAAGCGAAAGCTTTGGAAATAAAACGCGTTGCGCAGGAGCAATCCGCCAGGATTTTAGCGGATGCGGAAATACGAGCCGAACAAATTTTACAAACGTCTGCAGAAACTTGCAAGGCGTATCGTGACGAGCAGTTGAAACAAGCCGTTGCGCAATCGGAAGAAGAATATTGTACTACCTTAAAAGAAGAAGAACGGAAAGCGAAAGCATACTGCGCTACCGTTTTACAAACTTCGGAAATTGTCGTAAGTGAAATCGTGGGGAGAATCATCAGTGGCGATCGTTAAGATGCGAAAACTCAATTTAATCGCGATGTCTTACGATAGGGACGCCGTTTTGAACGCTTTGCAACGTACGGGCGCGGTAGAAATCACGACGTATGCGGACACGGAAAACACCGTTATTCCCGTATGCGATTGTGAAGAAACGCGCGCGAAGCTTTCGTCGATTGAAAACGCGTTATCGGTTTTGAGTAAAGCGGTGGAGGAGTATTCCAAAGAAAACGGGGGAAAGACGGAGCTTTTAAAGGACGGATTTTGCGTTTCGTATTCGGAGTTTGTTTCCGCGAAAGACAATACGTTAGAAATCCAGGAAATCGCCAAAAAAATTCATGCGATGGTGGATGAAAAAAATAGGCTAACGGGCAACCTTGCGGGGGTTCTTCGTCAAAAGAAAACCGCAAGCGTTTATTCTATTTTGGAAGTGCCGTTCACGGCGTTTTCGGATACGGCGCATACGCGTGGACGCTTAGGCGTAGTTCCCGTTTCTATGAAAGATAGCCTGCAAGAAGCGTTAAACGGGCAGGAACTGTGTGCGTATTCCTTATTAAACGTTGCAGACGACGAAGCGTTGTTTTTTGTTTCCGCACATAAATCCGTAGCGACGGAAACGGACGGGATTTTGTCGGCGTTTTCCTTTACCGACGCTCCGTATCAAGGGGAGCAATCGGGGAAAGGCGTTTATCAAGGCTTGGAAGCGGAAGAAAAGCGTTTACAGCTCCGTTTAAAAGAAAATGCAAAAGCGACGTATGCGTTGCGTGAAAAAATCCGTCCGTTGAAGATTTATTGCGATTATTTGGCTTTCGTTTTGGAAAAGCAAGAAACGTCGAATAAATTGCGGGAAACGGATCAAACCTTTCTTTTGCAAGCGTACGTACCCGTTGATGCGGAAGAACGGGTAAAGAGTGCTATCCAAACGGCGACGAAAGCTTCGTACGTGGATTTCTCCGATCCGACGGAAGAAGAGACTCCGCCGACGTTGCTCCGCAACAATAAGGTCGTGGAGAATTTCGAATCAATTACGAATACCTATTCCACACCGAATTATCGGGAATTCGATCCGAACGGAATTATGGCGTTCTTTTACAGTTTGTTGATGGGCTTTATCATCGGCGACGCTGGGTACGGCTTGGTGATGGCGCTTGCGGGCGGTTGGCTTTGGTATCGGGGACGCGTTCGTCCAACGGGCATGTCGCGGTTGGCAGGCGCGTTCGCTATCGGCGGTATTTTCGCCGTGATTTGGGGACTGCTGTTCAATTCACTTTTCGGTTTCCCCGTATTCGGTAAAGGGAATTCGCTAATGCCCGATCCGCAAAACGATCAATGGTCGCTTGCAGGAATTGACGTTCCTAGCGTGTTAATCGTGAGTATGGAAATCGGGCTCGTGCAGTTATGCACAGGCTATATTTGTCGCGCCGTACAGGAATGGCGTCATGGGAATGTAGCCGACGGGATTTTCGACGGCGTCCTTTGGGCGGTGTTCTCGATCGGCGTCGGATTGTTAATCGTCGGATTTGTCGACGAAGCGAACGTACCCGTTTTGGGTACGGTGGGCGCAATTATAGTGGGGAGTACCTTGCTACTTGCGATATTGACGGCAGGTAGAAAAGAGAAATTCTTCGGCAAAATCACGAAAGGGTTCGGTACGGTTTACGGAATTATCAACTACGCGTCGGATGTTTTGAGCTATGCGCGGTTGTATGGGTTGATGCTCTCGGGCGCGGTAATCGCACAAATTATTGCACAATACAGCGGTGGGTTCATTTTAAGTGGAAACGCATTGTTGATCGTGCTCGGTGGGTTGCTACTCGTTGTGGGGAACGCATTTAACTTGGTCATGAATCTTTTGGGTGCGTATATTCACGATGCTAGATTGCAATACGTAGAATTTTACGGTCGGTTCTTCGAGGGGGAAGGGGAATTATTCTCGCCCTTGGGTTCGAAACAAAAATACATCTATTTGATGCAGGATAAACAAGGTTCTTAAACGGGAAAACCGTTTGAATATAGAATGAAAGAATAAAACATCGGAGGATTTTATTTATGGGTTATGCAATCTCTTTGATTGGCATTGCGGCTTGCGTGTTGCTTTGTGGGGTTGGTTCTTGTATCGGTCTTTTCAAGACCAGTACGGCTGCTGCCGGAGTTTTAGGGGAAGATCCCAAAAAGTTCGGTAAAGTTATGGTTCTTGTATTGCTCCCCGCAACGCAAGGTATTTACGGCTTTATTATCGGCATTATCGCTTCGGGCAGTATTGCGCAAACGATGACGACGGCAATGGGTTGGGCTATGGTAGGCGCAGTACTTCCTATGGCACTTTCGGGCTTGCTTTCCGCATATTTCCAAGGGAAAGCGGCAGCGAACTGTATCTATGCAGTCGGCAAGCAAGAATCCTTGTCGGGGAAATTGATCGTTTATCCCGGTATGATCGAATTCTACGCCATTCTCGGCTTGATCATCTCGATTATGTTGCTTGGGAACGTCGGCGGTTTGATCGCGTAAGTAAGCGGTAGAACGATATGAGTATGCAACTCGTAGTAGACAGAATACTCCTTGACGCCAAGGCGGAAGCTACGGCGATTGTAGAAGAAGCGGAAAACAAGGCGAAAGCGTTGCTTTCCACGGTTTCCGCGCGCGCTGAAAACGAGAAAAACGCGGTGGAAGCGGAAATGCAAGCAAAGAAAGAGAGTGTTCTTGAAAAGAAACGTGCAACGGCGCGGTTGGATAGCGCGAAGATTTTACTCGGCGAGAAACGGAAAACGTTGGATGCGATTTACCGCTCTGCGCTTTCCCGTTTACAAACGCTTGAGAAGGAAGATTGTTTGCGTTTAGCGACGCGTTTGTTGGAAACGTACGCGGAGAACGGCGACGAAATTTATTTTGCCGAGAATTTTGTTTACGCAAAAGAAGTGTCGTTGTTGCCGATTGTGCAAACAAAATCGTTAAAGGTTGCCAAGGAGCGTTTACCCTTGGACGGCGGAATGCGATTAAAGGGCGAAAAGTCGGATAAAGATTTGTCTTACGGGGCGTTGCTTTCGGCGGATCGGGACGAAAATCAAGCGACGTTGGCGAAAAAACTCTTTAAATAACGGAGAACGCAAAATGGCATCGTTTTTAGATACTGCGTATACAAACGGCGTAATCGCCGTGAGAGAAAAACATCTTTTGAAAGATAAAATTTCCCGTTTCTGTGAACTGAGTGCGGAAGAAGCGTTTCGCGCGCTTTTGGAGAGCGGTTTCGGGGGTGGCGCGGAAACTGCGGTCAGCGTATACGATTACGAAAAACTCATTTTGCAAGAAGAAGAGAAGTTGGACGCGTTCATACGCGAATACGCTCCGTCGGAAACGGAGAGAGCGTACCTGCTTTCTCCGAAAGATTTCCACAATGCCAAAGCATTGGTCAAAGCGAAATATTTAAACGTGGATGCAGGGCGTATGTTGGCAGACGACGGCTTGATTCCCGTTGCGGAATTGACGGCTTGTATCGATGCAAACGACTATACCGACTTAGCGAAAAAAAACGCGTATTTGGCGGACGCTTGCATAAACGCGACGGAAAGTTTACAAGAAACGCCGTCGGGGGCGAAAGTGGGCGAGATTTTCGAAAAGGCGTTGTATTCGTATTTGTTTGCCCTTTCTAAACGTAAGGCGGTACTCAAAAAACTTTTACAGGCAAAAATCGATATGACGAATATTTTAACGGCGTTCCGTTCTGTAAACGAGCAGACGGCAAAAGACAAATATTTGCCGTTTGGGACGTTGAAAGAAACGGAGCTTGCCCGTTTGTTCGACGATGGGGCAAACGCGGAAAAAGCTTTTGGGGAAACTCCTTATGCCGAATTCGTCAAGCTTTGCTTGCACGCAAAGGAACAGGGGTTGCCTATGTCGCAGGCGGAAAAACTCCGCGACGGGTACGACGTGGCATTTTTTGCGAAACGCAAATACGACTTACAAAAAACCGAGCCGTTCTTGTATTACGTGTACCGCCGAAAGACGGAACAAGCGAACGTGCGGATCGTTTTCGTATGTCTTTTGGCAGGGCAAAGCGAACAAGAAATAAAGGGACGACTTCGCGTATGGTGACGGGAGAAAACGTATGACGGGAAAAATGGCGATCGTCGGCAACGGCGACGGAATATTAGTGTTTAAAGCGACAGGGGTGGATACCTTCCCTGCGGAAAACGAGAAAAAAGCGCGGGAAATTCTTCGAAAAATAGCCAAGGAATATCAAATTATATTCCTTACGGAAGATTTGGCGAAACAGTTGACGGAGTTTTTAAAACGGTTTGACGAAGAACCGTACCCCGTCGTCGTAAGCATTCCCACGGCGGAAAGCGGTGGATACGGCATGCAGGTGTTAAAGACGGCGATGGAACGCGCGCTCGGGGTGGATATTTTATTTAACAAAGACTAAAGGAGAAAAAGATGGCAGGCAAGACAGTAAAAATTTCCGGACCTTTGATTATTGCCGAAGGCATGGCGGATGCAAAGCTCTACGACGTCGTACGGGTTTCCGAGAAAGGATTAATCGGGGAAATTATCGAACTTCGCGGAGATAAGGCGTCTATTCAGGTATATGAAGAAACGTCGGGGCTTGGCCCGAACGAAGACGTGTATTCGATGGGCGAACCCCTTTCGGCGGAGCTCGCGCCCGGGTTGATCACGGGGATTTTCGACGGAATACAACGTCCGCTTACCGCATTGTATTTTCAATACGGCGACCGCATTTCGCGTGGGGTGTCCGTAAACAATTTGGATCGCGAGAAAAAATGGTTGTTTATTCCACGCGTTCAAGTCGGGGATACGGTAGAAGAAGGGGATATACTCGGAATTGTTAACGAAACGGAAATCGTCGAACACCGTATACTCGTCCCCCAAGGCATGGGCGGAAAAGTCTTGTCGATTTCGGAAGGCGAATATACGATTGAAGAACCGATTGCGCAGATCCAAACGCAAGACGGCAAAAAACCGGTGGCAATGTTGCGGAAATGGCCGGTAAGAAAGGGTAGACCGTACAAAGAAAAAATGTCCCCGAACAAACCGATGGTGACGGGGCAACGGGTAATCGATACGCTGTTCCCGATCGCAAAGGGCGGCGTTGCGGCAGTTCCCGGACCTTTCGGCAGCGGAAAAACAGTCGTGCAACACCAGCTTGCAAAATGGGCGGACGCGGATATTATCGTTTACGTCGGTTGTGGGGAACGTGGCAACGAAATGACGGACGTTTTGAACGAATTCCCCGAGCTGAAAGATCCTACCACGGGCGAGCCGTTGATGAAGAGAACGGTACTCATTGCAAACACTTCGGATATGCCCGTTGCGGCGCGGGAAGCGTCTATCTATACGGGGATTACCATTGCGGAATATTTCCGGGATATGGGGTACAGCGTTGCGATTATGGCGGATTCCACTTCCCGTTGGGCAGAAGCGTTGCGGGAAATGAGCGGTCGTTTGGAAGAAATGCCCGGCGACGAAGGCTATCCTGCCTATCTCGCATCTCGGCTTGCGGAATTCTACGAGCGCGCAGGGATTGTCAAATTGCTCGGCTCGGAAGAACGCATCGGTTCGATCACGGCGATCGGCGCGGTTTCTCCCCCGGGTGGGGATTTGAGCGAACCCGTGTCCCAAGCAACTTTGCGCATTGTCAAAGTATTCTGGGGCTTGAGTGCGTCGCTTGCTTACAAACGGCACTTCCCGGCAATCGATTGGTTGATCAGTTATTCGTTGTACGCCGATAAAATGAAAGAATGGTACGACGAAACGGAAGGCGAAGAATTCTTTCAATACCGTCAGTTTATGATGACGATTTTGCAAGAAGAATCGGCGCTCGACGAAATCGTGCGCTTGGTCGGTATGGACGCGTTGTCGTCGAAAGACCGCTTGACGATGGAAACGGCGAAGATCGTCCGCGAGGACTACTTGCACCAAAACGCTTTCCACGAAGTCGATACGTTCACGTCTATGCATAAGCAGTTCTTGATGTTGAAACTCATTTACGAATTCAACCGTTTGGCGTTGATCGCGATCGAAAGCTATGCGGATTTGGACGATATTCTTGCTTGTTCGTGCAAGGAAATGATCGGGCGTGCGAAGTATATTCCCGAGGAAAACATTTCGGAATTTGACGGAATTTTCAAGACTATGCAAGCGGAGTTGAAAGCGCTTGCGGAAGGGGGAAACGAAGATGTTTAAAGAATATAAAACCATTCGCGAAGTCGTTGGTCCTTTGATGGTCGTCGAAGGCGTCGAAGGGGTTAAATACAACGAACTTGTGGATATCGTCAACTCCAACGGGGAAATCCGTATGGGGAAGGTTTTGGAAATCAACCGCGACAAAGCCGTCGTGCAGTTGTTCGAAAACTCCCAAGGATTGCAAATTTCGGGCGCGAGAGCTCGGTTTTTAGGGCACAGTCAAGAGTTGGCGTTGTCGGAAGATATGCTTGGTAGAGTATTCGACGGCATGGGCAATCCTAGGGATGGTGGAGCGCCGATTATTCCCGAAAAGAAAATGGATATCAACGGCGAACCGATTAACCCTGCCGCGCGCGATTATCCCAACGAATTTATTCAAACGGGTATTTCGGCGATCGATGGGTTGAACACGCTCGTCCGTGGACAAAAATTGCCGGTATTTTCCATGAGCGGTTTACCGCACGCAGAACTCGCCGCACAAATCGCTAGACAAGCCAAAGTAAGAAGTGGGGATTGCAAATTCGCGGTGGTATTCGCTGCAATCGGGATTACCTTTGAAGAAGCGCAGTATTTTGTAGACGATTTTAAAAAGACGGGCGCGATCGAGCGTACGGTACTTTTTACCAACCTAGCAAACGACCCTGCTGTAGAACGTATTTCTACCCCGCGTATGGCGTTGACTTGCGCGGAGTACTTGGCGTTCGAAAAAGGTATGCACGTGCTTGTTATTATGACGGACATCACCAACTATGCGGAAGCGCTCCGTGAAGTTTCGGCGGCGCGTAGAGAAGTCCCCGGTAGACGTGGATATCCCGGGTATTTATACACCGATCTTGCGAGTTTGTACGAACGCGCAGGGCGTATTCGTGGAAAAGAAGGCTCGATTACGCAAATTCCTATTTTGACCATGCCCGAAGACGATAAAACGCACCCGATCCCCGACTTAACGGGATATATCACGGAAGGACAAATTATTCTTTCAAGAGATTTGTATAAAAAAGGTATCAATCCGCCCGTCGACGTGTTGCCGTCGTTGTCGCGTTTGAAAGACAAAGGTACGGGGAAAGGTAAAACGCGGGAAGATCATGCGGATACGATGAACCAGCTTTTCGCGGCGTACGCGCGCGGTAAAGAATCCAAAGAACTTTCGGCGATCTTAGGCGAAGCGGCACTGTCCGACGTCGATAAACTCTACGCAAAATTTGCGGAAGCGTTCGAAAAGGAATACGTCAATCAAGGGTTCGATACGGATAGAACGATTGAAGAAACGCTCGATCTCGGTTGGAAACTCATGAAAATCTTGCCTAAGAGCGAGTTAAAGCGTATCCGCAAAGAATATATCGAGAAATATTTTGCAGACGGAGAAGCGCATGGCAAGGCTTAACGTAAACCCTACGCGTATGGAGTTGAAAAAACTCAAAGCTCGACTTTCGACGGCGGTGCGTGGGCACAAACTTCTAAAAGATAAATCGGATGAAATGATACGTCGGTTTACGATCATACTTCGGGAGGCAAAATCGCTCCGAGAAAGTGTGGAAACCGAGCTTTCCGCGATCCTGAAACAGTTCTCGATCGCGCGGTCGATTATTCCGTCTTTCGAAGCGGAAACGGCGTTTTCGATGCCGTCGGTGGCGGTGCAAGCGGAATGTGACACGGAAAGCGTGATGGGGGTGGACGTACCGCGCGTGGAAATTGCGCAACGGCAACGCGCGGACGGCTTGCCGTATGCGTATTCTGAAATCACGGGCGAGGCGGATTATTCGGTGAAAAAGGCATCTGATTTGTTGCCGAAGATGGTGCAACTTGCGCAAACGGAAAAGCGTGTTCGTATGCTTGCGGAAGAAATCGAACGGAACAAACGTCGCGTCAATGCGTTGGAGTACGTCATGATCCCGCAACTGGAAGAAACGATCAAATATATCAAAGACAAATTGGATGAAAACGAACGCGCGGCAGTCGTTCGTTTGATGAAAGTAAAAAGCAAAGCATAAAAAAAACTCCCCTGTCCGTTTGGACGGGGGAGCGCTATTTATTGTCGTTATTTCGATTTGTTGTTTTTCGGTGGAGTTTCACAGTTTTCCGCGAGCGTGAAACTGTAATCGATATCGGGATTTACTTTACGGAGCGCTTGTACGAGTGTTTCATTCCACTTAGGAGATATCGACAACACGTAATACTGTTCGCCGAGATACACGGTCAGTTTTTTTAAATCGGTATTCAAAACGATCGACGTGATGTCTTTAATGAGAATGGAACTTCTGATAAAACCGAATTGCGTACGGAAATAACGTTCGTCCACGATATATTGCGATTTCACGAAGATGGAAAGGACGGTGACGATACAAAAAACGCATACGGCAATGAGGAAGGGGGATTTCAATGCGTCGGAGAATCCGCGTATCCCTTGTTTTTGGATGCGGAGTGCGCTGACGACGATTCCGATTCCGCAAAGAATAACGACGGCGATTGCTAGCCCGATCATGGTTTTTGTGAATTGATATTTAAAATAGATTGCCGATTTCGGCGCAGTTTTCTTTTTCATAATTACATTATAACACGGAAAAAAGGAAAAAGCAAGTTAAGTGGGATAGAGAAAAAGCAAGAAAGGTGAAAAAACAGGAAAAATTTTGGTTTTTTAGGGGGAAAGTCGGTTGCAAATTCACGTGGAAAGATGTATAATAAATGCATTATGAATACACGCGTGAAGGTAAGAAAAACAGAAGATCAAATCGAAGCGGAAATCGCCGAACGGGAACGCAAACAGTTTGATAAAATGACGAAAACGCCGATTGCTCGGCTCGTCATCGGTTTGGGAATACCGACGATGCTGAATATGATGGTCACGTCCCTTTATAACCTTGCGGACACCTATTTCGTCACGGGTTTAGGACAACAGGCGACGGGCGCAGTCAACGTCGTTTTGTCGCTCATGTCCATCATTCAAGCCATCGGGTTTACGTTCGGTATGGGTAGTGGGAGTATCGTTTCCAAGCTCTTGGGCGCGCGAAAACGCGAAGAAGCGGATCAAGTAGCGTCTACCGCATTCTTTACTGCGGGCGCGATCGGTACGTTGATTTTAGTGCTAGGGATGTTGTTTTTGTCACCGCTTATGAAACTGCTCGGCGCGCCGTCGGAAAGCGGAGTGGAAATTACCACGCTCGCATATGCGAAAGAGTATTCGACGTATATCCTAATCGCTGCGCCGTTTATGTGTATGTCGTTCGTTTTGAATAACGTTTTGCGCGCGGAAGGAAAAGCCGTATTGTCGATGGCAGGGCTTGTTTCAGGCGCGGTAATTAACGTCGTGTTAGATCCGATTTTAATTTACGGTGCGGATATGGGGATTGCCGGTGCAGGGATTGCGACTTGCATCAGTCAAATCATCAGTTTCGGCATACTTTTAACGATGTTCCTTACAGGGAAAACGGTAGTGCGTATGCGTTTTAGACGTATTGCTCGGCAATTTACCGTATACTTTGACGTGATTGCTACGGGATTTCCGTCCTTCTGTCGGCAAATTCTCGCTAGTCTTTGTACGGTTATGCTCAACTGGGCGGTAAAACCTTACGACGGAGCGCTCGCCGCGCTTGGGATCGTGCAAAAAGTGTTTATGGTTGCCTTTTCTATTTCTTTGGGGATCGGGCAGGGCTACCAGCCGGTTTTGGGGTATAATCACAGCGCGAAACGTTATGATCGTGTACGCGGAGCGTATATCTTCACGGCAATCTTTTCTATGTCGCTGATGACGGTGTTTGCGATTGCTTGCGCGATTTTCGCTCCCCAACTGATGCAGGCGTTCAATCAAACGGAAAACGCAACGAAAATCGGGGCGCTCTCCTTGCGCTTACAATGTATTTGCATGCCGTTATTGCCTGTCAATTTTATGATCAGTATTACCTATCAAACGGTGGGAAATAAAGGCATAGCGTCTTTGTTGTCCGTTTCTAGGCAAGGGCTGTTCTACATACCCGCGGTATTGATTTTGCCTAAAGTGGCAGGGCTTATCGGGGTGCAATCTTGCCAAGCGGTATCGGATGCCTTCTCGTTTTTGTTTGCGTTGCCGTTTACGTATCTATTCTTCAAGTCCTTAAAGAAATTAGAAACTGAAAGCGCGGATAGCGTTGAAAAAGCTGAAAACGAATAGTCGTTTTCGGCTTTTTTTGCGGTCAAACGATTGACAAAGCAAAATAAATTTTGTACAATATAAATTACCAAACCTTTTAGGAGAAAAAATGATGGATTTAAGAAAATTAGTCAATGAAATGAGTGTAGAAGACCTTTGTGGTCAAGTGCTTTGTTATGATATTCAACCCGAAGATACGGTTGAAGAAACGTACGACGTCATCAAGCGTATTCGCCCCGGTTCGTTATTCCTTTGCGGGGCGCAAAAGGAAACGCTTGCGCAGTTGGAAGAACAATTCCAAAAAGATAAGGGATACCAAAAACACGCGACGGAAGTGACGGGTGTGCCGTGTATTATGGCAACCGATATCGAAAACGGCCCTGGTTGTATGTACCGTCCGTTGCCCGTATTGCCTTCGCCGATGTCTTGGGCGTCTTGCAACGACGAAAAAATGATTGAACGAGCAGGGGAATTGACGGGGCGTATTTGCCGTAAGAACGGTATTCACTACTCGTTTGGCCCGGTAGTCGATCTCAACATCAATTTCCGTAATCCATTGACGGCATCGCGTAGTATTTCCGATGATGCGGATCGAATTATCCGTATTGCAGGCGCGTATGCGCGCGGTATGCAAAAAAACGGGTATATGGCGGCGACGGCGAAACACTTCCCTGGTGACGGCGTAGACGAAAGAAACCAACACTTTATGACGACGGTCAACGATCTTTTCAAGGAAGAATGGATGGCGACGTATGGAAAAGTGTATAAAGAAATGTTCAAACAAGGGGTTGCTTCGGTTATGGTTGGGCATATTTCTTGTCCAGCGTTCCAACCCGACGAAATCGACGAATACGGCGCGTTGCCTGGCACGTTAAGTAAACAACTAATCACCGATCTTTTGAAAGGCGAACTTGGGTTTGAAGGTTGCGTTATTTCCGACGCAATGAGTATGATCGGCGCTTGCTCGCGCGTGCCTGACGAAAAGCTGGGGATTTCTTTCTTTAAAGCAGGTGGGGATATGATGCTCTTCCCCGAAGCGGAAGAATTCGATCGCTTGGTGAATGCGGTGAAATCGGGCGAGCTCTCGATCGAAAGAATGCGCGACGCGGCGTACCGTGTCTTGAAACTCAAGGAAAAAGTCCGCTTGTTCGAAGATACGGATATCGAAGCGGAAATCGGTGATATTTCGGCAGATATTGAAGAATTGTACGCGCTCGCGCAACAAATTGCAAACCAAGGCGTGAAACTCGTCCGCAACAACGTAGGGGTAGTGCCTGTAAAGAAACAAGGCGGAAAGGTTTTGATTTTGAAGGTCGGTGGAACGTTCTTCCATACGGGTTTGGATAATAGCTACTACGAATATATGGAAGACGAATTCCAAAAACACGGCTGGGAAGTGACGTCGTTGTTCCAAGGCAAGCATAGAAAGATCAAAGCGATGATGAACGATTACGACTTGGTAGTAGTGGCTTGCGTCGGGAATATTCATGGTCAAACTTTGCGTGTAGGTTGGGACAATATTATGGCGTTCTGGCGTGGCTACGTCTTGCAACATCCGAATATCGTATTCGTAGGCTTGGACGATCCGTATAAGCTTTACGATTTCCCGTATGCAAAGACGTATATCAACACGTTCGGTGAAACAGAACCTTGTCAACGCGCGGCGGTGAAATTGATTTTGGGCGACATTGAAAGCCAAGGCAAGAACCCTGTATCCTTTAG
Organism: Clostridia bacterium; assembly: GCA_017625565.1. Lineage (GTDB taxonomy): Bacteria > Bacillota > Clostridia > Christensenellales > Borkfalkiaceae > Scatosoma. Next base: position 15,133 of record JAGAKN010000013.1, read on the forward strand.
AGAATTCTTCCAAAGAGAAGACTAAAATCAAAATCGAATAAGGATAATCAACGCGCGCCGTTTTCTAACGGCGCGCGAAAAAATAAGCTAAAAATCAATAGGACGGTAAAGGAGAAAAAATGTCTGAAAAAAGATTAGACAACGTATCTATGTGGAGAGCGATTGCTTGTCTTATGGTTTTTGCCGTCCATTTCGGACAACGTATCGGCATTGACGGGGTAGCAAGGAAGTTTACCGACTTCGGCGCGTACGGCGTACAGTTGTTTTTTATCATTAGCGGATTTCTCATTGTGAAATCTTACTACGATTACGGAAAAGAACACCCCTTGAAATTTTACGCGAAAAAAGCCATTGCTTTATTACCGTTATATTATCTTGTCATCTTGTATTATTTCGTAGTGCATACGTTCGTGCTCAAGGACGTACCGAAAGACCCTACGGGCTATGGTTGGTTTCGTTATATCTTCCTGTTGAACGGCATTGTTCCCGATACAGGCACGTATTTTTGGGATAACCTTGGGATTACTTGGACGATTCCGTATTTTATCATTGCGTATGCAACAATCCCGTTGCTTTTAAAGCTTATAAAAGGCTGGAAAGGTTCGGTAGTGTTCTTTTTTGCGACGCTTGGTTTAACGTATTTACGCTACAAAGGCTATTTCCAAGGCTGGTGTTATTTCTTGAATCATTTCCCGTCGTTTACAATCGGTGTCGTAGTCTATTACGCCATCGCCAACGAGAAAACGGAGTGGGTTTTATTCGGGTTTACAGCGTTAGCGATTGTGTTATTTATTTTAGGATTGTGGATTTCGATTACGTATTCGTTGCTCTTTGGCGTGATGTTCCTTGCAACGAAAAACATTTCCTTTCAGTCGAACTTTGCAAAACGCTTGTTGCGCGTAGGGGATAAATATTCCTATACAATGTATCTTGCGCATGGAATTTTATTTATTCATGTTTTGGATCGGTTTGTGCTAAATCGAATGATAGAAATAGCAATCGCGGTTTTCGGGACAATTCTATTGACGTTTATGATCAAGAATTTCATAGAAACGCCCATACAAAAAGGTTTAAACGCCTTGCTTAAGAAAACGGAACGGAAAACGATTGATGAATTCGCCCCCCGTAATAGAGAAAAATAAATCAAAAAAGGATAGGCATTTGCCTATCCTTTTTTGAGTGGTGAGCCTTAACCAACCTAAATTAATTATTTATTTTGATAAATTAGAATTGGTTAAAGCGTTTTATTCTTCATTTGCTCAAAAAACATTTAACTTTGTTTGTACTTATCTTCTTGATTCCTTAGTTATTTGCTAAATAGGCTTGAGCATGCAAATAACTTGTAATCCCGTATATTGTTAATGATAAGACTTCTTCTTTGATTGTGGTGTCTACGTTATATAAATAGTCGCCGACCTTATACCATTCACCTTGAAGTGAGTCGCATGGCATAATAAGATTGTCTCTAAAATAAATATCGATACTAGTCTTATAGCAAACTTGATATAACTCATTGTAATATTGAGTTCTACGGGAAATTAACTTAAAATCTCCGTAATAGTAAGTGGCTGAAGATGGCGGTAGAAATGGTCCGTCGACGTTCTCTGAGTATTTTGGAGGCTCTTTATCTTTACATCCGTCATAATACCCGCCTAATCCTTGTTCTGTATAAATTACTTCTTTGTTCTTATCGAGATAGTCAACCAATGTAGAGTAATGTAGTTGAGGTAAATGCACCTTGTAATAGTTCACGTCAGCAAACCCGTCTTCTGATTGTGTATAAAAAACAATGGCTGCGGGAAAATCATTTGCTAATAAATCGGAATATCGGGTTTGAATATGTTCCGTTATTTCTGATTTTATTCTTTCATTGCGATAATTAATTAACCAATCGTCTTTTTCAAGAAATTTCAAAAAATGAGCGACCTTATCTATTTCTTTTTCTCCTTTTAATGCGATAATAATCGTTTCGCCTAATTCTTCGCTTATTTCAAAATCTTTCGCAACCAAATCCACAAGAACATCTAAAATGTAATCAAGGTTGGCGGTTTTTAACTTTTCAGCCAAGAATGATAACATTGCATTAGCCTCTTTATTTGAAACAGTATTTTTTGTAAAATTATTATCATATAATAGCAAGCCAATATCTTCTTCTAATTCTATCGTTGCATTTAAATCGTCTTTTATATCTTTAAATTTTGGTTGTTTAGAACAACTTGAATAAGATATTAGTAAACATATTATGAATAATACGACCAATATTTTTTTTAAACAATTAGTAAATATTTTTTTTGTTTTCATTTTTATTTCTCCTTTAATTATCTCTAATTTTTAATCCTAATTCTGTTATGTGATAACGTGGCTCACCTATATCGTTTGTGTCATATTGTTCAATATAACCCGACGATAGAGCATCGTCAATCAGTTTCTCGTCTTTTAGTCGATGTAAAAGATTTTTTCTCGTCCAAATATCGTTTTTTCCAAATAGGACTAGAAGTTTAAACCAATCATTATCCATAAAAAATCTCCAAAATTAAATTTTATACTACTATTATACGGAACATTTTGTTCCAAGTCAAGTATTTTGGAACATTTTGTTCTAAAATAGTAATATGAAAAATAAATTCTCTGAGCAATTAAGCGGATTAAGAACAGAAAATAATCTTTCTCGTGTTCAGCTTGCGGAAAAATTAAACGTTTCCGTACGACTCATTTCTTACTGGGAAAACGGTCAGCGTGAATGCGACTTTGATATGCTTATAAAAATAGCTGACCTTTTTTCAGTCAGCATTGATTATTTATTGGGAAGAAAAGATTATTAAGTGACTCGTGCGGGTATCCACCGAAACCCTTAAAAGGGAACTCTCGGAGAGTGTCGCGGATAAATCCGCTCGCGCGAATCCGATGGGTTATTCCGACGGAAGCATACAGCAAAAAAGGATAGGCATTTGCCTATCCTTTTTTGAGTGGTGAGCCTTAACCAACCTAAATCGAACCCTTATTTTAACTTGCTAATTTTTGAAGTATTTGTGATAACTACAAGTTGCATATCCTTCGCTAATTTTACTGTGGGGTCAATATTGATTTCTAAATTATTTACTTGCCGAATTGCAACAACGTTGATGGAATATTTTTTACGCAAATTTAATTCAATAAGCGTTTTGCCTACCCATTCGGGCTTAACTTCAAGTTCTATTAAAGATACGTCGTTGGATAATTCTATAACGTCGACAAACCCAGAACTTAAAAGGTTTTTTGCAAGACGTATTCCTGATTCGCATTCAGGAAAAACTACTTTATCCGCTCCTACCTTACTTAAAATCTTTTTATGCATCTCATTCGCACATTTTGCAATTACTACATTTACGCCAACCTCTTTACACAACATTACCGCCATAACGCTTGCTTCCAAATTATTTGCCATAGCAATAATGACAACGTCCATATTGGAAATACCAAGCTGTTTTATGACTTCTAAATCGGTTACGTCTGCACATTTACAAAACGGAATATCGGCGATAGCGGAATTTACAATGGCTTCATCTGAATCAACGGCTAACACCTCAGCGCCATTGCTGACAAGCTCTTTTGCTACGGCTAGCCCATATCGTCCAAGACCAAATACGGCGTAAGATTTATTAATACTCATAATATACTCCTTTTTTTTAGTTAACCTACGCTTATTTCCTCGGTAGGGTTTTTGATAATATTTTCGGTTTCTTTATTTGAATTAAATGCAATTGCCAAAGAAATAGGGCCTATTCTTCCTAAATACATTGTAGAGATAATGACAAGTTTTCCTGAAAAGCCCAAATAAGCCGTAAGATTTCTTGACAAGCCGACCGTTGCCGTTGCGCTTACGGTTTCATAAATTATATCAAGTGCCGGGGCATTTGTGACAGCAGCAAGCAAGACGGTCGCTATAAACACAATCGAAAAGGACATACTTGTAACGGCAACTGCTTTCTTTGTGATTTGTCTTGATAAATTCCTATTGAATAACGATACTTCGTTTTTGTTTTTTATCGCAGAATATGCAGTAGCGAATAACACAACAATTGTAACCGTTTTGATGCCGCCTGCTGTTCCAACGGGAGAACCGCCGATAAACATTAAAAAAACACAAAGAATAGCGGAGGCATTTGTCAAATTTTCTTGCGGTATTGTCGCGAACCCTGCCGTTCGTGTCGTTATGGATTGAAAAAGTGATACTTGAATTTTATCAAAGAGTGAATAGCTTTCTATAGTTAGAGGATTGCTATACTCCAATATAAAAATTGCAACAGCACCACCAAAAATAAGAATCAGCGTTGCTGACAATGCAATTTTACTATGCAACGTCAACCGTTTCAAGCATTTTATTTTTTCTTTTTTGAAAAATTTAAATACGCGTATTATATCCCACCAAACAATATAACCTATACCGCCTAGAATAATTAAAAGGCTTGTAATAGTATTTATTAAAGGATTTAGCGCATAACTACACAGGCTGTTTTCAGCGATTATATCAATCCCTGCGTTACAAAAGGCGGAAACTGAATTGAATATGGAAAGCCAAATTCCGCGCGCGCCATAGTCGGGGATAAATACGAACATATAAAGCAACGCTCCAATCCCTTCAATAATAAGCGTGCCAATAATAACTTTTTTAACAAAGACTGTAAGGCCCGATAAAGAAGTCAGATTGAATGCATCACTAATCAATCTACTATCTTTCAATCCTATTTTACGGTGTAACGCTATCGTTAAACCTGTGATTACGGTGATAATGCCGAGTCCGCCGATTTGTATTAAAAGCAAAATCACTATTTGTCCAAAAACACTCCAAGTTGTCACCGTCGGTAACGTAACCAATCCTGTTACGCAAGTTGCAGTGGTTGAAGTAAATAATGCGTCTATATACGGAATAGCTTTTCCATTTTTTGAACTGATAGGCAAGGCGAGCAATAGACTGCCTATCAATATCACAAATAGAAAACTTAAAATAATGACTTGTGTTGTTGAAAGTTTTAATTTGTATTTTTTCATAATCAAGTTTCTTCGAAAATGAGATTTAATATTTTTATTATAACACAATTCAAGATATATTTCAAGTTTTTAATAGGGGTAAAAATTTAGAAAGCGCTCCCGCGATAAAAGGAAACGCCTTAAAAACTATTTTAGAAAAATGAAACAACCCAAACCGTCCACCCTCTAATTGAGGGGTTCGATTTAGGTTGCTTGTGGTGACCCGTACGGGAATCGAACCCATGTTATCACCGTGAGAGGGTGATGTCTTGACCGCTTGACCAACGGGCCGTTGTATCAAATTGCTTATGTAGTATAGCACATTTCCCACGGAATATCAACTGTTTTTTAGGACGTGAAAAAAAATTCTCGCAAAAACTTTATAAAAACGTTTCTTGGGTTTTAGCATTCGCTTTGATGCGTTTTTGATATTCCTTAGGCGGTACGCCCGCTTGCTTTTTAAAGAATTTGCAAAAATAGGGTACGCAGTCGAAATTCAATTCGTCTGCGATTTGCGCAATGGATTTTTTCGATTGCTCCAAAAGCCGTTTTGCCGAGTGCATTTTCTTTTCTGTAATGTATTCGATCACCGTTTTCCCTGTCGCGAGCTTAAATTCCTTGCACAAAGTCGAACGATTTGTACGGAACAAAAACGCCAATTCGTCCAAAGTAATCCGTTCCAAATAATTATTGTCTACGTATTTGATGATTTCGTTGATTTGGAAATCGACGTCGTCGTTTTCGTCGGCGTTTTCAAAGAACTCGTGCTTGCGGATTAACCCGATTAAAAAAGACTCTAGCAAAGAACGGAGCATTTGCTCGCTACCGAACATTTGCTTTTTTTTCTTTTCCATGTCATACACGGGTACGTTATAGGGGGGCGCGAATACGTTGCGACCTTCTCTAACGATTTCCGCCAAGTGTTTAATCTCCGTTTCGTCTAAACGCACGGGTTTTTGCGCGAATGCATTCAAGCGCGCGGACAAACATTCAAAACCGATAATCACGACGGAAGTTTCGCTTGCGTTCGGGCAAGTTAAAGCGTGCACGCTGTTTGCACCGTGAATAAGCATCTCGTATTTGGATAACGTACCGTTATACCCATCGGAGCGCACGAAAATTTCCCCGCTATTTACGAAAATTAACTCGCAAAAGGGGTGTTTATCAGCTTTCGTGCCGTAATCTTGTGGAAACTCGAAAAAGTGCACGTTTGCAATTTTAGGAACGAGAAGTACGTTCTCAATCGGTTGCAGTTTAAAATTCATACTTCTATTATATACGTTCCCTATTCCTTTGTCAAGCAAAAAGAAAATATCATCAAAAAATTTACGATAAGATAATTTTTATTGATGATTTTCTAATGACAAAAAGAGAAATATATAGTATAATAAAATTAGTCGGTAGCCCGACGAAAATATATGAACAGTAAGGAGAAGTTATTATGCAAAGAGTATGTATTCCTGATTGGGAGTATCAAGAAAGAATTCAAAAGGCAGCAAAATTGGTGCAAGAAAAAGGTCTTGACGCAATGCTCGTCGTATCGACGGAAAGCGACTATGCAAACGCAAGATATTTCTCGGGTTTCTGGCCCTTGTTTGAAAGAGCGGGCGTATTGATCGGTGCAAGCGGAAAGGCGGTATTACTCGTAGGCCCGGAATCGGCGATTTTCGCGAAAGATTTTGGTAAGATTGACAAAGTTATGGTTTTGAAGGAATTCCGTGAATCGGCAGACCCTGCATATCCCGAACTCGTTCCCGATACCTTTAAAATGGCGTTCGATTACGTTGGCGCAACGGGCGAAAACCTTAAAATCGGTTTGGGTAGCTACGTAGAATGCACGTTGCCCATTATGGAAGGCTTGAAAGATACTTTCCCGAAGGCGGAAATTTCCATTTGTAGCGACATTATGGTAGCGCTCCGCTCGATTAAGAGTGAAAACGAACTCGCTTGTATCAGAGAAGGGTTCAGAATCGTAGAACTCGCAACAGACGAAGTGGTTAAGGCGTTGAAACCGGGTGTCACCGAATTGCAAATGGTTGGTGTTGCGCAAAGAGTTATTTATGAAAACGGTGCGGAATACGAAGGGCTTCCTATGTACGTATTCAGCGAATCTTCTACGCGTCACGCAATCAGCCGTTCGACCTATAAAACGATTGGTAAGAACGATATCGTTCAACTCAATCTTTCGGCGAAAATTGACGGGTATTCTCCTGCAATCGGCTTGCCCGTATTTATGGGCAAAGCGGAAGGCGAAAAGAAAGAACTTGTAGATTTCTGCTTGAAGATGCACAACTGGACGACGGAAAATTTGAAAGCTGGCATGAAAGCGGACGTTGTTCCCAAGAAATTCTTGCAAATGTTCAAGGACGCTGGTTATGAAAAGAACTACGTATACGGGCCTTGTCACGGTACGGGTATGATCGAAGTAGAAGCGCCTTGGATGGAAACTTCTTCCGATTATATTTTGAAGAAGAATATGACGTTCCAAGTCGATACGTTCATCTCCGGCTCGACCTTTGGTTGCCGTTGGGAAAAGGGTATTGCTATCAAAGAAAACGGCGTAGAATCGTACACCGATTATCTTGAAAAGCACGGCTTAATCGAATTAGGCTTCTAATTGCATAAAACGTTGCGCGGGGCAGGGGAATACCCCGCCCCGCAAAAAATAATAAGGAGAAAAGAAAATGGCAGTAGTAGGAAAGAAATCTTGGGTAATTCCCGATTGCGAACTTCCCCCTGAAGGCGAAGGCGTATTAAAGGGACACGAAAGCGTCGTGATCGTAAACGACAGCAATAAAAAAGCCGTCATTAAAGTGGCTTTGTATTTCGTAGAAGACGAAGCGTATGAAAACATTACTTGGGAAGTAGAACCCAAGAAAGTAAAATGTTTCCGTATGAACAACGTAGAACATATGTGTGGATACGTCGTTCCTTTGGAAACGCAATACGCTATGAAATTGGAAAGCAGTCAACCCATCGTCGTTCAATACGGCAGATTGGACAACCGCCAAACCAACCTTGCGTACTACACTACGATGGCGTACTAATAAAGGAGATAAACGGTTATGATTCTCGATCATTCTTTTCCGCGTGAAACGGATTATGTAAAAGAAAAGAACTTACCTTTGGTAATCGTCGGTGGTACGGTAGAATACCACGGCCCGCATTGTTCTTACGGTTGTGATACGCTCGTTGCTGAAGGCTTGGTAAAAAAACTCGCTGAAGAAAAAGAAATCATGCTCGCCCCGACCATTTCTTACAGCCCGTCTAGCTACGCGGTTGGCGGTAAGGAAACGGGTACGGTGCATATTCCGGAAAAAGCTTTTGAAGAATACGTGTATTACGTTTTCAAGAGTATGCTTTATTCAGGGTTTAGAAATATTTACGTCGTCATTCATCATCAATTCGAACAAGAATGCAATAAGCCTATGACGCTCTGCTACAAATTAGCATCTCAACGCGCCATTATGGAATACTTGCAAGAAACGAAAGGCGAAGGTTGGTGGGGTAGCGAGAACTACGCGAATTATTATGAAGAATTAGAAGGCTCTTCCAATCCTTTCGAATGGATCAAAGTAATCCCTACGATGAGCACGGCGGTACAAAATGCTACGGGTTATGATCACGCAGGCAAATACGAAAGCTCGATTTTGATGGCTTTGTACCCCGATTGCGTACAACTCGACCGCATTGACGATATCAAGCACTGGTTTACTGCCAGCGCACGCGAAGCAAATAAAGAGCTCGGCGACGAAATGGTTCGTCAATCGCTCGCATATTTAAGAGAAGCAATCAAATAAACGAAATTTACGGATAACGCCTTGAAAGTTTTTGCTTTCGGGGCGTTTTTCTTGCGTTTTATCGGAAATTGTGGTAAAATCAAAGAAAAAATGCGTAAAGAGTCCGTCGCTGGTACATATTGACGGAAAGGGGAATGCGTATGTTAGATTGTATTATCGTCGGTAGCGGTCCTGCAGGGATTTCCGCCGCCTTGACTTTGCGGGCAAACGGCAAAAGTTTTCGCTTGTTTGGTTCTTCGGGGTTGAGTGAAAAAATCTCCAAAGCGGAACTGATCCGCAATTATCCTGGGCTTTCCAACGTGACGGGGCAAGCTTTTTGTCAAGCTTTGCAAACGCAATTACAAGCGTCGGAAATTGCTATTACAGAAGAAAAGGTGTCGGGCGTGTACGCGTTGAAAGGCAAATTCAGCGTTTTAACCAACGAAGGTGGCGCGTACGAAAGTAAGACGGTAATTTTAGCTTGTGGGGTGGAAAATATCCGTCCGATCGACGGCGAAGAACGTTTTTTTGGTCGTGGAGTAAGCTATTGCGCGACTTGCGACGGAATGCTCTACAAAAACAAAACGATCGCGGTGTTCTGCACGACGAAGCGTTTGGAACATGAGATTGCCTATCTTGCCGATTTAGCAAAACACGTGTATTTGATTCCGATGTATAAGGATCTATCGATTGCTCGGGACAATATCACCGTGATACGGAAGATGCCGACGAAACTCGAAGGCGGAATGCGGATTACGGGTTTGCGATTTGCTACTCCGCCTTTGGACGGGGGATCGGAGCTATTAGACATCGACGGCATGTTTATGTTGCGGGAAAGCGTATCGCCTGCAGTATTGACGGGCGGATTGCAAACGGAAAACGGTCACGTTGTTGTCGATCGTTTGCAGAGAACGAATTTACCAGGCTGTTTTGCTGCAGGGGATTGCACGGGCAGACCGTATCAATACGCAAAAGCGATCGGGGAAGGGAACGTTGCGGCACACGCCGTCAGCGAATACTTGTCTGAAAATCAATAAAAAAGAAAGGGGAAAAGCGCTTTGGAAAGACGCGAACGGGTAATTTTATATTCGGATTTAAACAACTTTTTCGCGTCGGTGGAAATTGCTTTGCACCCAGAACTTGCAGGGAAACCCCTAATCGTGTGCGGAGATCCGAAAGAACGTCGTGGGATCGTGCTCGCAAAAAGCGAGCAAGCCAAAAAGTATGGGATCAAAACGGCGGAAACGGTATACTCGGCGTTGAAAAAATGCCCGGATTTGGTGTTGGTGGAATCGCACTATCACGAATATGCCAAATATTCGCGCTTGGTCACTGAGATCTACTACCGCTATACCGATTGCGTGGAAGAGTGTAGCATCGACGAATGCGCTTTGGACGTGACCGAGAGCGTACAACTCTTTGGCAGTGGTGAAGAGATAGCGGAAAAGATCCGTGCCGATATTAAAAGAGAACTCGGTTTAACCGTTTCTATCGGGGTTAGCTATAACAAAATTTACGCAAAGCTTGCGTCGGATTTAAAGAAACCGGATGCGATTACGGTGATTTCGAAAGCGAATTATCGGGAAAAGGTATTCTCATTGCCCGTTTCCGATTTGTTGTTCGTTGGGAAAGCTACGGAAGAAACGTTGCGAAAGCTCGGTATACGGACAATCGGGGAGCTTGCGGTGGCGGACGAAACGCTATTGTATCGAGCTTTGGGCAAGCGCGGTAGACAACTACAGATCTATGCGCGTGGAGAAGACGACGAGCCTGTAAAGCCAGCAAAAGACAAGGATGACGTGAAATCGATTGGCAATTCCACAACGCTTGTCAAAGACGTGACCGATCGCGCGGAAGTCAAGCGTTGGTTGTACGTGCTGTCGGAGAGTGTTTCCGCAAGACTTCGCGATGCAAACGTCGGTAGGGCGAATACCATACATCTTGTCGTGCGCGACGATTTACTGCAGTTTTATTCTTGGCAAACGAAAGTATCTCCGACGACGCTTTGTGGGGATATCGCCAAATGCGCTTTCGAATTGTTTTGTTTGCATTATCCGCCTGGGAAACGGGTGCGGTTGCTGGGGATCACCGTTTCGGGATTTGATCACGACGTTCGGCAGTTGACGTTAGACGGCGTTTTGGGCGTGGGGAAAAGCGCGGATTATGAAAAGAAAAAACGCGCGGAAGACGCGGTGGCGCGCATTCGGAAAAAATACGGCTATACAACCGTTCAGCGTGGCATTGTCATGGAAGATGAGAAGGCGCGTGGAATGGATATTCGTGGGCAAAAGGAAGAAAAATTTTCCAAAGAAAAACACCCGAAACAGGACGCATAAAAACAAAAAAACCGCCGATACTGTTTCTATCGGCGGAGAAGGGATTTTTCGCCTTGATATAGAAGAAGGGCTACCGAAAAACGTTTGTTTTCCGATAGCCCTTCGTGTTGACAAAAAACTGCGCGATCCTTTGTTGCCGAGATTTACCGAAGCGGAAACGCCGCAGGTGACTACTGCAAAGCTACCTTATGGCACACGCAAACATCCGCTTAGAGCTGCTACATTCCTGTCCTGACACGGTTCACGGCATTACGTTGCATAAGACCTTGCGATCAACGTTCCTTACGGCGCGCAAACCTTCCATAAACGTCGTCGAGAAAGGCATTCGGCTCTGATATAGCGGATTTCAGATACAGGGTGCCGCTAGCTCCCCACCTACGCGCAGCTTTTATATTATACACCATTTTCAAGCGGAATGCAACCTTTTTTGCAAAGTTTTTTTGCTCCATACTTGGATTATATTGACAAATTACGCAAAAAAGCGTATAATAGACAAAGATTTATAAGGAGAAAGTACTATGTCGGAAAATTGTTCGCATAATTGTTCTAGCTGTAGCGCGAATTGCTCGTCGCGTACGGCGGAGAGTTTATTAAAAGAACCGCACAAACAATCCACCATCAAAAAAGTGATCGGGGTGGTTAGCGGAAAGGGCGGTGTAGGCAAGTCCTTGACGACGGCATTGCTTGCGTCGTATGCGCAAAAACAAGGCTTGTCCGTCGGGATTATGGACGCGGATATCACAGGCCCGTCCATTCCCCGTATGTTCGGCGTAAAAGAACACGCTACGGGCGATGAAAACGGAATTCATACGGTGTTAACGCCGTCGGGAATGCAACTCATTTCCATGAACGTGTTGTTGGAAGAAGAAACTGCCCCCGTCGTTTGGCGCGGACCGGTAATCGCAGGCGCGGTGATGCAGTTTTGGACGGACGTCATTTGGAAAGACGTGGATTTGCTGTTCATCGATATGCCTCCGGGAACGGGCGACGTGCCGTTGACGGTATTCCAAAGTATTCCCATTGCAGGGATCGTCGTCGTGGCAACACCCCAGGATTTGGTGAAAATGGTCGTGGAAAAAGCGGTGAATATGGCGAATATGATGCAAATTCCCGTGCTTGGGTTGGTTGAAAATATGAGTTATTTGCTCTGTCCCGATTGCGGAAAGAAAATAGAAATTTTCGGGCATAGCAAAGCCGATGGGATCGCGTCGGAGTACGGTATTCCGACGGTTGCGAAACTTCCCGTCGATCCGAAAATTTCGGAATATGCGGACGCAGGGCGTATTGAAGATTACGAAACGGACGCGTTGAAAGACGTTTTCGATCGGATTTTGCAAGCGGAAAGAAAATAAAAGTTTTTTACACGAAAGATAAGTATGGGTTATAGAGAAAGGAAAAACGCGTCGGAAAAGAAATGGCGCGCTTTAAAACTGACCGTATTGTGTTTCGTCGTACTCCTATTAACGGGGCTTTGTGTATTTTCGGCGTTTTGCCCGCCGAGTACTTGGAAATATTACGTCAACAAACCCGACGTACCCAAACGGCAGGACGGGGAGTTGCGTATTCACATGCTCGACGTAGGACAAGCGGAGTGTATTTTGCTCGAATTTCCCGACGACAAGACGGTATTGATTGACGGTGGCGACGGCAGGGAAAAGACGAACAAGACGATTTTGCGGTATTTGAACGCTTTGGACATTGACGCAATCGATTGTTTGCTCATAACGCATCAGGACGCCGATCATTGTGGTGGAATCGCTACGATTGTGAACAATAAAACGGTCAAAACAGCGTATTTACCTTTCGCAGAGCCGACGGAGAATACTTCGTATGCCAAAGCATATAGCGCGCTTTTAGAAGAGGGGTGTCCTTTGGTTTACGCGTCGTACGGGCAACGTTTGGGGAACGAAAACGTGCCGTATACTTTCACGTGTCTGTATCCGAATACGGAGCTTGTAGAAGAATCGACACAAAAAGATATTTCTTCGGTGTATTGGTTGGATTATTACGGCGTAAGCGCGTTGTTTACGGGCGATGCGGATTTAATCACGGAAGAAAAACTTATTTTCGGCGAGCAAACCAAGGAATATTTTAAGATCGGCGTAGAATTATCGTCTACGGAAATTTTAAAAGTCGGGCATCACGGTAGCGAAACTTCGACTAGCGCGGAATTTTTATCTCTACTCGGTGTAAAAACGGCGCTAATTTCCTGTGGAGAAAACAATCTGCATGGACACCCGTCGAAAACGACGTTAAACCGATTGCTTTCGGTGGGCGCAACGACGTATAGGACGGATACGCAAGGACATATTCTTGTGACGATATTCCCTACAGGCGAATACGAAGTAGAAACGATATAACGTATGAGCGCGGTAAAATAATTACCGCGCTCGGTTTTTATAGTGGAAAGATTGCTGTTTTCGGACGAAAAAACGCTCAAAAAAGGCTTTTTTCGTGAATTTGGCAAGATTTTCACCTGTTTTTCATTGTATTCTAATGAAAAATTTGCTATAATAATCAAAGGATACTATTTACGAAGGTCGATATGGAAGCAGTAAAATTCGAACAAGTACGGTTTTCTTACGAATCGGAGAATACGAACGACGCAAACCAAGACGTATTTGGAATGGACAAAACCGATTACGCGTTGGACGGCGTCGATTTTACCGTACAGGAAGGGGAGTTTGTCGCCGTTTTAGGGCATAACGGTAGCGGAAAATCCACGCTCGCGCGGTTAACGAACGGTTTGTTGAAACCGTCGTCGGGGGGGATTACCGTATTCGGTTTGGATGCGACGAACGATAAAAACTTGTTCGAAATCCGAAAACAAGTCGGGATCGTATTCCAAAACCCCGACAACCAAACGGTTGCATCGATCGTGGAAGACGACGTAGCGTTTGGGCCGGAAAACGTCGGTATTCCAAGAGAAGAAATCGGTAAACGTATCGATTTTGCGTTGCATGCGGTTGGCATGCAGGAGTTTCGCCACGCCACGCCGTCTAGGCTTTCTGGTGGACAAAAACAACGTATTGCGATTGCAGGCGTTTTGGCGTTAAAGCCGAAGATAATGATTTTAGACGAAGCGACGGCAATGCTCGATCCGCGTGGTCGGAAAGAAGTGATCGACGTCGTTTTGAAACTCAATAAAGAAGAGAAAATTACGGTGATTTTGATTACGCATTTCCCCGAAGAAGCGATGCTTGCCGATCGCGCTGTTGTGATGAGCGACGGGAAGATCGTTTTAGAAGGAAAACCGAGCGAGATTTTAAGCCAAGGCGAAGCATTAAAACAATATGCGTTAACGTCGCCTAAGTCCATTCGAATTTGTCGGGAATTGACCGAACGTGGTTTGCCCGTTTCGGACGGAATGGACGCGGAAAGCGTTGCCGAGAATATCCTTACGGCTCTGCGTAGCGCAGGGGTGACGGCTTGGAAAGATACGGAAACGGGCGCAGATGTCGACAATGAAGCTCCTTGTGATGGAAAGGGTGGGGTAGTTTGCGAAAATCTTTCCTACGTATACAATGCAAAGTCCCCGTTTGAAACGTACGCATTAAACGGGGTGGATTTGCAAATCCATTCGGGGGACTTCTTTGGAATTATCGGGCATACGGGTAGTGGGAAATCGACGTTCGTACAGCATCTGAATGCGTTGTTGAAAGTTCCGACGGCGCAAAAGAAATACAAGCCCAAAAAACAAAAAAAAGGCGCTCCGCCACCGCAAAAAACGGTTTTGACGGTAGACGGGTACGATTTAACGGATAAAACGACGGATTTTAGAGAACTGCGTAGCAAAGTCGGAATGGTCTTTCAATACCCCGAATATCAACTGTTTGCGGAAACGGTGTTTCAAGACGTCGCGTTCGGGTTGAAGAATTTCCGCGCGGAAGCTAAGGAAGAAGAAACAAAACTTGCCGTGAAAGAAGCTTTGGAAACGGTGGGGCTTGACTACGAAGAAATCAAGGACAAATCTCCGTTCGAGCTTTCGGGTGGGCAAAAACGTCGGGTAGCGATTGCCGGCGTCATCGTCACCAAACCGGAAATTCTCGTTTTGGACGAGCCGGCGGCTGGTTTAGATCCGCTTGGAAAAGAAGAAATTATGTCGTTATTACACAAAATCCATGCGGAATGGTGTAAAACGGTTGTGATCGTTTCGCACGATATGGACGAAATTGCGGAGAACTGCAATCGCGCGACGATTTTTGCGGACGGAAAAGTCTTGCGGTTGGATACACCCAAACGCTTGTTTTCGGACGTGGAAAAGATGGTGTCGGTGGGCTTGGACGTACCGTTTACAACGAAAGTTTGTCAAATTTTACAAGCGAACGGCATAGAAATTGCTTGCGATTATACGACGGCGGATTTTGTCGAAAAAACACTCTTGGTTGCGAAAGGGGGACGTACAAATGCGTGAAGTGGCATTCGGACAATATTACCCCGCGAAATCGTTCGTGCATAAATGCGATCCGCGTATCAAAATTCTGTTTTTGATCGTGTATATCGTCGCCGTATTCTTATCCAAGAACTTTTACGCGTTGGGCGCGTGTGCAGGCGTATTCCTACTCGTCGCACTTTTCTCGGGCGTACCGTTTAAGAGTTTGTTGCGCTCGGTAAAAGCCATCTTGTTCCTGTTGATTTTTATGACGGTGCTCAATCTGTTTTTTCATACGGGCGAAACCGTTTTATGGCGTTGGAAGTTTATCAAAATCACCAAGGAAGGTTTGTATCATACGGCGTTTTTGTCGGCGCGGTTGTTTTTGCTCGTGCTTGGTTCGTCGTTATTGACGTTGACGACGACGCCCGTATCGCTTGCAGACGGCATCGAAAGCTTGCTTACTCCCTTAAAATGGATACGTTTTCCCGTGCATGAACTCGCCTTGATTATGTCGATTGCGTTGCGGTTTATCCCCATTCTCACGGACGAAACGGGACGGATTATGAACGCACAAAAAGCGCGTGGGGCGGATTTTGAAACGGGTGGTTTTTTCAAACGTGTAAAAGCGGTGATTCCCATCTTGATCCCGCTACTGATTAGCGCGTTTAGGCGTTCTGAAGAGTTGGGAGATGCGATGGACGCGCGTTGTTATGCCGGTAGTAAGATGCGGACGAAGTATAAAAAATTGACGCTTACCTGGCGGGACGTGATTGCGTTTTTCGTTGTTGGCGGATTGCTCGCAGGGGTAATCTTGTTGCGAATGCACACGGCTTGGTTGGTATAAAGGGGTAGGTATGCGATACGTTTTAAAGATTGCCTACGACGGTACGGATTACGCTGGTTGGCAATACCAACCCAACGCGATTTCCGTGCAAGAAGTCTTGGAAAAAGCGATACGAGAAGCGCTTGGTCAAAACTTAAAAACGACGGCGAGCGGTCGCACGGACGCAGGGGTGCATTCCGCAGGGCAAGTATGTCATTTCGACGGCGAGAACATTACCGTTCCCCCTGAAAAAATGCCCGATTGCTTAAATCGATTTTTGCCCCCCGACGTACGTATTTTGGACGGCTGGAGCGCCGACGACTGGTTTGATAGCAACCGTAGTGCAAAGCGAAAAACTTACGTTTATTCGCTGTACGTATCCGATCGTGAAATGCCCCTCAAGGAGCGTTTTGCTACGCGGATAGAACGCGCACCCGATTTGCTTGCACTACGCAGGGTAGCCAAACTCTTGGAAGGGGAACACGATTATAAAGCGTTTTGCGCTTCGGGATCGGCGGTGAAAACGACGGTGCGTACGGTGTACGAAGTCCGCGTGGAGGAAAGCGAAAGCTTTGGTGGACGGGATGTAAAAATTTACGTGACAGGCAACGGTTTTTTGTATAACATGGTACGTACGATGGTTGGGGAATTGTTGGATCTTGCCTTAGGTAGACGTACGGAAGAAAGCTTGCAAACCGCTTACGAAACGGGCAGGAGAGAATTGCTTGGCAAAACGATGCCTGCCAAGGGCTTAACGTTAGTCAAAGTAGAATATCAATAAGGAAGAAAGGATATGGGATTACAATCGATTTACGAATACGCGCATATTTTTTGCGGATTTTTCACAAAGCACAAATCGTATGAGTATACGTTAACCGCAAGTTTAATCGTAGCAGGCGGATTGTTCTTGGTGTTGTTTATCTTGCAAGGGATCGGCATTTATACGATGGCGAAACGCCGTGGAATGAGAAAGAAATTCTTGGCGTTTATTCCGTTTGCGAATTTGTATTATATCGGCAAGTTGGTGGGCGAATGTATCGTTTGCGGACAAAGAATGAAACGGGCAGGACTCTATGCCATGATCGCGGAAATTATCGGAGCAACGGTATTGATTGCGTCTATTTTGACGGAGTTGTATTTATACACTACCGTAGGCGAACCTATTTTAGACGGGTTTGGTTATCCCGACTGGTCGGGTATGGGTTTGACGGGAACGTCGTACGCGCTCGCGAAAATCAACGAAATTTGCAACTACGTCGTGATGATTTTCGTGCTTGTGGAAAGCATTATGGTGCTTTTGTTGATGGCGGGATTGTTCAAAAAATACAGCCCCGGCAATTATTTTATGCTCGGTGTAATCATCGCGCTTATTCCCGTCGCGAGATATATTTTGATTTTTGTATTGCGCAACCGCCAACCCGTGGACTACGAAGCGTATATCCGCGCGCGTCGAGAAGCATATATGCGCCAGCAACAGCAGTATTATAACACGTATGGCAGGGGGTATTCGAACCCGTATCCGCCGAATCCACCGCAAAGACCTAAACCCCAAGAGCCGTTCTCGGAGTTTGGGGAAAATAGCCAAAACGACGGGCAAACGTCGAGTGGGAACACGGGCGAGCCGTTTGAAGAATTCTCCGACGGATTATTCGATTAAACGTTGTAAGGAAAAATAGAATATGGATAGACGGAAATAAGGAAAAGTTATATTTCCGTCTTTTTTCTTGCAAAAAGAAAGGGTAAACGGTTTACAATATGATGCAGTTATGCTATAATAAAAAACGGATATAAATTCAAGTTATAAGTATACGTAGAAAAGGAGACGGGTTATGTTGGAAGAAAATATTTCGGCAATCTCCACGCCGGCGGGGAAGGGCGGGGTTGCCATTATTCGGATCAGCGGTAAAAATCCGTTGTCGATTGCGGAAAAAATGTTCCGTCCCGTAGGCAAGACAAAAGTTTCCGATTTCGAGCCCTACCGTATGTATCCGGGGCGGATCGACGGGGGGAATTTTGACGACTACGGCCTCTGCGTGTATTTTAAAGCGCCTGCAAGCTATACGGGGGAAGATATCGTCGAATTTCAATGTCACGGTGGGGAAAACGTCGCGCGCGGAATTTTAAAACAAACCTTCCGCTTGGGTGCAAAACCTGCTGGAAAAGGGGAATTCACTAAACGCGCCTTTTTAAACGGGAAGCTTTCTCTCGCTAGCGCGGAAGGGATCGCGGATATGATCAACGGCGAATCAGATGCGGAAGTCAAAGCAGGATTTTTATTGTATAGCGAACAATTAACCAAAAAGGTTTGCGAGATTCAATCGGAATTAAAAACTTTGCTTGCAGGGATTGACGTTTCCGTCGATTATCCCGAAGAAGACGTGGAAGAACAACACGTTGCCGAGCTTTCCGTCGAGCTTGAAACTTTGCGTTCGAAGATTTTGGAAATGACGGCGACGTACGCAGTCGGCAAGAAAATCAAATCGGGGGTGACGGTTGCCATTTGCGGAAAACCGAACACGGGAAAAAGCTCCCTTTTAAACAAGCTTTTGGGGTATGAAAAGGCGATTGTTTCCGATTTGGCAGGCACGACGCGGGACGCGGTGGAAGGCGTTTTGGAAATCCACGGTAGGAAATTCAATTTGTACGACACGGCGGGCGTTCGCGAAAGCGGAGATAAGATTGAGAATATCGGGATCGAACGTGCGGAGTCGATTATCCGTTCTGCCGACGTAGCGGTGTTCGTTGCGGATTTGTCGGAAGGGATGGACGAAGAAGACGGAAAAGTTTTGGAGATGATCAAAAACAAACCGCTAATCAAAGTCTTTAATAAAACGGATTTGACAAACGACGAAACGTTGACGGATGCGGACGTACATACTTCCGCGGTCACGGGGCAGGGGATTGAAAAGCTCAAGGAACTCCTGTATGAAAAGGGATTTGGCGCGCGGAGCGAAGACGCTGCGTTTTTGATCGAAGAACGGCATTACGAAGCCTTGACACGCGCGGAAGAACGTTTGCGTAGCGCGATTACGGCTTGCGAAACGCAACCGCTCGATTTAATCGGGATTGACGTGAAAGAAGCTTGGGACGCTTTGGGGGAAATCACGGGCGAAACGGCGACGGAAGCGATTATCGAAGAGATTTTCTCAAAATTTTGTGTAGGGAAATAAGATAGGGGCAGGTATTAGGATATGGTCAATTTGGAACTGTATAGAGTGTTTTATACGGTTGCGAAATGCGGTAGCTTGACAAAAGCGGCGGAGGAATTGTACATTTCTCAGCCCGCCGTATCACAGTCGATTAAACAACTTGAAAATCAATTAGGAATGAGTTTGTTCAACCGTACGCATCGTGGTATGGAACTCTCTTCGCAGGGCGGAAAAGTTATCTTTTCGGAAGTGGAGCGCGCGTTGCGTTTATTAAACGAAGCGGAAAACAGAATCGAACAAATGAAAGAGTCGGCTACGGGCACGATCCGTATCGGCGCAAGCGATACCATTTTCGAATATTTCTTGGCGGATAAAATTGTGGAATTCAACGAACGCTTTCCAGCGGTAAAAATCGAGCTTATGGCGGATTTCACGCCGGATACGATTGAAAAATTAAAAGCCAACCGTTGCGACGTAGCGTTTGTGAATTTGCCCATTACCCTTGATCCCGAATTGCATTTGCAGGGAAATTTTATGCGTTTAAACGACGTGTTTATTGCAGGGGAAAAGTATAAGCACCTGGCGGACGGTACAACTCCGTTTTCCAAACTCCAAGAACTCCCGATGATCTTGATGGATAAAAACACGGTAGCAAGGCGCTCTTTGGATAATTTTTTGGGCGCGCTTGGCGTGGAGTTAAAACCGTCGATCGAAGTAGGCAGTTGGGAGCTAATGAAACGGTTAGTTTCCCGTGGCATGGGGATCGGGGTTATCCCCAAGGAATACGCGCAAAGACCTTTTGCGGACGGCTCGCTTTTCGAAATCAAAACCGATCCTGCTTTGCCTGCGCGCTCGGTGGGAATGTTGCTCCCCAAAAATCAACCCGTTTCGTACGCATTACATTGTTTTATCGATTGCATTAAAAAGGATAATTAACTAAAGGAATTTCGTATGGCAAAACCCAATTCTCGTTTAAGAAATTTTTGCATCATTGCACATATCGACCACGGAAAAAGTACCCTTGCCGATCGCTTGATCGAGCGTACGGGGCAAGTTTCCAAACGGGATATGGAAGAACAACTGCTCGATAGCATGGATATCGAGAAAGAACGCGGGATTACGATTAAACTCACCCCCGTGCGGATGTATTATACCGCGCAAGACGGACAGGAATACGAGTTTAACTTGATCGATACCCCGGGACACGTGGACTTCACCTACGAAGTCAGTCGTTCGCTCGCGGCTTGCGAGGGAGCGATTTTGGTCGTAGACGCAACGCAAGGGGTGGAGGCGCAAACGCTCGCAAACGTCTACTTGGCGATTGAAAACAACTTGGAAATTCTTCCCGTCATCAACAAAATCGACCTGCCTAGTGCAAGGATTGACGAGGTGAAAAAGGAAATTGAAGACGTCATCGGCTTGGATGCGGAAGGCGTACCCTGCGTTTCCGCGAAAGAAGGCACGAATATCGGGGATTTGTTGGAGGCGATTACACAGTATTTCCCTGCGCCTGACGGGGATACGGATGCCCCCTTGAAAGCGTTGATTTTCGACAGCTATTACGACAATTATAAAGGCGTTATCTTGTTTGTAAGATTGATGGACGGTAGCGTACGCGTTGGGGATAAAATCAAGACGTTTTTATCCAGCGTTGTATACGATGTGACGGAAGTTGGCGCATTCGCGCCCGGGCTTTTCCCGAAAGACTGCTTAAAGGCAGGGGAAGTAGGGTATATTGCGGCGTCGATTAAATCCATTCAAGACGTAGCGGTCGGGGATACGGTGACGTCCGCGCTCCGCCCTGCAAGCGAGCCATTGCCCGGTTATAAAAAAGTGCAACCCGTGGTATTTTGCGGGATTTATCCCTTGGATGGAAGCAAGTTCAACGACTTGAAAGAAGCCATTTTGAAATTGCAGTTAAACGACGCGTCGCTTATTTTCGAGCCGGATAATTCGGTGGCGCTCGGTTTTGGATTCCGTTGTGGGTTCTTGGGGCTTTTGCATATGGAAATCATTCAAGAACGTATCGAACGGGAATTTAATTTGGATATTATCACGACCGCGCCGTCGGTTAGTTATCTCGTGCATAAGACGAACGGGGAAGAATTTTACGTGGACAATCCTTCGCACTTGCCCGACGCGTCGGATATCGAGTATATGGAAGAACCGATCGTCAAAGCCGAGGTATATACTCCGCCCGATTATATGGGCTCGGTGATGGATCTTTGCAAGGAAAAGCGCGGTGTGTTTAAGAATATGACCTATTTAGACGAACGTCGGGTAAAGTTGGAATACACCTTACCACTCAACGAAATCGTTTACGATTTCTTCGACGGCTTGAAATCGCGGACGAAAGGGTATGCAAGTTTCGATTACGAGTTGGCTGGTTATGAAAAATCCAAGCTTGTGCGGTTGGACATTCTACTCAACGGGGAAATTTGCGACGCGCTTTCGATTATCGTATTCGAAGGTCGCGCGTACGAGCGCGGTAGAACGCTTTGCGAAAATTTGAAAGATGCTATTCCTCGTCAGTTATTCGAAATTCCCGTACAGGCGGCGGTAGGTGGAAAGATTATCGCGCGCGAAACGGTTAAAGCCGTCCGCAAGGACGTATTGGCAAAATGCTACGGTGGGGATATTACGCGGAAACGCAAATTGCTTGAAAAACAAAAAGAAGGCAAAAAACGGATGCGGAAAGTGGGTAGCGTAGACGTTCCCAGCGAAGTGTTTATGGAAATTTTGAAAACGAACAAAGACTGAGTTTATTCGTTTGGTCTGGATACACGGTCAACCCACGATTTGGTATAGAGGTGCAGTATGGCAGGTATTTATATTCACGTTCCCTTTTGTAGGCATAAATGCAGTTATTGCGATTTCACGTCCTTTCCCGATAAAATCGAGATGGCGGAAGCGTATATGGCGTGCTTGTATAAGGAATTGAAAATGCGCGGGGATGAGTTAAAGGAGTACGAATTCGATACCGTATATTTCGGCGGTGGAACGCCGTCGTATATTCCCCCGAAACTCATTTTGGGTGCGATGAACCAAATTCGAAAATGTTTCCGTTTAAAACCCGATGCGGAAGTGACGTTGGAACTCAACCCCGGCACGATCGGGGAGAGCAAAGTCCAAACGTATTTACAGGCGGGGATTAACCGCTTTTCGATCGGTTTACAAACGGCAATCGACGAACAGCTTGCAGATTTGGGGCGCATCCATAACGTTCGCGATTACGTATACGCAACCAAGTTATTGGCAGGGCAAAATTTCAGTACGGACGTTATGCTCGGGCTTAAAAACCAAACCAAGGACGACGTGGCGAAAACCATCGAGCTTGCCTACCGTTGCGGTTCGAAACACATATCCATGTACGCGTTGACGGTGGAAGACGGCACGCCGATTTACACCGATTATTTAAACGGGGAACTCCCCGATTCCGACGAAGTAGCGGAAATGTACGAATTCGGGAGAAAACTCTTGGAAGAAAAGGGGTATAAGCGCTACGAAATATCCAACTTTGCCATGGACGGGTACGAGAGCAAGCACAATCTCAATTATTGGCGTCGCGGGGAATATATCGGGTTTGGCGTTTCGGCAAGCTCGTTTATGCAGGGCAAGCGTTTTACCAACACGTTCGATATGGACGAGTATATGAAATGCGTCATCTCGGGGTTCTATCCTGCCGTGACCAGCGAACAAGTTTCCGAAACGGACGCAAAATTCGAATACGTGATGCTCGCGTTGCGTACGCGCGAAGGCTTGTCCATGCAAGGTTATAAAAATGCTTTTGGGACGACGCTCGCGGAAGATTTTCCGAACGCGCTTAAAAAAACGGTCAAATATTTAGAACTCGACGGCGAACGCTTGAAGATTAAGGACGAGTATTTATACGTGCAAAACTCTGTTTTGATGCCGTTTATGGAAGAGGAGAGAGAATGAAACTGTTGCTCATACGCCACGCCGATCCCGATTATGAGATTGACGGCTTGACGGAAAAAGGCCATAAGGAAGCCAAACTGTTGGCTGAACGCTTAAAAAAAGAGAAGATTGCAAAAATCTATTCTTCGCCGTTTGGTAGAGCAATGCGTACGGCGGAGTATACCGCAAACGCTTGTAATTTGCCGATTATAGAAAAGGAGTTCCTTCGAGAATTTCACGTTTACTTCGATCCGTCGCAGGGTGGAAGAAAAATGCGTTTCCCCTGGAAAGAAGCCCGTACGGCTTGGGATATGCTCCCGGGGTACTGGACGAAGAAAAAGGAATTCTACGACGCGGAGCGTTGGCATCAAGCGGACGTGTACCGCGACGCGAATATGCAAAGCGCGTACACAAAGGTAGTACAGGAATTTGACGCGCTCTTGGCGGAGCACGGCTACGTAAGGGAAAACGGATATTACCGCGTAGAAAATCCGAATACGCAAACGATTGCGTTGTTTTGCCATTTCGGGATAGAAACGGTGCTGTTGTCGCATTTATTCGGCACGTCGCCCGTACCGCTTTGGCAGGGGTTGGTGGCGTTGCCGTCGTCGGTGACGACGTTGCACACGGAAGAGCGTCGAAAGGGGATCGCAAGTTTCCGCTGTTGCGGATTTGGCGATATCGGGCATTTGTATGCAGGCGGGGAAGCTCCGTCGTTCGCCGCACGGTTTTGCGAGATTTTCGATTCGGACGATAGACACGATTGAGTATAGGAATCAAGCTATGGAAAAGAAAAACAACGTTATTTTAATTGGAATGCCGGGCGCTGGGAAAACCACGATCGGTACAGAGCTCGCCGAACGGATTGGCTATGGCTACGTGGACGTGGACAGTGTCATCATCGCGCGTGAGGGCAAGTGTTTAAACGAAATTATCGCCGAATGTGGAAGAGAAAACTTTTTGGATATCGAAGCGAAAGTCAATTCCGAATTATGCGCGGAACGGTGCGTGATTGCTACGGGCGGTAGCGTGGTTTATCGGGAAAGCGCCATGGAAAAATTACGCGCGTTAGGCAAAATCGTTTATTTACAGCTCCCTTATGCGGAAATTGAACGGCGGTTGGGGGACTTAAAACAACGCGGAGTGGCGTTGAAAGACGGGTTTACTCTTCGGGATTTGTACGAAGAGCGTATTCCCTTGTATGAAAAATACGCGGAAATTACGGTGGATTTGGCGGAATTAAACGTTGCCGAATGCGTGGAAAAAGTGGCAAAAGCGGTGCAAAATGGGTGATATAACTGCAAAGACCGCGCGTATCGCGGTATACGGCGCGGGGGCAATGGGTACGGTGCTCGGTGCGTTGTTGACGCAAGGCGGACTGTCGGTGGATTTGATTACGCGCAACGAAAGGCACGTCAACGGTTTGAAAAATAAGGGCGCAACGATTGTTTGTGACGCGGAAAATCGGGAATTTACCGTTCCCGTATGCGCGTTGTTGCCTAGCGAAATGCAAGAGGAATACGACGTCGTTTTCCTAATGACCAAACAACGCCAAAACACGGAGATTTTAGAGTTCTTAAAACCGCATTTGCACGCGGACGGCGTGGTTTGCACAACGCAAAACGGTTTGCCGGAAGAAAGCGTTGCGCGCGTAGTCGGTGCGTCGCGTACGTATGGCGCTGTGACGAGCTACGGCGCGAGTTTTTTGGGCGAAGGAAAGGTGGCGCTGACTTCGAAAACGGACGGAATGTCTATGGAGCTCGGTGGTTATCAAAACGACGGAGCGAAAACGCAACTGCTTGCGGAAATCCTGTCGTATGCAGGGAAATCCGTCGGCTTGGACGGGTTTGTAAAAACTACGGATTGTTTGCTTAGCGCAAGATGGAGTAAGCTTGCGATCAACTCGGCGTTTTCGGGATTGTCGGTTCTTACGGGCTTGACGTTTGGGGAGATTGCGAAACGCAAAAAGAGCCGTTTGCTTGCGTTGAAAATTTTGAAAGAATGCGTTGCCGTAGCAAAGGCGTCGGGGATCAAGCTCGCGCCGATGCAAGGACACGATATCGAAAAACTGCTCTGTGGCGACGGTTTTTTCAAACGTCGGTTTGCCTATTTCGTATTGCCGATTGCGATGAAAAAACACAAAAAATTGCGTTCGGGGATGCTACGTGACGTAGAAAACGGCAGAAAATGCGAGATTGACTATATCAACGGCGCGGTCGTTGCACAAGGAAAAGCGGTTGGCGTTTTGACGCCGACGTGCGAGAAAGTCGTGGAAATCGTGCACGGCATTGAAAACGGATTATACGAAACGTCGTACGAAAACGTCGACTTTTTCGAAGTATAAAAATACAAACAAGGAGAAAGAAGAATGGATTGGAATAAATTGGCGGAAGCGTTAATTCCCGACGAAAACGTAAAGGATTTGGAGTATTACGAAAAACAATATCCGCAAAGAGATTTACCGCAAGGCGCGCAAGTCACACGGCTCGCACCTAGCCCCACGGGCTTTATGCACTTAGGAAATTTGTACGTTGCGCTCGCGAACGAACGGATTGCGCATCAAAGCGGTGGCGTGTTCTATTTGCGTATTGAAGACACGGACGAAAAACGGAAAGTGGAAGGCGCGGTGGAAGTGATCCACACGTCTTTGAAGTATTTCGGCGTAGCCTTTGACGAAGGCGCGGATTTGTGTGGGGAATACGGACCGTATTACCAACGTCAACGCGCGGAAATTTATCACGCGTACGCAAAGGATTTAATCAAACGCGGTTTGGCGTATCCCTGTTTCTGTACGGAAGAAGACTTGGAAAAAACACGGGAATACCAAACGGAAAACAAACTCTTGCCGGGGTATTATGGGGAGTTTGCAAAGTGCCGTACGTTGACGGAAGAAGAAATTTACGAAAATTTACGCGCAGGTAAACCGTACGTAATCCGCTTGCGTTCTCAAGGCGACGTGGAAGTCAAGCATACTTTCCGCGACGAAGTCAAAGGGGAGATCACGGTAACGGAAAACAATCAAGACGTCGTTATTTTGAAATCGGACGGTATTCCCACCTACCATTTCGCACACGCAATCGACGATCATTTTATGCGTACGACGCTCGTTATTCGTGGGGAAGAATGGCTCTCGTCCTTGCCGATCCATATCGAGTTGTTTAAAACGCTCGGTTTCCGTTTGCCGAAATACGGACACAACTGCTCTATTCAAAAAATCGACGGGGAAACGCGTAGAAAGCTCTCTAAGCGTAAAGATCCCGAAGCATCGCTCACGTTCTACCGCGAACAGGGCTATCATCCCGGAGCCGTACGCACGTATATGATGACGCTACTCAATTCTAATTTCGAAGAATGGTTGTTGAAATTCCCCGACAAGCCGTTGGATGAGTTTAAGTATTCCATTTCGAAAATGGGCAAGAGTGGTGCGCTCTTTGATATCTTAAAACTTAACGATATTTCCAAGACGTATATGTCCAAGCTCTCGGAAGAAGAAACGTACGATTTCTTAAAAGCTTGGGCGGACGAGTTTGGCTCTGATGCGCAAAAAGCGTATTTTGCGGACAAGGAGTATTTACTGAAAGTGCTTGCGCTTTGTATGGGGATCGGCGGAAAGAAACGCAGAAAGGACTTCATTTGCGCAAAGCAAGCAGTGGAAACGATCGGATATTTCTTCGACGAAACGTTCTCGCCCAAATATGCGTACAAGTTCGACAAAGCGACGCTTACGAAGATTTTGACGGATTTCCAAACGGCGTACGATTACAAGGATGATTGTTCGGCTTGGTTTGATAAAGTGAAAGCCGTAGCGGAACAAAACGGTTTTGCGACGGATATGAAAGCGTACAAAGCCAATCCCGAAGGATATCCCGGCAACGTATCGGACGTAGCGGAGATTTTACGGATTGCGACCACGGGCTTGTCCAACACCCCCGACCTTTGGACGATTATGCAAATTTTGGGAGAAGAACGCGTATTTGCGCGTTTACAAAAAGCGACCGCTTGCTTATAAATAAGAATGCGACCGTAAAAGTCTTCTATTCAATCATAAAATAAAGATAGCACACTACTTCGCAAACTGCGAATATAGTGTGCTTTTTTTGTTGAATAGGGATAGTAAGTGAAACGGTTGAATTTGTCCGTTTTTAAATAGTTTCGACGTTGATTAGGTTGGAATTCCCGCTTTTGCCGTTCGGTGTTCCAGCAGTAATGACGATGGTATCGCCTTTTTTCAACAGTCCGCTCTTTTTCGCGATTTGTTTTGCGAAATAGAACAGGATATCAATGGACGTGTATTCTTCCGCCATTGCAGGCAAAACGCCCCAACTCAATGCGAGTTTTCGATAAGCGTATTCGTCGGTCGTAATCCCGATAATGGGGATATTCGCACGGAAACGGGAAACCTTTCTTGCGGTTGCGCCCGTACGGGTACATACGACGATAGCTTTCGCATTCAAATCTTTAGCGAGCGTGGACGCGGAGTGCGATAGCGCTTCCGAAAGGCTATTGATTTCGAAATTTTCAATGTCGTGAATGTATTCGATATGGTTTTCGGCGCGCTCCAAGATTTTTGCCATCGCCGAAACGGATTGTACGGGATAATCGCCTGCTGCGGTTTCGCCCGAAAGCATAACCGCGGAAGTACCGTCGTAAACGGCGTTGGCAACGTCGGAAATTTCCGCCCGAGTAGGTCGGGGGTTGTGGATCATAGACTCCAACATTTCCGTTGCAGTAATGACGCGTTTGCCGTGAATACGGCATTGATCAATGATATATTTTTGTACGTCGGGCAACTCTTCAAAAGGGATTTCTACGCCAAGATCTCCGCGTGCGACCATAATGCCGTCCGAAACGGACATAATATCCAGTAAATTGTTCACGCCTGCGCGGTTTTCAATCTTTGCGATGACGTCGATGTGCGCGCCGCCGTGTTCGGTAAGAAAACGTTTTGCGTCGAGAACGTCTTGCGCTTTAGAAACAAAAGAGAGTGCTACGAAATCGACGTCTTGTTCAATCCCGAACAACAAATCGGCTTTGTCTTGTTCGGATAAGAAATCTAGGTGTAATTCCTTATCGGGGAAGAACATAGATTTCCGATTAGACAATTCTCCGCCGACTTCCACGACGCAACGTACGTTGGGGGTGGCTACTTCCGTCACGCGGAACACCATCAAGCCGTTGTTCAAAAGAATTTTATCCCCAGCGGACAATTCTTCGCAGATCCGAGCAAACGAAACGGAAACGCGTTCTTGTGTACCTTGGACGTCTTCCGTCGTGAACGTGAACGTATCGCCCGTTTCCAAATAAATTTTATCCTTTTCAAAGGTTTTAATTCTAAATTCTGGGCCTTTCGTATCCAAAAGAATGGGCAACGGAATCCGCTTTTCGTCACGGACTTCTTTAATCGTTTGGATTTTTAGCGCGTAATCTTCGTGTGTACCGTGGGAAAAATTCAAACGCACGATATCCATGCCCGCGTTGGTCATTTGTATCAAAACTTCTTTGGATTGGCTCGCAGGGCCGATCGTCGCGATAATCTTAGTTTTTTTCATAAGTTTACTCCTATTTTTACGGTGAAATTTCCCTTTAAGGAATATCCTACCGAAAAATCAAAAAAATCAAATTCATTTTACAACATTTTCTTGAAAAAAGCAAGGAAATAAGATGATTTTTTTTAAAAAAGGTGCTATAATAATAAAAGATTTGAGTTTGTTATACGGTCGCGGGGCTTTGTAAAGAGCCATGAGGAAAGTCCGAGCAACATAGGACAGGGTGCCTGATAACGTCAGGTGAAGGTGACTTTAAGGAAAGTGCAACAGAAATAAACCGCAAAGTTTCGGCTTTGTAAGGATGGAAAGGCGAGGTAAGAGCTCACCGATACCACGGCAACGTGGTATGCCATGTAAACCCCACCCGTTGCAAGATTGGGCTTCCGCCACGTAGGGCTGTCCGTCCGGCGGAACGCCGTGAATATCGCTTGAGCTTGTCGGCGACGGCAAGCCTAGATAAATGACCGTACACGACAGAACTCGGCTTACAGACAAACTCAAATCCTTTACGAACAAAAGATCCCATGGTTAGCCGTGGGATCTTTATACAAAAAAGGAAAGCCCGTTTGGCGATTTGCCAAACGGGCTTTGGTGTTTTACTTAACCGACGATCAAGTTGATCAACCGACCTTTAACGATGATACATTTTTTAATCGTTTTGCCGGCGATTTGTTCGGCGATTTCGGGATACGCGCAAACGGTTGCTTGTACGTCTTCATCCGAAAGGGAAGACGGGATCATAAGTTTTGCTTTGATTTTACTATTGATTTGTACGGCGTATTCCGTTTCGTCCTTGATAAGTGCTTGTTCGTTGACAAGGGGATAGCTTTCTTCGAATACGGAATTCTTATGTCCGCAAACTTCCCAAAGTTCTTCGGTAAAGTGGGGTGCGAACGGTGCAAGCATGCGCAACAAATCGTCGATGCAGGATTTATAGAATTCCACGTTTTTCGTTTGGTTATCCGCGTCGTATTTTTGCAAAGCGTTGACGTATTCCATCAAACGCGCAACCGACGTATTGAACGAGAACATTTCCGCGTCGCGGATAATACTCTTTAACGCGTGGTTTTTCGCGTAATCGAGATCTTTTTCCGCAGATTTCATTTCGGTGTGTCCGTCTTGTTCTTCTTCGACGGCTTTGCGGACGAGCCGTTCGATACGGTCGGTAAATTTTGCAATCGATTTAATTCCGTCGTCGTTCCAAGGTCCGCCTTCGGTGTAGCTAAACCCGAACATCAAATACAAACGGAAGATATCCGAGCCGTATTCTTCGATATACGTATCAGGGGAAATGACGTTGCCGTGGGATTTGGACATACGGTTGCCGTCAGGTCCTAAAATAATCCCTTGATGCACCAAGCGTTTAAACGGCTCTCCGAAACGGATATATCCCATATCTCGCAACGCTTTGGTGATAAACCGTGCGTATAAAAGGTGCATGCAAGCGTGTTCCGAACCGCCTACGTATACGTCGACGGGGCACATTTTATCTGCCACCTCTTTGGAGAATGCTTGCTTATCGTTGTGCGCGTCGGGATAACGCAGGTAGTACCAGCTCGAACATACGAATGTATCCAACGTATCGGGGTCACGCGACGCCTTTCCACCGCATTTAGGGCAAGTGCATTTCATAAACCCGTCGTGGGACGCCAAGGGTGATTTCCCCGTAGGACGGAATTCTACGTCGTAGGGGAGTTTTACCGGCAAATCCTTTTCGGGAACGGGTACGACGCCACATTTTTCGCAATGGATCATAGGAATGGGCGCGCCCCAATATCTTTGACGGGAAACCGACCAGTCGCGCAAGCGGTAGTTGATCTTTTTACCGCCTTTGCCGATCTTGGTAAGATGCGTAGCGATCGCGTCGCGCGCTTCGTCGCTGGGTAAACCGTCGAATTCCCCGCTGTTGACGAGAATCCCGTCTTCGCAGAAGGGCAAAACCGTTTCTCCGCCGACCTTTTGAATAACTTGGGTGACGGGCAAGCCGTATTTCTTTGCAAATGCGTAGTCGCGTTCGTCGTGCGCAGCAACCGCCATAACCGCACCCGTACCGTAGGAATACAAAACGTAATCGGCAAGATAGATGGGCAAGCGTTTTCCTGTTAAAGGATGGATTGCGTACGCGCCTGTGAACACGCCCGTCTTTTCACGGGTGGTGGACAAACGGTCGATATCGTTGGCTTCGGATGCGTATTGCACGTAAGCGTCGATATCTGCCGCCCGATCGGGATGCGCTACTTTTAATTTTTCCGCAAGGGGATGTTCGGGCGCTAACACGACGTAGTTCACGCCGTAAACGGTATCGGGACGGGTAGTAAAGACGGTGATGTCGTCGCCCGTTTCGCATTCGAAATGGATTTCACAACCCGTGGATTTCCCAATCCAGTTCTTTTGCATCAATTTGGTTTTTTCCGGCCACTCGAGCGTGTCAAGATCGTTTAAAAGCTCTTCCGCGTAATCGGTAATCTTAAAGAACCATTGCGTCATATCCTTGCGGATAACCGTCGAAGAGCAACGTTCGCAAACGTTGTCGATTACTTGCTCGTTTGCAAGTACGGTTTCGCAGGAAGGACACCAGTTGACGAGCGCTTCTTTACGGTAAGCAAGCCCTTTTTTATAAAGTTGCAAGAACAACCATTGCGTCCATTTATAATACTCTTCTTCGCAAGTCTTAATTTCCGCCGTCCAATCGAACATTGCGCCCATATTACGGAGTTGTTGTTCCATGGTCGCGATATTTTTTTCGGTGGAGTCCTTGGGGTGAATACCCGTTTTAATTGCGTAATTTTCCGCAGGCAAACCGAATGCGTCGAATCCCATTGGTTGGAAGACTTCGTAGCCCTGCATTTTCTTAAAACGGGCGTACGTATCGGTAGGTCCGTAATTATACCAATGCCCGACGTGCAACTTCGCGCCCGACGGATAAGAGAACATTTCCAAAACGTACAACTTCTTGTCCGCATTCTTTTTATTGAATACGTTGAGTTTGGATTTTTCCCATTTTGCCTGCCATTTGCTTTCTACAAACTTCATATCCATAACCGTAATATACACTCCTTACGCGCTTTTTGCGCGCGATTATACGAATGAAAACTTGTTAAACGTATAAATACTTAGTGTATTATAAAGCATTTTTGAAAACAAGTCAAGCGATTATGCTCGGCTTAAGCGGAAAATTGGCAAGAAGTTGCTTGAAAACGTTTGACGGGAAATAAACGCTATGCTATAATGAAAGAAAAGGAGTGCAACGTTATGGAATATTTTGATCAACAACCTACGCATGCGACGGATGTGGCGGAGCAACGTAGACGGATGTCGTCGATTTTGCGTGGATTGCAATACAAAAAAATCATCGGTGGGTGTGTTTCTATTTTGGCGGGAGTGGCACTTTTCTTTTTACCGCTCGTTTCCTTTTTAGGGCTAGTCGACGTAAGCCTTTGGGATTTGTGTAAAGAGAATATTACGGAAAAGGGCTCGGACGAAACGATGTTGAAAATGCTTTTAGGCTGGGACGGCAAGGAGCAGGTGCTCGGTAGTATCGGGATACTCGGTTCGTTGTTTTTCGGCGTAATCATCGTAGTTCTTGGGATTACGGACGTGCTCCGTGGGATCATTTCGATTGCCAAGAACGATCAACAAAGAATTGCGAATTATCAAGGCGCGGGATTTTTACACGAAAATGATCCAGAGGTGGTTCGGTATCTTAACGGGATATTCCGAGAAAGAAAGGCTACGCTTTTGCACGTTTTACTCGGGGTTGTGTTGCTTTTGGCGTTCTTCTTTATTCCGCCCGTGTTGTATTTGCGATATATGAAACAAAACTTATTCGTGATACAAGAATCGCAAGTCATTCTTTGCGCTGTCGTTTGGCTTGCGTACGTTATCAAAATCTACGTAGGTAGTTGGTATAACGTGCAAAGAAAGGAAGATTTGGCGATGCTTCTCGGGCTTTTTGGCAAGGACGGAATGAAACTTATTTAAAGCCTTTTTAATCGATTGATAAATAATTTTCCGTTTGCAACATACAATAATGTTGTGGAAGAAATAACGATTGTGCAAAACGGCTTTGACGGCTTATATATGTCCTATTTATACGGCAAAGTGCGGGAGAGATTTTCTTTTCTACCGTCCGAGTGCAATATTCGTCGCAACGGGGACAGCACCGCTATTGAGTTTAAAACCGAACGTGCATATTGTCCGTACGTTCGTAAATTCACGGAAGAACATATTGCGGACGTGATCGCCGTTGGGTATAAATACGAATTTTTTGAAAAACGGCTACGTTTACCCTTGTTGTCCCCATTGAAAAAAAGGCTACTATATACAGCGCTCGTGGCGGCGGACTATAAGGAAGACAAAGCGTTTGTCAAACGCCGTATTCGCGGATTTGAAAGCTATTGCTTGGACGGATTGTTCCATTTCCGCTTGCAGGATTTGAAACGTCGCTGGGAAGAAGTAGCGGATTACGTTCCCACGGATATGGGCGACGCGTCGCTAGAAAATTTTTTGTGTTTTTTAACTGAAGACGGCGAAGGTAAGCTCTACGTTCGAAACGGAAAGGTATACGACGAAGAATATCATCTTTTGTCAAAGAGTTTGTTGACGGGCGTGGAATCCCCGATTGGGGAAATCGTCATTGGCGGAGCGGAAAAGGTGTACTGTTTTGGCGAGATTGACGAAAAGACGGTGGGGTTTCTAAAAAAATATTATGGTGAAAAAGCCGTTTTTTGTTAAAAAAGCGTATGCAAAACGTTTGACAAACGATCGAGAAAGGGGTAGAATAATAGGAGTAAAGACAAGTAGCGTCGCGTTTGAATTTGCAGAGAGCTTACCCTTGGCTGTAAGGTAGGTATGACAAGGCGAAGGCGAAACCGCTTTACGATCGGGAACTGAAAAGAAAAAGAAGTGGCTACGGCTCGTAGCAATTAAGGTGGAACCGCGCGACGGGAGTTGCGTCCTTAAACTCTTTGGGTGGAGTTTAAGGTTTTTTTCTTTATTAACGAAAAAATAATAAAAATGCAGATACATTTTGGAGGAAAGACGTATGAACGTTATTTTGAAGAACGGAGAGAGTATGGCTTTGGAAAACGGCGCGACGGCGATGCAAGCGGCGACGGCGATTTCCGAAGGCTTGGCGAGAAACGCGGTATGCGCGAAAGTCAACGGCACGTTGGTGGACTTGTCCCACGTGTTAAAGGACGGCGACGCGTTGGAAATCGTCACCTTAAAAGACAAGGAAGGGTTGCAGGTATACCGCCACACTTGCGCGCACGTTTTGGCGCAAGCTTTGAAAACGGTATATCCGACGTGTAAATTGTCCATCGGTCCCGTCATTGAAAACGGGTTTTATTACGATATCGATTTCGTCACGCCGATCAACCAAGCGGATTTGGCGAAAGTGGAATCGGAAATGCAAAAAATCATCAAGAGCAATTTGCCCATCGAACGGTTTACGTTGCCCAAAGACGAAGCGATTGCGTTGATGAAACAATATTCCGAAGATTACAAAGTGGAACTCATTGAAGAGCTCCCCGAAGGCGAAACGATTTCCTTCTACAAGCAAGGCTCGTTCACAGATCTTTGTCGCGGACCGCATCTTCCCGCTACGGGAAAGATTAAAGCGTTTAAGTTGACGAGTATCGCAGGCGCGTATTGGCGCGGGGACGAAAAGAATAAGATGCTCACCCGTATTTACGGCACGGCGTTTGCGAAAAAAGACGAAATGGAAGCGTATTTTACTATGCTCGAAGAAGCGAAAAAACGCGACCATACGAAACTCGGTAAAGAATTAAAATTGTTCGCGATCTTGAACGAAGGCAAAGGGCTTCCGTTCTTCTTGCCTAACGGTATGGTATTGAAAAATACCTTGATCGAGTACTGGCGTCAAATCCACACGAGAGAAAACTACGTGGAAGTCAACACGCCGATTATGCTCAACCGTACGCTTTGGGAAACGTCTGGGCATTGGATGCACTACCGTGACAATATGTACACGACGAAAGTGGACGACGAAGATTTTGCGATCAAACCGATGAACTGCCCAGGCGGAATTCTCGTTTACAAAAACGAACCGCACAGCTATAAAGATTTACCCATCCGTATGGGGGAATTAGGGCTTGTACACCGCCATGAAAAATCCGGGCAATTACACGGGCTTTTCCGCGTTCGTTGTTTCACGCAAGACGACGCGCATATCTTTATGACGCGTGAACAAATCAAGGACGAAATCAAAGGGATCGTGCGGTTGATTAACGAAGTGTATACGCTCTTCGGGTTTAAGTATCACGTAGAACTTTCTACCCGTCCTGAAAACAGTATGGGTAGCGATGAAGATTGGAATACCGCAACCGAAGCTTTGCGTAGCGCGCTCGACGATATGGGGCTTGCGTACGTTGTCAACGAAGGCGACGGCGCGTTCTATGGGCCGAAGATCGACTTCCATTTGGAAGATTCGATCGGCAGAACTTGGCAATGCGGTACGATTCAGCTCGATTTTCAACTTCCGCAACGTTTCGAACTCGAATACGTCGGCGAAGACGGACAAAAGCACCGCCCGATTATGGTGCACCGCGTAGCGTTTGGGTCAATCGAACGGTTTATCGGGATTTTGATCGAACACTTTGCAGGGAAATTCCCCGTATGGCTTTCGCCGGTACAAGTCAAAATTTTGCCGATTACGGATAGACAAGAAGCGTACGCGAAAGCACTTTGCGCGAAGATGAAGGAGAAAGGTATTCGCGTTTTGGTGGACGACCGCAACGAAAAGATCGGTTATAAAATTCGCGAAGCGCAAATGGAAAAAGTTCCGTATATGCTCGTCGTAGGTGAAAAGGAGGCGGAAGCAGGCTTGGTTGCAGTCCGTCGTCGCGACAAAGGGGATACGGGCGCGGTGAACGCGGAAGAATTTATCGCTACGGTATTAGACGATATCGCAAATAAAACGGCTTTCTAAAGCAAGAAAAAGCGGTATAGTCTTAGCGGTCGACATATTTTGCATAAATCATAAAAATAAATGATAAAAAATAAAAAAACGATCGAAAAACACTTGACAGGGGTTGGGCTTTGTGCTATTATGATTAGGCTAAGCAGAAGCAAAACTTCTCGCCGTGCGATTTGGATCGGTACGGCTCGATAATTTTTCTACCGCGGAAAAGCGGAGATGATTATGCGTAAAAAGGGTTGCTTTTGCAGGCAACCCTTTATATTTTATCGTGAGGTATACGACCATTAAAGACCAGCATCAAATTAACGAAGAAATTCGCGACAAAGAAGTTCGGGTGATTTCCGCTACGGGTGAACAACTTGGGATTATGAGCGCGAGTGCCGCGCTCCAAATTGCGGAAGAAGAAGATTTGGATTTGGTGAAAATTTCGCCGAACGCCGTTCCGCCCGTATGCAAAATTATGAATTACGGTAAGTTTAAATTCGAGCAAGCAAAGCGCGAAAAAGAAAATCGTAAAAACCAAAAGATCGTGGAATTGAAAGAAATTTATCTTTCTATGACGATCGACGTCGGCGATTTAAACGTCAAGGCGAAAAAGACGATGGAAATGCTTGGCGACGGCAACAAAGTAAAGGTTTCGATCCGTATGCGTGGTAGACAGATGGCGCATGCGGCGATGGGCGTGGACGTAATGAAACGGTTTTTCGATCTTTTGGGCGGAAAAGCGGTTATGGACAAAGCGCCTAAGACGGAAGGCAGAAACATTTTAATGATTCTTGCGCCGGCAAAATAAATTCGGTAAACGGGCTTGTGCATTAGACAAGCTTGTCAATAAAAGGATAAAAATTTCGGAGGATAAAAATATGCCTAAACAGAAAACTCATAGCAGTACCAAAAAACGTTTTTGGCTTACCGGTTCGGGGAAAGTAAACCGTACCCACGGTGGCAAAAACCACAAAGCAGAAACTAAGAACAGAAAGAGAAAGAGACGTTTGCGTCAAATAGCTCTCGTTTCTTCCACGCAAGAAAGCACCGTAAAGAGCATGATGCCTTACAAGAAATAAGAAAGGAGATTATGAATTATGCGTATTAAGAGAGCAGTGAACGCAGTAAAAAAGCGTAGAAAAATTTTTAAACTTTCCAAGGGATATTACGGAAGCAAGAGCCGTTCTTATAGAATCGCTAGAGAAGCCGTAATGAAATCGTTGAACTATGCGTATATCGGCAGAAGATTAAGAAAGAGAGATTTCCGTCGTTTGTGGATCACCCGTATCAACGCGGCTGCACGTATCAACGGTATTTCCTATAGCAAGCTTATGCACGGTCTTTCCGTTGCAGGTATCAATTTGAACAGAAAAGTACTTGCAGATTTGGCGGTAAACGACGCAGCGGCATTCGCGCAACTCGTAGAAAAAGCAAAAGCGGCAATTTAACCGTTCATGAAAAGCCTTTTTTCAAAAAAGGCTTTTTGCTTTTATAATCCCATGGGTAATCGTATGATTTTAACGTCAAAAAACAACCCGCTGATCAAAGAAACGGCGACGTTGAAGGACAAGAAAGGACGCAAAACACACGGGTTATTTCTCGTCGAAGGCAAAAAAATGTTTTCGGAGTGTTTGACGAGTGGTTTGGAAATCGAGCGTGTGTTTCTCGCGGAAAGCTATTTAGAAGAATTGCCGTCCTTAAGTCTAGAAACGGTGCGCGTTTCCGACGACGTATTCCGTTTTTTATCCGACGAAAAAACACCACAAGGCGTACTTTGTCGGGTGCGGATTCCTATGCGCGAAATGGTCGCTCCGACAGGGAAATGCTTGCTG
Organism: Clostridia bacterium; assembly: GCA_017625565.1. GTDB lineage: Bacteria > Bacillota > Clostridia > Christensenellales > Borkfalkiaceae > Scatosoma. Next base: position 52,826 of record JAGAKN010000013.1, read on the forward strand.
TTAGACGGGGTTTCCGATCCCGGCAACGTCGGTACGATTTTGCGTACGGCAAACGCGGCAGGGTATCGCGAAGTGTATTTGACGGAAACTTGCGCCGATCCCTATTCCCCCAAAAGCGTCCGCGCGAGTATGAGCGGTTTGTTTTTTACCAAACTGTATTTCGGTACGCGAGAAGAAATACTCTCCGTGCTTGACGGTACGCCGATTGTGGTGGCGGATATGGACGGGGAAAACGTATTCTCGTTTCAAGCGCCTGAAAAATTTGCGCTCGTGATCGGAAACGAAGCCAACGGGGTTTCGGAAGAAACGTTAAAAAAGGCGAATTATACCGTTAAAATCCCTATGCGTGAAACGCAAGAGAGCTTAAACGCGGGGGTTTCGGCTGGGATTTTAATGTATATGTTAAACCGGAAGGAATTTGAATAATTACAAGGAAGGAAAGAAATATGTCAGGACATAGCAAATGGCACAACATACAAGCAAAGAAAGGCAAGGCGGACGCAGCGAAAGGTAGAATTTTCACCAAACTTGGCAGAGAAATCGCCGTAGCGGCAAAAACAAACCCCAACCCTGAAACGAACAGCAAACTTGCCGATATTATTGCAAAAGCAAAAGCGGCGAATATGCCCAACGATAACATTCAACGCAGCATCAAGAAAGCAAGCGGTGAAATGAACGGTGCGGATTACAAGGAATTGACCTACGAAGGGTACGGCCCTGCAGGTTCGGCGGTAATTATCGTCACGCTTACGGACAACATCAACCGTACGGCAGGCGACGTTCGCGCAATCTTGGGGAAACACGGCGGTTCGATGGGGAATACGGGTTGCGTATCCTATAATTTCGATAACAAAGGCTATATCGTTGTAGAAAGAACGGTGGAACTCGACGAAGACACGATGACGGAATACGCGTTGGAAGCAGGCGCGGACGACGTAGTTCCCAGCGACGACGTTTATGAAATCTTCACGACGCCCGAAAGTTTCTCGGATGTTCGGAAATACCTGGAAGATAAAAACGCGGAATTGATGGCGGCAGCGCCCAAGGGTCGTAGAAATGAAGAAGAAGAGCCAAAAATCCGTTTCTTGCAATCGGAAGTGGCGATGATTTCGCAAAACAAGATCGAACTTCCTTCGGATAAGTTGGAAACGTTCTTGAAAATGATAGACGCTTTAGAAGATCTCGACGACGTACAAAACGTTTACCACAACGTCGAAATTCCCGACGACGAAGAATAATTTCGTGGGATTTTCACGAAAAAAAGTTGTGGAATAGTTGACAAAATATCCATATTTTGTTATACTACTTATAAATATATCCCGATTGAGGGAGTAGCAAGCGCGTATTGCGTGACAAGTCAACACACGGCTTTAAGCCTGGCTTGTCTTAATTTGCCAGACTCACGTATGAAAACACGATCGTACAAGGTCTAACAATGCGCAAAACCGAGTACGTTGTCGTACTCGGTTTTTTAGTATGTCGGGATGAGAATTTGGTAAAAATAAAAATATAGAAAAGGAGATTTTATGAAACCTTATTGTCAAGACGCAAAAGCTGTCGTCGGCGCGTTGAATACGTCCTTAGACAGCGGACTTTCGGCTACGGAAGCGGAACGCCGTTTGGTGGAAAACGGTAGGAATAAACTGACGGAAGCGAAGAAGAAACCGCTTATCGTCCGTTTCTTGCAACAGCTCACCGATCCGATGACGATTATCTTGATCGTAGCGGCGGTAATCAGTGGGGTACTTGCCGTTGTGGAGAACGAAGGCTTTGCCGACGTAATCATTATTATGGCGGTGGTCATTGTTAACGCGGTGTTGGGCGTTTTCCAAGAAAGCAAGGCGGAAAAAGCCATAGAAGCCCTGCAAAAAATGTCGGCGGCGACGTCAAAAGTCATTCGCGACGGCAAAATCATTGCCGTGCCGAGTGAAGAACTCGTCGTAGGCGACGTTGTCTTGTTGGAAGCGGGGGATTCCGTGCCTGCAGACGCGCGCGTTGTAGAAAGCGCAAGTTTGAAAGTCGAAGAAGCGGCGCTTACGGGGGAATCTCTTCCCGTGACGAAAATTACGGAAGAATTACAGCTCTCCGCGAGTGCGAAAGACGTACCGCTCGGCGATCGGAAAAACATGGTGTATATGGGCAGTACCGTAGTTTACGGACGTGGCGTAGCCGTTGTGACAGCGACGGGTATGGATACCGAAATGGGCAAGATTGCAGGCGCGTTGGCGCAAGCGAAAGAAGGCAAAACGCCTTTGCAAATCAAGCTCGGACAATTATCCAAAGTACTTACGTGGTTGGTTTTGGGGATCTGCGTGGTCGTATTCGGGGTGCAACTGATCCGCGAAGGAAGTTTTAATTTCGAGTTTGCTTTAAGCTCGTTCATGGTTGCGGTATCGCTTGCCGTAGCGGCGATTCCCGAAGGTCTTGCGACGGTTGTGACGGTCGTATTGTCGATCGGCGTCACGAATATGTCCAAGCGCAATGCGATTATTCGCAAGTTGACGGCGGTAGAAACGCTGGGTTGTGCACAAATTATTTGCTCGGATAAAACGGGTACGCTGACGCAAAACAAGATGACGGTGGTGGACTTCTTTGGGGAAACCGAAACGCGTATTGCTGTTGGTATGGCGCTTTGTAGCGACGCGGAAATTGACGAAAACGGCGTGGCTACGGGCGAGCCGACGGAGACGGCGCTCGTGGTATGGGCGAACAAAATCGGTGAAAATAAAACGGCGTTAAAAGCTCGTTTACCACGTGTTGGGGAAGCGCCGTTCGATTCCAACCGTAAGATGATGTCTACCGTACACGCGTTCGACAGGGGATACGTTCAATACACGAAAGGCGCGCCCGACGTGGTTGTCGATCGTTGCGCGTATTATTTGTTGGACGGAAAACCCGTACCGATGACGGCGGAATACAAAGCGAAAATTTTGGCAGGGAATAAGGACATGGCGGATCGCGCTTTGCGTGTTTTAGCTTGCGCGGAACGGGTTTGGACGAGCGAACCTACCGCATACGAACCCGAGGCGTTAGAAACGGAACTGTGTTTCGTAGGGCTTTGTGGTATGATCGATCCTGTTCGGCCTGAAGTAAAAGAAGCGATTGAACGTTGCGCGGAAGCGGGGATTCGTCCGATTATGATCACAGGCGACCACGTGGATACGGCGAAAGCGATAGCGAAAGAACTAGGGATCTTAACGGATGGCGCGCGCGCAATTACTGGCGCGGAGCTTGACGATATGGACGAGGAAACGTTCGAAAAAGAATTCCAAAATATCAGCGTTTACGCTCGCGTACAACCGGAACATAAAACACGGATTGTCACGGCTTGGCAAAAGTCTGGCAGAGTGACGGCGATGACGGGGGACGGCGTTAACGACGCTCCGTCCATCAAAACGGCGGATATCGGCGTTGGGATGGGCATTACGGGGACGGACGTGACGAAAAACGTAGCGGATATGGTGTTGACGGATGACAATTTCGCGACGATTGTCGGCGCGGTGGAAGAAGGTAGACGGATTTACGATAACATTCGGAAAGCCATTCAATTCCTTTTGGCGTCGAATATGAGCGAAGTAATCGGGGTGTTTATAGCAACCTTGCTTGGCGTGACGTTGTTAGAGCCTGTACATTTGTTGTGGATTAATTTGGTGACGGACTGTTTCCCCGCGTTGGCGCTTGGGATGGAACGCGCTGAACCCGAAGTCATGAAACGAAAACCCCGATCGTCTAAAGAAGGTGTGTTCTCCGGCGGATTAGGGGTGGATATGCTCTATCAAGGCGTTTTGATTGCAGGGCTGACGTTGTTCTCGTATTTCCTTGGACATCGTTTGGAAACGGGGAATTGGACGTTGGAAACCAGCGCGCACGGTATGACGATGGCGTTCTTAACGTTGTCGATGGCGGAAATTTTCCATAGCTTGAATATGCGTTCGCAACGGCAGAGCCTGTTCCACCTGAAGAAACAAAACAAATTCTTGTTGATTGCAGGGCTTGGCTCGTTGCTTGCAACGACGTTGGTGTGTGAAATTCCTTTCCTGGCATCGGCGTTTGGGTTTGCGACGGTGGAATGGACGGAATACGCGTTCGCGGCGTTGCTTGGCGCAAGCGTATTGCCGATCGTGGAGTTGGTAAAGCTTGTTCAAAGAAAGCTGGAGAAAAAACGCGCGAAAGAATCCAAATAAAGACGGGGAGAGTTATTAAAAGCATTCTGAATTTCGACAAAAAGGTGCTACCGTGTCCGCATTGAAAAGAATATTTTTGAAAAAAATTGCTTTTTTTTCGGATTATTTTCGTAAAACTCTTGACCGTACCGCTTGGATGTGCTATAATGATACTTGATAAAATAGGTTTTGCTATAAGCAAACGGAAACCGAGGTGTAAAATGGCAGATAAAAAAATGAACGTAGACGGATTGGGCTTGTATCAATACATAGCGAGAGATCTTCAAAAGATGCGGAACGAATTGTTGCGTGAAATGCGGTATTCGTCCGTACAAACGGGTTCGCTGTATCAAGAAATGAAAGCGGACAAAGAAAAATCCGCGTCCGCGATTTCGCAAGAAATCCGTTATAGTTATAAGCAAAACCAAACCATTTACGACGGTTTGACGGCTTTGTTGACCAAGGACGTTGCAGAGCGCTTGAATGCGATGGACGAAAAAGTTTCGGCTTTGGAGCATATGCAAACGCTACTGGACGAAGTCAAAGAAATCAAGTATAGCTATATGCAACTGCAAGCCATTTACGAAGAAATCGGCACGAAATTGCAATCGATTGAAGAAAAGGAAAGCTTGCTTGAACAAATCGACCGCGTTTTGGGCGAAGTACACGCAAAGCTCTACGAAGCGTATCTTCCCACGGAAGACGATTATAAAAAGTTTGCCGATTCCATTACGGAAAAGACGGAAGAACATCTCGTCGAACACAGCCGTCAAGTATTGGATGCGGTGGCGGCGATTCCCGTTGCGGAAAACGTTGATTATCACCGTATCGTAGACGAAGTCGGCGATAAATTTTTGGAAATCTTAAACGAATTAAAAGATGCAGATTCTCAACAAGCGGTTGGCGTTGCGTCTAGTATGCAAACGAAGATTGATTACGATCGGATCGCAAGCGGAGCGGCAGAAAAAGTCGTAGAATCTTTGCCTTTCCCTGAAAAAGTACAATACGCTCGTATCCAAGACGACGTAGCGAAGGTGGTGGCAAAGGCTGTCGACGTAAACGCGATTGCGGAAGCTTGCGCCTCCAAGATCGTGATGCCGGAAATTGATTACGATCGTTTGGCGGAAGCTTGCGCGTCTAAGATGGTAATGCCCGAAATCGATTACGACCGTTTGGCGGACGTCGTTGTGGCGAAGTTGACGGATGGCGCGGAACAATCTTACGACGTTGCGCTCGATGACGCAGGATTGACGCAAATCGCGGAAAAAGTTGCGGAAAAATTGAACTTGCAACCGGAAATCGATTACGACCGCATTGATAAGATGTTGGACGAAAAGTTGGTTTGTGAAGAACCCTGCGAAGAACCTACGTACGATTTGTTGCTCGACGAAGAAGGGATTCATGCAATAGCAAAGAGCGTTTCGGAAGAACTTTGTCGCACGTGCGCTACTTGTGCGAAAGAAGAACCCCAAGAAGAAGCTCCCGTAGAGGAAGTGGAAGAAGTCGTCGAAACGCCGGTTGAAGAAGTTGTGGAAGAAACGGTGGTAGAAGAACCTGTTGCGCCGGTTGAAGAAGAATTGGCGACGGCGGAAACGCTCAACCTTGAAGACCAACTCGTAGATGCGGAAACGGGCTTGGTAATCCGTTTGAAGAAGAGCTTTACGGCAAAGATGTGCCAAAGCGAAGAAGAAGTAAAGGGCTATTACAGCGACGTGAAAAACGCATTGAAGTCGTATAAGAGAATTAACTCGAACGTTAGCTGGCACGGCGACAGATTTAATTACGGCAGGGAAACGGTTGCAAAACTGAATATTTGCGGTAAGACGCTTTGTTTCTATTTGGCGCTTGATCCCAACGATCCCGAATTCAAGACGACGGTTTATCACCAAAAAGACGTTGGCGCACAAAAAGCGTATGAAAACACGCCGTTTATGGTAAAAATTAAGAGTGCGGCTGCCGCGAAGAAAGCGCTCCGGTTGGTAGGGTATCTTGCGGATAAACTCGCTGCGGAAAAGGAAGAAAACTTTGAAGCAGTCGATTACGTGGAAGCATTCGCGTATCAGTCCACCAAACAACTCTTCGACGACGGATTTATTAAGGCGACGAAAGAGAAAAAAGTGGATTTGAATTTCTAAACAAAAGAAATATACGAATAGTTAAAGAGAGCTGAACAATCCATATTTTCGGCTCTCTATTTTATAGGCGAAAGAGAGCGCCAAGGAGAAAAAAGCTATAGTGAAAGAAAAAAAACAAGAAACGAAAACACGGGGTGAAGTACGTTCCACCCCCAAAAAGCGTCGAACAAAAGATAAAAATCCGATGGGTACGGCTTTTGACGGAGTATTCTCTATGCAAAGCGCTCCGTTGGAAAAGAAAAAAACGACGCAAGCCCGTTCACGGGCGACCGCTCCGCGTGAAAAAACAGCGGTAAAAACAGAGCGCCCGATACAAAAAAAGAAAAAGGAAAAAGCCGTTAAGATCCTGTTTCTCGGCGGAGTTGGAGAAATCGGGAAAAATATGACGGCGTTGGAATACGGCAACGATATTATCGTAGTAGATGCGGGGCTTACGTTCCCGAACAGCGAAGATATGCCGGGGATTGATTCCGTTGTACCCGATATTACGTATTTGGTACAAAATAAGGATAAAATCCGTGGGATATTGTTGACGCACGGTCACGAAGATCATATCGGCGGTATTCCCTATTTAATGAAAGAAATGAATCCCGACACCCCCATTTACGGCACGAAATTGACCTTGATGCTCGCGGATAATAAATTGCAAGAGCATCACGTACAGAACGCCGTAGAACGCGTGGTGCAACCGTCGGATACGGTAAAACTCGGCGCGTTTGAAGTGGAATTCGTCAACGTCAATCACTCGATTTCGGGTGCTTGCGCATTAGCGATCCGCACGCCGAATGGATTGATTTACCACAGCGGAGATTTTAAAATCGATCTTACGCCCGTAGCAGGCGCTCCGATTGATTTCAAGCGGATTGCGGAACTCGGCAAGGAAGGCGTGCTCTTATATATGGGCGAATCGACGAATATCGAACGTGCTGGGTATACGATGAGCGAAACGGTTGTTGGCACGACGCTCGATCATTTATTCTCGGAGAATATGTACCGTCGGTTGATTATCGCAACCTTCGCGTCCAACGTCCACAGATTGCAACAAATTATCGATTTGGCGGTCAAGTACCATAGGAAAGTGGCGCTTTCAGGACGGAGTATGTTCAAAGTCGTCGACGCGGCGGTAAAAATAGGCGAGTTGAAAATTCCCGAAGGGGTTTTGCTTGATATCGAAAAATGTAAAAATTTATTCGACGGGGAACTTGTGATTGTATCCACGGGCTCGCAAGGCGAACCGATGAGCGCGTTGACGAGAATGGCGGCTGGGGATTTTAACAAAGTGACGATCGGGGAAAACGATACGATTATCATTTCGGCAAACCCGATCCCCGGCAACGAAAAAATGATCTACCGCGTCATCAACAACCTGTATAAGAAGGGCGCGCGGGTGGTCTACGAAAGCTTGGAAAAAATTCACGTTTCGGGACATGCTTGTCAGGAAGAACACAAAATTTTGCATTCCCTTTTAAACCCGAAATTCTTTATTCCCGTACACGGCGAATATCGGCATTTAAAACGTCATGCGGAATTGGCGGAAGGGTTGGGCATGCCTGCGCGGAATATTTTGATTACCGACGTTGGCAACTGCGTAGAAGTGACGAAAACACAATTAAAACTCGGAGAAAACATCCCGGCAGGTACGCGTTTGATCGACGGGGAAGGCGTGGAAGATTACGGCACGAGCGAAGTCATGAAAGACCGTTTGAAAATGTCTGCGGACGGTGTGTTTAGCGTTGCGGTGGCGGTCACGGGCAATTACGTGATCAATGATCCCGTGATTGAAGCGCACGGTTGCGTATTTGCAGGGGACGAAACGGAAGACGAATATAAAGCGGTGGCTCGTCGAGCGATCGAGAATTACGATTACGAAAACGGGAACAAGGAAGAATTTGCGCTCTTTATCCGCAAAGCCTTGAAAAATCATTTCTATAAAAAGACAAAACAAGCCCCTTTGATTATCGTATCGGTTTTAGACGTATAACGTATTTAAACGGGGTAAAAAACGCAAAAGAAGGAAAGTATGGAATACACGGTGTCTTTGGTAAAACTGCATATTGACGAGCGGATTTCGGCGTTGCGCACGGACGCGTTGGAGCGCGGTATTCCCGTTGCGGACGACGAAACGTTGCAGTTTTTACTGCTGACGTTGCAATTAGCAAAGCCGACGCGAATTTTAGAAATCGGCACGGCGGTGGGTTTGTCGTCGATTGCGATGTTGCAGGCTTGTCCGACGGCAAAATTGACGACCATTGAATTGGAAGAAGAACGTTTTATGGAAGCCAAGAACCGTTTCGCCGAATTCGGCGTGATCGATCGGGTGACTTCGTATTTAGGGGACGCCGGCGAGATTTTGTCTATGATGGACGGAACGTTCGATTTCGTGTTCTTGGACGGCCCGAAAGCGCAATATGAAAAATATTTATTCGATTTAAAACGCTTGATGTGTGACGGCGCGGTACTCTTTGCCGACGACGTGCTTTTGTACGGCTGGGTGAGCGGGGAAGAACCGACTCCCCAAAAACGACACTCGATTGTCGACAAAATCCGTTCGTATTTACAAACGGTGACGAATGATCCAGAGTTATTGACTTCGGTTTTGAACGTCGGGGACGGCGTAGCCTTATCCGTATACAAAAAAACGCATAAACAAACGGAGAACGAGAGATGAAAGCAGAACTTTTAGCGCCTGCAGGGAATTTTTCAAAATTACAAACGGCGTTTCATTTCGGTGCAGACGCGGTATACGTCGGCGGGAAACAATTCTCCTTGCGCGCCTTTGCGGATAATTTTACGGCGGACGAATTGCGTTCCGCTGTAGATTTTGCGCATAAACTTGGGAAAAAGGTATATATTACGGCAAACGTCTTTGCGAGAAATGCGGATTTTGCCGAACTGCAAGACTATTTCCGTTTTCTTGCCGAAATCCAAGTAGACGCATTGATTGTCAGCGACGCAGGGGTGGTACAGGTCGCGAAACAATGCGCTCCGTCGCTTGCTTTGCATTTGTCCACTCAGGCGAATACGACCAACCGTTATTCGGTGGAGTTTTGGAAAGAACAGGGCGTTTCCCGTGTCATACTCGCGCGGGAACTTTCGATCAACGAAATTTCCGAAATCCACGAACACGTACCCGATATCGAGCTGGAATCGTTCGTGCACGGCGCTATGTGTATTTCGTATAGCGGTAGATGCTTGCTTTCCGATTATTTAGACGGACGGGCGTCCAACCGAGGCGCTTGCGCGCAACCTTGCCGTTGGCGGTACGAAATTCGCGCGTTGAATGCAACGAACGGGCTGTCGGAATGGTTGCCAATCGAACAGGACGAGCGCGGTACGTATCTTTTAAACAGCAAGGATTTGAATATGCTTGCGCATTTACAGGAGTTGGAAAAAGCAGGTGTTTCGTCCTTCAAAATTGAAGGCAGAATGAAAAGCGGATATTATTTGGCGACGGTGATTAACGCGTATCGCAAGGTTATGGACGGTGGGAAGTTAGAAGTTTCCGAAAAAGAGCTTGCTACGGTAGCGCATCGGGAATATACGACAGCGTACGCGCTCGGGAAAAATAGCGCAACGGTCAATTATGTAGATAGTCAATCTCGGGGCGAATGCACGTATATTGCGGACGTAAAAGGACAGGAAAAGGGGTATATTCTTGCGGAAATGCGCAATCGTTTCCAAAAGGGCGACGTTTTAGAAATTCTGTCTGCAGATGAAAACTGCGGAAAATCCTTTACGGTGCACAACGTCTACGATTCGCGCGGGGAAAAAGTGGAAGATTGTAAACTTGTGCAAGAATTATACAAAATCGAATGTCCTTATACCTTGCGCGCGGGGGATTTTCTCCGTCGTAGAACGGTTAAGTAAAAGGGGAATACACTATGAAAAAAATACTCTTTATCGCAACGGGTGGGACGATCGCGTCACAATCCAAGGGCGAAGGGTTAGTTCCAGAACTGCAAGCGGAAGAATTGCTCCGTTGTGTGCCCGAAGTGTCGGAATTTTGCGAGCCGAGCGCCATACAAATTTACAATATCGATAGTACGAATATCACCCCGAACCATTGGTTGCAACTTGCAAACACCATTCAAGCACACTACGACGAATACGACGGGTTCGTAGTTGGTCACGGTACGGATACGATGTCGTATACGGCGGCAATGATTTCGTATATGATCCAGCACTCGCCGAAACCGATCGTGTTTACGGGCTCGCAACAACCGATCGATAAGGAAGACACGGACGGGCGGATCAACTTGCGCGACAGTTTTTTGTACGCGTCGTCGGATCTTGCGTCGGACGTCGTCATTGTGTTCCAAGGCAACGTGATTGCAGGCACACGTGCAAAGAAAATCCGTACCAAGAGCTTTAACGCGTTCACAAGTGTGGATTTCCCGAATTTGGGGGTAATCCGCGACGGGAAGATTATTCCGTATATCGTCAAAGAAAAAGCGGACAAGCCAGAGTTTTTCTTATCGCTCAACGATAAAGTGGGGCTTTTGACCTTGACGCCCGGGCAACGTGGGGAAGTGTTGGATATGTACTTTAATATCTACGACGCGGTGGTCGTATCCGGCTACGGCGCAGGCGGAATTCCCGAAGGAGACTATTACGGTTTTTACGACGTACTCAAGAAATGGGAAGGCAAAGGCAAGACGTTCGTGGTCACGACGCAAGTACAGCAAGAAGGTAGCGATATGAACGTGTATCGGGTAGGCAGGGGCTTGAAAAAGCGGTTTAATCTCTTAGAAAGCTACTCGATGACCTACGAAAGCATTATCACGAAATTGATGTGGATTTTGGCGCAAACCAAGGACGAAAAACAAGTAAAAGACTTGTTCTATAAAGAAGTAAATTACGATTTAATCGGTTAAAAGGAGAACTACCATGAGAAAAACACAATTACAAAGATACGCAAAACTGTTGGCAAAGACGGGTTTGAACGTAAAAAAAGGACAAACGGTATTCGTGGCGGCGGGGCTTGATCAACCCGAATTCGTTGCGATGGTCGTGGAAGAATGCTACAAGGCAGGCGCAAGCGAAGTGTACGTAGAATGGAGCTATCAACCCGTTGAGAAAATTAGCTCGCAATACCGCTCGTTGGAATCCTTGTCCGAATTAAAGCCTTGGGCGCGTGCAAAGTGGGAATTTAAAGCGAAAAATTATTCTTGCCGGTTGTATATCGAATCGGATGATCCCGACGGAATGAAAGGGGTGGATCAAAAGAAGATGAGCCAAGCCCGTCGCGCATTGTTCCCCGAAATTAAACCTTTCCGTCAAGCGATGGAAAATAGACATCAATGGTGTATTGCAGCCGTGCCCGGCAAAGCTTGGGCGAAGAAAGTATTCCCCGATCTTTCTGAAAAAAAAGCGATGGAAGAAATGTGGAAAGTCATTTTGCGTACTTCGCGCGCGGACGGAAGAAACCCCATTCAAACTTGGAAAGCGCATAATGCGGATTTGGACGCCCGCTGTGAATATTTGAATGGCTTAGGCTTGCAATATTTGGAATACAAGAGTGGAAACGGCACGGATTTAAAGGTGGAACTCAATCCTGACGGACGTTTCTGCGGTGGCAAGGAAAAGACGTTGCAAGGCAGAATTTTCAATCCGAATATTCCCACCGAAGAAGTGTTTACCTCCCCGAAAGCAGGCTCGGCAGAAGGGATCGTATATTCCACGAAACCCTTGTCGTATATGGGCGAGTTGATTGAAAACTTCTCTTTGCGTTTTGAAAACGGTAAGGTGGTAGAAGTCAAGGCGGAAAAGGGCGAAGAACTCTTAAAAGAAATGGTTTCCATGGACGACGGAGCAGGAAAACTTGGCGAATGTGCGTTGATTCCGTACGAATCCCCGATTAATCAATCGGGTGTGTTGTTTTATAATACCTTGTTTGACGAAAACGCAAGCTGTCACTTCGCGCTCGGACACGGGTTTAACGAGTGTTTGAAAGGCTTTGAAAAATATACCGACGAAGAATGTAAAGCGCACGGCATTAACGATAGCATGATTCACGTGGATTTCATGATCGGGGCACGCGATACCGATATCGTCGGGATTACTGCGGATGGAAAACGCGTACAAATTTTCAAAAACGGTACGTGGGCGTTTTAAAAACACGTTATTACAAAAGGAAGGTAAATCGTTATGACAAAAATCGATATATTTTCAGGATTTCTCGGCGCGGGTAAGACGACGCTGATAAAAAAACTCATTCAAGAAGCCTATGCGGGCGAAAAAGTGGTATTGATTGAAAACGAATTCGGGGAAATCGGCATTGACGGCGGTTTTTTGCAGGACGCAGGGATCAATATTACTGAAATGAACTCGGGGTGTATTTGTTGCTCCCTCGTCGGGGATTTCTCCAAGGCGTTGCGTGAAGTTGTCAATACGTACGCACCCGAACGCATTTTGATCGAACCGTCGGGGGTGGGGAAACTTAGCGACGTCATCGAAGCCGTACAAAATGCAAAGCTTGAAAACGTATGCCTTAACGCGTTTTGCGCGGTGGTAGACGCAGGAAAATGCAAGATGTATATGAAGAACTTCGGCGAGTTTTTCAACGACCAAGTAGAAAATGCAAGCTGTATTGTACTCTCGCATACGCAAAGCGTTTCGGAAGAGAAATTGTTGACGGCGGTCGAACTTTTGAAAGAGAAAAACGCAACCGCTACCATCATAACGGCGGACTGGAATGCGTTAGACGGAAAAAATATCCTTTCGGCAATTGAAAATAAGGACACTTTGTCGAAGGAACTTGCTCGTTTAGAAGAAGAAACGCATCATCACGAACACCATCACGATCACGAGTGTGACGATCCCGATTGCCATTGTCATCACGAACATGGGCATCACGAACACCATCATGATCACGAGTGCGACGATCCCGATTGTCATTGTCATCACGACCATCATCACGGGCATCATCACGCAGACGAAGTATTTACAAGTTGGGGGACGGAAACCGCTCGAACATTCACGAGAGAAGACATTGCTCACGCGTTGGAAGAATTGCAAAACGAAGAAAAGTACGGTATGGTTTTGCGGGCGAAAGGGATGGTGGCAGGCGAAAACGCTTGGTTGCATTTTGATTACGTGCCGGGCAAAGCGGACGTACGCGACGGCTCGGTTGGGGTGACAGGTCGCTTGTGCGTAATCGGTTGTCAATTAAAGGAAGACGCGTTAGAAACGTTGTTTAAGGTATAAGGAAAACGAATATGACGATAAAGAAACAGCTCCCGACGGAAACCCCTGTATATTTGTTTTTGGGGTTCTTGGAATCGGGAAAAACGAAATTTATTCAGGAAACAATGGAAGATCCGCGCTTTTCGACGGGCGAGAGAACGCTGTTGCTCGTAGCGGAAGAAGGCGTGGAAGAATACGAAACCATTCGCTTTGCGAATGCGGAAAGCGTGGATTTGGTTGTGTTAGACGATAAATCGCAATTAAGCGAAGAATATCTTACGGAATTGCAACTGAAATATGGTTCGGATCGTGTCGTCGTCGAATATAACGGCATGTGGAGTTTGGAAGACTTTTTCAATGCAATGCCCGAAGGTTGGATGATCAATCAGGTTATGACTTTTTTCGACGCGCGTAGCTTTTTGACGTATAACGCGAACATGCGTCAACTCGTATTCGATAAAATTGACAACGCTCAGCTTGTCGTATTCAACCGCTATGAAGACAGTATGGATAAAATGGCACTCCACAAAATCGTGCGTGGGATCAGTCGCCGTTGCGATATCGTGTACGAACGTGTGGACGGTAGAGCGGATTTTGACGATATTGAAGATCCGTTGCCCTTTGATATCAACGCGCCGATTATTCAAATTGCCGATCGGGATTATGCATTCTTCTATCGGGATTTGACGGAGAATTTAGAGGCGTACGTAGGGAAAACGGTCAAATTCAAAGGGTTGGTTGCGACGGATAAACGGCTCGATCCAAAGGATATCGTCGTCGGTAGACACGTGATGACTTGTTGCGAAGCGGATATTCAATATTGCGGAGTTGCTTGCGAATTGCCGGCTTTGATGGATTTGAAAACGCGGGACTGGATTTCCATTACAGCGAAAGTGGAGTTCAAAAAACATCGGATTTATAAAGGGAAAGGTCCTGTGTTCGTCGCAGAAAAAGTGATTGTTTGCGAAGAACCTGAAGAGCAACTCGCTACGTTTTATTAAGGAAAATGAAAACTCCCCGAAACAGTTGTTTCGGGGAGTTTTTGTATGGTTTTACGTTTATACAATCCCGTGTGCCATCATGGCTTCTGCGACTTTTTCAAAGCCTGCGATATTCGCGCCCATTACGTAATTGCCTGCGTAGCCGTATTTTTTTGCGGCGCTATCAATGTTGTGATAAATATTGATCATAATCGTCTTTAATTTTGCGTCGACTTCTTCGCTTGACCAATACAATCTACCCGAAGATTGCGCCATTTCCAAGGCGGAAGTCGCTACCCCGCCTGCATTTGCGGCTTTTGCAGGCAAGAATACGACGTTTTTCGCGTTTTGGAACACGGCAATCGCTTCCAACGTGGACGGCATATTCGCGCCTTCTCCGACGTATTTCACGCCGTTTTGTACCAGGACTTTCGCACTTTCTTCATCAATTTCGTTTTGCGTCGCGCACGGCAATGCTACGTCGCAGGGGATCGTCCAAATTCCTTTACATCCTTCTACGTATTTTGCTCCACTTACACGGTTTGCATATTCCTTGATACGCGCGCGTTCGACTTCTTTAATCTGTTTGATTACGTCTAATTGAATCCCGTTCGGATCGTAAATATACCCGTTAGAGTCGTACATGGCTACGACTTTTGCTCCGAGTTGTTGCGCTTTTTCGCAAGCGTAAATGGCAACGTTCCCGCTTCCCGAAACAATGGTCACTTTCCCTTCAAAGCTATCGCCACGTTGTTGCATTGCTTCGTTGGTCATATATACAAGTCCGTATCCTGTAGCTTCTTTGCGGATTAACGATCCGCCGTAAGAAAGCCCACGCCCCGTTAATACGCCGACGTGCTCGTCGCGAATTCTCTTATATTGACCGAAAAGATAGCCGACTTCTCTTGCACCAACACCAATGTCGCCTGCAGGGACGTCGGTATCCGCGCCGATATGTCGGAAAAGCTCCGTCATAAAGCTTTGGCAAAACGCCATAATTTCTCTGTCGGATTTTCCTTTCGGGTCAAAATCCGAACCGCCTTTTCCTCCGCCAATCGGGAGCCCTGTCAAGCTGTTTTTAAGGATTTGTTCCAAACCCAAGAATTTAATGACGGATAAGTTTACGGACGGGTGAAAACGTAAACCGCCTTTATACGGGCCGATCGCGCTGTTAAATTGCACGCGATAACCTTTATTCACATGTACAACGCCTTGGTCGTCCACCCAGGGGACGCGGAATAAAATCGTGCGTTCGGGTTCAGTAAAACGCTCCAAAAGAGCGGCTTTTTCGTATTCTGGGTGCGCGTTGATGACGGGTTCTAAGGTCAACAGAATTTCCGTTGCTGCTTGGTGAAATTCCTTTTCGCCGGGATTGCGAGTTTTCAAATCCTCTAAAACTCTTTGTACGTAAGTCATAATATCTCCTTAAATTATCAATTTTTTTGATCGTATATTATAATATCATCTTTATTTGCGATTTGCAACAAATTGTCGTAAGAAAGAAAGAAAAAAGATGGAAAATAATTGATTTTTCAAAAAAAAGGGAGTATAATAATAAAGTCGAATTATAATAAATATAAGTAATTCTTATAAATAATGCGCTTCCTTAGTTAAATGGATATAACAAGCCCCTCCTAACTTGGGAATTTACTCGTGTAAACACGAGATTGGGCGAAAAGTAATATCTAAAACATGGCATTTTGACGAGTTTTGGATATGTATTAACACGATGTAGAATTGATGCGGACTAGGACTCAAAAATCAGTGAAAATTGACACAATCGAATACTTAAATTATTCCAAAAGCGTGTAAAAGCCAATTTGAAACGGAATAGAAAAAAAGAGCCTATTATTTGGAATAATAAGCGAAATAAAAATAAGTATTAGATAAGAGTCAAAAGTATAAAAATTGAATAAAAATCTGCTCATAGTTAAACGGATATAACGGAGCCCTCCTAAGGCTCAATTCGGGGTTCGATTCCCTGTGGGCAGACCACCTAACAGTCTTTTTTACAATGAAAAAGGCTGTTTTTTGTTGCTTATAACTTTTTTTACGTGCAGGAACGCATTGCAATATTTGTTAAAATATGGTA
>JAGAKN010000001.1 GCA_017625565.1 Clostridia bacterium
CAATCGGAGTCTGTGTTTTTGTGCGTTGACTTCGGTCGGCGCACTTTTTTATTATAGGTAGGAATAGATTTTTTTGAACGGAGTTTTTTATTTTTGCGTTAAAAAATATTGATAAAATGAAAAAATTGTGTTATACTAAGTATGCCAAATCAACTAAATAAGCGCAAATCGAGGTGTAATTTTTCTTGTATCAAAGATAATTATATGTGTTTTTGCCACAATAGTATTATGGAATTTGATAAAATACAGATTCTACTTGTGCTATTGTGGTTATACCATTTTGCGTAAGGTTGGTTTGGCGACTATCGGAGTCTGTGTTTTTGTGCGTTGACTTCGGTCGGCGCACTTTTTTATTATAGGTAGGAATAGATTTTTTTGAACGGAGTTTTTTGTTTTTGCGTGAAAAAATATTGATAAAATCAAAAAATTGTGTTATACTAATACCGCAACACAGTTTAATACTTTTTTACAATACAGGCATACTATAGGTAAAAGCGTATGCCCTTTATTCCTGTATTGTAGAATTTGGAGCTGTGTTGCAACTGCGGGCAATACGTTTTTCGGTGCGTTGCCTGTTGGTGGCGCACTTTTTTATTATTTTACTATAAGGAGATTTTTATGAAAAAGAAGTTTACAAATGAAGAAGTAGGCGAAGCGATCGGTAAAATTGCGGAAAATATTCGCGAAGAAATGGATTACGATTTTCGGGTTGCGCAAAGCCAAATGTGGATTGCGGAAAACGATTTGGTAGATTCCTTAAACGAAAATCAATATACGTTATACCACGATTATGCGGAAAAGAGAAATCTTTTCTATAAGATCGCGGAAGAGTTGTATCAAAGAAAATTTTAACGATCCACAACGGATAAAAAGGAAATAAAGTGTAAGGGAAAGGCTAACGGAAAAATTCCGTTGGTCTTTTCTTGTCTAAAAAACGCTATAGACGGGGAATTTTCGTCCTATTTTTTCTATTCCTGAAAAAAACTTTGCAATTTTACAAAAAAATTTTGTCAAAAGCCTTGAAATTATGTGAAAAATTTGGTAAAATAGAATAAACCGAGAGAGAATACCCATTCATCACGGTTAAGCACTACAAAATCTGGGAGGATTTTATTATGATTAAAGTAATTTACGGCGCAAAAGGTACGGGAAAAACCAAGATGATGATCGACGCGGCGAACCAAGCGGTGGACGTAGCGAAAGGACATTTGATTTTTATCACCGACAGTAAGCGCGGTATGTATGATTTGGAACGCGACGTGCGTTTCATCGACGTAAGCGAATACGACGTTGCAGGCGAAGCGGCGCTTTGCGGATTTATCAAAGGGGTGATCGCGGGCAATCACGATAACGAGTACGTATTCATCGACGGCGTTGTCCGTATTGCGGGCAAACCCGTACAAGAACTTGCGGCATTCTTCTATATGCTTGAAAAGGTTGCAAAGACTTCGGGCGTGACCGTGACTGTTTCGGTTTCGGCAACGAAAGAAGAACTTCCCGATTTCGTCACGAAGTACCTTTAAGGATTGCCCCTAAAAGGGGGAGAGTAAAAACGTTTCAGGATAGCCGAACGGGGTGCTTTCCGTTCGGCTGTTTTAAACCGTAGCCGAGTAATCGGCGCGGAATAACCAAGGCAGGTAGATTATGAATTTCATTAGCACGAGAGGCGGAGAAAAGGTGACGGGCGCGCAAGCGATCGTACAAGGTTTGGCGAAAAACGGCGGTTTGTACGTGCCTGAAAAATTCCCTAAAGTGACAGACGCGGAAATGGACGAAATGCTCGAAATGACGTATCCCGAACGGGCGGCGCTCATTTTGGGGAAATACTTGGCGGATGAACTTGGCGCGGAGTATTTGAAAGAAAGTTGTGAAAAGGCGTACGCGTCGTTTACGGGCGAAGATCCCGTTCCGCTTGTGAAAATAGACGGCGAATTATACGTTTTAGAGTTGTTCCACGGCCCGACGTGCGCGTTCAAGGACGTAGCGCTTACTCTACTTCCCTATCTTTTGAAAAAGAGCTGCGAAGTGACGGGTGTGGACGATGAAATTTTGGTTTTGACTGCTACGAGCGGGGACACGGGAAAGGCGGCGTTGGAAGGCTTTCGCGATATACCGGGCACGAAAGTGACGGTATTCTATCCCGACGAAGGGGTTGCGAAAATGCAACGCTTGCAAATGAGTATTCAAGACGGGAACAACGTATGCGTCGCGGCGGTAAAAGGCAATTTCGACGATTGTCAACGCGCCGTGAAAAAGTTGTTCGCATCCGAAGAATTTAATGCGAAGTTGGCGGAAAAGAAAGTGCGGTTGTCCAGCGCGAACTCGATCAACTTCGGACGGCTTGCTCCGCAAATTGCGTATTATTTTTCCGCGTATCTGGATTTGGTTTCCGCGGAACAAATTCAATTTGGGGACAAGGTAGATTTCGTTGTTCCTACGGGGAATTTCGGGGATATACTCGCAGGTTGGTATGCAAAGAAGATGGGATTGCCGGTAGGCAAGCTCGTATGCGCGTCCAACAGAAATAAGGTGCTTGCCGATTTCTTCCAAAAGGGCGTTTACGATATCAAACGGCATTTCTTCCGTACGATGTCGCCGTCTATGGACATTCTCGTTTCGTCGAATTTGGAACGCTTGATTTTTGAGATTAGCGGACGGAATGCCAAACTCACGGCGGACAGAATGCAGGCGCTTGCCGAAAGAAAGGAATACTCGATCACGGAAAAGGAAAAGGCGATTTTGGACGAAGAATTTTTCGCAGGGTTTGCCGGCGAAGACGATACCGTGGAAGCGATGTACGAAGTATTTGACGAATACGGCTATGCGATGGATACGCATACGGGCGTAGCGCTTGCCGTTTACGATAAGATTTATAATCCCGATAAGTACAAGGACGAAGACGAACGGCAACCCAAGACGGAACAAAATCACGTCGTTGTACTTGCAACGGCAAATCCTTATAAATTCCCGCAAGACGTATTGTACGCGTTATCAGGGAACGACGTCAAGGATAGTTTTAAGGGCATCAAGCGTCTGAATTTGTTGACGGCGATGAAACCGCCTAAGTGTTTGTTGGATTTACGCTACCGTCCGTTGCGGTTTAAGAAAGTCGTAGAAAACGATCTTACGGCAATGAGCGAGTTGGTTTTGCGGTTTGTGGACGGGGAAATCGTTCCCGTACCGGACGCGAAAAAATAATGTTTAACGGCATATTTCCGTTTCCCGTGAAGCAAGTTTTTTTGTAAAACGGGTGACGGATTTCGTTATTTTACGTGAACTTTTGAAAGCGTTCGCGTTTCGCATTGCTTTTTTATAGGCGGTGTGGTATACTATCAACAGGCGGTATATACCGCGTAAGGGGGAGTATGTTCGGATACGTACGCGCGGATACGCCGTATTTATATATCAAAGACGAAACGCTGTATCGGGCTATGTACTGCGGAGTATGCAAAGGAATTGCCGAAGTGTGCGGGAATACCGCTCGAATGGGGCTTTCCTACGACGTCACGTTTTTGTCGGTCATTTTGCATAATATCGCAGGCGTAGACGTCAACATTACCAAACAGCATTGTTTGACGCATTGTATCCGCTCCCGTCAAATGGCGGAAACGGACGAGCTGACGAGAATGCTCGGCGCGCTCAACACCGTGCTTGTGTACTACAAGTATACGGACGATATTGCCGACGGGGATCGCGGTCGTGGGAAGCGGTTGTGGTTTAAAAAGGGATTTGCGAGAGCTAAGAAAAAATACCCTGAAATCGAGCGGATCGTACGGGAAAATCTTGCGAAACAGGAGCAGGCGGAAAAGGCGCGCGTCGACAGTTTGGATCGGGCGTCGGACGCTACGGCAAATATGCTTGCGGAGTTTTCCGATTACGCGCTTGGGGAAAAAACGACGGAATATACACGGAATTTGTTCTATGCGGTCGGGAAATGGATTTATTTAATCGACGCTTTGGACGATTACGACAAGGACAAAAAAAAGGGCGCGTACAATCCGTTCGTGTTAGCGTACGGCGCGGAAACACGGAAAGCGTTGCTTGGGGAAAAATCGGGCGAAGAAATTCGGTATATTTTTCACGCGTTGTTCTTTGACATACGGGAGAATTTATCGAAAATTTCTTTTCGGTTTAATCGGGATCTTTCGGATAATATACTTTTGCGGGGTTTGCCTGCAATGACGAAAAAGGTGATGGAAGGTTGCGGTTGCAAAGGGAAGCCGAAAAAGGATAGAAACCCGAAAACAACCGATAATAAGTAAGAAAAATAAACTCGGCGACAGCCGATAGGAGAAATCATGAAAGAATATTATAAATTGTTGGGCTTGACGGAAACGGCTACGGACGAAGAAATTCGTCAACGCTATGAAGAGTTGCGTCAAAAATACAACGAAGACAGATGGTTGGACGGCGAAGCTGGCAACGAAGCAGCGCGGATGTTGACGAAGTTGGAAACGGCGTATAAGGAAATTACCGACTCGAGAAAGGAACAAGACAAGAACACCGAAGGAGAGAACGCTTTCGAAGAAATTTCCGCGCTTTTAAAAGCGAATAAGATTACCGAAGCGCAAGCGCGCTTGGACGATTTCAACGAACGTACGGCAGAATGGCATTATTTGCAAGCGGTCGTTTATTATAAGAAGAACTGGACAAACGATAGCAAAAAACAGTTGGAAATCGCGATCGAAATGGATCCCGATAACCAAAAATACCGCGTTGCATACGGAAAAATGTGTGCAAAGAACGAATACGAGCAACAATCTCCCTATCAACAATCCCAAAACCCGTATTCTAACGGTGGTCCGATTCACGACGATCAAATGGGTGGGAATGCTTGCTCGAACTGCATTTCTTGTTGTTATACCTATCTTTGCGTAGACTGTTTATTCAGCCTTTGTTGCGGTTGTAGATAATTATAGGCGGTTTCGGCATGCGAAAGATTTCGGCTTATGAAATTGCGTTGTCCGCGCTTTCTTGCGCGATCGCAACCATTCTCTTGACGGTGGGCGTGTATTCGGAAATATTGCTCTTTACGGGGTATTTGCTTTCCTGTATCGCGCTTATGTTGCCGTTGGCGAAGAAAAGCTATTGGGGATACGCGCTGTCGTATATGGCAACGTGTATCTTATCGTTGATTTTCAACGTCGCGAGATTTTTCGATATTTTGCCGTTTATTATGTTCTTTGGCTTGCATCCGCTTGTCAACGAATTGCAGTTAAAAATCCGTATCAACCGTTGGTTGGCTTGTGGAATAAAGGCGGTGTGGTTCGACGGTACTATGTACTTGATTTGGCGGTTTATTTTCAAAATGACAACGACGATTCCGTTTGTGGATCGGTACGTAATCCCTATACTCTTGATCGGTGGAACGTTGTTCTTCGTTATGTACGATTATATGATGTATAAGTGGAGATTTACGGTAAATACGGTGGTGCAAAGGCTCACGAAATAACGTCCTTTGGGCAGTACAAGGGGATCTTTATGATTGAAAAGAATACAAGCATATGCGCTGTGGCGAGTGGGATCGGCTCGAACGGGGAAGGCATTATCAGGCACGAAGGGATTACTTTTTTCGTGCCTGCTTGTTTGCCTGGAGAAAAAGTTCGGTTTAAAGTATTAAAAGTGAAAGGGAATATCGGCTATGGCAAAGTGGAAGAAATCCTGACGCCAGCCGAAGAACGCGCGCGAGCAAAATGCCCCGTGTTTTCTCGTTGCGGTGGATGCTGTTTACAGCATTTGGAATACTCCGCGCAGTTGCGACATAAATCAAACGTCGTCAAAGACGCGTTGCGTAAGATCGCAGGCTTGCAAATAGAAGTTCCGGTGACGGTAAAAAGCGACTTATCCTACGGGTATCGGAACAAATTACAGCTCCCCGTCGGCGTAGATAAAACAGGGGAAACGGTGATCGGTTTTTACGCGGAACGCAGTCATCGGATCGTCGCGGTGGACGCTTGTGCCATTCATCCCGAGTGGGCGGAGAAATTGATTGCCATTGTCAAACGGTATATGTCGGAGTGTAGAGTTAAAGGCTACGACGAAGAGCGGAAAACGGGTTGCGTACGGCATATCGTTGCGCGCGAAATCGGTGGAAAGTTTTTGGTGACGCTCGTTGTGGCGCATACGGAATTGACGGGGCTCAAATATTTGGTGGAATTGCTTGAAAACGCGTTGGGGACGGTCACTTTGTATATAAACGTCAACGACGCGGACACGAACGTGATTTTCGGGAAGGAGTTCCGGTTGGTGCACGGGGATGGATTTTTCGAAGCGGAAGAGCAGGGGATCAAGTATGAAGCAGGGCCTGTCACGTTTTTGCAGGTTAATGAAAACGTGCGCTCGAAATTATACAAAGACGCGTTAAAGACGGTTTGTGAAACGGGGGACGAAGTGGTCGTTGACGCGTATTCGGGTGGCGGATTGTTGACGGCGATGCTTGCAAAACGCGCGAAACGGGTTTACGGAATTGAATTAGAAACGGAAGCGTCAAAATGCGCAGATTCGTTAAAAGCGAAAAATAATTTGCAAAATATGACGAATATTTGCGGAGCTGTGGAAGAGAAATTGCCTGCGGTTTTGAAAGCGGAGCAAGGCGAAAAATTGCGTTTGATTTTAGATCCGCCTAGGGCAGGTATCGCTCGAAGTGTATTAAAGGCGCTCCTTGAGAGCGGGATAGAGAAATTGACGTTGATTAGTTGCAACCCTGCGACGCTTGCTAGGGATTTGGGGATTTTGACGGGCAGATTGATAGAAGTCGACGGCGAGCTGACCAAAAATCCTGCGTATGAAAACGTTGCCGAACAGAAAACGTTGTCGGGATTTTATGAAATTTCGCGTATTCAACCGTACGATATGTTTCCACAAACCAAACACGTCGA
>JAGAKN010000002.1 GCA_017625565.1 Clostridia bacterium
TTCCCATTCCGAACACAGAAGTTAAGCTCTTTTACGCCGAAAGTACTTGCAGGGTACTGCTGGGAGGATAGGTAATTGCCGCTTTTCAACCAAAAAAGACCTTACTTGACGTAAGGTCTTTTTTCTATGCAACAAACTACCTTTGAAACTTCCATGTCTTAGTTTGTTTAGAAAACCATGTTGCGGTTTGGTTAATGGAAAATACGTGTTTGCCACGCTATGGCTACACTCGTCATAACAAGCAGGAACGTAATCACGGAAGGCAAGAAATTGCATACTACGGCTAATCAAGGAGTGCACGAAACACAATCATAGACGCAGAAAGTACCTTTTTTGTATGCTTTGCATATAGTATACTGAGGCGGTCTGTAAGATACGCGGACAGTTTTACTAAGCGGAGATAAGATATGCAATATACGTTATTAACCGTTCTTGGGATCGGGTTTATCTTTATATCGACGACGCTTGGGGCTTCGTCGGTCTATTTTTTTAAAAAGGATTTTTCAAAGAAAACGTTTTCCGTTTCGTGCGGTTTTGCGGCGGGCGTGATGTTGGCGGCGTCTATTTGGTCGCTTTTACTTCCAGCGATTGAACAAACGCAAGGATCGCTTGCGTTCTTACCTGCAACCGTTGGTTTTTTGTTCGGTGGAGTATTCATGCTACTCTTTACCTGCCGTTTGAACAGGTTAAAACATAAATTCGAAAACAATCCGTCTCTCATAAAGTCCTTTAAAATGTTTTTTGCAGTCACTTTACACAACGTTCCCGAAGGTTTGGCGGTGGGATTTGCCTTTGGCGCGGCGAGTTCTATTGGTACATGGGAAGGGTATTTGGTGGCGCTTGGCTTGGCGTTTGGCATTGGGATACAAAACTTGCCCGAAGGCGCGGCGGTGGCGTTGCCGTTAAAAGTTTCGTTAAATGATCGAAACAAAGCGTTTCTTTACGGTGTGCTTAGTGGGGTGGTAGAGCCCGTTTTTGCCGTTTTAGGCTATTTTACGAGCGCGTACTTGCAATTTGCCCAAGCTTGGTTGTTGGCTTTTTCTGCAGGAACGATGGTATACGTGGTCGTGGAAGATTTGTTGCCGGATGCGACGGAGGAGCAAACTTTGCCGTTTGGAGTGTGTGGAGTGATGCTTGGATTTGCGCTGATGATGGCGCTTGACGTTGCGTTAGGCTAAATGCTATAAATCGAATAAAGAAAACTTGACAAAGCCAAAAAAAATATGCTATAATAAAAAAAATAACATAGAAAGAGGAAGATTATGAGAAGATTTTGGCTTTGGATTTTGGCGACGATCGCGTCCTTGTGTTTTGTAGCAGGGTGCAGTTCGTCGGATAAGGGCGAAGAGGGGAGTTATACCGTCACTTTCCGCCAAGTCGGTATGGAAGACGTAGTATTTACGGTGGATAGTGGGGAGTCGTTAGATACGTCGAAAATCCCGACGTTGCCGACCAAGAAAGGTTATACGATCACTTGGAGTCACTCGAGTTTTGAAAATATCACGGAGGATTTATTGATTACGGTGGTAGCAACTCCGAACGAATATACGGTCACGTACGATGCGAACGGGGGGACGGTCACGCCGTCAACACAAACGGTCGTTTACGATTCGATTCCGACGCTTGCGACGCCTACGCGGGACGGATATACGTTCACGAATTGGACATACGAGGGGAAAGGGGTTTCCGAAACGTGGACTATCGCGCAAGACGTCACTTTGAAAGCGGAATGGGTAAAGAGTACGCCCAAATATTATACGATTACGTTCGTACAAGAAGGACAAGAAAATATAGTCTTTGAAAATATTTTGGAAGGCACGGATTATAGCGCGCAAGTTCCTGCACCGAAAGGGATCACGGGTTATAACGTTGTTTGGAAAGCGGAAGATTTGGCGAAACTTGCCAAAGTGCAAGACAACGTAGTCGTGACGGCGCAAGTGACGCCGAAAACGTATACGATTACGTTTGATGCTGGGATAGGAACTGTTTCGCCAACGACGATGACGGTCACTTATGGGCAAATGTGTACATTGCCGATACCAAAATATAATACGGGACTTTATTTTTTCGACGGTTGGCAGATTGGGGATGTGTTCGTAAAAGCAAGAAAATGCACGTTCGTTTGGGAGTTTGACATATCGGAAACGTATGAGGCGGTTGCGGAATATTCCGATCCCTGGACGGGAAATTATTAAACGGATATAAAAAAGAAGAAGCTTTTCGCGGATTGCGAAAAGCTTCTTTTGGTGATAACAGTCGTTATTCTTCGGATAATAAATCTTTCATCTCGTACATGCCTGCAGGTTTTCCCTTTAAGAATTTTGCCGCGCGGATTGCCCCTGTCGCAAAAACCCGTTTAGATCTCGCGCTATGCGTAATCGTGATGATTTCGTCTTCGCCCGCGAACATGACTTCGTGTTCGCCAACGATCGTACCGCCACGAACGGCGTGCATGCCGATTTCGGTTTTTTCTCTTGCTCCGACGATGCCATCGCGACCGTTTACAATCCGCTTTTGTCCGTCAAACGCTTGGTTGATGGATTGTGCGAGCATTAACGCCGTGCCCGACGGAGCGTCTTTTTTTAAGTTGTGGTGGCGTTCAATGATTTCCACGTCAAATGCTTCGCCCAAAACTTCTGCAGCCGTTTTGCACAACGCTTGCATTAAATTGACACCGAGCGACAAATTCGCTGTTTTAAAGATAGCGATTTCCTTGGAATACATTTCCACCGTTTTCAAATCGGCGTCGGTAAAGCCCGTAGACGCCAACACAATGCCGATTTGATGCGTCTTAGCGTATTCCAAACGGTCGATTAAACCGACGGGGGAAGAGAAATCAATAATGACGTCTACTTCTTCCTGCACGTCCGCAAATTGCGTATATACGGGTACGTCGAGGTGTTTGGGATACAAATCCACACCGCAAACGGCAACGGCTTCGTTGTCGTCTTTTAATAACGTCAGTACGTTTCCGCCCATTTTACCGCAAGCGCCACAAAGTAAAATTCTCGTTTTCATTATGCCTTAATCTCCAAACCGAAATTTTGCATTGCAGTAATCAATTTTTCACGGTTAGCCGTTTCCATGCGCGTCAACGGCGCGCGGGGCGTACCTGCGTCGAAACCGAGTAAATTCATAGCTTCTTTGACGGGGATGGGATTGACTTCTACAAAGCAAGCGCTCGCAAGGGGGAGTAAACGATCGTTTAACTCCATCGCTTCCGCAAGCTTTCCGTCTTTTACAAGAGTGCAGAGTTTTTTCACTTCGGCGGGAACGATATT
This sequence comes from Clostridia bacterium, assembly GCA_017625565.1. GTDB lineage: Bacteria > Bacillota > Clostridia > Christensenellales > Borkfalkiaceae > Scatosoma. Next base: position 3,282 of record JAGAKN010000002.1, read on the forward strand.
CGAGAGCACGGAAATGACGCCTGCGCCACCGACGGCAAGGATGGGGAAGTTCAAAGCGTCTTCCCCCGAATACACGTCGCATTTTTCGCGAACGAGCCGGAAAGTTTCCATGGTTTTACTCATATTACCGCCTGCGTCTTTGATGCCTGCAATATTCGGGATTTCAGCAATTTTCGCCATGGTCGCAGGTTGAATTTCCACCCCCGTGCGTCCGGGCACGTTGTAGGCGATTACGGGAATAGAAACGGATTCGCAAATGGCCTTGTAATATTCCACAAGTCCGTTTTGCGTGCATTTGTTATAGTAGGGGGTGACGGCAAGCAACCCGTCCGCGCCGAATCGTTCCGCCGCTTGCGCCGTATACACCGCGTCACGGGTGTTATTGCTACCACAACCGAAAATGACTTTCGTCCGCCCGTTAATTTTCTTCACGGCGTATTCCATTAAAATGTGTTCTTCTTCAAACGTCATTGTGGACGGTTCGCCCGTTGTGCCAAGTAAAATAATCGCGTCCGTGCCAGCGGCGATTTGGTTTTCGATGAGTTCGCCAAGCACTTCGTAGTTGACGCCGTTTTCATCAAACGGGGTAATCAGCGCCGTACCGCTACCTTGAAAAAATCCTTTCATAATCGTATCATATTCTCCAATGATTTTTTTTGTGTTTAGTCCATATAGCCCTTTGCCGTTAAAAGTTCTGCAAGGAGCACCGCGCCACCTGCAGCGCCACGCAAAGTATTGTGGGAGAGCCCGATGAATTTATAATCGAAAAGACTGTCTTCGCGCAATCTACCTGCAGTCACACCCATTCCGCCGTATTGCATACGGTCGAGTTTGGCTTGGGGACGGTTGTCTTCTTCAAAATACGTCAAGAACTGCGCAGGGGCGGAGGGCAAACCCAACGTTTGCGGTTCGCCTTGGAAGTTTTTCCATGCGTCTAAGATTTCTTCTTTCGTCGGTTTGTTTTCGAAACGCACGAATACCGCCGCCGTATGTCCGTCGGAAACGGGTACGCGCAAACATTGCGCCGTAATTACGGGGTCGCTTGCAGAAACAATTTCGCCGTTTTGCACTTGCCCCCAAATTTTTAAGGGTTCTTTCTCACTCTTTTCTTCTTCACCGCCGATATAGGGGATGACGTTGTCGAGGATTTCGGGCATCGTTTTAAACGTTTTGCCTGCGCCGGAAATGGCTTGGTAGGTGCAAACGGTCGCTTCTTTGATCCCGAACCCTTTCAATGGATGCAAAAGGGGAACGTAGGATTGCAAGGAACAGTTGGATTTTACCGCAATAAACCCACGCTTGGTTTGTAATCTCTTGCGTTGCGCGGGGATGACTTGTAAATGCTCCGCGTTGACTTCGGGAATAATCATCGGCACGTCCGCCGTAAAACGGTGCGCCGAGTTGTTCGAAACGACGGGGATTTCCTTTTTCGCATACGCTTCTTCCAGCGCGCGGATTTTCGCTTTGTCCATATTCACCGCGCAAAAAACGAAATCGACCTTTTTAGCAATCTCGTCCATATCCGCTTCGGCATCTAAAACTACCATATCTTTATAGACTTCGGGGATAGGGGTTTCAAACGACCATTTATCGCCAACGGCTTGGGGGTACGTTTTTCCTGCGGAGCGCGCGGATGCCGCGAGCGCGCTTACGCGAAACCATGGATGGTTTGCAAGCAACAGCATAAATCTTTGTCCGACCATGCCTGTAGCGCCGATGACGCCGACGTTGTAAGTTTTCATAAGCAATCTCCTTATAAAGTAAAAATTAGAAACGATATAAAATAAAAGACGGACGTCCCGTCTTTTAGAAGCAAAAATAGTCCCGATAGGATTACGTAAATAGTGCTTCACGGACGGTGACAGTCATACGGGTGTTCTCCCGTATGCCCAGCGCAAAAGGGGAAAGATTGCGCTTCGGCGGAGATACCCTTTCTTCGTCGGTTCTACGTGGGTTTTCCCAAAACACACTCCCCAACGGATACTTTTGTTCTTCCGCTCCTCTATTTAACAAATTTATTGTAGCATATTTTTTTACAAAAGTCAAAGAGTTTTTAGGATTTTTTACAACTTGCAAAATTTATTTTAAATTCTTTGAATTTTTTCAGAAAATCCCTTGAAATAATCGGAAATTTGTAGTAAAATAAAAAGAGTGAAATATCGTAGGGGAGTTCGGTTTTTTATCAATCCGTTTAAAAGACGAAAAAACGGGTATATACAATCGACTGTCTATGGTTTTCTCTATTAAGATTTTCGGAGTGTACAATGGCGCAACAAAAGAAAGGGTTTATCACCCGACTTCTCGAAGGAAAAGAAAAGAGCGAAGAATACGCAAGAAGTACTTTGCCGACCAACCGTTGGCAATTGTTCTGGGACGTATTCAAAGGCAATTTTGGTAAAATTGTCAAGATCAATTTACTTACGTTGCTTTTCTTTGTTCCCTTAATCGTCGTAATCGTTTTCTCGATTATGATGGACAACAGCAACGCGGTCATCTATCCGTTTGGCGCAAACCTTGGGGTTGGCTATCCTGCCGCGCCCGATTTGCAAGGTGTTTCAGAATGGCTGGTTTTGCAAAACGAATTCGTTATGTTCGTAGGGCTCGTACTCTCGTCGTTTATTGCGGCGGTAGGGCTTGCCGGTGGTATGTACGTTATCCGTAATATGGTTTGGACGGAAGGTATTTTCGTTGCGAACGATTTTTGGCGTGGCGTAAAACTCAATTATAAAAACGCTTTACAGGCGGCGTTGTTCTTTACGTTGATTTTTGCTTTGAGTAAAACGATGATCAACTTTGCGGACTTCACGCTTGCGGTAGGCGACGTTGGTAAATGGCAACGGATTTGGATGAAGATCTCCAAAACGGTTAGCTACGTATTTATCGCGTTAGCGGCGGCGATGACGCTTTGGATGGTTGCGCTCGGTGTAAACTATAAAATGAAATTCTTTACGTTGTTGCGTAATGCGTTCTTGATGGTAATCGGTACTTTACCGCAAACTGTGTTCTTCGGATTGCTTGCGGTATTGCCTTTTCTTTTATTCTTCTTGGGCGGAACGCTGTTCTTGCTGATTGCGATCTTGATTGTCTTCCTTTTCGCTTTCTCGTATTTGTTGCTCGTATGGTTGGATTTCGCACAATGGGTATTCGATAAATACATCAACCCGAAGATCGAAGGCGCGAAAGTTGGCAGGGGGATTTTCAACAAAGACGGCACTTCTTCTACGCAAGCTGGGGACAGCGGTGCGGAACAAGAATATAAACGCGTTATTCTTTCTTATGGTAGATCGCGTTTGGTAGCGCGTCCGATTAAGCCCATTGACGACGGTATGCAAGTATACGAATTACCGGAATCGTTCACGCGTGAAGATTTGGCGAAACTGCGCGCAAGTAAGCAAAATATCGCGGAAGACACCGAACAATATGCGGAAGAACATAAGCACGATCTCCGCTACGTGGAATACAACAAGCAGTTTGACGAACGCGAACGGGCGATTCAAGACGACGATAAAGGCAAGAAGAAAAAACGTCGTCCGCCGAAACTGTTAGGTCAATAACGAACCTTGGGGGTATATTGCCATGCAAAGACAGGACGCGTATACGCATCTTGCAAAATGGTTTGAATATCTCAACGACGACTGCGACTATGAAAATTGGTCGCAGTATTTAATTATGCAACTCAAAGCCTATCCCTTACAAACGGGTTTAGACGTCGGTTGTGGCGGTGGTTGGTTTACGCGCGCTTTCCAGCGGCACGGCTATCAAATGACGGGGCTGGACGTTTCCGCGGAAATGCTGGATTATGCGCAAGCCCGCGCGCTAAAGGAAGGCGTGCGTAGCGAATACTTATTCGGCGATATTACGAAAATGCAACTTCCGAAAAAATTCGATTTCGTCACGGCGATCAACGATTGTTTGAATTATATCCCGAAACAAAAGCTGGATTCTGCGTTAAAACGCGTTTACGGCGCGTTGAAAAAGGAGGGCATATTCCTATTCGACGTCAGCAGTGAAAGAAAAATACTGCAACGGATTGCAAATACTGTTTGCGTGGACGATCGCGACGACGTCACCTATATTAGCTTTAACAAAGCGGAAATTGACGGGGTGACAATGGACGTGAGTTTGTTTGAGAAAAACCCCGACGGCACGTTTTGTAGAAAGGACGAAACGCACCGTCAATATATTTATACGGAAGAAGAACTGCTTGTCGCGCTGGAGCGCAACGGCTTTACGCCGATTTTGGTGACGGGGCATCTCGGCGAAGACAAACGCTCGTCCGATCGGCTTTGTATCTTGGCGCAAAAGAAAGGGGGGAGAGTATGAACAACCTATTGCGGACGCTCATCTACGACGGTCAAGTATCTTTAACCGTTGCAAATACGACGGAAATGGTAAAAGAAGGCATGCGTTTGCACGGTTTGTCTAACCTTTCCGCGTACGTATTCGGAAAAGCGCTCTCGGCAATGACGTATATGAGCGCTTGCTTAAAAGGCGCGCGCGGAGAAATTTCCTTGTCGGTAAAAAGCGACGGTACTTGTGGCGAGATCGCCGTTTCAGGCAACCAAAAACTATATTTACGCGGATATATCGGCAACACGCAGGCGACGGGCGAAATGAACGCGCAAAATGAAAAGGACTGTTTCGGTCATTTCGGCTCGTTGACGATTATTCGCGACGACGGGTACTCCCGTCCGTTCGTAGGTTCTTGCGCATTTCCGACAAACGGCGATATCGATTCGGCGTTTGAAGAGTATTACCGTGTAAGCGAACAACTTCCCACGCGCATATGCACGTGCGTGGAATTATCCAGCGACGGGGAATGTGTTTTCGCCGGAGTAATCGCTGTGCAACCCTTGCCGTTTGCGGAGCAGGAAACGATGGAAAAAACGTGGGATTTACCGCTTGCGGAAATCTTAAGTTCGTTGCGAGAAAGTGACGTGGAAACTTGTGTAAAACAACGCTTCGGGCACACTTCGCCCGTTTGGGAGCTCCGTCGCGCGGTGTACCAATGTAATTGCTCGAGAGAATATCTTTCGGGGGTGTTGGTGAGTTTAGGCGAAGAACAAATGCGACAAATTATCCGTGATGACGGCGCGGTGCGCGTGCATTGTCATTATTGCAATACCGATTACGAATTTACGGACGTAGACGCGGACAGAATGTTTCCAAAGAAATAGAATGATGAAGGACAAAAAAATCCAAACAATCGATACCAGCCGTAAGCGTTTGGCTTTGATGGCGGACAAATATTACAACGAGGGGAATTATCTTTCCGCGTTGCGTTTTGCGTACAAGGAATTGGATACGTACGTGGGCGACGGCGATACGTATACGCGTTTGTCGGATATTTACGAAGCGATGAATTTGCACGGTTCGGCAATCAACTGGTGGTTTCGGTTTTTGGATATTGCGGAAGAACAGGATTTGCCGGACATTTACGAAGGCTTGGCGGTCAATTATTTGAATATCGGGAACGATAGCGCGTCCGCGTTTTATTATAACCGATTGATCGACGTGGACGACAGCTTACCTGAAGAAACGAAAATGGATATTATCGACGCCTTTTCGTCTAAGAAAAAATACCCGTTTCGGTTTGTGTATCCGCCGAGGTTTGTGGATTATTCCAAAGAAGTACAGATGGGCTCGCACGCGCTGAAAGAAGGGAATTGCAAACGCGCTATACACGAATTTTCCAAAGTGGAAAAAGGCGCGCGTGAATACGCGTCTGCCAAGGAAATGCAGGCGGTTGCGCATTTGCTTGCAGGCGAAGTAGAGCTCGCGGAAAACGTTTGCTTGGATTTGCTGAAAGACGATCCGATGGACGTGCGCGCTCGCGCGACGCTTTCCGCGGTGTATTTGGAACAAGACAAGACGGAAGAAAGCCTTGCGCTCGCCAAAGCACTCGCGCAAGAAACGCAAACGAACACGGACGATTTATACAAAGTGGCAACCGTTTGTTGTGAAAACGGTTTGCACGATTTTGCCTATCAAAAATTCGTGGTTTTGGACGAAAAAATGCCGTTCGACGGCAGAATGCTGTATTTCAAAGCCGTTTCCGCATACAAAAGCGGTAGGATCGACGAAGCGGAAAAGGCGTTGGACGTGCTTTGCTCGGTATACCCCGACGCGGAAGTCGCGAAATACTATTTGTATGCAATCCGCCGTTATAAAAACGGGGAAACGGACACTCCGCCAGAGTTGTTGTATTTTTACCATTTGCCCCAAGAAGAACGGGAAAGCAGATGTCGGGCGCTCATCAAAATCGGTAGCGCGCCCAAGGACGAAGCCAAGCTTTTCGGGTTGCTTGCATTACACGACGGGTATTTCCGTTGGTGTTTCGACGAAATGGACGGGGCGGATCACGATTTGCAGTATTTGGCGCTGACGGCGGCGGTGCGCGCGCACGCGGACGAATTTCTCCGCGACGCGTTGCTCGATTACGAAGTTTTGGACGTGTTGAAGATTGAAACGCTCCGTATGTTATACGAACGCAACGAAGAGATGGAAATAGGGTTGACGCTTTGCAATATCTATCGAAAAATTGCGTTATTGCCGATCAAAATCGGTAGAAAGCGCAGGAAGAAGTTTTTAGAAGCTTACGCGAAAGTTGCGTCGAAGTTCGTCGTCATTCAGGACGCGTATGCGGAAAAACTGCAAGCGTCGGCGGAAAAATTATACATGGCGCTGGACAAGAACAACGCGCTCGATTTACTCACGGACAGCAACGATTGCGCCTGCGCGATCTTTATACTGTCGGGGTTAAAAGAGCTTGGAAACGATCCAAATCGGCTTGCGACGGTATTTGACGCGAACTTGGACAAGACGCGCGTTTTGCTGTCGTATGCGGTCACGAACGAATACGTCGAAAATGGGGAGAAGAAAAGCGACAAAAAGGAGAATGCGTATGAAATTGATTGATTTCGACGGGCTTTTTGATGAAAAGCTCACGCAATATATGGAAGAAAATAAGCAAAAATATACTGAAAAACAATGGGAAGACGTAATCCCCAAACTCTATAAAAAATTCGGGGATACGTACGTTGCAAAAATCAAATGTACCCCCAAAGAATACTACGCAAAAATGTCCGATCAAACGCTTGTGGAAACCTTGCAGGCGCATTTGACGGAAGGCGTACCCGTGCCGGAGTTTTTATGCGCGGAAATTGAAAAGCGTGGCGAAGCGGAAACGCTACTTCCTTTGCTTGAAAGCGACGATCCGCAAACGGTTTCGTATGCAATCAACATTCTCGGCGACGATCCGCGCGCGTTCGATGCGTATTTCGATATTTTAACGCAAGGGCGGTTGGACGAGGATATCCGTAGCGATCTTGCGGATATATTCCGCTTGCATGCGGATACCGTAAAAGAGCGAGTATATAACTTGTATCAAGCAGGAAAAGCGCAGGAATACGCCCTGGAAATCCTTTCACGCGTACGGGAAAAAGAAGATCGTATCTACGATTTGTTGTTGCAGGCGTTTTTAACGGGCGAAGAAAACGTACCGATGCGCGCAAGCTATTTGGCTGCGTACGGCGACGAACGGGCTCTACCACATTTGTTCAACAGGATCGAAGATCGGACGATCGGGTTTGTCGAATTCCAAGAACTCAAGTACGCGATCGAAGCGCTCGGTGGGGAGTATAACGAGCCGAGAGATTTCACGGGCGATAAAGATTACGTCGCGATCGAAGCGGCTGGGGTAAAGGGCGTTTTGCCCGAGGAAACGCCGAGAAGTTAAAAAATATTCATACAACGATCAATTTCCGCATATAGTAAACCGTGTAAGGTTTGCCTGCGGAGATTTTTTTTATAAACGTTTATAAAAATTCCAGAAAATTTTCCGCGTAATCACGATGGGAGGTCGTTGATGGAAAATTACAACGTATACGAAGATATAGCCAACCGCACGGGCGGAGATATTTACATAGGCGTAGTAGGCCCCGTTCGTACGGGGAAATCGACTTTTATCAAGCGGTTTATGGAAACGCTCGTCATACCCTTGGCGACGGAAGCGGAGCGCGCCGTAATGACGGACGAATTGCCACAATCTGCCGCGGGAAAAACGGTGATGACGACCGAGCCGAAGTTTGTGCCGGCAAAAGCCGCGAGAATTTCCGTAGCCAAAGGCGCGGAGGCGTCCGTGCGTCTTGTCGACTGCGTGGGGTTTGTCGTGGACGGAGCAAGCGGTTTTGAAGAAGACGGCGCGCCTAGGCTCGTTAAGACGCCTTGGCAGGAAGCGCCTATACCCTTTGAACGGGCGGCGGCGATCGGCACGGAAAAAGTCATTAAAGAACACGCTACGATCGGTGTGCTCGTGACCACCGACGGTAGCATTACGGACATTCCCAGAAGTGGATACGTGGGCGCGGAAGAACGCGCTGTGCGGGAATTACAAGCGCTCGAAAAGCCGTTCGTAATTGTGCTAAACTGCAAAGAGCCGATCCATCAAAACGCGTTGAGAAAGAATTTGGAAGAAAAATACGGCGCGCCCGTCGTAGCCGTCAACGCGGAGCAAATGGGCGAAGAAGAAATTTTAGAGATTTTGCGGAAAGCCTTGTTTGAATTTCCTGTCACCCGTGTGGACGTACGTTTTCCGCAATGGCTACAGTCTTTCCCCGAAACCAACCGCGTGGTGGACGGCTTATTAAACGCGTTAAAGAACTCCGTCAACAGTATGGTCAAGATGCGGGATTGTCTTGCGTTTGAAAAGCTCTTCGACGAAAGCGCGGATTTTCTCAACCCGACGGAGATCCGTATGGAACTCGGCAAAGGCAGGGTGGAAATTACGATCGAAGCCAAGGAAAAACTCTTTTATGACGTATTGACGGAAGAGAGTGGCGTATCGATTGCAGACGACTTGCAATTAATGCAATACGTACAATCGCTTGCGGTTATGCAAAAAGAGTACGGGAAAGTGAAAGACGCGCTTGCGGAAGCGGAAAAGAACGGCTACGGGATCGTATATCCGACGGAAGACGATTATGCTTTGGAAAAACCCGAGCTCGTAAAAAAAGGCGCCGGCTACGGCGTGAAATTTAAAGCCAACGCAACGAGTTATCACATTGTCAAAGTCGACGTGACGGGTTCGATTAATCCGATTATCGGCACGAAACAGCAGGGGGAAGAATTTGTCGACGCGACGTTAAAGACGTACGACGAAGAGGACGGCAAAGTATGGGAAACGAATATTTTCGGGAGATCTTTGCGTTCGCTTGTTGGTGACGAATTGTCCGGGAAGAGCAACGCTATGCCTATGGAATTGCGTAAAAAAATGCGCCGTACAATGACGAAAATCGTCAACGACGGCAAGGGGAATTTATTCTGTATCGTATTTTAAAGACAAAACTCTCTCGTGGAAACGGGAGAGTTTTCGCATAAAATGAAGAGCAACGGGGCATACTCTTATCAAATCTTTTTAAGGGGGCTTCGTATGGGAAAACCGTTAAAGAAGAAAAAGGAAAAAGTACAAAAAATTAGCGAAGAAGAATACGCCAAATATATCGCTTCCTTACGGGATATGCAGGGAAATACGCAAAAGACGGACGCATCATCTACGCTCCGAACGTAAAAAATTTGCAAAAATCGTCTTTGCGAGCTTGAAAACGTTGTAAAAGTATGCTATAATAAAGCTACGATATACTACAAAGGACGTTTTATAAACCAATGAAATGTATTTTTATCTATAACCCCGTAAGTGGGAACGGAAAGATTGCGAAAAAACTCGACGTAATCGTAAACGGCCTGAAAGAGAAATATGACGTGGTGGACACGTACGCAACGAAATGTTCCGGGGATATGACGGTGAAAGCGCGCGAATTTGCTGCGGAATACGACGCAATCGTATTTTCGGGTGGGGACGGTTCGTTTAACGAAGTCTTGCAAGGGATCGGGGGCTTAGAAAAAGTGCCGGAACTTGGCTATATCCCCAGCGGTACGGTCAACGATATCGCGCATACCTTGAAGATTCCGAAAAACATCAAAAAAGCGCTAAAGATCATCACGACGGGAAGATTAGAAAATTTGGATTGTATGTTGGTCAACGGCGAGCGCTACGTAATGTACGTCGTGGCGGCTGGCGCGTTCACTAGCGCGACGTATACGACACCGCAAACGTCCAAAAATCACGTAGGAAAAATCGCCTACTGGTTTGAAGGGGTAAAGAGAAATTTAAAATTCCAAGTGTTCGACGTTTGCTGTCAAAACGCTACGGAATGTAATCACACTCACAGCGTTTTGATTTCGGTAATGAACAGCCGTTTTGTCGCAGGGTTTGGGTTGAATAAGAAAGCGAGTTTGCAAGACGGAAAACTCGAAGTGGCGATCGTACCGCAAAAAGAACGCCCGAATTTCTTTTCGAAGATCGGCGGTTTCTTCTCGGTGGCAAAACTTTTCCTTTTCGGCTATAAGAAAAAGAACAAACCGTCTAAGAGCTTAATTTCCGCGGAAGGGAACTCTTTTGATATAGAAGTCGGAGACGACGTTGTTTGGAATTTTGACGGCGAAAAGGGGATTAGCGGTAGAATACATATCGAAGTCGTGCCGGGAAAGGTACGCATGATCGTTCCAAATAAATTAAAGCAAATTTAATAAAAGATAAGAAACGGGCTGTTATGAAACAGCCCGTTTCTTATATGTGCCTATAGAATTTCCGATACTGCAAAGGGGTTTTTTGCGTGTGCTTTTTAAAACATTTCGAGAAATATCCCGCGGAATCGAAGGACAATTCTTCTGCAATTTGCGCTACGGGCAACTCGCTTTCTCTTAGCAATTTTTTGGCAAGCTCGATTTTCAGTTTCATAAAATACATCATAATCGGCAATCCCAAGTCGGCGGTGAATTGTTGGAATAAATAGGATTTGTTATAATTGAGCGCTTGGCAAATATCCGCAACGCTGACGTTTTCGCGTACGTGTTCGCGCAAGTAGTTCACAACGCGCTTGGAAACGTACCCGTCCCGTTCGTTTTTTTGCAGGAAAACAATTTCGGAATCCTCCTTTTCCGTTTCGTCGCGCATCAAATCAATCAATAAAATCTCCAAGTAGTTTTTAATAAGTTGTTGTCCGCCGACGGGCGGTTTTTTACGCAGTTTCATCTTCTTCAATGTCGGATCGGAATAGGGTAAATCAAACGTTTTCTTACTCTCTTCAATAATCCGATAGACAAACCGAAGCAAGCGCTTATTCAGGCGAAGACGTTTGTTTTCGAAAAAACGCATAGCTTCGTTTTTACATTCGAAACTGACGATGAAAATATTCGGCGCGGTTTTCCCGTTTGCGCAAAGGGAATGTCGTTCGTTGGGCTTATGGAACAAAATTTCGCCTTCTTCTAAGACGATTTCCTGTCCGTCCGCACTACAAAGAATAGATTCCTTGTCGGCGTAGACAAGCTCCCAAAAATTATGCGTTTCTTCGGGGAACGAAAAATGTTTATCCGCTTCCAAATAATGCACGACAACGATCTTGTTAATGACCAAGAAATTTTCTAGTTTGTGTTTATAATAAGTTTTTTCCATATTTCTATCATACTCTAAATTTCGCTTCTTGTCAATTATTTTTATTATAAAAATTCAGCGGAAGATTTTACAAGTTTTATAGACTTAACGGCATTGCGAAAACGGAAAGAATATGCTATAATGATGTTATCATACGAAAATAGAAAAATAAGGAGAAATAAAATGAGAGTTTTAGCTGTAGGTTGTCATCCCGACGACGTGGAAATCGCTTGTTCGGGTACATTGGCGAAATGTGTAAAACGCGGGGATACGGTTATCGTATGTCACGCGTCGTCGGGGAACTTAGGGCACGTGATTATTCCGCCTGACGAACTCACGAAAATTCGCGCGGAAGAAGCGAGAAAAGCAGGGGCGATGGCTGGGATTGAAGTCATTACTGCAGGGTTTGACGATTTGGAGATCTTCGATAACAACAAAAAAGCCCGTGATATGATGGTGGACGTTATCAAATACGCCAACCCCGATTTTATCATCACGCACAACCCTGACGATTATATGCCCGATCATACGGCGGTTTCTCGCCTTGTATTCGACGCGAGCTTTACGGCTACGTTGCCCAACTACAAGAGTAAGTATAAAGATCCGGCAAAACTCGTTCCCATTTATTATATGGACACGCTTGCAGGGGTGAATTTCAACCCCACGGAATACGTGGATATTTCCGACGAAATCGATTTGAAGATTAAAATGCTCGAATGTCACGAGAGTCAACTCGTTTGGATGCGCGAACACGACGGCATCGATTTTGCGGATATGGTGCGTACCTGTTCAAGATACCGTGGCTATCAATGCGGAGCGGACTACGCGGAAGGGTTCCGTCAATGCCAAGCGTATTTAAAGGGTACGTCCAAACGTTTGTTGCCGTAAGGAGAAAGGGATGAAACGAGAAAAAATACGTAAGGAAAGCTATGAATTTGTCGTTGTAGGCGGCGGTTTATCAGGGATTTGCGCTGCGGTTGCGGCGGCTAGACACGGCGTAAAAACGGCGCTGATTCACGCGCGTCCCGTGCTTGGCGGAAACGCTTCGAGTGAAATTCGTATGCATATTTGCGGTGCGGACGAAAACGGTCATAAACCGCATTTGGCAGAAGGCGGTATTCTGCACGAGATTATGCTTAAAAACAAGAGCAGGAATCCCTATTTTTCCTATGCTGTTTGGGATGCGGTGTTGTATGAAACGGTAAAAGCCGAAAAGAATTTAACCGTGCATTTTAATACCGTAATGACGGATTGCGAAATGGCGGGCGATAAAATTTCTTCCATTACGTGTTTTCAGGAAACGACGGAATATACAATTACCGTTTTTGGGAAATATTTTGCCGATTGTACGGGAAACGGCACGCTCGGTTATTTTGCAGGGGCGGAGTATCGCGAAGGTAGCGAAAGCAAAGCGGAATTTAACGAACCGCACGCGCCCGAAACGGCAAACGCCGAACGTATGGGCAATACCATTCTTTTCAAGGCGTTGGATCGGGGCGAGCCTGTAGAATTCACGCCGCCACCCTTTGCAAAAAAGCTCACGGAAGAACAGCTTAAATTCAGACTACATTCCAAATACCATACGGTAGATCCGTCTTCGGCAACTGATCCCGAAGCCTTTGCAAGGGCTGCTACGGGCAGTAGCGTGTCTGTCGATTACGGGTATTGGTGGATAGAGCTGATGGGTGAAGGGGACGATTTTATCGGTCAATACGAAAAAGTAAAAGACGATTTGTATGCTTACGTTTGGGGGATGTGGGATCACATCAAAAACGGTGGCGAACACGGTGCGACGAATTATGATCTGGAATGGATAGGCGCGCTACCTGGGATGAGAGAAAGCCGTCGGCTTGTCGGCGAGTATTTGCTCAATGAAAATGACGTTTTTGAAAGCCGAATTTTTCCCGACGCAGTAGCGTACGGCGGTTGGCCTGTGGACGTGCATTGCCCGAACGGCTTGTTGGATTTTCACCGTTTGCCGAGCGAAGTATACGGTTTCAAGGGCGCGTATACCATTCCTTGGCGTTCGTATTATTCCAAGAATATCAAAAATTTAACGATGGCAGGCAGAGATATTTCCACGACGAGATTGGGGCTTGGCAGTACGCGAGTTATGGGTACTTGCGCGGTTGGTGGTCAAGCGGTGGGCACGGCAATTTCTCTTTGCAAGAAATACGATTGTTTACCGTTTGAATTGTTGCCGTATATGCAAGAACTGCAACAAATACTTTTGGAAGACGACGGATATATTCCAGGCCTTGTCAATACGGACGAAACGGATTTGGCGCGCTTTGCCCAAATAGAAGCTTCGTCTTGTCAAGACGGGTTTGAAGTAGCGAACGTAATCAACGGAATTTCTCGCGCGGAAGAAAATGAGCCGAACGCTTGGCGATCGGCCGGTATTTCCGAAAACGGCGAATGGTTGATCTTCCGTTTTAACGGCAGGAAAGAAGTGGAACGGGTACAACTTACTTTCGATTCGGGCTTTGGAAAGGCGATAAAGATCACTCTTTCGGATAATAGAAGAAAACAGCAAAGCAAATATTTACCCGAAGAACTTGTCAAAGATTTTTCCGTATTGCTAATGAAAGACGGGAGGATTGTAGCTGAAAAACTCATAACGGATAATATACAACGGCTTTGTCGTGTGGAGTTTGCAAAAACGGTTTGCGACAGCGTGAAAGTTGTTTTCAAAAGTACGCGCGGCTGTAAAGAAATTCGCGTGTTTGAAGTGAGGATCAAATAATAAAAGGAGCAGACTATGAAATGGTGTGTAATAGGTGCTGGCGGTATTGCGGATAGACGGGCGATCCCCGGGATCTTAAAAGACGTAGGTAGCCAACTCGTGGCGGTCATGGATCGGGTAGCGGAAACGGCGGAAACGATCGGTAAGAAATACGGAGTGCCGTATTTCACGGACGAAGCGGAAATGTTATCGTCCGTTGATTGCGACGCGGTATATATCGGTACGCCAGTGTTTTGCCATTACGATCAAGCAACGACGGCGTTGCGCTACGGCAAGCACGTATTCTTGGAAAAACCTGTGGCAATGAACGCCGAAGAAGGGGCAAAGCTTGTGCAAGCCTTTAAGGACGCAGGCAAGCAAATTGCGATCGGATATATGATGAAATACCACAACTTGCACGAAAAAGCGAAAGAGATCGTGCAAACGGGTGGAATAGGCAAGGTTTGCGACGTACGCGCGCAGTTTACCTGTTGGTATCCCGAAATCAAAGGCGCTTGGCGACAAAAGAAATCACTCGGCGGTGGCGGAGCGTTGATGGATTTGGGCGTGCATTGTATCGAATTGATCGAATTTCTTTTAGACGAGGAGATCGAGAAAACGCAAGGCTATTGCGTGAATAGGACGTTCTCTTACGAAGTGGAAGACGGTGCGGTGTTCGTATTCCAAACGAAATCGGGGGCTTTGGGGCACGTGGACGTGCATTTTAATGTTCCTGACGCCGTTTCGGAGAGTAAATTAGAGTTGTACGGCAATAGCGGTTGTATTCTTTGTACGGGTACGCTCGGGCAAGAAGAAACGGGGGTTATGCGTTATACGTACGCACCACAAGGCGAATATAGTGCGACGCAAAACCGTATGGTAGCAAAACCGCAGGAATTTTTCGGGGAGAAGAGCGATTTGTACTGCAAACAACTTCGTGATTTCCGAGAAAACGTGGAGCGTGGTACGTTGGATTATTTCTACGCCGACCGCGCCGTGCAAGTGCAAAAAACGGTAGACGAACTCTATCGTCAAAACGAAAACAAATAAAAATATATAAAAAGGAGAAAATTTATGAATTTTAACTCAACGGTAAAAGGCAGTATGCTTGAAGGTTTCTATCCCGCAGGCTGGGATTTTGACAAGATCGACGCGTGTATCGACGCGCCCGAAAAGATTACGGAAAGACAAAGCTTTTGGAACGAAAACTTCGTCCCTGTAAAGTGTGAAGGCTTGGCGGAATTCGAAACGTATATGGGGCACGAAATCGCGATGCAAATCAAACTCGCGAAAGAAAGAAAGGAAAAAGTAGCGTTCATTTTGCCCGTAGGGCCTATGGGTATGTATAAATGGGTGGTATATTTCTTGAAGGAATGGAAAGTTTCCTGCGAACACGTATACACGTTCAATATGGACGAATGGGCGGATAGCGAAGGCAACACGCTTGCGCCCGATAACGCAGGCGCGTTCCAATACGCGATGGAACAAGCGTTGTTTAATCCGCTTGGCGAACTTACCGTACCCAAGAACCAAAGAAACTTCGCTACGAAAGAAAACTTGCCTACGTATCCTGAAAAGATCGCAGCGTTAAAGAAAGAAGGCGCGAAACTCGTTTTGGTGTACGGTATTGGCAGAATGTGCCATATCGCATTCTGGGAACCGCAATTTGCAGGCGAATACGCGACGGAAGCGGAATGGAAAGCTGCGCCCTATAGAATCGCGGCGAAAATCCATCCCTTGACGGTAGAACAAAACGCGCTTACGAGCTTTAAGTCGAGAACGTCCCTCGTTCCCTGTCGCGCGAATACGATCGGCCCCGGCTTGTTCTTGCAAGCAGACTACGCAATCGGTGGTGCGGACGGTACGCTCGGTCGCGGAATGCAATGGCAAGGTATGTCGCTTTGGATGACGTTGCGCCACGGTCAAACGCCTTGGATTACGTCGTCGTATATCCCGACGTTGGCAGGTAAACTCTTCTTCTTGAAAGATTTGGCTGGTCCGTTGGTAGCGGAATGCAACTAAGCGCCATGAAACAGGGGATTGCGGTGGCGGGAACGATTCTCGTCGACAAGATCAATGAAATTTCGGCGTATCCAAACGCTGGGGAACTGACGAAAATACTCGGGGTTGCCAAAGCGGTGGGAGGATGCGTACCGAACGTTGCAATCGATATAAAACGCATCGATCCGAAACTGACGGTGAAAGCCGTCGGTTTCGTCGGCGCGGATGAAGAAAGTGCGTTCGTAAAACAGGTTTTGCAGGACAACGGCGTGGATACCCAAGCGGTGACGTCGGTTGAAGATAAAACGAGCTTTACTGAAGTGATGAGCGTCGTCGGTGGACAACGTACTTTCTTTACCTACGCAGGCGCAAACGCGCACTTTGGCGTAGACGGGATCGACTGGGATGCGTTAAACGTAAAGATGTTGCATTTGGGGTATTTCCTGTTGCTCGATAAAATCGACGACGGCGACGGGGTAAAGCTCCTGCAAAAATTGCAAAAGATGGGGATTAAGACGTCTATCGATTTGGTGAGTGAAAACTCTGATCGATATGCGAAAGTTTTGCCCTGTCTTGCGTATACCGACAACTTGATTATCAACGAAGTGGAAGCAGGACAACTCACGGGGGTAGAACCCAAACGCGAAAATTTACGCGCGATTGCGGAAAAGCTATTCTCTTACGGGGTGAAAGAACGGGTAATTATCCATACGCCCGAGCTGGGGGTTGCTTATTCTAAAGCTGGCTATACGGAGCTTGCGTCGTACGATTTGCCGAAAGGCTTTATCAAGGGTACGACGGGCGCAGGGGACGCGTTCTGCGCGGGCGCGCTTTTGGGGATTTATCGGGAGTATTCCGATGAAAAAATTCTTGCGTTGGCGTCGGCGGCGGCAGTATCCGCGCTTTCGGCTACGGATGCGATTAGCGGAGTTCGTGAAGAACAAGAAATTGAAAAACTTTGTAAAAATATGGAGAGAAAAAAATTATGTTAGTCAATCTTAACGATGTATTAAAAAAAGCACAACAAGAAAAATACGGTGTAGGTTTGTTTAATACGACGGATACGGATATGTTGCAAGCGGTTATCGAAGCTGCGGAAGAATTAAATTCCCCCGTCGTAATCGGCACGGCGGAAGTTTTGTTGCCTGCGGGCGAATTGAAACTCATTGCACCTAGCATTATCGCTGCGGCAAAGCGCGCGAAAGTCCCCGTAGTTGTACATTACGACCACGGTTTGACGTTCGATAGATGTATGGAAGCGTTAAAGCTTGGGTTCTCGTCGATTATGTTCGACGGTTCGACGAAGGATTACGAAACCAACTTAAAGGAAACGCAAGAAATCGTGAAAATCGCACATTCGTTCGGCGCAAGCGTAGAAGGTGAAATCGGACACGTTGGTCAAGCGTCGTCGGGCGACGAAAGTTTGACGGATATGTATACGACGCCGGAAGAAGCGTACGAATACTGGACGGCTACGGGCGTAGACGCGTTGGCGGTTGCGATCGGCTCTGCGCACGGCGTATACAAGAAAAAACCGATGATGAATCTCGAACGCTTGAAAGAAATTCGCGCGAAAGTGGACGTTCCCCTTGTATTGCATGGCGGTAGCGGACTTTCGGACGACGATTTCCGCAATACCATTCGCGACGGGATTGCGAAAGTAAACATTTTCACGGATTTGTGTTTGGCGGGTAAACGCGCGATGAAAGACGGCGAAGAACAAGGCTTGGAATACTTGGACGTTCGCAACTTGAAAGTGGCGTATATGAAAGAAGTTGTCAAAGAAAAAATGCGTTTGTTCGGTTCGGTAAACAAAGCGTAAATATTTTAGCAGGTATAAAAAAGCTCCTTAAAAAAAGGAGCTTTTTTTGCGCATAAACCTACCGAAAAAGGATACAATAATAGAAAGATAGAAAAGGTGGTAAACATGCGAAATAAGAAGATGGGTGTATTCTTGGGTATATGCGCACTTGCGACGTTGTCGACGTCTTGCGCTGGCAAAAACGGCTATGAAACGTATACGGACGCAAAACGGTATTCCGTAGGCGAATTTACGGGCGACGTTTCGGCGGTAAAACGCGTGGAAATCGATTGGCTCGGCGGTAGTATCGACGTGGAACAAAGCGCGGACGGAACGTTGACGTTTACGGAAGAAGTTCCGGCGGAAACGGACGCGCAACGCGCGCAATGGTATTTGGATGGCTCGGTATTGCGGATACGGTATTGCAAATCGGGCTACGACGGAAAAATTCGCGAAGAGAACAAACATTTGCAGTTGCAACTTCCCGTGGGGCTAGGCTTGGATATTGAAAGCAAAACAGCCGAAATCACGATCGGGCAAGCGGAGTTTTCTTCGCTTGCGATCGAAAGCGTTTCGGGGAACTTGACGGGCGAGAAATGGACGTGTAGCGGAAAGGTGGATATTGAAACGGGTAGCGCGTCGGTTGCCGTAGGGGAAATTCTCGCAAGCAGTTTGGAAATCGACGGTGGTAGCGGAAACGTCCATATCGAACGGGCAAATGCTCCCAACATGCAAATCGAAACGACGGTTGGGCGAATTGACGTCGGGTTTGCGGAAAGGACGGAGGCGGAACTGGAAACGGGGGACGGGAATATCAACGTGCGATTGCTTTCGGGTTTGGGGGCAAGCGTTCGGTTTGAAACCCGTCGTGGCGCATTCCATTGTGAAAAACCGTACGAGCGTTTCGGCGGACGCTACGACGTGTACGGAGAAAACGGGCAGACGGACTGCCCCGTGTACGTGGAAACGAAAAACGGGAATTTATATATCCGATAGGATAATGATGGTGTAGGAAAATCGTGTAAACGATAGCGAGAAAAAGCGGACGGGAAAACCCGTCCGCTTTTCCAAAACAAGCCTTAAAAGAAACAAGGAGAAAGATTAACGGCAACCACAACCGCAACCGCAGTTGCAAGAAGGCGTCAAGAGTGCGGACAACGTGCCGTTTTTGTAAAGACAGAACAACAACGCAAGGATGATGGGCAAGCCACAACCGCTAAATACGTTGGAACAGAAAATCCCGTCTTTCGAGCCGAGTATAAGTAAAGCGATTAAAATCCAAAGGGTGACGTTATTACCTTGGGTGCAACAATTCATAAAAAACCTCCCGTGTTTTGCCGCAGGGGTTATGTAAGCCGACGTTAAAACGGAAAATCCTGCGGTTTATCATTTTCTATTATATCATATTCCGTCGACGGGTAATTGTGTGATAAAAGAGCGTAGTTTCTTTATTTTTAGCCGTTCGTTTTGTTGCAAAAATCAAAAAAATAAGGTATAATGGTTAATAACTCTTGGAGAATACGCCTTTGGGCGGTTCTACCGATATAAGAGAATAAAAATTTTTTTTCACGGGTATCTTGAAAAAGAACTCGATGGAGGTTGTTATGAAAAAAGGATTTTTTTCGGCAAGAAACATTACGGGGCTTGCGGTGTTGACTGCGCTCGTGGTTGTTTTACAAATGTTTGGTGGGTATTTTAAGATCGGGACTACGTCGTTGAGTTTCGTTCTTGTGCCAATTGTTTTAGGTGGAGTGCTTTACGGCGCGTTTGCAGGTGCTTTTTTGGGATTTGTATTCGGGCTTGTCGTGTGGTTATACGGTGTGACGGGTGCGGACGCGTTCACGGCGATTTTGTTTAACGATCATCCCTTGATTACGACGCTGTTATGCTTTGGGAAAGGCATTTTTGCTGGGCTTTTGGGCGGACTTACGTATTCGCTATTAAAACGCAAAAACGAGTACGTTGGGCTTTTGACGGCGGCGGCGATTACGCCGATTGTCAATACGGGGTTGTTTATACTCGGCGCGCTACTCATGAGCGATTCCCTCAAAGCAAATTTTGTTGCGGACGGGGATACGGTCGTGTACTTTCTCGTCATCGGTTGCGCGGGGATCAATTTCTTAGTGGAACTTGCCATCAATCTTATTTTTGCGCCTGCGCTCTCTCGGGTAATCGGCGTTGTACGGAAAGGTAGGTAAATTATGATTATTTGTATCGATATCGGAAACACGAATATTAAATATGCGATTTACGACGGGGAACGTTTAAAAATGTCTTTCCGTGTTGCGACCGATTTAAAAAAGACTTCGGACGAGTACGGCGCACAGCTTAGCGGTATGTTGCTTGCGCAAGGGATCGACGTTTCGAAGATCGACGGGGGGATTATTTCCTCCGTCGTACCGTCGCTCGATTATACGATCGACAAGACGTGCTCTTTGTATTTGGGGATTACGCCATTACACGTTGCTCCGGGCTTGAAATCGGGGCTGAATATCCGTTGCGACGACGCGCGAGAAGTGGGTGCGGATCGGATCGTGAACTGCGTTTCGGCAATCGTTGGCTACGGCGACGGAACGCCGATGATCGTCGTGGATTTCGGTACGGCGACGACGTTTAACGTGATCAACGAGAAAAACGAATTTATTGGCGGGGTAATCGCGCCGGGGATTAAGGGCTCGCTCGATTCACTTGTGAACGGTACGGCGAAGTTGCCACGCGTGGAAATCGAAGCTCCCAAGAGCGCGATCGCAAAAAATACGGTCACGAATATGCAAGCAGGGATTGTATTCGGGTTTGCAGGGCTTGTGGAGCATATCGTAAAACGCATCAAGCGAGAGTTGAAAGCGACGACGGTGAAAACGATTGCGACGGGTGGATTTAGCAACGTAATCGCGAAAGAGATTGAATGCATCGACGTCGTGGATAAGCTTTTGACGTTGAAGGGATTGAAATATTTATACGATTTAAACACGGAAGAATAATCGGAAATCCAGGGGTAGGACAGGAGTAATTTTATGAAGAAGAAAGTAGGCGTAGCAATACTCGGTTTGGGTGTCGTTGGGGGCGGTACGTATCGTACGCTCGTAGACCATCGGGAGTTTTACTTAAAAACGCAGGGCGTAGACATTTCGGTGGAATGCGTTTTGGATCGGAATTTGGCAAGATTGCAAGAGCTTGGCGTTCCTGAAGAATGTATCGCAGGGAGTATTGCGGAAGTCGTTGCAAATCCTATGGTAGATATCGTCATTGAAACGATCGGTGGGGTTGGCGTTGCGAAAGATTTCGTAATCATGGCGTTGCAGGAAGGAAAATCCGTTGTCACGGCGAACAAGGAAATGATCAGCAAATGCTCGCACGAGTTAGAGCGTATCGCAAAGCGCAACGCTTGCGGATTGTATTACGAAGCGAGTTGCGTGGGTGGCGTGCCGATTATCCGCACGCTTTTGGACGGTGTCCAAGCCAACCACATTACGGAAATGATGGGGATCGTCAACGGTACGACGAATTACATTTTGACGAAGATGGATCAAGACGGACAGGATTATCAAACGGCGTTGAAAGAAGCGCAACGGCTCGGGTATGCGGAATTTGATCCGACAAACGACGTGGAAGGGTTTGATTCGACGTATAAGCTTTCGATTTTATCGTCGATGGCATTCCATACCAAAGTGCCGTATACCAAGGTGTATCGAGAAGGAATTTCCAAGATTTCGGCTTGCGATATTGCCATCGGCAAGGAATTCGGCTATACGTTAAAATTGCTTGTAATCGGGAAGAATTCTGAAAAAGGCGTGGAAGTGCGCGTGCATCCGACGTTTATTCCGTCCGCGCATGCGTTGGCGAGCGTGAACGACGCCTATAACGCAGTCTATTTACGTGGCGACGCGTTAGACGATATTATGTTATACGGTAAGGGAGCAGGGGCGTTCCCTACGGCGAGCGCCGTTGTCAGCGACGTCATTTACGCGGCGACGCACTCCGAAATTAAGTATTCCACCTATAAAAACACGGCGAATGCGGATAGCGCGACGAAGTTCGTCACCGATTTCTCGTCGGCGTATTACGTGCGTTTATCGGTGGAAGATAAAGCGGGTACGCTTGCGAAGATCAGCGGAATTTTTGCCAAGTACGGCGTATCCATCGTCAAGCTTTCGCAAAAAGCGCGGGAAGAAGTCGGGGAAGGCGAAACGCCGAGATTACCGCTAATCGTCATCACGCATAAGACGACGGAAAACCGAGTAAAAAATGCGCTCGCAAAGATTGACGCGACGGATTTTGCCAAGGTGCAAGCGGTTATTCGCGTAGAAGAATAAAAAGGACGGGGCGATGCGGTCGTCCCGTTTTTTCGGCGGAAATTTAGTAAAAGCTTGGAAATTTATCAGAATGGGTTGACAGTCGTAGAAAGTTTATGATATAATCATAAATGTGTAATACTAAAGTAATCGGGGTGTCAAAATGCCGAATAAGAAAAAAAGATTAACTTCGGATCAAATACGTATGCGTGGAATACGAAGACGGTGTGCATTGGTTGTTTTCGACGCTTTGACGTTAGCGTTTTTATCGTACGCGACGTATTTAATGACGAATTGGGCGATTTTTTCTCACTTAACGATGTCGTTGCCCGTTGCGATGTGGATTTGCGGAAACGTATGTATCGGGATTACGCTTTTTGCGGTATTCCGCTTATATTCTATGACGTTTTCTACGGCTGGGGTTTTGGAGTCCGTGCGTATTTTATGCGCCGTCGCGTGCTTAGGGCTCGTGAATTGCGTTTATATTTTCTGTATTGATCGTCATCACTATTACTTGGGCTACAGTACCGTACTTTTCTTTTGTACGCTGTTGTGTCTTGCGGTGGTCGCGTCCCGTTTTATAAAGCGCATTTTCGAAACCGTCCGTTCCTATTTCCTTGTAAAAAAAGGGGGGAAAACGCGTGTGATGGTCATCGGTGGCGGAGATGCAGGGATTACGTTGATCCGTAAGGCGATGTTCAATGAAAACAGCGCGTTCAAACCCGTTTGTATTTTGGATGACAATCCCATGTTGAAAGATAAGCTTATTTACGACGTGCGTGTGGTCGGCGAAACGAAAGACGTTGCAGAGTATGCGAAAAAGTATAGAGTGGACGAAATTATCGTCGCTATGCCCTCGGTGGGAAAGGAAAGAATCCGTCAAATCTTAAACCTTTGCAAAGAATGCAAAAAGCCGATAAAATTATTGCCGGAATCGTCAAAGACGGGAGACGTTGGGTTTGCGAAACTCCGCCAAGTGCAGGTTCAGGATTTATTAGGCCGCGAGCAAATCCAAACAAATCTTGACGAAGTAATGGGGTATATCGAAGGCAAAGTCGTTCTCGTGACGGGTGGCGGTGGCTCGATCGGTAGCGAATTGTGTCGGCAAATTGCTTTACATAATCCCCAACTGCTAATCATTTTAGACATTTACGAAAACAACGCTTACGACATCGAACAGGAGCTGAAAACGGAGCATCCTTCGCTCAATCTCTTGGCGTTGATCGCAAGCATTCGCGATAAGAGAAAGGTTCGTGACGTATTCGAGAAATACCGTCCGCAAATCGTATTCAACGCTGCCGCGCACAAACACGTGCCGTTGATGGAAATCAGCCCGAACGAAGCGGTGAAAAACAACGTATTCGGTACGTTGAACGTCGCGCAAGCCGCGGACGAGTACGGCGTAGAAACGTTCGTGCAAATTTCTACCGATAAGGCGGTAAACCCCACGAATATCATGGGCGCAAGCAAACGGATTTGCGAAATGATCATTCAAACAATCGGAAAACACAGCAAAAACACCAAATTCGTTGCCGTTCGCTTTGGGAACGTGCTCGGTTCTAACGGCTCGGTAATACCGCTCTTTAAAAAGCAAATCATGGCAGGCGGTCCTGTGACAGTCACCCACAAAGATATCATACGATATTTTATGACTATTCCCGAAGCGGTTTCGCTCGTTTTGCAGGCAGGCGTGTACGCGAAAAGCGGACAAATTTTCGTTTTGGATATGGGCGAGCCTGTAAAGATTTACGATCTTGCGTACAACTTAATCAAATTGTCGGGATTTGAGCCGAACGTGGATATTGATATCAAAATCACGGGTTTGCGTCCCGGGGAGAAACTCTACGAAGAACGTTTGATGGCGGAAGAGGGCTTGCAAAAAACGCCGAACGGGTTGATTAGCATCGCGCAACCGATCGAATTTGACGAAACGGCGTTCTGGTCGTCGTTGGATCGTTTGTACGAAGCCGCGCACGATGAAACGGATCAAATGAAAGATTGGGTGCAGGCGTTAGTGCCGACGTATAAAATCGACCGTCGAGAAAGCCCGATGTTGCGGTTTATTCACTCGGAAACGGAAACAAACATAGAGAAAGAAGAAAACGCAGGCGCGTAAGGAAATCAGCGAATTTTTGCAAAAACGCAAAAATTCGCTTTTATTTTCTCGAAAAGTCGGATTTCTTCTTTCAAATCCTTGCAATTGCTATTTTTTTATGCTACAATATACCTATCGATATTTTTGATTAAACTATAGATATCAATTCAAAAATCGATTAAGGAGCGTTCAAGTATGAAAAGGATTTATAATTTTTCTGCAGGGCCGTCTATGTTGCCGGAAGCGGTGCTTCAAAAAGCGGCGGACGAACTCTTAAATTATCAAGGTTATGGTTTGTCGGTGATGGAAATGAGTCATCGCTCGCCCGTATACGAAAGGATAATTACGGACGCGGAACGTTTGTTGCGCGAAGTGATGCAAATTCCGGACAATTACAAGGTATTGTTTTTGCAGGGTGGCGCGTCGACGCAATTTTCCGCCGTGCCGTTGAACTTATTGTCGGGTAGCGGAAAAGCGGATTATATTTTGTCAGGGCAGTTTTCTACGAAAGCTTATCAAGAAGCGCAAAAATACGGTGACGTCGTTGCCGTAGCGTCAAGCAAGGACGAGAACTTTTCCTACGTACCCCAAGTGGAGCGCGACGCGTTCCGCAAAGACGCGGATTACGTGCATATTTGTTTGAATAATACCATTTACGGGACGAAGTATCCGTATATTCCCGACACAGGGGATATTCCGCTGGTTGCCGATTTGTCGTCTTGTATTTTAAGCGAACCGATCGACGTTCGTAAATTTGGCTTGATTTATGCAGGAGCGCAAAAAAATATGGCGCCTGCTGGGTTGACCGTTGTAATCGTTCGAGAAGATTTGCTCGGCAAAGCGCGGAAAGAAACGCCGACGATGCTCGATTATAAAGTGATGGCGGAGAACGGCTCGATGTACAATACGCCACCGTGCTACTGTATCTATATCGCGAAGATGGTTTACGAATGGATTTTGGAGCTCGGCGGTTTGGAAGTTATGCGGGATAGAAACGTAAAAAAAGCAGAACTTTTATACGGGTATTTGGATTCGCAAGATTACTACGTTGCGCCTGTGCGCAAGGATTGTCGGTCTATGATGAACGTGACGTTTGTGACGGGGGACGCGGAGCTGGATAAACAGTTTGCCTCGGAAGCATCGGCGCAAGGCTTGCAAAATTTGAAAGGACATCGTTCCGTGGGCGGTATGCGTGCGTCGATTTATAACGCGATGCCGTATGCTGGGGTGGAAAAACTCGTGGCGTTTATGAAAACGTTCGCGGAAAATAACCCAAAAAAATAAACGGGAGATCGGGATATGCTGAAAATAAAATTGATGAATAAAATTGCGAAAGTGGGTACGGACGTATTGTCGGCAACCCGTTATGAACTCGGCGAAAACGTGGATAACGCGGACGCCGTAATGGTGCGTTCGGCGAATATGCACGCATTCCCTTTGACGGAGAAATTGCGCGCGATTGCTCGTTGTGGCGCTGGGGTGAACAATATCCCCGTAGACGCGTGTACGGATGCAGGCGTCGTCGTGTTCAATACGCCCGGAGCAAACGCGAACGCCGTAAAAGAGTTAGCGATTGCCGCGCTTGTTTTGGCGTCTAGAGACGTGCTCGGGGGCGTAAAATGGGTGGAAACTTTGCGTGGAGAAACGGACGTCGCGAAGAAAGTGGAAGCGGGTAAATCCGCTTTCGTTGGGCATGAACTTGCCGGGAAAACACTCGGCGTTATCGGGCTCGGCGCGATCGGGGGGATGGTGGCAAACGCCGCGATTTCTCTGGGGATGAGCGTTATGGGCTACGATCCGTATATCACGGCGAAAGCGGCTTGGAGTCTTGCTCCGTCCGTGAAACAGGCGTCCGATTACACGGAAATTTTCAAAACTTGCGACTATATCACCCTGCACGTGCCTGCGACTCCGCAGACGCGGAATATGATCTCGGAAAAAACGCTTGCGCAAATGAAAGACGGTGTACGGATTTTGAACCTTGCGCGTGCCGATCTTGTCAACGTAGCGGATTTGAAAAAAGCGATCGAAAGTGGCAAGGTCGCGCGATACGTGACCGACTTCCCGACGGAAGAAACGGTGGGTGTAGACGGGATTGTTTCGATCCCCCATCTCGGCGCATCTACGGTGGAATCGGAAGATCATTGCGCGGTAATGGCGGCGCAACAGTTGGACGAATTTTTGACTTATGGGAATATCCGCAACAGCGTGAATTTCCCGACGGTTGGCGTTCCGCCAAGCGAAAAACCGCGTGTGTGCGTTATGAACAAGAACATTCCGAATATGCTTTCGCAAATCACGACGGCGTTTTCCGCGGAGAACATCAATATCGAAAACTTTGCCAACGCCTCCAAGGGTGAAGTGGCGTATACGATCGTGGAAACCAACCTGCCTGCAGACGAAAAGATTTTGGAGAAATTGCGTTCGATTGACGGGGTGTTCGGGGTGCGTGCGTTCACGTTTTGAATTAGAAGGTAAAAAGGCGGGATTGCGCATTTGCGCAATCCCGCCTTTTCGATCTTTCTTTAAGGGTGTGATTGACGTTTCGCCAAGATTTTTCCCGTTTTTGCGTTGACAAGAAAAGCGTAGACATTTGCGTTTCTATCAATCACGCCGACGTAATAATAGGCGACGTCTTCGTATAAAAGTCGCAAATAAATTTCGCCTGCAAACCCGTATTTATCCGTCAACGAATCGAACAGTTCCTTTTCTGTATCCCGCACCTTTTCCAAAACCTGTTTCGGCGTGAGCGTGTCTTCGTCTAAAACGGATTTCGCCAAAAGTTCCACGCTTTGCCCGTCGTAGGTAAGGGTGCAGGGGATTTCGCTTTGATTAGAAACGTCTAGCGTGCAGGAATAGTAATACTCGCAACGTACGTTATCAAAAGACATATCCCCACCGAAGTTTTGATCTCCAATGCGGAAAGAAATAGCGCAGGGTTTGTCGCCTGCGGACGCGGTAAGAAAGATTTCCGTGCGCGTCGTCGTTTCACGGGGGATTCCGTCCGTTTGATAGGGCGTTTCCTTGCTCACCGATTGTATTTTTAAAGTAAACCCGTCCGTTTGCGCCAAGAAAATATTATCTCGAAGTTCGGAAACGTACGAAAAATACTCCGTAGGCTTTTTACAGCCCGTCAACGGGAGTACGCTTAAACAGGATACTACAAGTAGCCAAATAAAAATCTTCCGTAAAAACCCATGATTTTTTGAGAAAATTGCGTTCATGGTTCATTATATTAAAAAAACCTTGAAAAGATACCGAATAAATTTCGTTTATACAGTTGATTTTTTATTTTTGATGTGTTAAAATAGTAGTAATACAATGGGAGGAGTAGTATATGGGCGTAGATAAGATTATCTGGCGTGCGATCTTGAGTACGCTTGCCGCGGTGGTTTTACTCATCATGTTCTTATTTGTCGCGCTTGTTTGTTTCTATCCTTCCACGATGATGGAGCTCACCTACAAACTCGGTATGGACAAGCAAAGTATTCGCTTTGCCGAACGGGCGTATAAGCGTAGTGACGACGTGTATTATATCGCCTACGCAACCGAAGTTGCCATCGGGATTGAATCGTATGAAAAGATCGACGTTTGCGGTGAA
This sequence comes from Clostridia bacterium, assembly GCA_017625565.1. Lineage (GTDB taxonomy): Bacteria > Bacillota > Clostridia > Christensenellales > Borkfalkiaceae > Scatosoma. The sequence goes on from JAGAKN010000002.1 coordinate 31,288, forward strand.
AAGTTTATTTCCGATACAGAATTTGAAGAATATTGTCTTTCGGAAAATCCTACCTATAAGCAATACGTATACGGGCAAGTTTGCGTTGCGAAATACGAACGCGAGCAAAAGGACGAAGCGGTAGAACGCGCGTTTGAGTTGTTGGAAGAAGGGGCGTTTCCGAAAAACAACGCGGTGGTGGCAGTATTGTTGACGGCGCTCTCGGAAAACGACGGGCAAACGGTAGCAAAAATTCAGATAAAAATGACGGAATTGCAGGGGAAAATATCGCCGACGGATAAACCGTATTTTGACGAGATCCTTGCGTTTTGCAACGGGTAAATGGATGAATTTCGTCCATTTACGTTTCTATTAGGAAGAATATTTTAAGTTTTTATACAAGGAGAAGAGTTATTATGAGTAGCAAAATCGTAAAAGAAGGTTTGACGTTCGACGACGTGTTGTTGATTCCCCAGGCATCTGAAGTATTGCCTTCGGACGTAGACTTGCGGACGAAACTCACGGACAAAATTCAATTAAACTTACCTTTGCTGAGCGCGGCGATGGATACGGTCACGGAAAGCCGTATGGCGATTGCAATGGCGCGTGAAGGCGGTATGGGGATTATCCACAAAAATATGTCCATCGAAGAACAAGCTTCGCACGTCGACAAGGTAAAGCGCAGTGAACACGGGGTTATCACCGATCCGTTCTTCCTTGCGCCCGACAATCTTGTAAAGGACGCGGTGGCGCTGATGGAAAAATACCGTATAAGCGGTGTACCTATTACGAAAGACGGAAAACTTGTCGGGATTTTGACCAATCGGGATTTGCGCTTTGAAAGCAATTTTGATCAACCGATTTCCAACATTATGACGAAAGACGGTTTGGTGACTGCGCCCGTAGGCACGTCGCTTGCGGAAGCGCAAAAGATCCTTGGAAAACACCGTATTGAAAAATTGCCGATCGTGGACGAAAAAGGCTACTTGAAAGGCTTGATTACAATTAAGGATATCGAAAAATCCATTCAATACCCGAACTCTGCAAGGGACGAAAACGGCAGATTGCTCGTTGGCGCGGCGGTTGGCGCAGGCGCGAACACGATGGAACGGATTGCGGCGCTTGTCGAAGCGCGTGTCGACGTGATTGCGATCGATACGGCGCACGGACATTCCAAGGGCGTTTTGGAACGCGTGGAACAAATCCGCGCGAAATTCCCGTCGATCACGTTGATCGCAGGGAACGTTGCAACGGCGGCTGCTACGGAAGCGTTGATTAAATCGGGCGCGGACGTGGTAAAAGTCGGGATCGGTCCTGGGTCGATTTGCACGACGCGTATCGTTGCAGGGATCGGCGTTCCCCAACTGACGGCGGTTATGGACTGCGCGGAATGCGCGGATAAGTTTGGCAAGCGTGTCATCGCGGACGGCGGTATCAAATACAGCGGTGACATCGTGAAAGCGTTGGCTGCAGGCGGTAGCGCGGTTATGGTCGGTTCGATGCTTGCAGGGACGTTGGAAAGTCCGGGCGAAGTAGAGCTTTACCAGGGTAGAAGTTTCAAGGTTTATCGCGGAATGGGCTCGTTGCCGGCAATGGCTGCAGGGAGCAAGGACAGATACTTCCAAGAAAACGCGAAGAAACTCGTGCCCGAAGGGGTGGAAGGTCGCGTGCCTTACCGTGGTAGCGTAGCGGACGTTATTTTCCAAATGAAAGGTGGTTTGCGTGCAGGTATGGGCTATTGCGGAAAAGCGACGGTGGAAGCATTGCGTACGAGTTCGGAATTCGTCCGTATCACGAACGCGAGCTTGATTGAAAGCCACCCGCACGATATTTCGATCAGCAAAGAAGCGCCCAACTATACGCAACACTAATAGAGATAAAGTAGATTTTTATAGAAAAAGGAGAGAAAGTATATGCAAAACAACGTACGTCCTGAATCGATGGAACGTATTACTACGAAAGCACTTGCGGACGCATTCATCGCGGAACAGGTAGCAGAAATCCGTCAACAAGTCGGCAATAAAAAAGTCTTGCTCGCGTTGTCGGGCGGGGTGGATTCGTCGGTGGTAGCGGCGTTATTATTAAAAGCGATAGGCAAACAACTCGTTTGCGTGCACGTAAACCACGGTCTTTTGAGAAAGGGCGAACCTGAACAAGTCGTGGAAGTATTCCGCAATCAAATGGACGCAAATCTTGTCTACGTTGCAGCGGAAGAAAGATTTTTAAGCAAGCTTGCCGGGGTAGCCGAACCCGAGAAAAAACGTAAGATTATCGGCGCGGAATTCATTCGCGTATTCGAAGAAGAAGCGAGAAAATTAGAAGGCATCGAGTTCTTGGCACAAGGCACGATTTACCCCGATATCATCGAAAGCGACGGCGTAAAAGCGCATCACAACGTCGGTGGTTTGCCTGAAGATTTGCAATTCGAACTCGTAGAACCCTTGCGTTTGTTGTATAAAGACGAAGTGCGTGTCGTCGGTAGCGCGTTGGGGCTTCCCGACGGCATGGTCTACCGTCAACCGTTCCCCGGCCCCGGGTTGGGGGTGCGTTGTCTTGGCGCAATCACGAAAGACCGTTTGGAAGCTGTTCGCGAATCGGATGCGATTTTGCGTGAAGAATTCGAAATCGCGGGGTTGGATAACAAAGTATGGCAATATTTCACGGCTGTACCCGATTTCAAGTCGGTCGGCGTTTCGAATAACGCGCGTACGTACGCGTACCCCGTTATCATTCGTGCGGTGAATACCGTAGACGCGATGACGGCAACGATTGAAGAAGTACCGTATGCGGTGTTGAAAAAGATTACGGAACGGATTACTAGCGAAGTTCCCAACGTCAACCGCGTACTCTTCGATTTAACTCCGAAGCCCACGGGCACGATTGAATGGGAATAAGAAAGGATAGGATAGGAAACCCTGCTAAAAAGCGGGGTTTTTCTTCACAATTTTATGTGCTTTTCACGTATACTATAGTATGAGAAATTTCTCAAATACGCAAGAGGATTTAAAATACTATGTGTAATAGATGTCATACGACGATTATCAAGCAAACGTGTTGCGGTTATCAACCGTGCAACTTCTTGAACACGTTGTTCAACAACGGTTTTCAATACGTCTGTCGGGACGCTTGTGGAAACATTCGGGTAAACAACGGCTGTAGAAACACGGGTTGTGGTTATGGTTGCGGTTATGGTAATACGACGCAAGCGAACACGGGTTGCGGTTGCGGGTGTGGTAATACGACGCAAACGAACACGGGTTGTGGATGTGGTTGCGGTTATGGTAATACGACGCAAACGAACACGAACGGGACTTACCCGACGGGTTTTGGTTGTTGCAGACGCGGATACGGAGCAACGGATGCCGTAGAAACGACTACGGACGGTGAAACGTATTACGCTCGGCAATACGGTTGCGGTCGCAATAGCAGAACGACTTGCGGTTGCGGTTGGTAAGAAAAACAAAAGAGAAAAACGGCGGAGAAATCCGCCGTTTTTTGATTGAAATCAAAGGAAAAGGGGCATACTTACCCCTATGGACGGGTTGCGCAGAATTTACGGTTATTTCAAAAGCAAATACGAATTACTTGCCTTAAAAAAATATACGACGATTGCGGGTACGTTGGTGTTCTTTTTGATTATGTCCATCGTACCGCTTTCCTTTTGGTTGACGATACTCATCGGCAAATTGCCGTTGGATACGGAAGGCGTGCTTTCGCTAGCGGTGTTCGATTCCGTTAAACACGTACTTTCGTACGTCCGAAGGGAAGCCTCGAATGCCACGGGTAGCGCGTCTATCGTATTAATCTTTACTACGTTATATGCGTCCACAAACTTGTTCTATCAAATGCGTAAAAGCGGGGAAATTATCTACGATTTCCATCGGGAACGCCAAGGCTTGCGTTTGCGCTTTGGGGCGTTTGTTTTGCTCGTGATCGTCATGCTCACCGTCATAGCCTTTTTGGTATTGTTTGCGCTCGGCAGTTTCTTGTTTTCTCGATTATTCTCTCGCCCGTGGGAACTGCTTGCCGATTATACGCTCTTGATCGCTGTTGCGTTCTTTCTCGTGTTGCTTTTAAATATGTACGTTTGCCCATACAAGACTTCGGTAAAATCCTTTCTTTTAGGCACGTTCTTCACCGTAGCGGCTTGGATTGTTGCGTTTATCGGGTTTTCCGTCTATTTACGGATTAGCAACATCGACAAGCTTTACGGCGCTTTAAGCGCCATCATCGTCTTTTTGTTATGGCTGTATATCCTAATGATTTGTTTTATCGTCGGCGTAATTTTTAATAGCGAGCATATCCTAACGGAACATAATGCTAAAAAAATCCGTTCGCGTCGTAAGAAATCCGTCGCATAACTTCTTGGGGATTACGCATACTCCCTATATGAAAAAATACGTAATCCGCGCGCCGTTTTTGACGGGAGTTTTCGCGCTTTTATTTGCTTTGCCGTTTGGAAAGAACACCGAATTAAAAGAAATTGCCAAACCTTATCTTGGCGAGTACGAGTGCGTACAAGCCGAATACGGTAATCACGACTATTTATCCCGTTTTTCTTCTATTGTGTTAGAACTTCGGGATAAAAACGAGTTTCTCTTATATTATCGCGAGAAAAATGGAAAGGAGCGTACGGTGCGTGGAAAATATTTCTACGACGAAAACAAGAAAACGTTAAAGCTTTCCACAAATAAGGGCGAATTCCAGCGAGAATTCCCGATGGAAAAAGGCGTTTTAAACATTTCCGTGCCCATTCACGGCAAACTGTTTATCTTACAGTTCGCGCAAAAATAACCGTTGTTTGTTTTTTTAAATAAAAAACAAACAAATGTTCGCAAAACGCTTGCAATCTTTGGAAATAGATGATATAATAGACGTACTATGGATGTAGCGCTTACGAACGATCAAGAAAACGCCAAGGATTTCATCAAGGAATGGTTTTTTAATACCGACGACAAAGTATTTGTTTTGTCAGGATATGCAGGTACGGGGAAGACTTTTTTGATTGATTACGTGGTGCGCAACGTCTTACGGCTCAAGATCGGGGAAGAAGCGGTGTTTGTTTCTCCGACGGGCAAGGCTGCGTCGAACTTAGCAAGGCACGGCACGGTAGCAGGGACGGTGCATGGGCTCATTTATATCCGCGACGAAGAAGAGTTTGACGTCGATGAAAACGGGGAGATAATTTGCGATCGGGAATTGCGTTTTATCAAAAGAGAAAAGATCGACGAGAAGATCAAGTTGATTGTAATCGACGAAGCATCGATGATCAACCGAGAAATGTTGAACGATTTATTGAGTTTTAACGTGAAATGTCTATTCAGTGGGGATGGGGCGCAACTACCGCCCGTGAACGGCGTTTGCCCGTTGCTTGAAAATCCGCATTATACGATGCGAGAGATTGTACGTCAAGCCGTTGATAATCCGATTGTACAACTTGCGACAATGGCGAGAAAAGGGCAAAAAATCCCGTACGGCAATTACGAGGACAAGGTGTGTGTTATCGGGAAAAATGGATTGTTATCACGGGATCGGAAACGGATTTTTACGCAAGCGGATCAAGTAATTTGCGGTAGGAACGCTACACGAAACGCGCTCAATGAAGAAATTCGCGCCTATTACGGATTTGACGTGCGATCGAAACTTCCGACGGACGGGGAGAAACTCCTTTGTACACTCAACGACTGGGAAAAACCGCTCGACGAAGAAAAGCGCTTTTATTTGGTCAACGGGATGATTGGTCGGGCATATAACGTGCAGGACGGGTTGGACGATTTGTTCACGATGGAATTTGTCGCCGATTATTTTTCTGGGCGCGTAAAAGTTCCCGTGGACGCAGGGATTTTTGAAAAAGGGAAATATACGCATTTTTACGGCGATCGCGCGGTAATGCTTGCAAACGGCATGGTGGCGCACGAAGGCAATTATCCCGTACTACATAAATTTCGCGCCGTTTCCGACGAACCGATTTGCCGTTTCGAGTTCGCTTATGCGATCACCTGCCATAAGGCGCAGGGCTCGGAATTCGATTTCGTGGTCGTGTTCGATGAAAGTTGGGTGTTCGGCGAAGACGCAGGTCGGTGGCTATATACGGCGATCACGCGCGCGAGAGAGAAGTTGTTGATTATCCGTTAAACGGCTTGACGGGAGATTGCGGATTTGGTATAATACAAATACTATGAGTAAACAATTAACGCGATGCCAAACAATCGAACGCTCGATGATTACGACGTATAGAAAGACGATATGGTCGCCTTTCGTTTTAGCGGTAAAAAAATACCGCTTAATTTCGGCAGGGGATAAAATCGCCGTTTGTATTTCGGGTGGGAAAGATAGTATGTTGCTCGCGAAACTGATGCAGGAATTACAACGACACAGCGAAATTCCGTTCGAGCTTGTCTTTCTTGCAATGAACCCCGGGTACAACGAGCAAAATATGCAAAAAATCATGGAAAATGCGTCAATTTTGGAAATTCCGTTGACGACGTTTGACAGCGATATTTTCGCCGCGGCGGACTCGGCTTGCGCGGAATCGCCTTGCTATCTCTGTGCGAGAATGCGTCGCGGACACTTGTATGCAAAAGCAAAGGAGCTCGGTTGCAACAAAATTGCGTTAGGACACCATAAAAGCGACGTCATTGAAACGACGGTGATGGGTATGCTCTACGGTGGACAATTGCAAGGCATGTTGCCAAGACTGCAAAGCACGAATTTCGAAGGAATGGAGCTCATTCGCCCGATGTACTGTATCTTGGAAGAAGATATTTTACGCTGGAAAGAATACAACGGTTTAGAGTTTATTGCCTGCGCTTGCAAATTCACGCAGAATTTGACGGGTGGGGACGAAGATATCTTTTCGGCTAGGCGGAAAGTCAAGGCGTTGATTGCGGATTTGAAAAAGGAAAATGAAAACGTCGAGAATAATATTTTCCAAAGCGTACATAACGTACAATTAGACACTTTGGTGGAATACAAACAAGACGGCGAGAAACACTCCTTCTTGGAAAAATTGCAAAAGTAATGCATACGGGGTATTTTGGCGCATACAATAAAGTATGCAAGAAAATTCGAAACATTCGGTCGTTATCGACCAACGAAAACTGTTAAACGTTAGCGGGGTGGAGAGCGTCACGTCCTTTTCGGAAGTAAAAATTACCTTGGCGCTTTTCGGTGGCGAGCGATTGAACGTCATCGGTTCGGGGTTAAAAATTACGGGTTTTTCCAAAGCAAACGGCTCGTTTGTGGCAGAAGGGGAAGTGACGGGAATTTCCTATGGTGGCAAAGGGTTTGCGTCCCGTATTTTCAAATGACGTTGGCAAGAAATAATCAGTTTTTACTCTTTTGCCTATGTATCGGCGTGGGGTTTGTCGGGGGGATTGTGTACGAATTGTTTTCGCCGATCCGAAAAATTTTCCGTTGCGATCAAGGGAAGTGTAAAGCGCTCGGTGTGATTCTGGACGTGAGTTATTGCGTGGCGTTTGCAGGAATTTGTATTTTTTCCGCATTTCTGTTGCATTTTCCCGATTTTCGGGTATATATGTGTATAGGCTATGGAATAGGCGGTATAATATATTTAAAAAGTTTGCGTAAAGTGTTTGCATTTTTGCAAAATATGTGCTATAATATATTTGTAAAAGTCTATAGAAAACGAAAAAAGAAAGAAAAAGCTCTCCAAATCAGGGAGGAGAAAGTATGACGCAAGATAAAATGAGAAGGATAATAACGGCGTGTGTATCCGCAGGAACCGTCCTGTTGGTTTTGCTGTTGTCTTTTTTGATTTATCAATGGATCACGATCGGCGTTTATAACAAACGCATCGACAAGACAAAAGCGGAAATCGCCGAACTCGAACAACAAATTGACGAGCAGGAAAAAGACCTGGCTTTCTATAAATCGGAATTGTATTTGGAATGGAAGTATCAGGAATTGCAATCGCTCGAAGGGAAAAAGTAAATGAAAAAATTTGCCGTGATAGACATCGGCTCTAATTCCGTTCGCCTAATGTTCGTGGCGGACGGAAAAGTTTTATATAAGACGTTAAAAACTACCCGTTTGGGCGAAGGCTTGGCGCAAACCAACCGCTTGAAACCGCAAGCGGTAGAACGCTCGGCGTTGGCTGTGGCGGAGTTTGTATCCAAAGCACAATCGGACGGTGCGGAGCAGGTATTCGCGTTTGCGACGGCGGCGGTGCGTACAGCGGAAAACGGGCAGACGTTCGTGGAACGCGCTCGCGAAATTTGCGGGATAGAAGTGGACGTAGTATCGGGCGAAGAAGAAGCCGAACTCGGGCTTTTAGGTGCGCTTGGAAATCGCGACGGTTTTGTTTTGGATATCGGTGGTGCGAGTAGCGAACTCGTTGGAAGAACGGACGGCAAAACCGTTTATAAAAGGAGTGTAGACGTCGGCGTCGTTCGCTTAAAAGACGTGTGCGGACGGGATGAAAAGGCTTTGAAAGCTTACACCAGGGATGCGGTGAAAGGGTACGGGCACGTTCCGCTTGTCGGTGACGTTTACGCAATCGGGGGTACGGCAACGACGCTTGCGAGCATTACGTTGGGGTTGACGGAATACGATTCCGCGCGCATAACGGGCGCGGTGATTACGACAGAAGAAATGCAAACCCTTTCGGACAAGCTCCTGAAAACGTCGGTAGAAGAAATTGCCAAAATGCCGTGTATGCCTACGGGGCGCGCAGACGTGCTTGCAGGTGGGGCGGTTTGGTTAACGCAAATTATGCATGCGTTGCGGATTTCGAAAATCATCGTAAGCGATCAAGATAATTTGGAAGGCTACGCAATCAAAAAAGGTTGGATGGACGGAGTATGAGAAGAAACGCTTCGACAATTTACGCGGTAGCAATCACGCTCGCGTTGGCGACGGGGTTTTTGCTTGCCTTTTATTTTGCTTGGGAAAGGAGCTTGACGGCAACGGTGCTCTGTATAATCGGGCTAGTGTTGGGCGTTGTATTCGCGCCGATCGTACACGAACTCGGGCACGTCGTTTTTGCGAAGTCGCAAAATATGGAATGCGTATACGTGAAATGCTTTTGTTTCCGCGTTTATAAAAAGGACGGCAAACAGCGTTTCGCGCTCGCCTCGCCGTTCTCGGCGGATCAAACGCAAGTTCTTCCCAAATCGGGCGGGGATATGCAAAACCGCGCGATCAAATACACGCTGGGCGGATTGATTTTTAGCGGAATTTTCGCGGTTGTTATTCTCTCTTTAGGGATCGCTTTTCAAATTGTAGGCGTCAATGCCTTCCTGCTTTGGGGAAGTTTGCCTTATGTAGGGTATTTGTTTTTGCTCAACGTTGTTCCTGCGGAATACGCCGGCGGAAAAACGGATATGCTGGTGTATTGTGGGATCAAAACGGGCGCGGATGCGGAAAAGACGATGCTCTCGGCAATGCAAATTCACGGGGAATTGTACGCAGGGAAAAGCTTTACGGAAATTGACGAAAGCTATTATTTCCATCTTCCGCAACTTTGCGAAGACGAGCCGTTGTTTGCCGTTATGCTGGATTTGCGTTATCGGTACTACTTGGAAAAAGGCGACGAAGAAAGGGCAGTTGCCTGTCTAAACCGCTTGGCGGAAATCGGGGAGTACTTAACGGAGTCGGAAATGGAAAAAATTTCGGCGGAGTTGACGTATATGCACTCCGTTCGTGGTGATCTCGAACGCGCAGAGGCATCGGCAAAGCTTTGTAAAGACTTCTTGCGTGGGAACACGCCGACGGCAAAACGGGTACTGATCGCCTATTCGAAAGCGGTAGGGAAAACGGACGCCGTGGCGATTTTAAGACAACAAGCGCAAGACGCGATGGCTACGGAACGGTTGCTTGGGGTAAGAAAAGCGGAAAATATTTTACTTTCGAGAATAGAAATTTTATAAAAAGGCAACCATTAGAAAAAACCGTAGGACGGAAAGACGGATATGAAAAAACAAACGAATACGAATATGCAAACGGACAGAAAAGCGGGTGTGTTAATGCCCGTTTCTTCCTTGCCGTCGGATTGTGGGATCGGTACGCTCGGCGCTGGGGCGTACGCGTTCGTGGACTGGTTGGAAAGCGCGGGTATGCGCGTTTGGCAGGTGTTGCCGTTATTGCCGACGGGCTACGGGGATAGCCCCTATCAATCTTGCGCGTCGGATGCACTCAATTTCTATTTTATCGATTTTCGGCTCTTGCAAGAACAAGGGCTTTTAAAAGAGAGCGATTATCGGGAGCTTTCTTGGGGTGACGACGAACGCCGAGTAGATTACGGGCGTATGTTTGCGCAAAAAGCGAACGTGCTCCGCAAAGCATTCGCACGTATGGATAAAAAAGATAAGGAATGGCAAGCCTTTTTGTCTGCTGGGAACTATCGGGATTTTGCGGTGTTTACCGCGCTTAAAAATCAATTCTCGCACGCGCCTTGGACGGAATGGGACGAGCCTTACCGCAGTTGCGATAAGCAAGCGGTGGAGCGTTTCACGCTCGCGCACGCCGAAGAAATCGAGTTTTGGCAGTTTACGCAATTCCTGTTTTTAAAACAATGGAACGCGCTCCGCGCGTACGCGAACGGCAAGGGAATAAAGATTATGGGGGATATGCCCATTTATCTCTCCGAAGATAGCGTAGAAACTTGGAAATACCGCAAGGATTTGTTTTTGTTGGACGAGCAGGGGAATATTTCTTTGCGCGCAGGCGTTCCGCCCGACGCATTCTCCGACGAAGGTCAGCTTTGGGGGAATCCCGTGTATGATTGGGAGAAGATGCAAAAGGACGGGTATGCTTGGTGGAAAGCCCGTATCGAGTATGCGTTTTCGCTGTTCGATATCGTGCGGATTGATCATTTTCGCGCGTTCGACCGTTTTTACGCAATCCCGAAAGATGCCGAAACGGCGCAGACGGGGGAATGGCTGGACGGACCGAAAGACGCTTTGTTTGCCGATATGCAGAATTACGCAATCGTCGCGGAGGATCTTGGAATTATCGACGACGGCGTGCGTACGCTTTTAGAAAAAACGGGCTATCCGGGCATGAAAATATTTGAATTTGCATTCGACGGCAACCCTGAAAACGAGTATTTGCCTTCGTTATATCCGAAGAACTGCGTGGCGTATACAGGCACGCACGACAACGACACTTTGCGTAGCTTTATCGAGAGTATGCCACGGGCAGAGCGAAAAGCCTTTGAAGAAAGCTTGGAAACGGAATGCTTGACGTTGGACGTTCCCTATCTTACGGAAACGATTGAAGACGAGTGCAAGAGCGTTGTCGAGTTGTTGTTTTCTTCGAATGCAAACTGCGTAATTATCCCGATGCACGATATTTTGTGTATGGGTACGGAAGCGCGGTTGAACGCTCCGTCGACGGTGTTGTCGCAAAATTGGACGTTCCGATTTACCGAACGGGATTTCGGAAGAAGAAAAGCGAGTTGGTTAAAAAGTTTAACGGAAAAATATTCCCGATAAGGGAAAAACGCAACGCGAAAGCGTTGCGTTTTTCTTATATAGAGGCTACCCCGCGTTTGACGCGGGGTAGCCTCTATATAAAAAGTGCGCCAAACGAAGTCAACGCACCAAAAACGCAAACTCCGAATGTCGCAAAACAAATTTAATAGCAGAGTTGAACAAGCATACTCCCCACCGTGGAATTCGCATTTTTAACAAAATGGAACGCTGGAATTAGTATGCTAATAAACGGGGCAAAATATTCCCGTTCGCTTGCTACTCTAAACGTTATTAAATTTGTTTTGCATAATTAGTAGAGCATGTTTTTTAGATTTTATGAAGTAGTTTTCTGGGAAAGGTGGGATTTTCTTTTTTAGGCAGTATAAAAAATCCCTGAAACAGGAAAACTAAAAAGAAAAAGGGGGAAAGGGTATGCAAAAAAGTGTAAAAATTGCCTGCGGAGTTCTATCGGTAGCAACGGCGGTAGGGTTCGTTGGTTGTGGCAAAAGTAAGGATTCGGGGGCGATCAAGCTCACCGTTTGGGCGTCGGAAGCCGATCGAGCGTTCGTAAGCGAAGTCGTAGAAGAATTTAAGGCGAAACACCCTGATAAAGAATACCGTTTTACCATAGATATTCAAGGGGAAAACGATGTGGCGACGCGCGTACTCAACGACGTGGAAAACGCTGCGGACGTGTTCTCGTTTATCAACGATCAAACGAGCAAGCTTATCAATGGGGACGCGCTCGCGCGGATTGCCGGGGAGAGATTGGAACGGATCAAACGGGAAAATTCCGCGGATGCAATCGATTCGGCAACGGCGACGGTTGCAGGGGAAAAAGGGGTGTACGGCATGCCGTATACGGACAATACCTTTTTCTTATATTACAATAAATCGGTGTTGACGGAAACGGACGTAGCGTCTTTGGACGGGATTTTAAGTAAGTGTAGCGCGAGCAAACAATTCGCCTATCCGATGTCGGACGGATGGTATAGTTCGGCGTTTTATTTCGGGAAAGATTTGGGGTTCTCGGTAGAGTACAACGAGCATCTCGCGGAAACGAATATCGAGTGTAATTTCGACAACGCAACGGGCGAAAAAATTACGCAAGCGATGTGGGATTACGTCAAGGACAAACGTTTTAAGGCGGATGCGAACGATTCCAAGATCACGGCAGGGTTTAACGACGGTTCGATCGTGGCGGCGGTGACGGGGATTTGGAACAGGAGTGCGATTGAGAAGTATTTAGGAGAGAATTTCGCCGCGGCAAAATTGCCGACGTATACCTTGAATAAGGGGTTAGAAAACGAAGAGCAGGTGCAACTCGTGTCGTTTGCGGGGTATAAACTCATGGGCGTGAACAACTACTCCAAGCACAAGACGGACGCGATGGATTTTGCGGAATTTTATATCAGCAGAGAAAATCAAATTAAACACTTTGAAGAACGCGGTTTTGTTCCGACGAACGTGGAAGCGCGCGCGGACGAACGCATACAGTCGGATATTTGCGCGAAAGCGATCACCGAACAACTCAAATACAGCAAAACGCAAAAGGACGTGCCGTCGACGTTGTGGGTGCCGTTGGAAGGCTTGGGAAATGCAATGATTACGGGCGCGCAAAGTGGGAGTTTTGATTTAAAGACGCAGTTAAAAGCGTGTGTAAACGCGATAAAAACAACAACGAATTAAGTGCAGGAAATCGCCGAACGGGGGAAAGAAAATGGAGAAAGGGATCAGCAAAAGAAAACCGAACGTGTTCAAAAGGTTGTTTTTTGCGTTCAAAAACGGATCGTATGCAACGCGCTTATCCTTTTTAGTGATGGGGTTCGGGCAAATTGTTCGGGGACAACTCGTCAAAGGGGTTGCGTATTTTCTGTTCCAAACGGCGTTTGCGTTATATACGATTCTATTCGGCGGTAGATATATCGGGCATTTGTTTTCAGGGGACTTGGGTAGACGGGTTTCAGGGGAACAATGGAACGAAGCCTTACAAATCTTCGAGAAAGTGTCCGGGGATAACAGTTTTTTAATCCTTTTATACGGCGTCGTCAGTTTGGTGATCACGTGCGTCTTTCTCGTCGTTTGGGCGATGAACGTTTTCGGTAGCCGTGAAAACGATTTGCGCTTGGAGCGCGGTCAATCGCTCTCCGATTTCCGTATGGACGTGCGGAGTTTGCTCAACGAGAAGTTTTATATTCCGTTATTAATTCTGCCTTTTATAGGCTTGTTAGTATTCACGGTCATGCCGTTGATTTTTATGGTGCTAATCGCGTTTACCAACTACGACTACGCGCATACGCCACCGGGGAAACTCTTCGATTGGGTGGGTTTTGACAATTTCCGATCGATGTTTTCCCTGGCGAACGGAGCGGGGTTTGCGCTCGTATTTTTGCGCGTGTTGTTATGGACGTTCGTTTGGGCGTTCTTCGCGACGTTTACCAACTATTTTTTGGGGCTGGTAATAGCGCTACTCATTCACAAAAAAGGGATACGTCTAAAGGCGCTTTGGCGGACGTTGTTCGTCGTGGCGATTGCCATTCCGCAGTTTGTCACCTTGCTTTTAATGCAGAAGATTTTGGACGGGGACGGGATACTCAACAAAATTCTCGGTACGAATATCCTATGGCTTGCCGACCAGCGGTATTTTTCGTTGTTGCCTAGGTTGATGATTATTCTCGTCAATATTTGGATCGGCGTACCGTATACCCTGTTGATGTGTTCGGGGATTTTGTTGAACGTGCCTGCTGATTACTACGAAGCAGCTCGGATAGACGGCGCGTCCGCGGTGCAAATCTTTTTTAAAATTACTTTGCCGTATATGATGCATATTACCGCGCCGTATTTAATTACGCAATTCGTCGGGAATATCAACAACTTCAACGTCATTTGGTTGTTGACGGGTGGCGGACCTGTCGACAACGTCTATTACGGTGGTGGCTCGCAAGCGCAATCTACCGACTTGTTGGTGACGTGGTTATATCGGTTGACGACCGATCGAAACCCGAAATACAACGTAGCGTCCGTCATCGGGATTGTGATTTTCGTCATTTCCGCCGTGTTGTCTTTGATTACGTTCAACCGCGCGTCGGCGACGAAAAGCGAAGACGCATTTCAATAAAACTCCGCGTGTAAACGTGCGGAATAGGAAGGAATATGACAGGAACTTTATTAAAAATACGCAGACGCATGTCGAATATATTCGTCTACGCGTTATTGATTACGCTTGGGGTGCTTTGGGTATTGCCGATTGTGTATCTCGTCTATACGGCGTTTCGCGTGACGCCGTCTACGGGGATTATCAATACGCTATTTCCCGACGATTTGCGGTTGGGGGTTTCCAACTTCTCAAGATTGCTCGGCGATACGATGTTTTTGCGTTGGCTTAGGAATACGTTGCTCGTCGCGGTTAGCTCCTGCGCGTTGACGACGGTATTCATACTCATGGTCAGCTATGCGTTGTCAAGATTGCGTTTTCGCTTGCGTAGGCCGATTATGAACGTGTTGCTCGTTTTAGGAATGTTTCCGGGGTTTATGAGTATGATCGCCGTGTATTTCATACTCAAAGCGATGGGGCTTACCAACTCCCTGCTCGCGCTCGTGATGGTGTATTCGGGCGGAGCGGCGCTCTCGTACTATATTTGTAAGGGCTTTTTCGATACCGTTCCGCGTGCGATGGAAGAAGCGGCGATTTTGGACGGAGCAAGCCAGCCGATCGTGTTTTGGAAGATTATCATGCCGATGGCGAAACCGATTATCGTATACACGATATTGACGTCGTTCATTTCGCCTTGGTGCGATTTCATTTTCGTGAATACGATCATTAGCGATCGGGCGAAATATACGGTGGCGTTGGGGCTTTATAAAATGATCAACGCTGAAAAGAATAGTTTTAACGACAATTTTACGACCTTTTGCGCGGGAGCGCTCGTCGTCGGCGCGATTATCGTCACGTTGTTTATGAGTATGCAAAAATACTACGTGGAAGGGATTACCGCAGGCGCGGTGAAAGGATAACTTGCGAAAAAAAGGACGCCCTGAACTTGTGGTTCAGGGCGTTAAAGTTTATCGATTTTTAATTACCAAGCGTTCTAATAGCGCGACGAACGCGTACATAATTGCCGCCAGCATGCAAAGGATAAATACCGCGCTCATAACGAGATCAAGTTTGAATACTTGCCCGCCGTAGACGATTAAATAGCCGATCCCGGCTTTCGATACGATATACTCGCCCATAATCGAGCCGATCCACGCCATACCTACGTTGATTTTTAGCATCGAAATGAAGTTGGGCAAGGAGGACGGAATGACGAGCTTGGTAAGGATTTGCAGTTTGGACGCGCCCATAGATTTGAGCAATAACAACTTATTCTCGTCCGTTGCCATAAAACCGCTTAGCATATTCATAATCGCGACGATCAAGCCGATCAATACGGTCATAAACACGATGGCTTCGCTACCCGTACCGCACCAGATAATGATAAGCGGACCGAGCGCGATCTTCGGCAAAGCGTTCAAGACGACGAGATAGGGCTCTAAAATCCGACGCAGAGCTTCGCTCCACCAAAGCGCGAGCGCGACGGAATATCCTAACCCGACGGCGATGGCAAAGCCGATTAGCGTTTCTTTCAACGTCGTGCCGACGTGATGGAATAGCGTGCCGTTGCGGTGTAAATCGGCGATGGCTTTACAGATACGGGAGGGCGAACTCGTAATAAAAGGGTTTACCCAAGCCTGCCGTGCGGACAGCTCCCAAAGCAGAAGAAATACGAATAAAATGGAAATGCGTGCGACGTTGACAAGGATACTCTTGTTTCGAACTCCGCGTAAGTACGCCAAGTGTTGCGGGGAAAATTCGCGGTCGTTTTTCATGCGTTTAACTCCTTCCAAAGTATTTCAAACCAACGGGAGAACTCGACGTTCTCACGGCGTTTTAACGGTTCGCTTTCAGGGAACGTAAGGACGTGCTCGGCGACGACGCTCGCCGGGCGTTTAGACAAAACGAAGATTTTATCGGCTACCGAAATCGCTTCACTAATGTCGTGGGTGATGAGTAGCGCCGTCTTTTTCTCGTTGCGTATAATTTTATATACGTCGTCGCAAACGGAAAGTCGGGTTTGGTAATCGAGCGCGGAAAAGGGCTCGTCAAGGAGTAGCACGTCGGGGTTGACGGCAAGCGTCCTGATCAAAGCCGCGCGTTGGCGCATACCGCCCGACAGCGACGAAGGGTAATTTTTCAAAAATTGTTTCAAACCGTACTTTTCCGCCAAAGAGATGGCTCTTGCGCGTTGTTCGGGGGTGTTCGTGCGTTTGATTTCTAAGGGCAGGAAGATATTCTTCTCGATTGTCCGCCAGGGGAATAATTCGTCTTTTTGGAGCATGTATCCGAACGAGCTACCGTCCGAAACTACCCTGCCTTGCGTCGGAGTTAACAACCCCGCCGCAAGAGAGAGTACTGTCGTCTTTCCGCAACCGGAAGGACCGATAATCGCGACGAATTCACCTTCCGCAACCGAGAAATTCACGTTTTCTAACGCTACCGTTTCGCCCTGTTTGCTATGATAGCGCATAGAAACGTTATCGAAACGTAAAACTTCTTTCATTTGCGTAATTCCTTTTTGTGTTTTTTAGCCGGTATAAATTTCTTCGAAAACGGTTTTCGCGTAATCGTTGTTGACAAGTTCAAGCATTTGCACGCGTTCGGGCAGTTCGCCTGCGTTTTCAATAATGTCTTGCAAGCGGTTAAAGCTGTCTTCCGTCATCGTCAATTCCGTGCGCCAAGCGTCGATATTCCGATAGCGTTCTACAGACGCGGCAAGCGAAGTTTCGGAAACGCCTTCAAAGTACGCGGTTAAATAGGGCGCGACGGTAGCGGACGGCGTTTCGTTGACGTATTTTACGGCTTTGGTGACGGCGCGTAAGAACCCTTTCGCAACGTCGTCGTTCTTTCTCAGCCAAGAATTTTTTGCGATAAAGCAAGTATATGGCACTTCGCCCGACGCTTCACCGACGGACGCGACAACGTAGCCTTTGCCCGCGGCTTCGTATTCGTAAGCGGTAGGATCGAACATGGTACAATAATCCGCCGTCCCTGCTTCGAACGCGCCGACCATCAAATTGAACGCTACGTCGTAATTCAATGTCACATCCGTTCCGTCCGTCAAACCGTGTTGACCGAGAACGTATTCAAACGTCATGGCAGGTACGCCACCTTTTCTCCCGGCAAGGATTTCTTTACCTTTCAAGTCCGTCCATTGAAAATTTGGTTGTGGCGTACGGGATACGAGAAACGAGCCGTCCCGTTTGGTTAATTGCCCGATAACGGTCGGTACGTCGGTCGATCCGCCAAGGAGTACGTACAAAGCGGCTTCCGGCCCGCAAAATCCAATGTCGGCGTCGCCTGAAAGTACGGCGGACATAACGTTGTCCGCGCCACCGCCGTTGGTAAGGTCGAGTTTGATGCCTTCTTCTTCAAGATATCCCAGCGATTCCGCAAGATATAAAGGGGCGTAGAAAACGGAATGGGTGACTTCGTTTAAGGAAATGGTCGTCATTCCGTCGTCGTCCTTTTTTGAACAGGCGGAAAGAGGGAGCGTGGCAAGGCAGACGGCGATGGACGCGCTGATGAGTTTGACGTATTTTTTCATAAATGCAGTTCTCCGAATAAAAAAATTTTTAGAATAATATATTATATGTTGGCGCGTTTATAATTGACAATCGGAAAGGAAAGTATTATAATAGGAAAGCTTTACTATGAAATAAAATGGGAAAATGCGCACGAAAAGTACGAAAATAACGGGGTTATAGAAATTATGGAAATGCAAAAGACGTACAATCCAAAAGACTTTGAGGACAGAATTTATGCCGAGTGGGAGAAGTCGGGGGCGTTCCGCGCGGAAATCGACGCGGAGAAAGTTCCGTTCACGATTATGATGCCACCCCCCAACATTACGGGGCAGTTGCATATGGGGCACGCGATGGACGCGACGATGCAAGATACCTTGATCCGTTTCAAGCGGATGCAAGGCTATGCGGCGTTGTGGTTGCCCGGTTGCGACCACGCTTCGATTGCAACCGAAGTAAAAATCGTTGAAAAAATGAAAGAAGACGGGTTGACGAAAGCCGATCTCGGTAGAGACGGGTTTTTAAAGCGCGCTTGGGAATGGAAAGAACAATACGGCAACCGTATTATGCTCCAACAACGCAAAATGGGTACGTCGTGCGACTGGTCCCGTCAAGCCTTCACGATGGACGAAAAATGCTCCCGCGCGGTACGGGAAGTATTCGTTAATTTATACGAAAAAGGCTTGATCTACCAAGGGGATCGGATAATCAACTGGTGTCCTTGCTGTAAGACGGCGCTTTCGGACGCGGAAGTAGAATACGCGGAAGAAGGTGGACATTTCTGGCATTTGCGCTATCCTGCAACGGACGGTTCGGCGGAAGTCATTGTCGCGACCACTCGTCCCGAAACCATGCTCGGGGATACGGCGGTTGCGGTACACCCCGACGACGAACGCTACAAAGCGCTCGTTGGGAAAACGTTGAAATTGCCGTTGACCGATCGTGAAATCCCCGTCGTAGCGGACGAATACGTCGATCCTACGTTCGGTACGGGTTGCGTAAAAATTACGCCTGCGCACGATCCCAACGACTTCGAAGTCGGGAAACGTCACGATTTGCCGATCATTCGCGTGATGAACGACGACGGCACGATGAACGAACTTGCAGGCGTGTACCAAGGCTTAGACAGATACGTTGCGAGAAAGAAAATCGTTGCCGATTTGGAAGCGCAAGGCAATCTTGTGAAGGTCGAAGCGCATACGCATAACGTTGGGCATTGCTATCGTTGCCATTCGACGGTAGAGCCGATTGTTTCCAAACAATGGTTTGTGAAAATGGAACCGCTTGCAAAACCTGCAATCACGGCGGTTATGAAAAACAAAGTCAAATTCGTCCCCGAACGTTTCTCGAAAATTTACTACAACTGGATGGAAAACGTTCGCGATTGGTGTATTTCTCGTCAACTTTGGTGGGGACACCGTATTCCCGTTTGGTATTGTTCCGAATGCGGAAAAGTCATTTGTACGAAAGAAGATCCTACGGCTTGTCCCGATTGCGGATCGCATAACATTCGCCAAGACGAAGACGTTTTGGATACTTGGTTTTCGTCGGCACTTTGGCCGTTCTCTACGCTCGGCTATCCCGATGAAACGCCCGATTATAAATATTTCTATCCGACGGACGTACTTGTGACGGGGTACGATATCATCTTCTTCTGGGTAGCAAGAATGATTTTCTCTGGGATCGAGCATACCGGCAAAGTTCCTTTCCACGACGTACTCATTCACGGAATTATCCGTGACGAGCAAGGTCGAAAGATGAGTAAATCGCTCGGCAACGGGATCGATCCGTTGGAAGTCATTGAAAAATACGGTGCGGACTCCTTGCGGTTATCCCTTTTGACGGGGGTTGCGCCTGGGAACGATACGCGGTATTCGGACGCGAAAGTAGAAGCGAGTCGTAATTTCATTAACAAACTTTGGAATGCCACTCGGTTCTTGCTTATGAACACGGAAGGCAAGAAAATTCCTGCGATCGATCAAGTCAAGTTCGCGCCTGCGGATAAATGGATTATCTCTAAATTGCAAACGTGTATTCGCGAAGTGACCACGAATCTTGGAAAATACGAGCTCGGCGTTGCAAGCGATTTGATAACGAGTTTCGTATGGGACGATTTCTGCGACTGGTATATCGAACTGTCCAAACCCGCGTTGTACGGAGAAGATGAATCGCGTAAAGCGGACGCGCTTGCGGTGCTTTGTTTCGTATTAGAAAACGCGCTCAAATTGTTGCATCCGTTTATTCCGTTCGTCACGGAAGAAATTTACGGGTACTTGCCGAACACGAAAGGCAGTATTATGACGGCGGAGTTCCCGCGCTATAATTCCAAAATGGCGTACAAGAAAGAAGCGAAAGCATTCGAAGGAGTTATGGAAATTATCAAAGCGGTTCGCGCGATGAAAAAAGATGCGGAGTGCCCCCCTTCAAAGAAAGTCGAACTCAACGTCGTCACGGAAAATAAACGCTTGTTGCAACAAAATAAAGATTCTATCGTCAAATTGTCTGGCGCGAGTGATTTACGCTTTGTAAACAGCGCGGACGACGTAAGCGGAAAGACGGTTTCGGCGGTGACGGAGATTGCACAAATTTACGTGCCGTTGGGGGAACTTGTGGATATTGAAAAAGAAAAGGCGAGATTGACTGCGGAGATCGAGCGGATCGACGGGGAAATCGCCCGCGCGCAAGGCAAACTCTCGAATTCGAATTTCGTGGACAAAGCGCCCCAAAAACTCGTAGATGCAGAGCGTGAAAAGGTAAAGAAATACCAAGATATGAAAGAGAAATGCGTAGCGCAACTTGAAAGTCTGTAAATTGCAAAATCCGTCCGAAAGGGCGGATTTTCTTTGAAAAAAAGGAAAAGAATATAAAAAAGTTCCTTCAAACGTTTGACAAAGGGCTTGGAAAGTGTTAAAATAATACCGTTGCGATGGTAAGGGGTACTATGCCCTTTTGTCGAAATGCCTGAAAAAACGGGCGTTGGGACGAGCCTTGCAACCTAAAAACGCTTTTTTCTTTGAAATTGCGATAAGGGCAGTTTCGAGGGAAATATATTCCAAAATTTTTACAAGGAGGTCAACAATATGCCTACTATCAACCAGCTTATTAAAAAGGGTAGAGAACGTATCTTATACAAGTCCAAGAGCCCTATTTTGGACAACTGCCCCCAAAAGCGCGGCGTATGTTTGTCCGTAACCACGACTTCTCCTAAGAAGCCGAACTCTGCTATGAGAAAGATTGCACGTGTGCGTCTTACGAATAAGCAAGAAGGTACGGTTTACATTCCCGGCGAAGGTCACAACCTTCAAGAGCACAGCTCTGTATTGATCAGAGGCGGACGTGTCAAGGACTTGCCCGGTGTACGTTATCACATCATTCGTGGCGCGCTTGATACTGCCGGCGTTGCAAATCGTAAGCAGTCCCGTTCTAAATACGGCGCAAAACGCCCTAAGTAATTTAGGAAAACTGCAAAATTCGCGAGAGGTTTCTAATCTCGCAAAGTCGGTTGCGTTTTAAGACTAAAACCAAAACGCAAAAGACCTACTTGTCACTCGGAATATAGCTCGAAAACAGCCCCGAATAGAAAGTAGGCAGTATGCAACGCAAGTTGCAGAAGATTCGCACTCAAATATAATAAGGAGCGCGATAGCTGTACTGAAGGGTAAAAACCCTTATCAAAAATTTAAAGGAGGATTCAAATTATGCCTAGAAGAGGTAATGTCCCGAAAAGAGACGTTTTGCCCGATCCTATGTATAACAGCAAAGTTGTCACCAAGCTCATCAACCAAATTATGCTTGACGGCAAGAAAGGAACGGCGCAAACCATCGTTTATGATGCATTCAAAATCATGGGCGAAAAATTGAACATGGACCCCATGGAAGTATTTAAGCAGGCAATGGAAAACGTTATGCCTGTAGTAGAAGTTAAAGCTCGTCGTGTAGGTGGTGCAAACTATCAAGTTCCCATCGAAATTCGTCCCGAAAGACGTCAAACGCTTGCAATTCGTTGGCTCGTAATCAACACGAGAAAGAGAAGCGAAAGAGAAATGTCCAAGCGTCTTGCGGCAGAGCTTATGGATGCGTATAACAATACGGGTGGTTCCGTAAAGAAGAAAGAAGATACGCATAGAATGGCTGAAGCAAACAAAGCGTTTGCACACTTCAGATTCTAATCGAGGTAAGGTATGGCAAGAGAGTACGATTTACTTCATACAAGAAACTTTGGTATTATGGCGCACATCGACGCCGGGAAAACGACAACGACCGAACGTATTTTGTTCTATACGGGTAAAACCCACAAGATCGGGGATACGCACGAAGGTACTGCCGTTATGGACTGGATGGCGCAAGAACAAGAACGTGGTATTACGATTACTTCCGCTGCAACGACGTGTATTTGGAAAGGGCATCGCTTTAACATCATCGATACCCCGGGCCACGTAGACTTCACCGTAGAAGTAGAACGTTCCCTTCGCGTCCTTGACGGCGCGGTTGCGACGTTCTGCGCAAAAGGTGGCGTTGAACCCCAATCTGAAACGGTATGGCGTCAAGCGGATCAATACAAAGTACCCCGTATTGCGTACGTCAACAAGATGGACATCAACGGCGCGGACTATTTCCGTGTTGAAAAGATGATCCGTGAAAGACTTGGCGCAAACCCTGTACCCATCGAATTGCCCATCGGTAAGGAAGATACGTTCAAGGGTATCGTAGACCTTATCAAGATGGAAGCAGAAGTCTACTATGACGATCTCGGGAAAGATTTCCGCAAAGAACCTATTCCTGCAGACATGATGGATATTGCGAACGAATACCGTGCAAAACTCGTCGAAGAAGCAGCGTCTTCCAGCGACGAATTGATGGAAAAATACTTTGAAGAAGGGGATTTGTCCGAAGAAGACATTATCGCAGGTTTGCGTGCGCGTTGTTTAAATATGGACGCGATCCCTATGCTTTGCGGTTCGTCTTATAAAAATAAGGGTGTTCAATTCTTACTTGACGCCGTTATCAATTTCCTTCCCAGCCCCTTGGACGTTGCGTCCGTAAAAGGCGTTAACCCCGACACGGGCGAAGAAGAAGAAAGAAAGACGTCCGACGACGAATATTTCGCAGGTCTTGCATTCAAAATTGCAACCGACCCGTTCGTAGGTTCACTCGCGTATTTCCGCGCGTATTCCGGTGTTCTTTCCGCAGGTTCTTACGTGTATAACTCCACGAAAGAAAAGAAGGAAAGAGTTGGTCGTTTGGTGCAAATGCACTCCAACGAAAGAAAGGATATCCCCGAAATTTGTTCGGGTGACATCTGCGCGATCGTCGGTTTGAAGTACACGACGACGGGCGATACGCTTTGCGACGAAAAACATCCCATCATTCTCGAAAAGATGGTATTCCCTGAACCCGTTATTCAGCTTTCCCTTGAACCCAAGACGAAAGCAGGTCAAGAAAAGATGACGATGGCGCTCATCAAACTTGCGGAAGAAGACCCTACGTTCAAGACGTATACCGATCAAGAAACAGGTCAAACGATTATCGCAGGTATGGGTGAGTTGCACCTTGACATCATTGTAGACCGTTTGCTCCGCGAATTCAAGGTAGAAGCAAACGTCGGCGCTCCGCAAGTTGCATACAGAGAAACGTTCCGCAAGCAAGTGGAAGCAGAAGGTATGTACAAGCGTCAATCGGGTGGTAAAGGTCAATACGGGCATTGTAAGCTCCGTCTTATACCCCAAGAACCGGGCGCAGGCTACGCATTCGAAGATGCAACGGTTGGCGGATCGATTCCCAAGGAATATATCCCTGCAATCGACAAGGGTATCCAAGAAGCGGCGAAGAACGGTTATCTTGCAGGCTACGAAATGGTAGACTTCAAGGTCGTTGTATACGACGGTTCGTATCACGAAGTCGACTCGTCCGAAATGGCGTTCAAGATCGCAGGTTCGCTTGGTTTCAAAGACGGTATGACGCGTGCAAACCCTGTTCTTTTGGAACCGATCATGAAAGTGCAAATCATCACGCCGGAAGATTACTTCGGCGACTTGATGGGCAACGTTTCCGGACGTCGCGGTACGATTTTGGGTACGGACGATCGCAATGGCGCGAAGATCATTGATGCGGAAATTCCGCTTTCCGAAATGTTCGGTTATGCAACGGAACTCCGTTCGAGAACGCAAGGTCGTGGTCAATTCACGATGCAGTTCGATCACTATAACGAAGTCCCTGCGAACATTGCAAAGGATATCGTTGAAAAACGTGGCAAAAAGGACTAAAAACAACTTTCCCGCCTAAAAAGCGGGAAAGAAATGAAAAATTATCAAAAATTTTACAAAAACGCCTTTAAAATATTTGATAATTTGTGGAATTTAAGATATAATAGAGTTGTCCAATCAGGATAAGGTTATATCACAATCATTTGTAAAAATGATAGGTAGCTGCGTCCGAATTCGGATAGGTTATCATTTTAAAAAAATAAAAAAAATTTTAAGAAAATCGGAGGATTATTATGGCTAAAGCTAAATTTGACAGAAGCAAACCGCACGTTAACATTGGTACGATCGGCCACGTTGACCACGGTAAGACGACTTTGACCGCAGCTATCACGATGGTTATGGCGGCAAGAGGTGGCGCACAAGCGATGAAGTATGACGAAATCGATAAAGCGCCTGAAGAAAGAGCACGTGGTATTACAATTAATACCGCACACGTAGAATATCAAACGGATGCTCGTCACTATGCACACGTTGACTGCCCGGGTCACGCGGACTACGTTAAGAACATGATCACGGGTGCTGCGCAAATGGACGGTGCTATCCTTGTTTGTGCTGCTACCGATGGTCCTATGCCTCAAACGAGAGAACACATCTTGCTTGCTCGCCAAGTAGGTGTACCTTATATCGTTGTATTCATGAACAAGACCGACCTTGTTGACGATCCCGAACTTCTCGACCTCGTTGACATGGACATCAGAGACCTTCTTTCGTCCTACGATTTCCCTGGCGACGATACGCCGATCATTCGTGGTTCCGCATTGAAGGCACTCGAATGTGCAAGCTCCGGCAAGCCCGCTGATGAAATCATAGCGGATCCCGCAGTTGCTCCCATTCTTGAACTCATGGATGCAGTAGACAGCTATATCCCTACGCCTGCACGTGAAGATTCCAAACCCTTCCTTCTTCCTGTAGAAGACGTATTCACGATTTCTGGTCGTGGTACGGTTGCTACCGGTCGTATCGAACGTGGTGTTGCTCACGTTGGTGAACCCGCTGAAATCGTTGGTTTGATCGACAAACCCATGACGACGACGATTACCGGTCTTGAAATGTTCCACAAGCTCCTTGACGAAGCGCAAGCGGGCGACAACGTAGGTGCGTTGCTCCGTGGTATCAACAGAACGGATATCCAAAAGGGTCAAGTTATCGCGAAGCCCGGCACGGTTGCTACCGGTACGGAATTCACGGCTCAAGTATACGTTTTGACGAAGGACGAAGGTGGTCGTCATACGGCATTCTTCAATCACTACAGACCTCAATTCTTCGTAAGAACGACGGACGTTACGGGTGCTATCGAACTTCCCGAAGGCGTTGAAATGGTTATGCCTGGCGACAACATCGAAATGAAAGTTGTTCTTATCAAGCCCGTTGCTTTGGAAGAAGGTCTTCGTTTCGCTATCCGTGAAGGTGGTAGAACGGTTGGTTCCGGCGTTATCGCAAAAATTCTTAAATAATTAAGAGCAAAATGATATAAAAACAGCTTGTCTTCGGATAAGCTGTTTTTGTTTGGATTCATAATACGCTAAGGGAAATCAATAGCCGTTGCAAAATGCAACGGCTATTGATATAAGGTTTTCTTATATTATTTTTCAATCAAATCGATAAACTGGAAGGTGCGGCAATCGACCAATCCGCGGTTTGTCAACCGAGTTTCGGGCAAGCAAGCCAAAGGGATCAACGCCATCGTCATAAAAGGCGAAGGCAATTCGCAACCCATATCTTTCCAAGCCTTTTCTAATTCTCCAATTTTTACACTCATTTCCTCCAAAGGTCGATCACTCATTAAACCTGCAATAGGCAGGGGAACGTGTCCGATGATTTTCCCGTCAACGACGGCAACCAAACCACCACCACAAGCAATCAACGTGTTCGCCGCCAACGTCATATCTTCGTCATTCGTACCAACGACCAACAGGTTATGCGCGTCGTGCGCGACGGTTTGCGCCAAAGCGCCTTTGTGGATTCCGAATCCCTTTACAAAACCGCGTCCAACCGTTCCCGTGCGTTTATGTCTATCAAATACAGCCACCTTCAGAATATCCCGTTCGGGGTTTGCTTGTAATTTCCCGTCGATCACAGGCATTTCAATTACCCGATCGTACGTACCAACGCGCGCAGGAATAACTTCCATCACGTGTACTTTTGCCGTTTCACCCGAAACAGGAATATCAAATACCCGCTTGTCCATTGGATCTAAGTGTACGGAATGGCGCGCATCGTCGGGATATACGTATTCGGGGAATTCTTTTACAAGCTTTCCGTTCTTTGCAACGTATTCGCCGTCGATAAACACGTCGGTGACGTGGCAGTTTTCTAAATCGTCAATCAGTACCATATCCGCGCATTTCGAAGGGGTGACCGAGCCCATTTCGTGATCGAGTTGGAAACATTGCGCTACGTTAATGGTCACCATTTGAATGGCGGTCACGGGATCAACGCCTTCTTGGATTGCGCGTTTTACGATATGATCGAGATGCCCTTGCGATTGCAACGTATTCGGATGCGTATCGTCGGAGATCAAGCAAGCGAAACGAGAATCGACTTCGTGTTTGGTGATCGCTTTTACGACTTCTTTCAAATCGTGCCAAGCCGAGCCTTCCCGCAACAACGCGTACATGCCCAAGCGCATTTTTGCAAGGGAGTCTTCTTCGCGGGTGGATTCGTGACAGCAACGTACCCCCGATGCGATGTAAGCGTTCAACCCCTTATCCGTTTCCGGCAAAGAATAGTGCCCCGTGACGATTTTTCCGGCTTTCAGCGTTTCACCGACGATGCCGTGCGTGTGCGGATTTGCGTAGAGTATTCCGGGAAAATTCATCATTTCGCCCAAGCCGACGCAAGCATCCCAAGTCATAGTTTCGGCAACGTCTTCGGGATCGATTTTTGCGCCCGTGTCTTCAAAACCGGCGACGGCAGGTACGCAAGAAGGGGTGGTAAGCATTGCTTTTAACGGAGTCCGTTTCGCGTCTTCCAACATATATTTTACCCCGTTCAAGCCTAAAACGTTGCAAATTTCGTGGGGGTCCATAAAAATCCCGCTCGTACCGTGAGTGACGACGGCTTTTGCGTACTCGCCGACGGAGAGCATAGAGGATTCGACGTGGATATGCCCGTCCATAAACGCAGGGGCGAGATATTTTCCATTGGCGTCAACGACCGTTGTGTTTTCTCCGATACAATGTTGACAGTTGCCGACCATCGCAATTCGACCTTCGCTGACGGCAACGTCGATATTTTCCAGGATTTCCTTGGTGCAAACGTTGACGAGTTTTGCGCCCGTAATCACCAAATCCGCCTTTTCAGCACCCGAAGCGACGCTTACGAGTTTTTGAGAAACTTCCCAAAGCGGTTTTTTACAAAAAGTATTGATCATAAACGACTCCTTATCTATATTTATAGGAATATTATAGCATAATGTACTCGCAGAAAGCAAATAAAACGCAGGCGAAATTTTTGCACCTGCGTGATTTTTATTGATTTATGTAGAAAGGCTTACTCTTCGTCGTATTCGTCGAATTGATTTTTCAAGAAACGTTCCACGTTATAATCTTGTCGATACAACAAATACGTTGTCACGTTCGGCGCTTTAAAGTCGTTCAACTTCACCTCTTCCAAAACGCCCGCTTCCAATCGATCTTTGACGAGTTTGTAGGGCAAGAACGAGTATCCCAATCCATTTTCCAAATAGGGCAAAAGCTTAGACGAATTGTCGACGTCCAAACGGAAAATATGATTTTTCGGGAACAGGGAACGAATGAAAACCCCTGCTTCACTCAACGTGAAATCACACATTAAATAGGGGATTTTCGCAAGTTGTGCTTTCGTGATCCCGTTCGGATAAGCGTTTTCGCCTTTCTTGCACACCAAAACGACGCGATCGACGTCGTAAACGTCGCAGTTAAAACCTGTGCGTTTTAAAGGAATGGCCGAGAAAACCATATCGAGCATATTATCTTGCAAGTGCTGGATTAAATCTAGCGAATGCCCAAGCATTACCTTGACAGACGTAATGGTATTATTTTTCAAACATTCGTCTACAAGCGGTTTTACGTAGCTTTCATAGGACGCATTGATAGCGCCGATAGAGAATTTACGGCTATGGCTAGACAAAGCGCTCATTTCTTCGATAGAAATTGTTTGCAGTTCTAAAATCCGCTCTGCATACCGCAGGAAGATTTCGCCTGCTTCCGTCAATTTTACCGTTTTCGATCCGCGCGTAAACAAGCGCTTACCGACTTCTTTCTCCAACTCGCCAATGCGGTTGGTGACGGTCGATTGCGCTATGTATAATTGTTCTGCCGCCAAAGTGAAGTTTTTTACTTTGGATAAGAAGATAAAAGTTTTAAGTTCCTCGGTATTCATTTAAAATATTGATTACTCCTGCGCTTTTGATCTATTATTTTAATTATACCGATTTTACAAGTAAAATGCAAGCAAAAAACGAAAGAAAAGTGAAAAAATCGCAAGAATTTTTATTTTTTTACAAGTTTTCCGCATAAATCGTGGCGTAGAATTGACAAAAGAGTAGAAAAGGAGTATACTAAAAATATTAAAAGAAGGTGGTTTGGAATGCTTACGATTGCCGAGAACGTGAAAAAACTTCGGGGAGAACTTTCCTTAGGGAACAAGTATGGAGAACAAGTTTTGCTGGTAGCGGCGACGAAAATGCAAACGGTGGATGCGATCAACGAAGCCATTCGCGCTGGAGTAGATGCAGTTGCGGAGAATAAACCGCAGGAATTTCGTGATAAAAACGACGGGTTGTTGCCGTGCGCTCGGCATTTCATTGGGCATTTGCAAACCAATAAAATCAAATACTTGCTCGGAAAAATCGATTTGTATCATTCCTGCGATCGGGACGGCTTGATCGAAGAGTTGGATAAACAATCGAAAAACGCAGGGCTTGTATCGGATATTTTATTACAAATCAATATCGGTGACGAGCAAACCAAGGGCGGATACGCTTATGACAGCGCGAAAGAAGTTTTTTCTCGTGTTTCGCTGTTGCAAGGAGTGCGTGTTCGCGGATTTATGGCGATGCTCCCCGACATAGACGACGAGAATTTGCTCCGCGCGCTCACACGGAAAATGCGCGCGCTTTTCGAGTGGGCGAAAACGCAGTCCGACGCGGTGGAATATTTATCTATGGGCATGAGCGGAGATTATAAACTTTGCGTAGAAGAAGGTAGCAATATCGTGCGGATCGGATCGACGATTTTCGGGGCGAGAACGTACGCATTATAAACAATTACGATGGAAGAATTAGGACATAACGACAACGAAATACAAGAAAATAACGAACGGGTAAAGAAAGAAAAACCTGTGAAAAAACGCATGACGAAACGCAAAAAAGCGCTCGTCATACTTTTGAGTATCGTTATTTTCATCGGTAGCGTTTTGGGCTTTTTGCAAATCGGCGCGATCTATACCGAAAAAACGTGGGAGCATTGGTTGCCCGATTACGAGCGTGTGGATATTCTTCCGATTTTAGAGAAAGTGGAGAAAACAGACGAAGATTATCAAACGCTCTATTATCAAACGGGGTTGACGAAACTCGGGATTGACGATTTGCTTGCGCAAGGGGACGTTTCGCGGATTTTGCGAATACAAGACGCGCTGTTTTACGATTTCGATATCATCACCGATCATTTCAATCCGTTCACGTACTCGGAATATATTGACGGCGTAGCGCCGATCGGGGTATTGCGCGACGGGGATATTTTGGTGACGTCGACGACGCGGGTGTCGTGGTTGCGCTACGGGCATGCGGCGTTGGTTGTGGATGGAGAGCAACGTTTGATTGCCGAAGCCATGAGCCCTGGAACGAAGAGTACGTTGAACAGCGCCGATCGATCGTTTAGCGATTTGGCGAATTATATTGTTTTACGCCCGAAAGTAGACGAAACGACGAAAACGCAAATTGCGGAATACGCCAAAACGGAACTTTTAGGCGTGCCCTATCGGTTTACGATCGGATTATTTTCCAAGAAATTCCGTAAAAACATCAAGGGGACGCAATGCGCGCATCTCGTTTGGTATGCGTATAAAAAGTTTGGCGTGGATTTGGATGCAAACGGCGGTTGGTTGGTCAAACCGCGCGACATGGCGCGTTCCGAGCAAGTAGAAGTGGTGCAAGCATTCGGTTTTGATTTGGACGAATTATGGTAAAGATGAAAATGCAACGGTTAGATAAAAAACAAGAAACAAAATACGCGTTGATTACGGGCGCGACGGGTGGGCTCGGGAAAGCGTTCGTGCGTGCGCTAGCCAAGCGCGGTTATGCGTTGTTGTTGACGGGTAGAAGTGCGGACAAACTCCAAGCGTTGGCTACGGAAACGATGGAAAAGTACGCGGTGGAAGTACGTTATTATCCTGCGGATTTGTCAAATGAAGGGGACAGGTACGCGATGATGGAGAAAATCGCGGACGAAAATTTTCGGATTTCCTTACTTGCAAACGTGGCTGGCGCGGACGTGCAAAAGGGCTTGGAAGCGTATACACAAGAAAAAATCGCCTTTCAATGTCGAGTCAATTTCGAGGCGGCAGTTTGTATGTGCAAGTTTGCAATCGAACACCGCGCAGAACGGTTAGAAATCGTCAATATTACCAGCGTTTCGGGAATTTATCCGATGCCGTATTTTGCCATTTACAGCGCGCTAAAAGGCGCGTTGACGTCCTTTTCTGTTTCCTTGCGGGAAGAAATGAAAGGTAAAAACGTTTCGGTGACGGCGATTTTGCCGGGGGCTATGCCGACGCGTGAAGATATCAAAGAACAAATTCAAGGACAGGGGCTTTGGGGAAAGCTGGCGGTAAAAACTCCAGATGAAGTGGCGGAATATTCCTTAAAAGCCGTGCGTAAGAATAAACGAAAGAAAATCGTCGGGTTTTGGAATAAAGTAATGCGCGTATCGACGGCGTGGTTGCCTACGGGTTGGCGTTTAAAATTTATAGCAAAGCGTTGGTCGAAGATTTCAAAAGACGCTTTTTAGAAGAAAACAGTTCGCGAATAGGCGGACTTTTCTTTTGTGAAAATCTTTTAAAATTCTTAAAAAATTCTATGTTTTTCCTATTTTTTTCTTTCAAATCCTTGACAAACGCTTGGGTTTTAAGTATAATCGATTTAATAAATTGAAAGTGGCTTTATAATCGAAAAATAAAATATAGGAGAAATAGTATGATAGAATTAAATCCTATGAGTAATTTATTGGAGCAAGATCCGTACACTTACGAACTGCAAGACGTAGCAGATCCGCATTTATTTCGGGATATATACCCTTACGACGAGATTCCGAAAATTCCGTTCAACTTCCGTAGAGTACCGATGAACATGCCCAAAGAAATTTGGATTACGGACACGACGTTTCGCGACGGACAACAATCCCGCGCGCCGTATACGGCAAAACAAATCGTAGATATTTATAAAATGTTGGCGCGTTTGGGTGGGCCAAAAGGCTTAATCCGCCAGAGCGAATTTTTCGTCTATACGAAAAAGGATCGTCAGGCTTTGGAGGAGTGTATGGCGCTCGGCTATCAATTCCCTGAAATCACGACTTGGATACGGGCAAAGAAGGAAGACTTTATGCTCGTTCACGATATCGGGATTAAGGAAACGGGGATTTTGGTAAGCTGTTCCGATTATCATATTTTCAAGAAATTGAACATGACGCGTCGTCAAGCCTACGATCATTATTTAGGGGTTGTAAAACAAGCCTTTGAGGCGGGTATACAACCGCGTTGTCATTTGGAAGACTTAACGCGCGCGGATTTCTACGGCTTTGTCGTACCTTTCGTCAACGCGTTGATCGAGCTTTCTCGCGAGGCGAGAATTCCCGTCAAAATCCGCATGTGCGATACCATGGGCTACGGCGTACCGTTCACGGGCGCAGCTCCGCCCCGAAGTGTACCGGGGATTGTTTACGGGTTGCACCATTACTCCGACGTGACTTCGGAAATGTTGGAATGGCACGGCCATAACGATTTTTATATGGGCGTTGCGAACGCGGTGAGCGCTTGGCTGTTCGGCGCGTGCGGGGTAAACTGTTCCTTGCTTGGGATCGGGGAACGCACGGGCAACGTGCCGTTGGAAGCGATGGTGATGCAATACGCGTCGCTTAGGGGTACGTTGGACGGTATGGATCCGACGGTGATTACGGAAATTGGGGAATATTTTGAAAAAGAATTAAAGTATTCGATTCCGCCGATGACGCCGTTTGTCGGTAGTGCGTTCAACTTAACGCGCGCAGGGATTCACGCGGACGGAATGATGAAAGACGCGGAGATTTATAACATTTTCGACACGGAAAAAATTCTTGCTCGGCCGGCGGAAGTATCCATTTCAAATACGTCCGGACTTGCAGGGATTGCGTATTGGATCAACCGGCATTACGGTTTGCCTGAAACGGCGTTCGTATCCAAACAGGATTGGTTGGTACAAACAATGAAAGAAAAAATCGACGCTTTATACACGGACGGCAGAACAACGGTCATGGGCGAAGAAGAATTGGAATCGTTATTTGATACGCTCGTAAAAGACGAACGTTCCGCATTAAAAAATTATCAATTTAAGGATTAAGACGTTATGGGATATACGGTAGCGCAAAAAATTATCAAAGCGCATTTGCTCAGCGGGGAAATGCGCGTGGGCGAAGAGATCGGCTTACGAATCGATCAAACGCTAACGCAAGACGCGACGGGTACGATGGCGTACTTGCAATTTGAAGCAATGGGTGTCAAGCGTGTGAAAACGGAGCTTTCCGTGGCGTACGTCGACCATAATACCTTGCAGTCGGGCTTTGAAAATGCGGACGATCACCGATACTTACAAACGGTGACGAGAAAACACGGCATTCGCTTTTCCCGTCCTGGGAACGGTATTTGTCATCAGGTACATTTAGAGCGTTTCGCTCGGCCGGGCAAAACGCTTATCGGCTCGGATTCGCATACTCCGACGGCTGGTGGAATGGGTATGCTCGGCATGGGTGCGGGCGGTTTGGACGTAGCCGTTGCCATGGGTGGCGGAGCGTATTATATTACGATGCCGAAAATCATTAAAATACAACTCAACGGGAGTTTACCCGATTACGTCGGTGCGAAAGACGTCATTTTGGAGATTTTACGTATTTTAGGGGTAAAGGGCGGTGTCGGCGCAATCATCGAATACACGGGCGACGGCGTAAAAACGTTGTCCGTACCCCAACGCGCAACGATCACGAATATGGGCGCGGAACTTGGCGCAACGAGTTCTATCTTCCCGTCCGACGAAATGACGTTGGCGTTTTTGCGTGCGCAAAACCGTGCGGACGATTACGTGGAGCTTTCCGCGGATGCGGATGCGGAATACGACGAGGAATACGTCGTCGATCTTTCCAAATTACAACCGTTGACGGCTTGTCCACATAGCCCCGACAACGTAAAACCTGTTTCACAGCTTACGGGCATGAAAATCCATCAAGTTTGTATCGGTTCTTGTACGAATTCGTCTATGCAGGATATGTTGACGGTAGCGACGATGCTCAAAGGCAAGACGGTACACCCAGACGTGAGTTTATCTATTTCTCCTGGCTCGAAGCAAGTCTATACGATGCTCGCCGAGTGCGGTGCGCTTGCCGATTTAATCAACGCAGGCGCGCGGATTTTGGAATGTGCTTGCGGACCGTGTATCGGAATGGGGTTTTCTCCGCAGTCTGCTGGGGTGAGTTTGCGTACGTTTAACCGCAATTTCTTGGCAAGGAGTGGAACTGCGGATGCACAAGTCTATCTCGTTTCTCCGGAAACGGCGGCTGCGTCTGCGCTTACGGGCGTATTCACCGATCCGACGACGCTTGGGAAAGCCCCGAAAATTGTATTGCCCGATCGGTTCACGATTAACGATAATTGTATCGAAATGCCTATTTCGGAAGATTTGGTGGATACGGTCAGCGTCGAACGCGGACCGAATATCAAGCCGATTCCCGTCGGAAAAACCCCTTGTGAAACGCTTGCGTGCGAGTTGATTTTAAAGGTGGGGGATCATATTACCACCGATCATATTATGCCTGCCGGTACAAAGATTTTGCCGTATCGCTCCAACGTGCCGAAACTTTCGGAATTTTGTTTCACCGTTTGCGATGCGGAATTTCCCAAGCGCGCTCGCGAAAAAGGCGGTGGCGTGATTATGGGCGGAGTGAATTACGGGCAAGGCTCTTCAAGGGAACATGCGGCGCTCGTGCCGTTGTATTTAGGTGTGCAAGCGGTTGTCGCGAAAAGTTTTGCGCGTATCCACGTTGCGAATTTGATCAATTTTGGGATCGTACCGTTGACGTTAGCTTGCGCGGACGACTACGAGAAATTTGCGCAGGGCGACGGTTTGCGGATCGAAAACTTCCGCGAAGCGGTTGCAAAGGCAACGGAAACGTGGCTTATCAACGACCGCACGGGCGAACGCGCGAAAGTGCTCCTGCCGTTTACAAAACGCCAACGTGCGATTTTGCTTGCCGGCGGATGCTTACAATACACAAAAAATCAAGGTTAGGAACAAGAAGATGGAAAACAATTACGTGGCGCAACTCGACGAAGCTTGCGCGAAATTTCGAAAACTAATGTCCGAGCAACTCATGCGTGTAGAAAACATGAAATCGCAAGGGGATTTTATAGACTATTCCGCGTTGCCGATCATCAAAATCGGCGTTTGTGGCGGGGACGGAATCGGGCCGATTATCTCCGCGCAGGCAAGACGGGTTTTGGAATTTATTCTTGCCGATCTCGTGCAGGCAGGTAAAGTGGAATTTCAAGATATCGACGGTTTGACGATTGAAAACCGTATTGCAAAAGGCAAAGCAATCCCCGACGACGTGATGGAGAAATTAAAGGCTTGTCATATTATTTTAAAAGGGCCGACGACAACTCCGCAAAAGGGTAGCGGAATGCCGAATATCGAATCGGCAAACGTCGCTATGCGCAAGGCGTTGGATTTGTTTGCAAACATTCGCCCTGTCAAAGTCCCCGAAGAAGGAATCCATTGGACGATTTTTCGAGAGAATACGGAAGGCGGATACGCGATCGGCTCGTCGGGGTTTAATATCACGGAAGACTTGGCGGTGGATTTCACGATAACGACAAAACAGGGTAGCGAGCGGATTGCACGTCTTGCATACGACTATGCGCAAAAAAACGGCTTTACGCGCGTTTCACTCGTCACCAAGGCAAACGTCATCAAAACTACGGATGGGAATTTCTTGGAAGACTGTCATAAAGTCGGGGATTTATATCCCGAAATTACGACGGACGAATGGTATGCGGATATTATGACGGCGAAGCTCGTCGACAAGAAACGCCGTAAAGATTTCCAAGTTTTGCTCCTGCCCAATTTATACGGGGATATTATCTCTGACGAGGCGGCGGAGTTCCAAGGTGGCGTCGGTACGGCAGGTTGCGCGAATATCGGAAAAAAATACGCGATGTTCGAAGCGATACACGGCTCTGCCCCGAGGATGATTGCAGAAGGACGAGGACAATACGCCGATCCTTGTTCGATGTTGCGGGCGTGCGTTATGTTGCTTTCTCATATCGGTTTACAGGAGCGAGCCGATCGTTTGGAAAAGGCATTAGATATTTGCTCGTTCGAAGAAAAGAAATACGTAATTACGGGACGGGACACGGGCGCAACGTGCGAACAATTCGGCGATTACGTCATGAAAACGTTAAAAAAACTGTAAAAACGA
The DNA here is from genome assembly GCA_017625565.1 of Clostridia bacterium. Classification (GTDB taxonomy): domain Bacteria; phylum Bacillota; class Clostridia; order Christensenellales; family Borkfalkiaceae; genus Scatosoma. Next base: position 67,285 of record JAGAKN010000002.1, read on the forward strand.
CACCCCGAACAGGAAAAAAACCTTTCGGGGGGCTTTTTTTTGGAAAACGCTTTACACGGCGTTTTTTTTATGCTATAATATACAAAAGGAAGAAGGTTTATGAAATATACCGTACAGTCAACGAAATACGTTTTAAAAAATTGGATATATTTATTTCCGTTTGCGGTAATTCCAGCGCTATTCTTGGCGTTTTCCACAAACGAAGTTTCGATTGTTCGGGTGTTAAAGGCGGTGTTCTATGGAAAACTTTCCGACCTGTCTTTTCCCGATCTTTTCCGCGCGATTTCTATTTTGAGTTTTGCGTCCTGGCGTTCGATCGTGTTCGGGATTATCGGGGTAATCGTAATCGTGCCTTGCGTAGCCTTGTTGATGGCGATACTCGACAAGCATTTCCGCATCGGGAAACGCACGTGGAACGGGGTTTGGGGAAAACTCAACGACAATTTCTTATCGACGTTTTGCTATACGGTGTTATTGTTGGCGATCTATGAAACGTGGGCGCTACTCCTTTCAGCGCTGTTGTTTTTCTTATCGCTCATTTCCATCAAAGTCGTTGCGTATATTTTGATGGGGCTTTGTTTCGTGGGGTTGCACGTGTTGCTATTATACGCAATCGGTTCGATTTATTTATGGCTACCGTGTATGCAACTGACAGGTTTTCGCGCCTTTGAAGCGTTGCACTATTCCAACCAACTCGTTGCGCCGATCAAATGGGGAATCGTCGGTGGACAGTTTGTCGGGATATTGTTTGTAGAGTGCGTCTTGGCGATCTTCGCTTGTTTTGTTCCGACGGGAATTGCCTTTCTCGTTTCGGCGACAGTTTTGTATGCGGGATTGCTCTTATTGTACTGTGTACGCATGCAGATCGCGTACTTTGATCGGGATCAAATCGAACGGGTGGATCAGGTCCGTTATTATAGATAAAGAGTGTAAGGAAGGGAAGAATATGCGTTTTCGGAACAGTATGCGCTTATTAATGGAAAATTTCAAACACGTTTTTCGGTTGGTGCTTTGTCGTTGGAGTATTTCGCTGGTTGCGAGCGCGCTTTGTTGCGCGTTTGTTTTACCGGAACTACTCGACGTATGGAGAAGCGACGCCGTGCAAGCCCTGTGGTTGGACGTTAAAGCCTTTTTGAAAGCCTTCTTCGGGGTAGATCGTACGGCGTTAGAAATGGCAAAACAATCGATTACGGGTGACGACGGTACGTTGCAACAGGTGTTAGATTTGTTGGCGTCGATGACGACGGAAATCGCGCTCGTATTGATAGGTTGTGTCATCGTCTATTTATTAAAACGGTTTGCCGAAACCCTTTGCTATTTCACGGTCGGCGGACAATTAAACGATAAAATGGCGACGTATGCGGAAATGTCTTTCTCGACGTCGTTTGTTTCCAATCTCGGCAAAGCGAGCGTTTATGCCCTTGCGTACGTCCCAGCGGTATTCTTATTTGACGCGATCACGATCGGTATTTGTTATTTACTGCTATCCAATCTTCCCGTATTAATGTCGTTGTTTTTGTCGATGACGGTGATAGCGGTCTTTCAGTCGTTGAAATTGACGGTGACGGGGCGTTGGATGCCTGCGTTGACGGTGGACGGCAAAAAATTACGCCAAGCGATATTCCATCCGACGAAAAACGAAAAGAAACAATTCTCAAAAGTCTTTTCTATGTATTTGGTGTCGGTGTATCTCATCATCGTCGTGAATGCCGTCGTGGCGCTCTGTACGTTCGGTAGCGGATTGATACTCACCGTTCCTGCGTCCTATTTCTTATTGATTTGCGAGCAATACGTCAACTACTATACGGTGATGGGCAAAAAATATTTCATCACGTTTGAGCGGATCGAAAAGAACGCCGATCACGGCGACAGTGAGCATTTCTTCGATTATCTTACGGAAGAAAAAACGCAAGAGAGTAAAGATACCCCGAATACAACGGACGGGGAAACGATATAAATAAACGGTAGGTGGATTATGAAAGAGTATGAAAAAAAGTATTTAGAATGGTTGCAAAATCCTGCGCTTTGCGAAGAAGGAAAAACGGAGCTTGAAAGTATTCAAGACAACGAATCGGAAAAGGAATACCGTTTCGGTGGCGTTTTGGAATTCGGCACGGCAGGTATGCGTGGGCTGATCGGCTACGGCGTGAATATGATGAACCGCTACACGGTTATGCGCGCAACGCAGGGCTTGGCGGAATTTATCAAGAGCCTTGGCGCGTCCGCGATGGAGCGCGGTGTAGTCGTTTCCTACGACACGCGTTTGAAATCGGACGAGTTTGCAAAAGCGACGGCAGGTGTGCTTGCGAAAAACGGGATCAAAGCGTATTTATTCGACGACGTGCATCCCGTACCGATGCTCTCGTATGCGGTACGCTATTTGCATACGGTTGCAGGGGTAATGATCACGGCGAGCCACAATCCTAAGGAATACAACGGCTATAAGGTCTACGGCGAAGACGGCGCGCAAATGTCGCCGGAGGATACGGCGAAAGTGGTGGAATATATCGACGCGATCGACGATTATCTTTCCGTTTCGGCAGACGAAAACAGCTCTTTGATTACGCCCGTGCCCAACCGTTTAGATGAAGATTACGTGGAAGAATTGTCGCGCTTGACGTTATCCGACGAAGCCGTCAAACAATGCGGTAGCAATTTAAAATTGGTCTATACGCCCGTCCACGGTAGCGGATACGTGCCCGTAATGGCGATTTTGAGAAAATTAGGGATTAACGTGACCGTCGTGGAAGAACAAACGGCGAAAGATCCCGCCTTTTCCACGGTAAAAGTACCCAACCCCGAATTCAAGGAAACCCTGTCTATGGGGATTGCGCTTGCGAACAAAATCCAAGCGGACGTCGTCTTTGGTACGGATCCTGACTCCGATCGTCTGGGCGTAGCCCTCAAAGACGACCAAGGGGAGTTCTTCGTGCTTTCGGGAAACCAAGTGGGAATTTTGCTACTCGATTATATTTTGGCGCGCTTGTCGGGAGAAAAGAAACTTCCTGAAAATGCCGCGGTAGTCAAATCGTTTGTCACTACGGGTATGGCGAAAGCACTTTGCGACGATTACGGGGTTGCGCTTTACGAAACGCCCGTCGGGTTTAAGTTCATCGGTGAGAAGATCAAGCAATGGGAATCGGACGGGAAACATACCTACGTATTCGGGTTTGAAGAATCGTGCGGATATTTGCGTGGAACGCACGCGCGGGATAAAGACGCGGTCGTTGCGTCCATGCTTTGCGCGGAGATGGTTTGCTATTATACGTCGATCGGGAAAACCGTTTATGCGCGCTTGCAAGAAATTTATCAAAAATACGGCTACGTGCTCGATAAAAACGTTTCCGTGCAGTATTCCGGCTTGAACGCGATGAAGGAAATGAATGCCGTTGTGGACGGATTGAAAACGCTATCCGTGTCCGAAATCGGCAGCTTCAAGGTGACGGCAATCCGCGATTACAGTACGGCGAAACGTACCGTGATCGAAAGCGGCGAAACGCAAACGATGGATATTCCAAAATGCAACTGTGTGTATTACGAATTGTCTGGCGGATCGTTCGTGTGCGTACGTCCGTCGGGAACAGAACCGAAATTAAAGATATACTACTCGTTAAAAGCAAAGGACGAACCGACCGCGCGAGCGGAATTCGACGATTTGCAATCGGCGGTAAACGCATTGTTGGAACGGGCGAAAGGTTAAAACAGAAAGGCGCAGGGCAGGAAACTTCTCGCGCCTTTTATTTTTGGAAATTAAAAAAATAGATTGCGAAAGAATCACAAAAAATCCTGAAAGAATTTCCGTTGCTTTTTGCTTGTAAACGTAGTATAATAAAACAAAAAAACTCAAGGGAGTTATTACGCATGAGAACACCTGTGTTAGATAAGAATTTTTATCCGATGATCAAAGCGTTGGACGACTTCGATGCGGAAGTGCAAAACAGCGGTAAATCCGTTCGCGTGACGTTGGTTGCGGAAAGAAGTGGCGGATACAATTACGTTTACAGCTACGACGCGTTTGCGGACGGCGTTAACGATACGCGTAATTTCCGTGTTGCGGAGCGTTTGGCGAAAACGATTTTGTGGGTAGTCGGCGGTTTTAAAATTTCCGTTGCAGGCAGTAAATCCATTTACGAATATTTAAAGAAAGCGTATACGATGGACGGACTCCGTGCGTTCGACGTGGAATTTATGAGTGGCGTTTACGAACGTCCTTTTGAAGTGGAATGGTTGGAGCAAGACGAAATCCCCGAACAAAAGAATGCGTCCATGCGCGTAGGCGGATATTTAGACGGGTGTCGTATCGGGTTTGACGCAGGCGGTTCGGATAGAAAAGTGAGTGCGGTAATCGACGGCGAAGTCGTGTACAGCGAAGAAGTCGTTTGGAACCCGAAAATTACGGAAGATCCTACCTATCACTACAACGAAATCTTGACGGCGATGAAAACAGCGGCGTCGAAAATGCCGCGCGTGGACGCAATCGGCGTTTCTTCCGCAGGCGTTTACGTAGACAACAAGATCATGGTCGCTTCGTTGTTCTTGAAAGTAGACAAACAAAAATACGGTGATTACGTTAAAAATATGTACATTAACGTAGCCAAAGAAATGGGCGAAGATATTCCCTTGGAAGTTGCAAACGACGGCGACGTGACGGCGCTGGCCGGTGCAATCGATTTGAACGACAACGGCGTTTTGGGGATTGCAATGGGCACTAGCGAAGCGGTTGGTTATATCAACACGCAAGGTGGCATCAACGGTTGGCTTTCGGAGTTAGCGTTTGCGCCCGTAGACTTCAACGAAAACGCAATGCAAGACGAATGGAGTGGGGATTTTGGCGTAGGTTGCAAATACTTCTCGCAAGACGCGGTAATCAAGCTTGCGGAATACGGCGGATTTACTTTCGAGGCAGGTTTAACGCCCGCGCAAAAACTCAAGGTTATTCAAGCGCTTATGGACAAAGACGACGCGCTCGCGAAACAAATTTACGAAGATATCGGCGTATATTTGGCGCATACCATTCCCTTCTATGCGAAGTTCTACGAGATCAAGCATATGTTGTTGCTCGGCAGAGTTATGGGTGGTAAAGGTGGGGATATTATTCTCGCTACTTGCAAGGAAACGCTCGCTAGCGACTATCCCGAATTTGCAGGTTTAGATATCGGGCTTCCCGATGAAAAGAATAGACGTGTAGGGCAAAGTATTGCGGCGGCGTCCCTGGCAAAAACTCGCAAATAAGGAGCGTCTTATGAAATGTTTTAAAAATGCGACCGTATACGTCGAAGGCGAAGGCTTAAAAAAGACGACGGTGTGCTTTGACGAAAAAATTCAAAAAATTTCCCGTTGTGCGGACAAGCGTGCGGAAGTAATCGAACTCCCCGAAAACGCAATCGTTTTGCCCGGATTTGTCGATCAACATATCCACGGCGCTGGTGGAGCGGACGCGATGGACGGCACGTTGCAAGAGATTTCGACGATTGCAAATACGGTTGTACAAGAAGGCACGACGACGTTTTTGGCAACGACAATGACGCAAAGCCCTGAAAACATCAAAAAAGCGCTTTCGTCGGTAAAAGAATACCGTGAAAATCATCCTGAAACGGGTGCGTACGTAGCTGGCGTGCATTTGGAAGGTCCGTTTATTGCGGCGGCACATAAGGGCGCGCAACCTTTAGAATACGTAAAAAATCCCGACGCAAAACAATTCGACGAATACTACCAAGCAAGTGGCAACAGTATCCGTATCGTCACGCTTGCTCCTGAAACGGACGGCGCGGACGAATTGATTGCGCACTTGAAAGCACTCGGTGTCGTAGCGTCTATCGGGCATACGGGCGCGAAGTTCGCGGATATTGAAAAGGCCGTTGCCTTGGGTGCGAGCAACGTCACGCACACCTACAATGCGCAAACGGGTTTACATCATCGTGAGGCAGGGGTAGTCGGCGCGGCGATGATGCTCGACGAACTCAACTGCGAAATGATCGCGGATACCATTCACGTATCCGTACCTGCTATGCGCTTGTTGGTGAAAAACAAACCTGCGGACAAGCTTTCCTTGATTACGGACGCTATGCGCGCAAAAGGTATGACGGACGGTGTGTACGATCTCGGCGGACAAATGGTCCACGTAAAGGGCGATGAAGCCCGTCTTGCGGACGGTACGCTCGCAGGGAGCGTATTGCGTATGAATCGCGCGTTGCAAAACACCGTAGAGAAAGTCGGCGTTCCATTTACCCAAGCGGTGGACTACGCAACGATCAATCCTGCGAGAATGTTAAAACTTGACGAGCAAATCGGTAGTATCAAAGTCGGCAAGTCGGCGGATTTCACGGTCATCAACGAAAACTACGACGTATTGATGACGGTGCGCGCAGGAAAAGTCGTTTACCAAGCATAATCACGATTACAGATTTTTTCATTTATTAAATTTCTTCTTTGGAAAAGGGTTTGAACAGTTTCGTTCAAACTCTTTTTCCGTGTAGGTATCATAGACGGGGTTTCGGCATAAAATAATCCGTTGAAAAAAATTCGAGAAATGTCGACGGAAACACTTTCAAAAAATAAAAAAATATGGTACAATAAAGGAGAGCGTTTTGCAAAGAATAGAATTAGGGCAATCTTACGGCAATTTTAAAACGGAAACTCCGTTCGATTTTTCCAAAAACAGCTCGATTGGTTGTGGCGGATTTGCGCCTTGCGTAGCGTATCCGTGCGACGACGGCGAATTGTTTGCACTCCTTTCTCGGTTAGATGCGGACGGGATCCCGTTTGTCGTCGTGGGGAATATGACCAACGTTTTACCGCCTGACGACGGTTTGCAAAAACTCGTCGTTTGCACCAAACGTATGCGCGGAATTTCTAGGACGCCGAACGGCTTGTTCGTGCAAGCAGGCGTTTCCGCCGGTAGATTGCTACGGGTTTGTCAAACGGAAGGTTTGCTCGGCGCAGAGTTCTTGGCGGGCGTGCCTTGTACGCTGGGTGGAGCGTTGTTTATGAACGCTGGCGCAGGAGGATCGTACGTAAACGAAATCGTGGAAAGCGTACTCGTATACAGGCGCGGGCGGAGGGTGGAATTATCACTTGCGGAATGTCGCTACGGGTATAAGACGAGCGCTTTTATGCAAAACGGCGACGTAATTTTAGGCGGTAGATTACGGCTTAAAACGGGTAGCGATAGAGAAATAGCTGAACGCAAAGCCTACTATTTGGGTAGACGCGCGCATTTGCCAACAGGAAAGAGTATGGGGTGCGTGTTTAAAAACCCCGATAACGGCGTTTCGGCAGGGGCTTGGATTGAAAAAAGTGGCTTGAAAGGCGTTCGCATCGGCGGAGCGGTTGTTTCGAACGAACACGCGAATTTTATTATCAATGATCGTCGTGCAACGTCCGCGGACGTGCGGAAGTTGATCGATTACGTGAAAGATACGGTCAAATCCCGTTTTGGCGTGGATTTACAAGAAGAAATACGATATTTGGAGTAAAGAAATTGATTTTAACGGCAGATTATCATACGCATACCCCGTATTCCCACGGGAAAAACACGGTTGAAGAAAACGCCGAACAGGCGCAAAAACTCGGGCTTAAACAACTCGGGATCAGCGATCACGGGTTTTCGCACGTAGCGTTCGGGGTGCGTCGTAGACAAATACAAGATTACCGTCGGGATTGTAAAATCGCGTCGGAGAAATATGGTTTAGACGTACTTGTCGGCATCGAAGCGAATATTCGTGGAGTGGATGGGAAAGCCGATTTAAAACCGAGCGATTACGAAAATTTCGATATCTATTTTTGCGGAAAACACGTGTTCGTTTGGTATAGCAAGTTTTCCGATTTTTTGGGCTATGGTTGTGGGAACTTTTGGTTTGACAAATTCGGAAAAAAACCGTCTGAAAAATTGCTCCATCGCAATACCAAAGCGTACGTCAACACGATCAAAAACAATCCGATCGACGCAATCACACATTTGAATTATTTGTGTCCTGCCAACGCGTTAGAAGTGGCGAAATGCGCCTCCGATTACGGCACGTATATCGAACTCAACGCAAAAAAATGCCATTTGACTGACGACGAGCTTTGCGAAATCGTTCAAAAGACGGACGCGCGGTTTTTAATCAATTCAGACGCGCATTCAGCGAAAAGAGTAGGGGAAATTCAACTTGTGGAAGAGCAACTTACGCGCGTCAATTTCCCGTTGGAGAGGATCGACAATATCGACGGACGCTTGCCGAAATTCCGCTTTGCCGAATTTAAAAAGAGTTTATAAATTATGAGTTTTACTTCAGATCTCAAAAAAGAAATTATCACGCGCAATCGCCGTAGTAGTGCGGAGAAACACAAAGCCGGGCTTTCGGCTTTTTTACGCACGAGTAGCGCGATCGGCAAGCGCGACGGCGCGTACGCCTTTTTCATCGTCAGCGAAACGGAAAACGTGGCGGAGTTTTTCACCGCGTCCTTTTCGGAAACCTTTCACACCGAGCTATCGGTCACGCGCGCGACGATGGATCGAATGAGCGGTAGGGATAAGTTGTTATTACAATGCCCGTCGGAAAAAGCGGAAGACGTATTAAAAGCGCTGGGGTTATTAAAAGACGGCGTGCTTTGCGACGGAATTGACGAAGCGCTATTGACGACGGACGCGCAAAAGATCGGGTATATTCAAGGCGCGTTTTTAGGGGGTGGCAGTTGTACGATTCCTACGGACGAAGGGAAAGCGGGGTATCACTTGGAAATTGTGTTTTCCGATCGGCAAACGGCGGTGGATTTTTGTAATTTGTTAGACGAATTTTCCCTGTTTGCAAAATTGACGGAGCGCAAGGAAACGTACGTTGCCTATATCAAAAACAAAGAAGGAATTTCCGATTTCTTGTCGGTAATCGGAGCGAAAAACTGTTTAAAAAAGTTTTCCACGCTCGTGGAAAAGCGCGACGAAGCCAACAACACCAACCGCGCGCAAAACTGTATGTCGGGGAATGCGGACAAGACGGCAATTGCGGCGGTAAAGCAAGTGGTTGCGATTGAAAAACTCCAAAAAACGGGCGTTTTGGAAACACTCGCGCCAGAATTGCAAACGCTTGCAAGAACACGTTTACAAAATCCCGCGATGACGATGAAAGAACTCGCGGAATATTGTAAAATCAGTAAAAGTTGTTTAAATCACCGTCTAAGACGGTTGATCGAACTCTCCGACAAAACGGAAAAACCAAAGACGAAATAAACACAGGACGATTATGACGGATTTTGTACACTTACATTTGCATACGGAATACAGCCTTTTAGACGGAGCGGCGAAAGTAGACGATTTGGTGGATCATCTTGCCAAAAACGGGATCAACGCCTGCGCCGTGACCGATCACGGGAACATGTACGCGTCGTTGTACTTTGCGGAAGAATGCGTAAAAAAAGGCATTAAATACATTATCGGTTGCGAGTTGTACGCAACGGACGATCATTTGGATAAGCGCGTGGGGACGAAGACGGAGCATATCGTTTTGCTTGCCAAAAACAAGACGGGATATCGCAATATCGTCAAGCTCGATTCCCTTTCCTATATCGACGGTTTCTACGGCAAACCGCGTATTAGCTACGAATATATCAAAAAATACAGCGAAGGGGTGATTTGTCTTTCGGCTTGCTTGGCTGGTAGAATTCCGCAACTGCTTTTAAACGGTGATTACGACGGAGCGAAAGCTTTCGCCGCGGATATGAAAGCGACGTTTGGCGACGATTTTTACATCGAATTACAAGATCACGGGATAGCAGAAGAAAAGCAAGTCATTCCCGATTTGATCAAGATCGCTAGAGAATTGCAAATCGGGCTAGTAGCGACGAACGACGTGCATTATATCGAAAAATCGGACAGCGAAGCGCACGACGTTTTGCTGTGTATTCAAACGAAGAAAACACTCGCCGATCCCAAGCGTATGAAGTTTGACACGGACGAGTTTTACATGAAATCGGGCGACGAAATGGCGGAGCTTTTCCATTACGTTCCCGAAGCGATTACCAACACGCGTGTCATTGCGGACAAAGTGGTAGAACCTGCGTTCGATTTGACGCCGAAAGGCGATCCGATCCGTGATACGTCGCTCATTCCTTTGTATAAGCCCGACGACGGCTCTACGTCACCCGATTATCTTACGCGCTTGACGTGGGAAGGTTTACCCAAACGCTACGCGGAGATTACGGACGAAATTAAACAACGCGCGGAATACGAACTCGGTATCATCATCAAAATGGGTTTTGCCGATTATTTCTTGATCGTGTGGGATTATATCAACTGGTCGCGACTGCACGGCATACCCGTAGGACCTGGTCGTGGTTCTGGGGTTGGCAGTATCGTTGCGTATTCCATCGGGATTACCGACGTCGATCCCTTGCGCTACGATTTGATTTTCGAGCGTTTCTTAAACCCCGACCGTGTTTCTATGCCCGACTTTGACGTCGACTTTTGTACCAAACGCAGATACGAAACCATTGAATACGTCCGTGAAAAATACCACCCCGAAAACGTAGCGCAAATCGTCACGTTCGGTACGCTTGCGTCGCGTGCCGTTATCAAGGACGTGGGACGGGTAATGGGCGTGCCTTATTCGGAAACGGATAAAGTTGCAAAACTTATGGACGGGAAATCGACGATCGGGGAATTGTTGGGCTTGAAAATTCCCAAGCTCGAAAAACAACTCGCTGATCCCGAACTCAACGAAGAAAAACGCGGGGAATTGCAAAAGAAACTTGCCGAACAAAAGCAAAAACGCAATCCCGAGTTCATCGAAGTATACGAATCGAACGAAGAACTGCACCGCGTCATCGATATGGGCTTGAAGTTGGAAGGTATGCCCAAGAATATCTCCGAACACGCCGCAGGCGTCGTTATCTGCAACAAAGTGCTTTCGGATAACGTACCGCTTGCTAGAAACGGGGAGGATATCGTCACGCAATTCGATATGAAAGAAGTCGAAGCGGTTGGGATGCTCAAGATGGACTTCTTGGCGTTGACGACGCTGACGGATATTCAAAACACGTTGACGTATATCAAAGAAGGCAGGGGGATCGATATCGACTTCAACGCGCTCGGCGTAGACGTGCCGGAAGCGTATCAGCTCATCTCGTCGGGGGATACCGACGCGGTATTCCAGTTGGAACAAGGTGGGATGAAAAAGTTTATGAAAGACTTGCAACCCAACTGTTTGGAAGACTTGATCGCAGGGATTTCACTCTACCGTCCCGGCCCTATGGACTTTATTCCCAAGTATATCGAAAACAAGCACAATCCTGAAAAAATCGTTTACGATACTCCGCACTTAGAGCCGATTTTGAAAAACTCTTACGGGGTTATCGTCTATCAGGAACAGGTTATGCAAATTTTCCAACAGCTCGCAGGGTATTCGTTGGGGCAAGCGGACTTGGTTCGTCGCGCGATGTCCAAGAAGAAGAAAAAAGAGTTGATGGAACAAAAGGACAAGTTCATTTACGGCGCGCCTGAAGAAGGAATTACGGGTTGCGCGTCTAAGGGGATTCCGCCCGAAGTGGCAGGGAAAATCTTCTCGGATATGGAAAGTTTCGCATCCTATGCGTTCAATAAATCCCACGCGGCGGCGTATGCGGTCGTGGCGTATCGTACGGCGTATTTAAAGTATTTCTATCCCAAGGAATTTTTGGCGGGTATTCTCAACGACCGTATTGATAAAATCGAAGAAGTTTCCAAATATATCCTGTATATGAAGGAAAAAAACATCGACGTTTTACCGCCCGATATCAATCGTTCTAAAACGATTTTCTGGGTAGAAGGCAACGGACTTCGGATCGGTCTTGGCGCGCTCCGTGGCGTTGGACAGGACGCCATAGAAGCGGTGATTAAGGAACGGGAAGAACACGGTCTGTTTAAGGACTTTTCCGATTTCATTTGCCGTTGCGCGAAATACGTCAACAAACGGATTGTGGAAAGCTTGATTTATGCAGGCGCGTTCGATTCGTTTGGACATACGCGACAGGCGCTGGCGGCGGTTTATGAAGAAGCTTTGGCGCGCGCAAACGCCGTGGAAAAGCAAAAGGCAGGGGCGCAAATTTCTTTATTTGGTAGCATCATAGAAGAACAGGGCTTGGAGATTGCGATCCCCAACCTTGCGGAATACGAAACGATGGAACGGCTCTCCAAGGAAAAATCCGTACTCGGCGTATACGTCAGCGGACATCCGTTTGAGAAATTCTTGCCTTATTTTAAGGATTGTACGTTTAATTGCTCGATGACGAGTCATTACGAAGAAGACGAAGAAAGCGGAGTAAAAACGTATACGGAAATTTCCGACGGACAACAGATCACGATGGGTGGGATGATTTCCGCGTTCAAGAAATTGAAAACGCGTAGCGGATCGTTAATGGCGTTCGTGACCGTGGAAGATTTGTACGGCTCGATCGAGTGTGTTTGTTTCCCCAAAATATACGAGCGTATCCGAGATTTTCTCGTCGTTGACAAAGTGGTTTCCTTGTCGGGGAAAATTAGCATTGAAGACGAAAAACCGCCTGTTATCATCGTCGATAAAATGTCGGAATTCACGCTCGACGAAAGCAATCCGGTTGCCAAGGCGAACGCGTCGTCGGAAAGGAGCGTTCCGAAAGCAAAGACGGATGCGGAAAAACGGTTGTGGTTGAACGTAGAAACTTTGGACGACGCGGACGTGGAAGAACTGTTGGAAACGCTTTCGTTCTACGCAGGCGAAACGCAGGTGTATTTCGTGAAACACGGCAAGAAAATGCTCTGTTCGCAAAAAGTATTGCCCAACAAAGCTCTGATGGCGGAACTTGCAAGCTTTTTGCCCGAAAGCTGTATAAAATTGTTGTAAAAAATTGAAAAAAGCGCGCAAAACAGTTGTATTTTTTTGTAGATTTGCTATAATAGTATAGGTAATAATTACGTTTATTTAGTAAAAAAGATAAAGAGAGAAGGTAGCAATAGGATGAAACGGATTGGATTGTTAACGAGTGGTGGCGATGCACCGGGTATGAACGCGGCGATTCGCTCGGTAGTTCGTTCGGGAATTTATTTTGGAATGGAAGTTTACGGGATTGAACGCGGTTATGCAGGTTTGATTGAAAACAACGTAATCCCCATGGAAATGCGTAGCGTTTCCAATATCGTACAATGTGGCGGTACGCGTTTACGTACGGCAAGATGCATGGAAATGATGACGAAGGAAGGGCAACAACAAGCGGTTCGTACACTCGAAAAGAACGGGATCGACGGCTTGGTGGTTATCGGTGGCGACGGCTCTTTCCGTGGCGCGAGAATTTTGAGCGAAGAATACGGCGTTCCGACGATCGGGATTCCGGGTACGATCGACAACGACTTGGCGTATACCGATTATACGCTCGGGTTTGATACGGCGGTAAACACTTGCTTGGATATTATCAATAAGCTCCGCGATACGATGACCTCGCACGAACGGATCTCCGTCGTAGAAGTTATGGGTAGACATTGTGGGGATATCGCGTTGTATAGTGGTATCGCTTCGGGGGCAGAAATTATCGTCGTTCCCGAAATTCAATTCGATATGGAGCAAATTTTGAGACGGATTAACCATTCTAGGGCAAATGGGAAGCACTCGAATATCGTCATCGTAGCCGAAGGGGTTATGAGCGCGGACGAGTTTGCGAAGAAAATCCAAAGCGGTACGGAATACTCCGTACGTCCTACGTGTATCGGACACGTACAACGTGGCGGATCTCCGACGATGGCGGATAGAATGTTAGCGGCGCAATTCGGCAATAAAGCGGTGCGTTTGCTCAATGAAGGTATCGGCAATCGCGTAGTCGGTATTCGTGATAACAAGATTATCGATATGGATATTATCGAAGCGGTTTCGATGAAGAAAACGTTCAATTACGAATTATACGAAACTTTACAAATGATTTCTATGTGACGAAAAGAAAGCCGTTCGTTCAAAGGACGGTTTTTTCGTGTTTGGCGAAAGATGTTCCGCGATCGGGGCATAAAATAGGGGGAATAATTTATGATTTTAACTGTATGTATGAGTCCTTGCATGGACGTGACGGTGGAAGTGGACGCTTTAAACGTTGGGAGAACGAACGTTTTAAAACGCAAGTCCATTTCGTTCGGTGGAAAGGCGTTAAACGTTGCGATTGGCGTAGCTCGATTGGGTTGCGAATCGTACACGACAGGTTTGATGTATAATGAAAACGGTTATATGTTCGAAAACGCTTTGGATAAAGAAGGAGTGCCGTTTACGTTCGTTTGGAATAAAGGCAGGGTTCGTGAAAATTACAAATTTATCGATCGTCGCGCTATGCTTACCGAAGTCAACGACGTCGGGGAAGCGATCACGGGCGAAAAAGCGGACGAAGTGCTCGGTTTGGTGGGTATGCTTTCGGCAAAAAGCCAAGTGACCGTATTGTCAGGGAGTTTACCGCGTGGATTAGATCCCGAATATTACGGACGGCTTGCAAAGTCTGTGGACGAACGCTCGAAAATTATTGCAGATGCGTCGGGACAACGGATGTATTCGGCGCTCAAAAACGGCGTCGATCTCGTTAAACCGAATATAGAAGAGTTGGAAAATACGCTCGGTAGACAGTTGGCGGATAAGGAAGATATGCTCGCTGGTTGTTATGAATTGTTGGATCGGGGCGCGAAACGGGTACTGTTGTCTTTAGGGAAACAGGGCGCGGTGATTACCGACGGTAAAGAGAATTTCTATTGCAAGAGCATCAACGTCGCTATGAATTCGACGGTCGGCGCGGGGGATGCGATGGTTGCGGCGGCGGCGATTAAACTTGAACAAGACGCACCTTTAGAAGAAATCTTGCGCGCGGGTGTCGCGGCTGGAACGGCGCGGGTAATGACGTCGGAACAAGTTTCGTTTACCAAAGATAAGTATAACGAAGTACTTACAGGCTTGCACGTGACGAGAATTTAAAAGGAAATTATTTTGAAAAGCAGGTACTTTTTTACCTGCTTTTTGCATAGAATACAGTATTCCCCCGCAAGGACGGTTTGCGAAGTGTTCGTGTTCGGTTCGGGTGACTAGCGAAAGTTGGAAAAGGCGTCGCATAGGAAAGATCGGGGTTTCGGTTCACGCTTTGCAACTTTTTGTTGCAAAGAAGAACGTCGAAAGCATTCGCGCAGCCGTGGCATTGTGTCGCGGCTTTTAAAATAGCTTGTCGAAAATTCTTTTAAAACGTTGACTTTACGCAAAAAAAGTATTATAATAAAGGCAACAAAAAAAGGATGAAGTAGATGAATATTGCGGATATTGATAAAAATTTAGCGTACACACAAATTACCGAAACGGATATCCGTTGGATAAACGCCAACGAACAGCCTTTTTCTTTGCACGGCATTACGTATAGCGAAGAAGAAAAATGCTATCGCCGTATGACGAAAGAAGTAGCGAACGCACCCGATTTTGGCGAAGGCGTACCTTACCTTTGCTATTGCACGTCGGGAGGAAGGTTGCGTTTCCGCACAAACTCTCCTTACGTGGCGTTAAAATGTATCATTCCTACATGTGATATTATGGAACATATGCCCATTGTTGGCGCTATGGGATTTTCCATTTATTGCGACGGGAAATACGCCGGAAAATACGCTCCGATTTGGAAAAATCTCTTAAACCCGATCGAAGGGGACGTGCCGAGAGACGGGGTTTATTACTCGTTGAATTACGGGAAGATTTCCTTTGACGGAATTAATTATTTTCTCGGTACGGGTATGCACGAAATTGAATTGCAATTCCCGCTCTACGGTGGCGTGGTAGAGTTTTACGTCGGGATCAAAGACGGCTCGCAGCTCTTACCGCCTCGCGCGTATACGTATACAAAACCCGTCGTGTTCTACGGCTCTTCGATTACCGAAGGCGGTTGCGCTTCGCATTCTGGCAACGATTACGTTGCGCTCGTTTCCCGTTGGTTGGATACGGAATTTTTAAATCTTGGTTTTTCTGGTAGCGCGAAAGGGGAAAGGACGATGATTGATTATCTCGCGTCGTTGGATCCGTCCGTGTACGTCATTGATTACGACCACAACGCACCGAATGCCGAACACTTGCGTTGCACGTATGATCCTTTATATAAAAAGCTTCGTGAACAGCATCCGCAAACGCCGATTATTTTCATGACGAAGCCCGATTGCGATTACGATCCGAAGGCGGACGAACGTCGGTCGGCGATCTATGACGCCTATCAAAAAGCCATCTCGAACGGGGATAAAAATATTTCGTTTATCGACGGGAAAACGTTGTTCGGTGAAGAAGATCGCGACGCGTGTACGGTGGATAAATGCCACCCGAACGATTTGGGGTTCTACCGAATGGCAAAAGTCGTGTATCCCGTTTTGAAAAAATACTTGGAACAGGAATAATTTTCCGCTACGTAGCATATTAATAAGGAGTAAGCTTATGGATTACAAAAAACAACAAGACGAATTTGACGAAGTCAAATGGTACGACAGTATTTTAGCTGGGGAAGATCGCTGTGGCGATTACGAATTTTGCGCATATTGTCGCAAATGGGAAGCCTATCCGTGCGCTCGGGCGCGTGAACGGTATTCCAAAAAATATATCCGCATAGGGATTCTTCGCCGACACAAATAAAAGGGAGTGTCTATGAAAAAATCGGAAAAGATCATTACGGCGCTATTGACGATCGGTATCGGTATTTTGCTAATGGTATTAAAGGGTAGGTTTATCAATCTTGTAATGACCATTGTGGGTGCAGGCTTGATCGTCGTCGGCATTGTGGATTTGTTTTCCAAAGATTTCCCGCCCGCCGTGGTCAAGATATGTACGGGGGTTTTGATTATCGTTTGCGGTTGGGCGGCGGTTTCGGCGGTATTGTACGTCGTTTCCGCAATCCTACTTGTGTTTGGAATTTTGCTTTTGTGTGAAAAACTCAAACGTCGCATAACGTGCAACCCGACTTGGCATTTGCTATTCCATTATGCCGTCCCCACGGGAATGATCTTGGTGGGTATACTCTTTTTGTTTCACCGAAAAGCGGTAATCGCACCTATGTTTATTGTTAGCGGAGTGGTTGCTTTGCTTGTGGGGGGATTGTTGTTATATCAGGCGCTTTCCGAAGAATAACTTTACAATCAATTACTTGAAAAGCCTTGCTTAACGGCAAGGCTTTTTTTAATAAATACTTGCAATTTTACTCTGTGTGTGATAGAATATAATTGCTGAATATCCATAAAGGAGGGAAGGATGAAGAAAGCATTTGTACATTTTATGGCGCTTGGAGTATTGTTTTTATCGATGTCTATGCCTGCTTGCAAAAAAGATTCGTATCAAGTAAACCAAGAAGAATATGAACAAGCGTTTACGGAAAATGCGCTGTCCAACGTAACCATTTCTGTGACGGGACCATATTGGGAAAGAGATCAAGTGTGTGAATACATATACAGTACGGAAAATGCGTTTGCAGGGTATTGCTATCGCAACGGAGTGCAATATTATGGTCGTTATTACGGTATGGAAAACGGAGAAGAATTCAAATACGTATATGGTAGTGAACGTTATGAAGATTTTACCGAAACATCCGCATATTGGCGAAAATACTCGATGACATCAAATACGGATAACGGGATTTCGTTTGTGTTATGGTATAAACGGGATTTCCATTTATTGGAGTATGACAGTTCGACAAAATCCTATCGGTTTGATGCCCACGCAGGGGATGTCGCGGGTACGTATGCGTATTATTTTCGTAATAAAAAATTAACGAAATTTGAAATTACGATAGAAAACAACGACGAGTATCATTACGTTTGGGAGTTTTACGATTACGGAACAACGAAGATTCCCGTACAAGCCGAAATGGCCAATAATAAAGCATTGCTAATCGATTGTTATGAAAAGAAGTATCCTGAAGCAGGAAAGGGAGAGGTTATAGACTATTATGGGCAGTATCCTAGTGGAGCGCTTGTTGCAATGCTTACGGGAGAAAATATGCAGTATACCGAATCTTTATGGTCGGAAAACGTTGCGGGATATGATTTTCATTATTCGAATGGAAACTATATTTGCGTTTTATATCAAGGAGAATTTTATACGCTACCGCAGGCGTATGCAAACGGATATTTGACGGAGATGAATATTGCGGATATAGCAAATCAACGTAAATAAGTGAAATGTTCTACTCACCCATCCAAATACTCGGATGGGTGAGATTTATTTGTTGTTGATTTTATCTCAAACGGCTTAAAAATAGTAAAAAATCCATAAAAACCCACAAAAAAAAGAAAAAGATAAAAATTTATCGATTTAACGATTGAAAGTTGTTTATATGCGCCGTCAAGTATTTGGCGAGTGATAAAAAATATGGTATAATAGTGTAGTATAAAAGGCGTAGTATGTCTTTTTATGCCGTTCCCGAAAAAAGGGAGCGTTCCACTCGAAAAAAATTCACATGGAGAAAGGATTATGAACAACAAAGTAACTATCATCGGTGCAGGTTCTGTAGGGGCAACCGTAGCGTATACGTTGGTTGCAACGGGTACGGTTGCAGAAATCGTATTGATTGACGTCAATGAAGCGAAGGCGCAAGGGGAAGCGTTGGATATTAGACAATCCACGCCCTATCTTTCGCCCACGAAAATTTATTGCGGTACGTACGAAGACGCCGCAAATTCCGATATCGTCATCGTCACGTCGGGTGTAGGTAGAAAACCCGGTCAATCGCGTATCGACCTTACGCAAACCAACGTCAATATTTTAAAGAGCATCGCTCCGCAAATCGTTAAGTACGCACCCGATGCTTTGTACTTGTTCGTAGCAAACCCCGTAGACGTGCTCACGTACGTATTTTGCAAGATTACGGGCGTACCCAAGAACCGTGTAATCGGTACGGGTACGACGCTTGACAGTATCCGTTTGAGAACGCGACTTTCCGAACTTTATTCGGTCAACCAAAAGCAGGTTCACGCATACGTTTTGGGTGAACACGGCGACAGCTCGTTCGTAGCTTGGTCGGCGGCGGACATTTCGGGTATTCCTTTGGACGAATACGAAAAGACGTTAACGGATAAGAGCGTTTTGACCGTCACCCCGTACACGCGTGAAGACGTAGAACAATACGTTAAGAAATCCGGCGGACAAATTATTGCTGGCAAGGGCGCGACGTTCTACGGTATCGCGGCGAGCGTGACGCAAATCGTAAAGAGCATTTATTCCAGCGCGTACACGATTTTGCCCGTTTCGACGGTTTTGGAAGGGGAATACGGGATTTCGGACGTAGCGCTTTCTACGCTTTGCGCAATCGGCAACGAAGGGATTGTGACGACGCTTACGCCGAAACTTTCGGAAGAAGAACTTGCAAAAATGCAACACAGCGCGGAAGTCTTGAAAGGCGTTATCGCGCAAATTGAAATTTAAGGATTAGGAAAGAAGAATGGAATATCGTATTGAAAAAGACACAATGGGAGAAATGCAAGTCCCCGCAGATAGATATTGGGCGGCGCAAACGCAAAGAAGTTATCAAAATTTCCGTATCGGTACGGAAGTAATGCCCCGTGAAATTACCCGTGCGTTCGGGATTTTGAAAAAAGCGGCAGCGCTTGCGAACTGCAAACTCGGGAAACTTTCCGAAGAAAAGAAAAATGCGATTTGCGCGGCTTGCGATGAAGTGATTTCGGGCGAATTGAACGGACACTTCCCGCTCGTCGTATGGCAAACGGGTAGCGGTACGCAATCGAATATGAACGCGAACGAAGTGATCGCAAACCGCGGTAATGAAATCGCAGGCGCGAAATTATTGCACCCCAACGACGACATTAACAAGAGCCAAAGCTCCAACGATACGTTCCCGACGGCGATGCATATTGCCGCGGTTGTAGCAATCGAGGACGATTTGTTCCCTGCGATGGATACGTTGATTGCGACGTTGAAACGTTTAGAAAAAGAAAACGAAGGCATTGTCAAGAGTGGTAGAACACACTTGCAAGACGCAGTTCCCATCGCATTTTCGCAAGAAATTAGCGGTTGGAGGAACATGATCGAAAAAACCAAAGCGCAATTGCAGTTGGCGACGACGGGTTTGAAAGAACTCGCGCTCGGCGGAACGGCGGTCGGTACGGGCTTGAATGCGCCCAAGGGCTTTGCGGAAGAAGTGGCGGCGCAGGTTAGCGCGCTCACGGGCAAAGCGTTTGTGACCGCGGAAAATAAATACCACGCGTTAACGGCGAAAGACGAATTGGTGTTTGCGCACGGCGCGTTGAAAGCGCTCGCATGCAACTTGATGAAGATTGCAAACGACGTACGTTGGCTTGCGAGTGGTCCGAGAGACGGTTTGGGGGAAATCTTTATCCCCGAAAACGAACCTGGTTCTTCGATTATGCCGGGAAAAGTCAACCCGACGCAATGCGAATCGATGACGATGGTTGCCGTACAAGTTATGGCGAACGACGTCGCGGTTGGCGTAGGCGCTTCGCAAGGGAATTTCGAACTCAACGTATTCATGCCCGTGATCATCTACAATTTCTTGCAATCGGTACGGTTGCTTGCGGACGGGATTACGTCGTTTGAAAAGAACTGCGTGACGGGTATTCAAGCAAACAAAGAAAAAATGAAACACAACTTGTACAACTCCTTGATGTTGGTGACGGCGCTCAACCCGTATATCGGTTATGAAAACGCTGCGAAAACGGCAAAGAAAGCGTACAAGGAAAACATCTCGTTAAAAGAAGCTTGCGTGGCGCTTGGGTTCTTGACGGCGGAAAAATTCGACGAAGTATTCCGTCCCGAAGAAATGGCGTATCCGCAAAAATAACACGAAAGGGAACGTAGAAAAAATGAAAATTTGTTATTATCCCGGTTGTACGCTGAAAACGAAAGCCAAAGAATTGGACGTGACTGCCCGTCTTTGCGCCGAAGCTTTGGGCGTGACTATGGAAGAAATTGAAAATTGGCAATGCTGTGGCGCGGTATATCCGACGGGTACGGACGAAATCGCCAACAAATTGTCGGCGGTTCGCGCGTTGGAATACGCAAAACGCAACGGCGGTAAATTATTGACGCTCTGCTCGGCGTGCCATAACGTCATCAAACGCGTCAACGAAGATATGAAAGCGGACGGCGATATTTGCTTTAGAGCAAACAACTACTCCAAGTTCGAAACTCCCTACAAAGGGGAAACGGAAGTGATCCATTACTTGGAAATGCTCAAAAATCTCGTAGGATTCGACGCGATCAAAAAAGCGGTTGTCAACCCGATCAATAAGAAAATCGGCGCGTACTACGGCTGCTTGTTGTTGCGCCCTAGCGGAGTAATGGCGTTCGACAATCCCGAAAATCCTACGATTATCGAAGACTTTATCCGCGCAATCGGCGGTACGCCCGTGATCTACCCGTTTAGAAACGAGTGCTGTGGCGCGTACGTGTCTTTGAAGAATAGCGAGTTGCCGAAGAAAAAGAGCGAGAAAGTATTATTCAGCGCCAAGGAAAAGGGCGCGGAGCTTGTGATTACGGCTTGTCCGCTTTGCTTGTATAATTTACAAGTCAACGGTGGTAATATCTTGCCCGTACAGTACTTTACGGAACTTCTCGCAGAAGCGTTGGGGGTGAAAGCATGACGAAACAAGAACGTATGGATAACCTTAACCGCTTGAGTGGTACGGACGTAAAGAAATGTATGAAATGCGGTAAATGTTCGGGGCGTTGTCCTGCATTCCACGATATGGATATCAAACCGCATCAATTCGTTTCCATGTTGGGGCAAGGTAAAATTGAAGAATTGTTGGCATGCGACGCGATTTGGAACTGCTTGTCCTGTATGGCTTGCGTAGAACGTTGTCCGCGTGGCGTAGCGCCTGCGTCGGTTGTCGAAGCGGTTCGCGACACGGTAGTTCGCGCGCAAGGCAAGAACGGTTTAAAAGCGGAAGATATTCCCCCGATCGTGGACGAATTTATTCCCCAACAACTTTTGGTCAGCGCGTATAGAAAATATAACAAATAACTCAAAAACGAAAAAAAATCTAAAAAAAGAGAGTATAAAAAATGCAAAGAATAGGTGTTTTTATTTGTTGGTGCGGCAGTAATATCGCGGCAACGGTGGACGTGGAAAAGGTAGCGGAAGTCATTAAAAGCGAACCGGGCGTCGTATATGCGGCGAACTATCAGTACATGTGCTCCGAAAACGGTCAACAGCTTGTCAAACAAGCGATTAAGGAACACAACCTTACGGGGATTGTCATCGGGGCGTGTTCACCGAGAATGCACGAAGCGACGTTCCGCAAAGCCGCAGAAGCTGCGGGCTTGAACCCGTACATGGTAGAAGTTGCGAATATTCGTGAACACTGCTCGTGGATCCATAAAGATATGGAAGAAGCTACGGAAAAAGCGGTGATACTCGTTCGTACGGCGATTGCGAAGGTAAAACTCAACGCGCCTTTGATGGCAGGGGAAAGCCCTGTTGTAAAGCGCGCGCTCGTCATTGGTGGCGGTATCGCAGGGATTCAAGCGGCGCTTGACATTGCGGACGCAGGGTTTGAAGTCGACATCGTAGAAAAGAATGCGACGATCGGCGGAAGAATGGCGCAAATCGATAAAACGTTCCCCACGCTCGACTGTTCTGCGTGTATTTTGACGCCGAAAATGGTAGACTGCGCGCAACACGAAAAGATCGATATTTTATCGTATTCGGAAGTGGAAGACGTAAAAGGTTTTGTTGGGAACTTCAACGTAAAAATCCGTCGCAAAGCAAGATTTGTTGACGAAACGAAATGTACGGGCTGTAAGATTTGTATGGAAAAATGCCCGTCGAAGAAAGGTTTAAACGAATTCAATATGAATTTGAACACCCGTCCTGCCATCTACATTCCGTTCGCGCAAGCGATCCCCAACGTAGCGGTGATCGATCCGACGCAATGTATCAAGATGAAAACGGGCAAATGCGGTATTTGTCAAAAATTCTGTGGCGTAGGCGCAATCGATTACGAGCAAAAGGATACGTTTATCGAACGTCAATACGGCGCGATCGTCGTAGCGACGGGCTTTAAGCCGATTAGCGTAGACAATTTCAACGAATACGGCTACAACGACAACAAGGACGTGATCACGTCTTTGGAATTGGAACGTTTGATGAACGCGGCAGGCCCTACGAACGGCGTTTTGCTCCGTCCTTCCGACGGTGAACATCCGAAAGTAATCACCTTTATTCAATGCGTAGGCTCGCGTGATACAAGCGGTTGCGGGAAACCGTACTGTTCTAAGATTTGCTGTATGTATACGGCGAAGCACGCGATGCTCATTCGTGAAAAATATCCCGATACGGAAGTGCACGTATTCTATATCGACGTACGTACACCGGGTAAGAACTACGACGAATTCTTCCGTCGCGCGGTAGAACAATACGGCGTAGACTATATCAAGGGTATGGTCGGCAAAGTGTACAACGAAAACGGTAAGTTGATGGTACAAGGCTCGAACTTGATCGATAACGAACAAATCACCATCGAATCCGATCTCGTCGTTTTGGCTGCGGCAATCGAACCCGAACCTTCCGTTCGTAAGATTGCGACGCTACTTACGGCAAGTATCGATACAAACAACTTCTTGACGGAATCGCACGCAAAGCTCCGTCCTGTGGAAAGCCCTACGGCGGGCGTATACCTTGCAGGGGTATGTCAAGGTCCGAAAGATATCCCCGAAACGGTATCCCAAGCATCGGCTTGCGCGGCGAAAGTAATCGGCTTGTTGGTAAAAGATAAATTAAAGACGAATCCTTGCGTGGCAACACCCGATGAAACGATGTGTAATGGTTGTAGTCAATGCGCCAACGTTTGTCCTTACGGCGCGATTACGTACGTGGAAAAAGAATTCCGTCTTGGCGGTGGTAAAACGGAAATCCGTCGCGTAGCGTCGGTCAACCCTGCGGTATGTCAAGGTTGTGGCGCTTGTACGGTCACTTGTCCGTCGGGAGCAATGGATTTGAAAGGATTTAGCTCCAAGCAAATTATGTCGGAGGTAGAAGCAATATGCAAGATGTAAGTACGGAAAAGAAAGAATTTACGCCGAACATCGTGGCGTTTTGCTGTAATTGGTGCTCGTATGCAGGTGCGGACTTGGCTGGCTCTAGCCGTTTGACCTACCCTGCGAACGTAAAAATCATTCGCGTACCCTGTTCCTGTCGTGTAAACCCGATGTTCGTCTTGAAAGCATTCCAACGCGGTGCGGACGGCGTCATCTTGTGCGGTTGCCATCCTGGCGATTGCCATTACGTGACGGGCAACTATTATACGCGTAGAAGAATGGCACTCTTGTACAGTTTCTTAAACTATATGGGTATTGAAAAGGAACGTACGCGCGTGGAATGGGTTTCCGCTGCGGAAGGCGCGCGTTTTGCGAGCGTTATGAACGATTTCGTAAAACAGGTGACGGAACTCGGCGAAAACAAACGCTTGACCGACCTTCGCGTAAAGGAGGGCGAATAAGATGAAAGAAGTAGAAATGAAAATGTTAGAACGCGCAAAAGCTTTGCTTGAAAGCGGTGAAGTAGCGCGTGTAGTCGCTTGGAAGAAAGGGGATTTCTGTTTTGATCCGTCCCCTGCGGTATTTGAAAGCGTAGAAGAACTCGATACGTTCGTATACGATTGGTTCTGTGGCGCAAACCTTTCCAAATATTTGATTCAAATCGCGAAAAAAGAAGGCAAAACGGCGGTATTCTTGAAACCGTGCGACACGTACAGTTTCAATCAACTCGTGAAAGAACACCGTATCGACCGCGAAAAAGTATACGTGATCGCGGTAGAATGCTTGGCAAAGCTCGACGTGGAAAAAATGAAAGCCAAAGGCGTTTCGATGATCGAGAGTGTAGAAGTCGTAGACAAAGACGTTCACGTAAAAACGGCTTACGGCGAAGAAACGTTGTATAAGCCTGACGTGGTTTTGACGAAATGCGAAACGTGCAACAAAACGCACCAAGCAAAAGATGAAGAAATCATTCTTCACGAACGTCCCGAACGCGACGTCAACCGTTTTGCGGAAGTAGAAAAATTAGAAGCGATGACGGAAGACGAGCGGTTTGCATTCTGGCGCAACCAACTCTCCAAATGTATCCGTTGCAACGCTTGTCGCAACGTATGCCCTGCTTGTTCGTGTGTAAAATGCGTATTCGACAACCCTGCATCGGGGATTTCGGCAAAAGCAAACGACGATCAGTTTGAAGAACAACTCTTCCATATCATTCGTGCGTTCCACGTCGCGGGACGTTGTACCGATTGCGGAGAATGTAGTCGCGTATGCCCGCAAAATATTCCTTTGCATTTGCTCAACCGTAAATTTATCAAAGATATCGACGGCTTGTACGGGGAATTCCAAGCAGGGGAAACGACGGAAGGCAAAACCCCGCTTACTTCTTTCACGGAAGGCGACGTAGAACCCAAAGACGTGTTTAACGGGGAGGCGAAATAATGTATAGAATATCCAAAGAAAAATTAAACGACTTGTACGCAAAAATCAATGAAACGTCGGGCTTGTATATCCCCGTAAAGCGTGCAGGCGAAGTCAATTACGCGGTTTGGGGTGAAGGGAAAGAAGTTTCCTTGGAAACCTTGAAAACAGTAAAATCCCCCAAGAGTATGTTCTTCCCGCAAACGGAAAACATGATGAAATTCAAAACAGACGGCAAGAATATCGAAGTCATCGACGTTCGCGAACAGTTTGATGAAAGACGCCCGTTCGTTTTGTTCGGCGTAAAAGCTTGCGATTATAAAGCCATCGAAGTTTTGGACAAAGTATTCCTTGGCGATCCGGTAGATAGCTACTATAAGATGCGTAGAGAAACGACGACGATTGTCACGCTCGCTTGTTCGCGCCCTGAAGAAAGCTGTTTCTGTAAAGTATTCGACGTTGACGCTACCGCACCGCAAGGCGACGTGACGACGTGGTTGGACGCAGAATACTTGTATTGGCAAGCAAACACCGAAAAGGGCGAAGCGTTAACGGCGCTCGTGCAAGAGCTTTTGGAAGAAGGCGGTGAAACGGAAGTTGCCACGCAACAAGCGCAAACGAAAGCGGTTATCGAACGTTTGCCTTTCTCCAACTTAGATCTTTCGAGATTTACCCCCGAAAACTTGAATGCATTGTTCAACGAAAAAGAATGGGAAGAAATGAGCGAAGCTTGCCTTGGTTGCGGTACTTGTACGTTTGTATGCCCGACCTGTCAATGTTTCGACATTCGGGACTTCAAGACCAACGAAGGCGTAATCCGTTATCGTTGCTGGGATTCCTGTATGTATTCGGATTTCACGTTGATGGCGCACGGGAACAGCCGTACGACGCAAATGCAACGTTTCCGTCAAAGATTTATGCATAAGCTCGTTTACTATCCGTCGCAATACGATGGTACGTATTCGTGCGTGGGTTGCGGTCGTTGTGTGAACAAATGTCCGCAAAACTTGAATATTGTCAAAGTTATCAAAACGTTGGGAGGAAAAAATAATGATTGAAGAAACTCTCATTCCGAAAGTAGGCGTGATTACGGACGTTCGTAAAGATACGCCCGACGTAAAAACGTTCCGCGTAGTCGGTACGGACGGCAAAAAACTCTTTCAACATATGCCCGGTCAATGCGCGATGGTATCCGTTCCCGGCGTAGGCGAATGTATGTTCTCCATCACTTCGTCCCCGACGAACGAAGAATATATGGAATTTTCCATTAAAAAATGCGGTTGCGTGACAGAAGTTATCCACGCAATGGAAGTCGGTCAACAAATCACCGTTCGCGGACCTTACGGCAAGAATTTCCCCGTAGAAGAAGACTTCAAGGGCAAGGATTTGTTGTTTATTGCAGGTGGTATCGGGCTTGCTCCGTTGAGAAGCGTTATCAATTACGTACGCCATTACCGTGATCATTACGGCAAAGTCGTTATCGTATACGGTGCGAGAAGCAAGGACGATCTCGTGGATATCGAAGAAATCCAAACTGAATGGATGAACGAGCCGAATATCGAAGTGTATTTGACGATCGACCGCCCGCAAGAAGGTTGGGATGGACACGTTGGGTTCGTACCTGCCTACGTCAAAGAGCTCGGATTAGATCCGAATATGACGGCAGTATTATGCGGTCCGCCGATCATGATTAAGTTCACTTTGGCAGGTCTTTTAGAGCTCGGCTTTGAAAAATCCCGCGTATATACGACGTTGGAACTCCGGATGAAATGCGGGGTAGGTAAGTGCGGTAGATGCAACGTAGGCGATAAATTCGTTTGCAAAGACGGCCCCGTATTCCGTATGACGGAATTGGATGAATTGCCGGATGAGTATTAAGGAGAAAGAAAAATGGAAAAAATGGTAAACGTATATCTTTTCGGGAAACGTTATCAAGTACCGGAAAGTTTGACGATTATGAAAGCAATGGAATACGCGGGCTATCAACTTGTTCGCGGTTGCGGTTGCAGAAACGGTTTTTGCGGTGCTTGCGCAACCATTTACCGTATTAAAGGACAACAAGAATTGAAGTCCTGCTTGGCTTGTCAACAACAAGTAGAAGAAGGTATGTACGTAGCGACGTTGCCCTTCTTCCCGCTCGTAAAACAAGTATACGACGTCAACGTCATCAAGCCCACGCAACAAATCATGATGCAACTCTATCCCGAAATCTATTCGTGTATCGGTTGCAATGCTTGCACCAAGAGCTGTACGCAAGAACTCAACGTTATGCAGTATATCGCGTACGCGCAACGTGGCGAATACGAAAAAGCGGCGGAAGAAAGCTTTGACTGCGTAATGTGTGGCGTATGTTCTTCCCGTTGCCCTGCAGGGATTTCGCATCCCCAAGTGGCGCTCCTTACCAGACGTCTTACGGGCAAATATCTCGCTCCCAAGAGCGAACACTTAATTTCCCGTGTTGCGGAAATCGACGCAGGGGATTGCAAAGCGGCGTTGGAAGCGATCATGAATACGCCGTTGGAAGAACAAAAAAATCTCTATAACCATAGAGAAATCGAGAAATAAGGAGAAGCGCAATGTATCATTATACGCAAGAACAACTTGAATCGATGAAAAAAGTAGAAGCGACGCGCGCTTCTCGTAGAGAAAACTTACACAAGCGTATGACGGCGGAAGAAAAAGACGCGGTTTTGGCACAATTCCACCCCGATTATATCACGTCGGCGTATGAAGAATTGAAAGTCGGTAAAAATAAAGGTGGTAAGGTTTTACACGAACTTGCGAATTTATTGCAAGGTCATTCCCGTATCGCGGATATGGATATCGATTTGACGAAGATCGATTACGACGTAGACGTGCTCGTTATTGGTGGCGGTGGCGCAGGTTCTTCTGCGGCAATCGAAGCCAACGAACGCGGCGCGAACGTTATGATCGTCACCAAACTCCGTTTGGGCGACGCGAATACGGCGATGGCGGAAGGCGGTATTCAAGCGGCGGATAAACCCAACGATAGCCCTGCTACGCATTACTTGGACGCACTCGGCGGTGGGCATTTCAAAAATAAACCCGAGCTTTTGTATAAGCTTGTAAACGAAGCTCCCGAAGCGATTTTGTGGCTGAATAATCTCGGGGTTATGTTCGATAAAGAAGCGGACGGCACGATGGTGACGACGCACGGCGGTGGTACGTCGAGAAAACGTATGCACGCTTGTCGCGACTATTCCGGATCAGAAATTATGCGTACGCTCCGTGACGAAGTATTCAACCGTGGTATTACGGTCGTAGACTTTACGGCGGCAATCGAACTCATCAAAGACACGGACGGCAAAGTTGCAGGTGCGGTGCTTTTGAATATGGAAACCCAAGAAATCATGATCGCACGCGCAAAGACGGTTGTAATCGCGACGGGTGGCGCAGGAAGATTGCATTATCAAGGATTCCCTACGTCCAACCATTACGGCGCGACGGCAGACGGTTTGGTGCTCGGCTATCGTGCAGGCGCAAAGTTGTTGTATCCCGAAACGTTGCAATATCACCCGACGGGCGCAGCAGAACCCACGCAAATTTACGGTGCATTGGTGACCGAAAAAGTCCGTTCGCTCGGTGCGCAACTCGTCAACAAAGACGGGGAAGCGTTCGTATACTCCTTGGAAACGCGGGACGTGACGGCATCGTCGATTATCCGTGAATGTAAAGAACGTGGCAACGGCATCAAAACGACGGACGGCGAAGGCGTTTGGTTGGATACTCCGCTGATCGATATCATAAACGGTGAAGGCACGATCGAAAAACGTATTCCTGCCATGCTCCGTATGTTCGGGAAATACGGGATCGATATCCGCAAAGAACCGATCTTGATCTATCCGACGCTCCATTACCAAAACGGCGGTTTGGATATCGGCGCAAACGGTATGACGTGTATTGAAAACTTATACGTTGCAGGCGAAGCGGTTGGCGGTATTCACGGTACAAACCGTTTGATGGGCAACTCCTTGCTCGATATCATTGTATTTGGCCGCAATGCAGGTCAACAAGCAGGCGAAAAATATAAGAGCGTCGAACTCAAAGAACTCACGCTCGATCACGTTAAAGAATTCGAGAAAGAGCTTGAAGAAGCAGGTATTTCCACGGAAGTACGTTCTCCGAAACTTCTTCCCGATTACAGAAGAAAAGCAAATTGATAAGAGGATGATGAAAAATTAAGGAAACGCGTAATTTTGCGCGTTTCCACTATCAATTAAGGAGAATAAAATGGAAAGTCAAAATAAAAAGAGTCTGAAATGGCTTTGGGTTTTGCTCGCGGTTGTCATTGTTGCGGGCATTGCAGCTTGGTGTACGTATAGTGCAAGCCAATCGAAAGGCGTAGAAGGCGTATTCAAATTTAGTACGACGTTCGTAATGTTCGTGCTCGTGTTTGCAATCCTTGGATTAGGGTACTTATTGGGCGCTATTAATATCAAAGGCGTATCGCTCGGAACGGCAGGGGTATTCTTGATCGCAATCTTGCTTGGTTGGGTATGTACTTTGGATTTTGGGAACGTACCCTTGTTGGGCTCGTTCCATATGGAAAGTACAAGTGAAACGGTCGTAAAATACTTAAAAGGACCTATCCAAAATATTGGTTTAATCATGTTCGTTGGTGCGGTTGGTTTTATCGCTGGTCCGAATTTCTTTAAAAACCTTGCAAAGAATTTTAAAACATATATTTTGTTGGGTGCAATTATCATTTTGGCGGGTACACTCGTAGCGGTAATTTGCATTTTCTTGACGGATTACGGCTCTGAATACTGGGCAGGCATTTTGTCGGGGGCGCTCACGTCTACGCCTGGGTTCTCGGCGGCGCAAGATGCGGCGACGGAAAACCTTGCAAGAATCACGCTCGGGCACGCGATTGCTTATCCGTTCGGTGTTGTTGGGGTAGTCTTGTTCGTGCAATTAATGCCCAAGCTTTTGAAATCGAACATGGATAAAGAACGCGAACTTTTAAAGCTCGGTGGCGAAGAAGAAAAACGGGATTACTCCAAGTTCTTCAAGTGCGAAGAATTCGGATTCTTGCCGTTTGCACTTGCGATCGTTGCAGGGTTGTTGCTCGGTTCGATTACCATTCCTTTGACAGGAAAGGGCTATGACGGAGCATGTTTCTCGCTTGGAACGACGGGTGGTGTATTGATTGCTTGCTTGGTTTTCGGGCATTTTGGACACATCGGTAAACTCTCGTTGGAAGTTAACGAACGTACGTTGAAAGTCCTTCGGGAATTTGGTCTTGCGTTATTCTTGCTCGGCGCAGGCTTTGAAGGTGGGGTAGCCCTCGTAGAAGAAATTAAGAATGCAGGGGGTGCAGGCATCGTTGTTTGGGGCTTCTTTGGTGGCGCTTTGATGACGGTATTCCCGATGGTTGTGGGCTATATCTTCGGTAAGTATTTGTTGAAATTACCGCTTTTGAACAGCCTTGGTTCGATCACGGGCGGTATGACGAGTACTCCCGCGCTTGGCACGTTGATTTCGACGGCAAAGACGGACGACGTAGCGTCGGCATACGCATCGACGTATCCGATTGCGTTGGTATTGATCGTACTCGCGTCGCAACTTATGGTCACGTTGTTATAAGCAGTTTCTTCCCACCATACTTTTTACGGGTATGGTGGGAAATTTTCTAAAATAGCTTAAAAATAGTTGATTTTTTTTTGGCGTTGTTATATAATATAAAAGCTGTTTGCAGAGATGGCGGAGCGGTCGAACGCGCACGATTCGAAATCGTGTTATGCAGGAATGTATACAAGGGTTCAAATCCCTTTCTCTGCGCCACAAAATAAGGAAAGGTGTTTGCCTTTCCTTATTTTGTTGTATAGTAAAACACACCGCCTGAATTTTCAGACGGTGTGTGAATTTTTATCAATCGTTTATTTGATATTATTCCACATACGGTTTGCTCGTTCGTTGGTTTCTTTGTCGAAATATTTCATAACGACCAAGTGATCGATGGTTTCAACGGTAGGGTACTGCGCGAACAGTTGACGGCGCGTTTGTTCTTCGGGAACGGTTAACAAATAGCGGTCGTCGTCGCCAAAGAAATATCGCAAATCGTACGTAGCCGTTTCCGTGTCTTCTTCACTTGCGGAATACGTTTCGCTAACGTAGTCGAATACGCTTTCGCCTGCGATACAGCTTGTGTAGCCGATATAATACATATTCCGTTGTACGTTATCGGGACGGGACAGGAAATTGATAAACGCCATTGCCGCGTTTTGTTTTTTCGCGCTCATGCCTTTCATCATTACCCAACCGTCAAACCACAAATTCGATGCGGTTTCAGGGATGCTGTATTCTAAAATTAGGCTGTTTTCTTCGTCGCCTTCTACTTCGTCGAGAATATATACGGCGTCACCACTCCATTGATAGGAAACGTTGAGCCGACCTGCTTGCATGTCGCTTTTTGCTTCGTCTGTTTCCAAACCGTACAAATTCTTACGTACTTTCTCAAGCAATTTCTTTACTTTGTTCATTGTATCGACGGACGTGTCATTCATCATTTCAGAAAGCGCAGTTTTGTAAGCCTCTTTGGTGATTTCCCCGTTGGAAAGTTGGATTTTCATCTCGGAGAGTTCTTCTTCGTAATACAATCCAAGCCCCATAAAATAGGAATCTCGCACGTTGTCTTTTGCGGTGATTTCTCGATGCAAATCGCTATTGAGTAGACAATTCCAGCTCTTCATCACGTCCGGGGTGATGTTTTCGGGATTGAAAACAAATCCCGTTGAGCCCCACATATATCCGGCGATATAGTCCGACCAGCTGCTCCCGTCGTTGTTTTTACCGTTTTCGAAAACTTCCTTAATATACGGCGAAAGGTTTTGCGCGTAGTAGTTGGTTTCGACGGTGGGATCGAAAAAGCTTGCAGGGTATTTATCCAAGCGCTCTTCTTGTACGAGTTTCATCATCATGTATTCCGACGGGCACAAAAGATCGTACGAATCTCCCATCTTGATTTTGTTATACATCGTTTCGTTGTCTTGGAGGGCGACGTATTCGACGGTGACGCGCTCGCCTGTTTGTTCAAAATACCAATCTTCGAATTCTTCATACATAGGTTGACTGTCTTTCAAATCGAATCCCGACGTTTCCAAGAACCAATCCCGAAACGCCAAATCGTCTTCGTCTTCCCAATCGTAGTCTGCCATATCGATATACTCGTCCCAGCTGGCGACGCGCAGTACGTTTTCGCTACTTTGACCAAATCCGGTTTTCGTGCATCCGACAAGGGGAGTAATCGCTGCGAGGGTTGTGAATGCTAATAAAAAGCTTAATTTTTTTCTCATTTTTTCTTACTCCTTGCTTTTCTGTAGGATACAACGTTCGCGAAAATGACGACGATAACAATCGCGAAGAAAATCAATGCCGTAAACGCCCAATAAGCTGCTTTGATCTTCGGTCCGACGGTGTTGTTCTTATCCAAGCCGTAGATGTGCGTACTAATCGTCTTAAAGGTATCGGGCTTTGTGTAAGCCGTAATGACGTAATCGTCCAAGGATAACGTAATCGAGAGTAAAAATCCTGCAACAATCCCCGGTAAAATTTGCGGAATAATTACCGAGAACAAAGCTTTCGTCGGCGTAGCGCCGAGATCGAGCGCCGCTTCGTATAAATTATCGTCCATCTGCCGAAGTTTCGGCATGACGGACAAAAGCACGAAAGGAGTGCAAAGGATCATTTGTCCTACTACCAAGGGGATATAGGTGGATTTATCGATGCTAAAAAAGGAAACGAACAACGCAAAGGAGATCGCCGTGACAACTTCTGCATTGATGATGGGGATACGGTTGATAGCGGACAAGGATTTGTTTACTCGCTTTTTTGAATAGAAAATCCCGATAGCACCGATTGTACCCAAAACCGTCGAAAGAAATGCGACGACGATTGCGAGTAAAAACGTTTGCAAAACAACGTGAATGGGCTCGTTTTCCCAATTAAAGAAGTATTCGTAGTGCGACCAACTAAACCCTTTCCAACCGCCTTGAATGATATCCGTAGCGTTAAAACTATTCACGGTCAAGAAGATGATCGGGAAATAAATAAAGAGTAGGATTAAGGTGATAAACAACCATTTCAGCACAGTTTTTACTTTTACCATAACGCCGTCCCCCTTGTTCCTACGGTTTCGCTATCTTCCTTAAATCCGCCCGTCAACCACGTGATAAGGAACATAAACAGCAACAACACCAAAGCGATAAACGATCCGTCGTGCCAAAGATCGCCCATAAAATAGTCGTCGATGAGTTTTCCGATAATTTTTACGTTTCTAAAGGTTAAATAGTTGGAAACGACGTAGTTGGTCATCGACGGCAGGAAAACCATCGAAACACCGCTAATGATCCCAGCTTTAGACAACGGCAGGGTGACTTTCACGAATGCGCGCGCGCCCGTTGCACCCAAATCCCGTGCCGCCTCCAAATAACTCTTGTCGATTTTGATAATCGTGGTATAAATCGGCAAAATCATAAAGGGCAGGAAATCGTAAACCATACCGATAATCGTGTTAATCATATTCCACGTGTCGGAGCGGTTATATGTACCCATCCAAACGAACAATTCCTTTAACGCGTTGATGCGAAGTACGAAGTTGATCCACATCGGAACGACGAACAAGAGCAGGAGTACCGATTTGTTTTTCAGTTTACACTTTGCGATAATATAGGCTACGGGATAGGCGATAAACAGGCAGAGAAGGGTACTCATCGTGGAGATGAAAAGACTACGCATAATCGTCTTAAAGGTATAGGATTTAAAGAATCCAAAGAACCCGTCGCCACCGTCGTTGAAAAACAGTCTGACGTATTCCGTCGTGAATTTCCCGTTATCGTCCGTGAATGCGTAATAGACGATAATCAAAAGGGGAATTAAAACGAAAAACGCCAAGAATAATCCGTAGGGGATCGCCAGCAGTTTTCGGGAAAAATGCGGTTTTGTTTTCGTTTTCGTCATTGTTTATTTCCCTCCGCAGGTTTTAACGTCAAACGGATTTTTTCTTTCGGAATGATCAAACTAACGCGGTCGTTCTCGTTCCAAAGATCTTCGCACGCCAAAACGTAATCTTCTTCGTTGTCCGTACGTACGATATAGCGGTAGTATTCGCTCTTATAAATCAAAGAAATAATATTCCCTTGCGCGATACCGCTATCGTCCAAATTATCGCTCATCGTGATATCGTGTAAGCCGACTTCGACGTTGACTTCCGTATCCGTCAAATCGAGTTTTTCACCCTTCGCCGTAATCAAATAGCCTTCTTCATCCAAGTGGCTACCGGGATAGAGTTGCGTGACGTCGCATTCGTATTCGCCGTCGCCGAATTCTACGGTGTTGCGTTTGGTGATGACGCCCGTGAACTGATTGACGCGGAAAATCTTTTTCATAACGTGGATGCCGTCGGGTTTGATAGCAAGCCCTACGGTTGCGCCGACTTCGGGCGCGCTCGTGCTTTGGATTTCAATTTCAAAGCGTCCGCATTGTACGAGAATTTGGTAATGAATGCCTTTAAAGACGACGGAAGTCACTTTCCCGTTCAAAAGATCGTCGGCAGGGGGCTTGATTTTAATATCTTCGGGGCGTACGACGACGTCCACGGGTTCGTCCTTTTCAAAGCCACTATCCAAGCAGGGGAAGGTTTTACCGCAAAACCGAACGGATTTATCTTTGGGCATAACCCCCGTGAAAATATTGCTTTCGCCGATGAAGTCCGCAACGAACGTGTTGTTCGGCTCGTTATAAATTTCTTCTGGAGTACCGATTTGTTGAATGACGCCGTCCGCCATAACGATAATCGTATCCGACATCGTCAAGGCTTCTTCCTGATCATGCGTGACGTAAATGAAAGTGATCCCCAAACGCTTATGCATGGCTTTGAGTTCGAGTTGCATTTCTTTGCGCATCTTTAAATCCAACGCGCCGAGTGGTTCGTCCAAGAGCAAAATCTTCGGCTCGTTGACGATGGAACGAGCGATGGCGATACGTTGTTGTTGTCCGCCGGAGAGCGTAGCAATGCTCCGTTTTTCAAAGCCCGACAAGTCGACGATATCCAAAGCTTTCCGTACTTTTTCCGCAATCACTTCCTTTGGCAATTTCTTATATTTGATTTTTTCGTTCCCGTTCTTATCTACGTACGTCGTTTCGACGCGTTTCAGTTTTAACCCAAACGCTACGTTTTCAAAGACGTTTAAGTGGGGGAATAACGCGTATTTTTGGAACACGGTATTGACAGGACGTTTGTTCGGCGGTAAAATGCTAATATCTTCGCCGTTTAACAAGATTTTCCCGGCGGTAGGCAGTTCAAATCCTGCGATCATGCGCAAGGTCGTCGTTTTTCCGCAACCCGACGGGCCGAGAAAGGTGACGAATTCGCCTTGCTTGACAGAAAAATTCATATTTTCAACGACGGTCACGCCGTCAAATTCTTTGCTCACGTCTACGAGCTCGATAATCGCGCTTGCGCTTTGTTCTTTTTTCGTTTTCATACTATTTCTCCCGAAAATTCTTTGGTAATACTGCGTTATTTCTTAAAAATTCGGCGGAGTGGAAATCCACACGAATTTTGCTTTGCTTTTGCCTTTGTTAATAATCGAATGCGGTTCGTTGGCTAGATAGTAGAACGCCTCGCCTTTTTTACAAACGTGTTGTTTCTTCCCCAAACAAATCGCAATCTTCCCCTCCAAAACGTAGCCGAATTCTTCGCCGTCGTGGGGGACGTCGCCCGTAGTGGATACCCCTTCGGCGAGTTCGACCAAAACGGGCTCCATCATATTCTTTTGCGCGTTGGGAATTAACCAATTCCAAAGCACTCCGTCGGAATCTTTTTCGATAAACTCGTTTTTAGAAAAGACAATCTTTTCTTCTCGTTCTTCCTGGAAAAATTCCGATAAATTACTGCCTACGGCCGATAGAATATCGGTAAGGGTTGCGATTGACGGGCTGTTCAGGTTGTTTTCTAATTGCGAAATATATCCTTTTGTCAATTCGCAACGGTCGGCTAACTCTTTTTGCGTCAAACCTTTCTGGATGCGCATCTGTTTGATTTTTTCGCCTAAATCCATAGCTTACCTCAACGGTTTATTTTTAAAAGTTTAGTAATTGTAAACTTTTTACTCTACAAAGTCAATTTTTAAAAAGTTTCCTAAAAATAAACAAAAAGTTTAGCAAAAATAAACATTCGACGATAATCATTATAAAAAAAACATAGGAATAAGTCAACTATTTACATAGGCATTTTTATATATTTTTCGTGGATTTACAAAATAAAAAACCGCCTTGAAACAAAGGCGGGGTTGTACCGATACGAAAAAAGGGGTCTACCGATTGGCAGACCCTCATATTTATAATATAGTGCATATTATAAAAAAGGATTAGTTGAGCGAGTTAAGCTTCTTCGCGAGTTTTGCTTTTCTGTTGTTCGCGTTGTTCTTGTGAAGAACGCCTTTGGTGACAGCCGAATCGATTGCGGAAACGGTAGCAGGGAAAAGCTTCGTAGCTTCTTCCTTATTACCTGCTTCTACAGCAGCGAGAAATTTCTTAACTTGCGTTTTCAAAGCGGACTTAATCGCTTTGTTTCTCATCGTTTTCTTTTCGATAACCAAAACTCTTTTCTTTGCGGATTTAATATTAGGCATAACAAATCTCCTTATGAATTCCAAAAATTTCTTAATAAATCAAATTGCGTAAACTATTCTAACATAATTTCATTGGAAAGTAAACTGTTTTTCGGTCTAAAAACGCGAAAAAGCAAAAAAAAATAAAAAAAATCTTTTTTTTGGAGAAAATATGCGGATTTTAAAAGGTGGAGTTGGTTTTTTTGATAGTGGGATCGGCGGAATGACCGTTCTTGCGGAGTGTCAAAAACGTTGCCCGGGGGAATTTTTTTATTATTATGGTGACAATAAACACGCGCCTTACGGCAATTTACCGTCCGAAAAAATCCGCCGTTTTGTGAAAAAGGCATTTCGAAGATTTCGAAAGTTAAAGGTGAGGGCGGTCGTGCTTGCTTGCAATACCGTGACGGCGCTTTGTATAGACGAACTTCGTGGACAATATTCCTTCCCGATTATCGGCGCAGAGCCTGCGCTTGTCGAAGGAGCAAAACGCGGTGGAGAAGTGTTTGCACTCGTCACGCGCGCGACATATACGAGTGATCGGTTTCAGCGTCTATTATCAGACGTAGCCCGTCGCTATCCGCAGTCAAACGTGACCGCGTATCCCTGCGACTTGTTGGCTGGAATGATCGAACGGCATATTTTCGACCCTGATTTTTCATACGTGACGTATTTTCCGAAAGGCACTCCAAACAGCGTGGTACTCGGCTGTACGCACTATATATATATTAAGGAAGAAGTTCGTGGTTTTTATCAATGCCCCGTTTATGATGGCAACGAAGGGATCGCCAAACGTTTGTGTTCCATCTTACAAAAAGAACGAATAGAGAACAAACGTTCGCACAAAAAACCGAAAAAAGCGAAAAAAAAGGTCGAAAAAAAGAGATTTTTGCGCATTTTCTTCTTAGGAAGCGGAAAAAAGGGGAATAAAAGGCTATACGAACAAATGTTCGCGTATAAAAATCGGTAAAATTACGTTCAAGGGGGTGGTTTGTGGTCAAAAATCCCAAAATTTTCAAAAAAATTTAAAAAAAATTGCGTAAAATCCTTGACAATGGTTAAAAGTGGTTGTATAATAAGAATAACCTATTGTATAAGGGTAAGTAAACGAGAAGGAGGCGCGATATGTTTAAAGGCATGTTTGAACATCAAATTGACGACAAAAATCGTTTGCGTATTCCTTCGAAGTTTAAGAAAGAGCTAACGGGGGAACACGGCGAGAAGACGTACAGTTTTTGTCGTGGGATGCACCGTTGTATCTGCGTTATGTCGGACGACGTCTTAGATGAAACAATCTCGTCGATATCCGAAGAAGGGATTTCGGAAACGAGCGAGGCATCGACTTTATTCTTCGGCAGTATATTCTCGGCAGAAGAAGATGCGCAAGGACGTGTAGTATTGCCGGCGATGCTCAAGAAGATGGCGGGTATTCAAAAGGATATCATTACTCTTGGTAGAGGGAAACGCTTAGAGATTTGGGCAGCGGAAAGATATTACGAATACTTAGAGGGAATCGATTACGATTCGGAATTGAAGAAATTGGGGATTTAAAAAATGTTGGAATTTGCCCACAAGCCCGTAATGTTAGAAGAGTGTATGGAAGGCCTGTCGCTGAAAGACGGTGGCATATGGTTTGACGGCACGGTTGGCGGTGGGGGACATTCCTACGAAATATTGAAACGTACTGCCCCGAACGGCAAGTTGATCGCAACGGATTTGGACGACGAAGCAATCGCGTCCGCTACGGAGAGATTAAAACCGTTCGATGGGAGATTTTCCATCTATAAATCTAATTATAAAGATTTTGCAAGCGTGTTTGAACGCGCGGGCGTCGATGAAATCGACGGAGCGTTGTTAGATTTCGGGGTTTCCTCCCATCAAATCGACGACGAAGATCGTGGATTTACTTACAGGAACGCGAATGCACCCTTGGATATGCGTATGAACCGTTCGGCTGGACTAACGGCAGAAATCGTGCTCAATACCTATTCGGAAGAACAGCTGACAAGGATTTTGAAAACGTACGGTGAAGAAACGTTTGCAAGACAAATTGCAAGAAACGTCGTCAAATACCGTGAAAAGCAACCGTTAAAAACTTCAGGGGAATTTGCGGAAATTATTCGTAGCAGTATTCCTGCGAAATTCCGTTTCGGCGCTCCGTGTGAGAGAAAGAGTTTTCAAGCCGTGCGGATCGAAGTAAATGGGGAGTTAGACGGGTTATACGAACTAGTATTATCGTTGACAAAACGTTTAAAAAAGGGAGGACGGATTGCGATCCTTACCTTCCATTCGTTGGAAGACAGGATTGTCAAAGAAGCGTTTCGATATTTGGAAACGCCGTGTATTTGTCCCAAGAGCTTTCCTGCCTGCGTATGCGGAAAGAAAGCGGAAATCAAGATTATTACGAAAAAGCCGATTACGGCCACGGAAGAGGAATTAGAAGAAAATTCCAGAAGTAAATGCGCGAAATTACGGATCGCGGAGAGAATATAATCCGTAAACAGATAAGAAAAACCGGGGAAACACAAAAATACGGAGGGTGGAAAAATGGAATTGTTAAGCGAAAGACAAGAAACGCGAGTAAACAGCGCCACAGCGGAAGCACAGGCGCATAATGCGCAAATTCGGGAACGTTATCGCAAGTTGCAAGATGCAGAAGCTACGCAATTCGCCGAAAGCGCTCAGCGCGTTGAAACGCAACAAACACCTGTTTCCGAGCGTCCTTTCGTGTATACTGCACCCGTATTGGACGAAGTTTCGACGGTGGAACAAACGCCCGTAGTCACGGAATTCGTGCACGAACGTATCGAAGCTCCCGTATTCACGACGGAACGATTTGAAAGAGTAGAAGAAAAGCAAGTAATGGTAGAAAACGTACAACCTACGTACGTTGCTCCCGTAAGAGCTACTGCGGTTTCCACGCAAGCGCAATATTCGTTGACGCCGTTTGCGAAAATGGTCATGGCGGCGTTTACGTTGATCGTCGTAGCGATGTTGACGATGATTTGTATCAATACGCAAATTATCCGTCAAAAATCCGTACGTTTGAAGAATTTAGAAGAACAACGTCAGGAATTGGTTGAACGCAACGAAAGAATTCAACGCGATATTGAAAACGCGACTTCAGAAGATACGATTCGCGAGTACGCGGCGTCGCAAGGTTGGTAAAGAACGAATAAGGAGTTTAGCATTATCAAACACCATCATCACGAATATTCTGTATCGGTTTTACGAAAGAGGTTATTGGCCATCGGTTTGGCAATAACCTTTCTTTTTTGCTTTTTAAGCGTTCGTTTTTTCTACGTGCAAGTGATTTGGAGTGAAGAATTAAACTACCGCGCGCTCGATCAATGGACGCGTGAAATTCCGATCGTAGCGGAGCGTGGGAAAATTACAGATAGAAACGGCGTAGTTTTGGCGGACAATCGGACGGCGTATACGGTATATGCGCGCTCCAACGCCGTTCGTGACGTGCAAAAAACGTCGTCGCTTTTAGCGGATGCTTTGGAAATGGACACTGAGGAAATCGCGAAAAAGCTCACGAAGAAAAAAGCGTCGGAAATTACCGTAGCGAAACGGGTGGAAAAAGAAAAAATCGAAAAACTCGCAAAGCTTTGTCTTGACGGGATTTATTATGCGCGCGACAACGTACGTCAATATCCGAAAGCCGAAGCCTTCTGTCAAATTCTCGGTTTTACTTCGATCGACAACGTAGGTACGACGGGGATTGAAAAGTTTTACAACGAATACTTATCGGGTAAAAATGGGGAATTACTGTATGAAACGGATTTGATCGGCGTTGAAATTGAAAATAGCGTCGCTACGTACCTGCCTGCCGAAAACGGCTATAACGTTGAGCTCACCGTCGACTACGGCATTCAAGAAATTGTCGAAAGCGCGCTTAGAAAAACGGCTACGGCATATTCGCCGACTTCGGCAGAGTGTATTGTGTTGGACGTGAATACGTTTGAAGTATTGGCGCTTGCCAACTACCCGTCCTACGATTTAAACGACGTGCCGAGAAAGGATACGGAGCTTTTAAACGCTTTGACGCGCAACCGCTTGGTTTGTGATATTTACGAGCCGGGTTCTACCTTCAAAATTATCACTTCTGCGATGAATATTGAAGAAAGTTTGCAAGGCAACCCGCGCGCTTTTCCAAAGAATTACGTGTTTTCTAGCGCTCGCACACGCGCGGTAGACGGTACGACGGTAAAATGTTGGAGTAATCACGCCAACGGCAAACACAGCAATCAAACGCTCGGTGACGCGTTAAACAACAGTTGCAACCCGTGTTTTACGGATATTGCGCTGGCGGTTGGAAAAACGACGTTTTACGAATATTTGGAGAAGTTTGGGTTCGGCAAGCGCACGGGAATTGATTACGGTGGAGAATCGTACGGGTTGTTAATGCCTGAGAGCGCTGTACGGAATTGCGATTTGGCACGGATCGGGTTTGGACAAACGATCGCCGTTTCGGGGATACAACTCGCTTGCGCGACGGCGTCTGCGATCAACGGCGGATATTATTATACGCCACACTTATTAAAACGCATATACGCCGACGACGGCTACGTTTTGAAAAAGAACGGCTCTACGTTGAAAAA
>JAGAKN010000014.1 GCA_017625565.1 Clostridia bacterium
GGAAGGCGAAATCGCGGGTGAAATGTTCCAAATCGTCAAAGAAGGCGAAAGCGGGACGGAGATCGAAGCCGTACCTGCTCCGAACTGGGTGTTTGACAGCTGGTTAGAGTTGGAAGACGACGATCCGAATAAGACGAACCCTGTTCATACAGCAAATAACGTGAAAAAGCACGTGGTATTGACGGCGGTGTTCATCGAGCTGACGGATGAAATGGAACAAGACGGTGACGGGGAAGGCGAAGAAGGTGAAAGTGACGAAGCCGACCAAAGTGAAAAGTTGCCGTCCGATCAAGAAGGTGAAAGCCAGCAAAAGCCGGGCGATTCTGATGATTCTGGCGAAGGCGGTGGGGCAGGCGGTGCGCCGTCGCCCAACGGAATGATTATTGACGGGAAAACGCAATACGGCGACGAAATCGACGCGACGCAAGGCGAAGCGGAAAGCGACGTTTCACAAGATAGCGATCTGGAGGGCGAAGTAGGCGACATCATCGGCGATTACTACGGCTCTATTCAAAACTAAAAAATAAAACATTTATAGATAAAGGATAAAAAATCATGGTTACAGAAAAAGACATCGAACAATTCAGCGAACAATGTAAGAAGATTTTTGAACAGGTTTCCCGCGACGTAATCGGTCAAAAGGAAGTCGTTGAAGGCACGATCATCGCAATGATCGCAGGCGGGAACGTATTGCTTGAAGGTGTTCCCGGGGTAGGGAAAACCCGTTTGGTTAGAACGCTTGGTCGAGTATTCGATTTGCCGTTCTCCCGTATTCAGTTCACGCCCGACTTGATGCCTGCAGACGTCACGGGTACGAATATTATCGTAAAAGACGAAAGTGGGAACTCAACGTTCAGTTTTCAACCCGGTCCGATTTTCAGTAATATTATTCTTGCCGACGAAATCAACCGTGCGACGCCGAAAACACAATCGGCTTTGCTCGAAGCCATGCAAGAACATACCGTCACCGTTATGGGTACGTCGAGAAAGTTGAACGAACCGTTCTTCGTATTGGCAACGCAAAACCCGATCGAACAAGACGGTACGTATCCTTTGCCCGAAGCGCAAATGGACCGTTTCATGTTCAAATTGTTGGTGCCCAACCCCAGCCTTGACGAATTGATGGCAATCGTCACGATGACGCAAAAAACGATGGAAGAAGTTGCGGAATGCGTTTGCAGTGGTGAAGAATTGCTTAAGATGCGTGAAACGGCGAACCAAATCCCCGTAGCGGACGAAGTGCTCCGTTATGCGATGATTATGACGTCGGCGACGCATCCCGACAGCGAATGCGCGACGGTAGCTGCGAAGAAGTACGTACGCGTCGGCGCGTCCCCCCGTGCAGGTCAAGCTTTGATCTCCGCGGCGAAGGTTATGGCGCTCATCAAAGGCAGATTTAACGTTTCCTATTCGGATATCAACGAATTGGCGTATCCCGTACTCCGTCACCGTATCAAGTTGAACTTCGAAGCGATTGCGGAACGCGTAAGCTCGGATGACGTAATCCGTATGATCGTAGAAGAAGTTAGCAAAAACCCCAAGTATAAGAAATAATTGACGCATTAGTGGAGCAAACACATGAAAGGATCGTATTTGAGCGACAAGTTTTTCAGTCGTTTAGAGACTATGTCTTTAAATTTAAAATCCAGCTTATC
This sequence comes from Clostridia bacterium, assembly GCA_017625565.1. Taxonomy (GTDB): domain Bacteria; phylum Bacillota; class Clostridia; order Christensenellales; family Borkfalkiaceae; genus Scatosoma. The sequence goes on from JAGAKN010000014.1 coordinate 1,656, forward strand.
GGGATATTTCGGCGGTAAGCATCTTGTTAGTACATACGGACAAACGGTAGAATTTGCCGACTTCCGCGAGTATCAACTTGGTGACGATATCCGTCGGATCGACTGGAATTTGTTTAGTCGTTTTGAGAAGTACTTTTTAAAATTGTTTACGGACGAACGACAAATGCAAGTCCAAATTTTCTTGGATTGTTCCGCGTCAATGGGAAAAGAAGATCCCCAAAAAGGGGCGTATTCGATTGCGACTGCAGCAGCGTTGGGATTTTTGGCTGTCCATAATATGGATAAAGTTTCGTTCAATTTTATGAAAGGCGAAACGGCTGAAAACCCGTATGGAACGATCGTTGGTAAAACGGCGTTTTTCCGCGCGATCGGCGATATGGAAAAGATGGAGTTCGTAGACGATTCGGATATCGAAGCTTGTGTAAAAAATTGCCCCGACACGGGCAGAAACAACGGTTTGACGGTGATTGTTTCCGATTTCTTTACGGAAAGTAATTGGAAAAAAGCCGTGGACTATTTATGCTATCACAAACGTCAAGTTTTGCTTGTGCAAGTGCTTTCTCCGCAGGAAATCGATCCCAGTTATGACGGGCGCGTCAACATGATCGACTCGGAATCAGTGGATATTTCGGATACGAAGAATATGAAGTTGAAAATTACGCGCAGTATGCAAAAGGCGTATGAAGAAGCATTGAACGACTTCCGCGAAGATATGAAAACGTTTTGTTCGAAACGTGGGGTCGATTATATTTCTATCAGTTCGGATACACCGATTGAGAAGGTGTTATTCGGTGAGTTGTTAAAAGTAGGTATTATGGCATGACACTGTTAACCCCCTTAGGGTTGTTGGGTTTGCTTGCGATTGTTGTATTGATTATCATTTACATCATTCGCCCCAACTTCCAACAAAAGATGGTTTCCACAACGTTCGTTTGGAAATTGAGTTTAAAATATCGAAAGAAACGTATTCCGGTAAGCAAACTTCGGAACTTTCTTTTGATACTTTGTCAAGTGTTGATTTTAGCAAGTTGCGCTTGGATGTTGGCGAAACCTGCGACGGCAGAAAAGTCGTCGACGAACGATAGCGAAGTGATCGCGGTGATCGATTCGTCAGCGAGTATGCGCGCGGAAACGGCAGGAGAAACCCGATTTGTTCGCGCGGTCGACCAAGTGATTGAACTTACAAAAAGCACCTATAACAAAGGTGGCGTTGTGTCCGTAGTCATTGCGGATGCAGAGCCTTATTTCTTGATGCAACGTGTTGAAGTCGATAAAAAAGACGAATTATTACAAGCGTTAGAAGCGTTAACCACCAACGAATCGGCTTGTTCGTACGGGAAGTCGAACATCGATAGCGCGATGGGGCTTTGTGAAACGCTCATCAACGAAAACCCCGCGGCGCAAGTCTATCTTTATACGGATAAGACGTACGATTTTGCTGACGTGAAAGTGAAAATGCCTTCCGTTTGTTTGGAAGAATGGAACGCGGCAATTTTGGATTCCTACGCGGAAATGCAGGACGGGTATTATACGTTCTACGTGGACGTTGCCTGCTACGGCGCGAATATGGATTTGCAGTTGACGGTAGAAGTCGACAATGCAAACCCCGAATATACGACGGGCGAAGGGCGATTGATCACGTATGAAGAAATCGTCACGTGCAACAACGGGAAAACTACCCGCTTGGCGTTCATTAACAGCGCGATTTATCAACCGAACGAAGAAGATACTTCGACGATTTATATTCCATTGGACATGGATGAATGCGTATATTCCTATAACGAAGTGCATCTTTCCATCAAGGACGCGCAAACGGGCGATTTCTTGGAAGATTCGATTGAAAAGGACAACAATTTCTATATTTACGGCGGGCAAAAGGAAAAATTGCGCGTACAATACGTCAGCTCCCTGCCCAACCCGTTCTTTAGTAATATCCTGTTGGTTTTGAAAGAAAATTACAGCGAGCATTGGGATATGGAAGTTGTAGAAGTCAAGCAAGGTCAACAACCTGCAACCGAAGGGTTCGATTTCTATCTTTTTGAACATACGATGCCTTCCGCTATGCCCAACGACGGTGTCGTATTCTTGGTAGATCCGCAATCTACGCCGATGTCGTCGGGGATAAATTTGCTTGGAAAATGGCAATTTAAAGATCCGCATACGACGTTGACGGAAGAAATGTCCGATCATCCGCTTATGAAATACGTGACGGGGGAAGATATTACGGTCAGCCAGTATACGCGCGCGGTCTTTGATCCTGCATACGATTACGAAGTGTTAATGTCTGTGGACGAATATCCCGTATTGTTGGCAAAGAATACTCCGAAATCCAAGGTGGCGTTGTTGATGTTTGACTTGCACTACTCCAACTTAGGGATTATGAAGGATTTCCCCATTTTGATGCATAATATGTTTCAATATTTCTTGCCTTCGATGGTAGAGAAAAACGTATTCGATATCGGCGAAACGGTAAAACTGCAAGCGCGTAGCGAATCGTTGACGATTTTCTCGCCAGCAGGGGAAGAAATAAAAACGTTTACGGAATTCCCGGGCAATTATCAATTTGTAGAACCGGGTACGTATACGTTAGAACAAAGCGAGTTCTTTGAAAAGACGTTGGACCCTGAAAAGATTTACGTGCAATTGCCTGCTGAAGAATGTAATATTTGGGCGCATGACGAAACGTTTAGTACCCCGTACACCAAGGAAGTGGAAGGGACAAACTATAAATATTGGTTATTCTATATTGCGGCAGGTTTGGTGGCGCTACTCTTTATCGAGTGGTGGCTTCAATGTCGAGATACAATGTAAGGGAGGCGAAAGAAAATGCGTAATTTTAAAATCGTTTTTGATCAACCCTTACTACTCTTATTATTAATCCCTGCGTTATTCTTTACGTTGTTGCCGTATTTTAGGCTTTCCAAACGCTATAGAAAAACGCGTAATCGTATCACGTCGATGGCGTTGCACTTTACGACGATGTTGTTGGCAATTTGCGTGCTTTCGGGGATCTACTTTACTTATGAAGTGCCTAATTCTAAGAACGAGTTAATCTTACTCGTCGACGTTTCTGATACGGAAAACGTGTCCGAAGAAACTCGGGACGAGTTTGTGTATACCGTTTTGTCCAACTGCGAAGGTAGCGGTGTAAAAGTTGGGATTGTCACGTTCGGCTACGACCAAGAATACGCCGTACCGATGACGGATAATATCGGTAGCGTTTACGACCGGTATGTGGAGTCTTTGCAATCCGATCTTCCGGATACGTCGGCAACCAACCTTGCAAGCGCGTTGCGCTATACGAGAGATTTGTTTGAAAAACCTGAAAACGCGAAGATCGTCGTGATTACGGACGGGAAAGAAACGGATGAAGACGCAAAAAGCGTGATCCGTTCCGTTTCGGCGAAAGGGATTCGCGTGGATACGGCTTACGTGGCGTCGAGCTACGTTGGCGACGACGTACAAGTAAAAGATATCACGTTGCCCGATTATCACGTGGGTGTCAACGAAGAATGTTCGATCAGCGTAAAAGTACAAAGCAACGTAGAAACCTCGGTGACTGTCACGCTTTTGGATAACGGAACGAAGAATGACGCAACGGGCGTACAAACGGTTGACTTGGGTGTCGGCGAACATATCGTCACGTTTAAGCACACGTTTACGTCGGATGAGTTGCACGAACTTACTTTTGCGTTGGATTCCGTGGATTTAATGGAACAAAACAATCAATATTCTACCTATTTGTATTTGCAAGAATTTAAGAGTGTGTTAATTCTTGAACGTGAAGACGGGGAATCGAAAGAAATTGTTTCGATGCTCAATCCCAACGGCAACGAGGTAGAAGGCGCGTATACGATCGATATTATGGATTTCGAAGCTTCGACCGTGCCGCTGACACTCGACGGTTTGCGGAAATACGATCAAGTGATTTTGAACAATATTTCCAACCCAGAATTAAAGAGCGTGATGAACGCAGAAACGCAAGAAACGTTGGATATACTCTTGGAACGCTACGTACGTGAAATCGGCGGTGGCTTATTGACGGTCGGTGGGAACGACGAAAACGACGAATCCAACGTATATAATCAAGATACCATGTACGGATCGTTGTACCAACAAATGTTGCCTGTAGAAGCGATTTCGTATACTCCGCCCGTCGGTGTTATGATCGTCGTGGACGTATCGGGATCGATGTTGGGCGGTTCGGTTGGCGAACGTCCTTTAGACTGGGCTATTGCCGGCGCGTTGACGTGTTTAGAACCGGACGTCTTGACGGAAAGAGATTACATTGGGCTTATGACGCTCGATACCGTGTACGGAAAAATCTTGCCTTTGACAAGTTTGACGCAACGGGATCTTATCCGTGACAGATTGTTGGCTTTGCAAGACGTTGAAGGTGGCGGTACGAACTATGCGAACGCGCTCAAAAGTGCCGCGCAAGAATTGAATACGAACAAAAAAATCGCGAAAAAACACATCATTATCGTTTCGGACGGTGGCGTAGGCGATTACGCCGACACCATGGCTGCGGTAGAAAATATCTATAACAGAAGCAACGTCAGTATTTCGATGATCGGGATTGGGATTAAACCGACTACGATTGATCCCGAGGCAACCGACCCGTTTAATAAAATGCTTGTATTGACGGGAAAAGGCGGTGGGGAATTGAGTCCCGTACCCGAAAAGGGCGCTGCGATGGTTGACGAACTCCGCGAAGAATTGAAGATGCCCGTTATCGAAGCGATCAACGAAAGAGAGCCGTTTGCTCCCCGCTTTTCCAACGAATTCTCGCCCTTATTAAACGGGGTGGAACGTGGAGAAGGCATTGACGAAAACCGTATGATCGTCAATCTCGACGCGTTCTACGGCGTGAAAAAGAAGGAAGCAGCGGAAGTCGTGTTGGAAACGGACTACGGCGCGCCTTTATACGCGCAATGGAAGTACGGCAAGGGTATGGTCGGTTCGTTTATGTTCGATTTGAAGGGGAATTGGTCGCAAGAGTTCATTTCGGACGAAAGCGGTAAACAATTCGTACGCAACGTCGTCAAGAATTTGATGCCGTTAGAAGATATCGAGCCGAATACGATCCGCTTGGAAATCAGCGAAGATAACTACACGAATCAACTTAGCGTATACACGACGTTGAAGAACGGAGAATACGTGAAAGGGGAAATTGTAAACGTGTCCAATCCGGAACTTGGCGCGCTTTCCACCAACGAAATTACGTCGGGTTCGAGAACGGAGTTAAGGAAAAAACCGTTCTACGTCACATCCAACTTAGCGTCGTCCAACCGATACAGTCGTTGTGATTTCGTCGTGAGAGAGAGCGGTTTGTATCAAATTACCGTCACGAAATATAATTCGGATGGCGAAGTGATTGCTACGGCGGAAACGTTTAAGACGTTCTCGTATTCGGAAGAGTACGATACCGCTTTGGGGAGTGAGAACGATGCGTTGGAGTTGTTAAATGCTCTTGCAAAGAGTGGGAACGGCTCTCGAATCATCGATTTGGAAGACCCTGTGGAAATTTTGGACGGTTTCGCGGAAGATTTACGTCGGACGTTCGATCCGAAACTGATCATGATCATTCTTGCAATTATCTTGTTCTTGTTGGATATTGCCGTTCGGAAGTTCAAGTTCAAGTGGCCACACGAGTTAATCCGCGAATACAAAGCGAAGAAAGCGACCCAAAATAAGGAAAACGACCAAAACAAATAAAAGTTTCTCACGCACACGTCGTAGAGAAAACTGCCTAAATAGGCAACGTTTCGTTTGTTGCCTAAAGGAGGTTGTATGAAAAAAATAAAAACAATCATTGCAATTTTCTGTTGTGTATTTTTTGCTTTTCCGTTGTTCTTTTTCTCCGGATGTAAGGACGACGGTTTAGCGACGCCCAAAGGAGTGTCCGTGAACCAAGACTATATGTTGACGTGGGACCCTGTAAAGGACGCGAAGAGATACACGGTAGAAATCACCGAAGTGGTTAGCGACGATTCAAAAACGAAAACGTCTTATAAGACGGCGTATTCTTTGGCGAATTTGGAACAAGGCTTGTACAAAATCCGCGTAAAAGCGATGGCAGGTGCGGGTGGTTCCGATTCGTCTTGGTCGCGCGCGATCGAATTTGAAAAAGGCTATGAAACGGGCTGTGTTTATACGTTAATCAACGGTACGGAATATGAAGTGACGCGCGCAGGTTCGGCGAAAGGCGTAGTGGAAATCGAAGACTTCTACCGTGGAAAACCGGTCACGAGTATTGCGGAAAAAGCGTTTCATAAGAATAAAAACATAGAAAAAGTTGTTATCGGGAAAAACGTCAAGGTGATCGGGGCACAGGCTTTCCGTAGCTGTGCAAAGCTTACTTCGGTGGTCATTCCCGAATCGGTTGTCAGCATCGGTAGTTGCGCCTTTCAAGCCTGCAACGCTTTGACGAGTATTTCTATCCCTGGTAGTGTTGAAACGATTGAAGAATCGACGTTTATTTACTGCCGTAATTTGGAAACGGTGGAACTCGGCGAAGGGATTAAAACGATCGCAAGCAAAGCGTTTGCTTATTGCGATTCGGTTGGTGCTTTGACGATTCCCGAATCGGTGGAAACTATCGGCGAAGAAGCATTCATGGAGAATTTATCTGCAAAAAGCTTGGCGCTTGGTAGCAGCTTGCAAGAGATCGGCGTACGCGCGTTTTACCGTTGCGAAAGCCTGGAAACGGTTTCGTTTAGCGAAAACAGCGTTTTGAAAACGATTGCTGACGATGCGTTTAGATCTTGTCTTGCTTTAAAAGAAATGAAAATTCCCGACGGCGTACAATCGATTGGCGAAACTTGCTTTACGGGTTCGAAAGCGTTGGAAAGCATTACAATCCCCGATAGCATAACACACATCGGTGGGAACGCGTTCTCGGGGACGCAAGCCTACGCGAATGCGGCAAAGGATAACGAGTTTGTGTATATCGGCAACTGGTTGGTTGCGTGTTCGGCGGAAAAATTGGAGAAAATTACCGAACTCACGGTCGATTCCTTGTCGGAAGATCCCGTAGGGATTGCGGATTGGGTTTTCGCGTATGCGCCCGAACTTATGAAAGTATTCCTGCCTGCATCCGTAAAATATATCGGTAATTATTCCTTCTTTAATTGTCAGAATTTGAGAGCGTTGACGACGTATTCGAGTTTGGAAAATATCGGCGATCACGCATTCCAATATTGTATCTACTTAGGTCGTCCGAATTTCGGGGAAGGCTTAAAGCGCATCGGCGATGAAGCGTTCCGTGGTTGTTCGGACTTGCGAAACAGCTCGAATAAGGACGTTTTACTCATTCCCGATACCGTCGAAAAGGTAGGCATGGACGCGTTCAAAGGCACGGGCGTATGGTCGGAAGCGGAAACTGCGCTCGGCGACAAAGAAAACGAACAAAAAGGGCTTGTTTACGCAGGGAATTGGGTTGTTGGCTACGTAGGAAACAGCGCGTCGGTGACGTTGCACGAAAATACGATCGGGATTGCGGATTTTGCATTCTACCAAGCAGAGAACTTGCAAAGCGTTCAAAACTCTGCAAATCCGACGTACATTGGCTATGGTGCGTTTTATCAATGTTCCAGCTTGGGCTCGTTTGCCTTTAATATTAACGTTGCGCAAATTGAAGACTATACCTTCTATAAGTGTTCTTCGCTGACGAAAGTCGTTATGCCGGAAATGGTACAATCCATCGGGCGTTCGGCGTTCTATAAATGCGAAAAATTAAACAACGTCGATTTGTCTTCGTGCGAATATTTAACGGATATAGGCGCGCGCGCGTTCTATAACTGTATCAACGTAAAAACGATTGATTTCGCAAGCGATGGCGCTTTACAATCGATTGGCGAATATGCGTTCTATAAATGCATGTCGATCACGGAATTAACCCTTCCGGATTCGCTGAAAACGTTGGGGGCACGTTCGTTTGGTAGTTGTTCGGGTTTGACGACGCTCACCATCGGCAACCAAGTGAAAAATATTCCCGAATACGCGTTTAGAGATTGTTCGTCTTTGACGTCGATCTTCATACCCGATAACGTGCAAACGATCGGCAAAGGCGCGTTCTACAAGTGTGCTTCGGCGCAAGAAATCGTTGTTGGTGCTGGCGTGCAAACGATTGGCGATTACGCTTTCTACGGCGCGGAAAACGCGCGGAAATTGCGGATCAACGGCCACGTGCAATTTCTTGGGAAATATGCGTTTAAGGGTATGACGAAGATGAAGTCCCTTACGCTTGGCGGAAATCTTGAAAACATTGAAAAACATGCGTTCTACGGTAGATCAAAAATGACGATCTACGTCGGTGCGGATGCGGACGTTTCTGAATGGAATAAAAATTGGAACTCTTCTCGTCGCCCCGTAGTATTCGGTTGTGTTTTAGCGGAAGACGGATACGTAGAATCGTTGACGATGACGGCGGAAACGTTGCAATACGCGACGGCGTCGGGTGGCATTGTTGCTCCCTTACGCGATGGGTACACGTTCTCGGGTTGGGCGACTTCTCCCAGCGGAGTACCCGTGTATACGGCGGCGCAACTTGCGGAAGTTCCCGCAGGCACGACGTTGTATTCCTGTTGGATGGAAGGCGAGCCTGTTGAACCGGATGAACCGGAAAATCCTGAAGACGATAATATCGTCTACGACGAATAAGAAAGGTTTTTCAAAAGTGTCGAAAAAAGTGATATTTATTTGACAAACACGGATAAAAAGTGATATAATAAAAAGACGGGCGTCTAGCCCGAAGGAGTAATCAGAATGAGAAAAAGCGTAAAAATCTTGTTGTTAGCGATGTTGACCGCTTTGGTCAGCATAACTTTCGTTTTTATTTCAGGATGCGGGAAAAAATCCGGCGACGGCGGAAACAAGTCGGAATTGTCGTTTGAATTGAACGGCGGTGCTGGCGTGGAAGACGTGACCGTGGATAAGGGCGAAGAATTTGAATTGCCTATTCCTGTGTACGAAGGCTATATTTTCGACGGCTGGTATACGAATGCACAATTTACGGGCTCGCCTGTAGAAAAAGTCGTTGTTGACGGTGACATTACGTATTATGCAAAATGGTCGAAAGGCTATAAAGTAAACTTCGAGCTTGACGGCGGTTCGTTATCGACGACGTACGTGTACGTAAAAGAAGGCGCGAACGTGTACGATGCGGTGAACGCATACGTTCCGACGAAAGACGGCGTGCAATTCGGCGCGTGGTTTAACGGCGACACGGAGCTTGCAAAGAATTTGCGTATGCCTACGACAGGGCTCACGCTTACGGCGAAATACAAAGTTCCCTACACGGTAGAACTTTGGGGACAAAACTTAGCGCAAACCGATTATGAAAAAATCGGCGAAAGCGTAATCGGTTATGAATACGCAGGCGTTTCGTTCACGTCCACGCAAGCGATGACGGGTTTCAAAGAAATTCAACACGCGAATTCGGTGACGACGAAAACGATTTCTGAAACGACTTCGGAAAACGTCTTTAAGCATTATTTTGACAGAGAATCCTACACCGTTCGTTTCGATGCGAACTACCCCGACGGTAGCAAATCCGAAGTAAAAACGGAAACGGTGGTTTACGGGAATGCTGTAGTGATCCCTTCCAATTACGTAGCGGAAGGTTATTGCCTTATTGGGTGGGCGACGAGTGCGAACGGTACGATCGTATATGAATCCAACTTCCTTGCAAAGAACTTGTACAACGCAGATACTACGGAAGTAGAGGATATCACGTTCAACCCTGAAAGAAACACGACGTTGTACGGGGTTTGGAAAAAAGGTGCTACGGATATGTTCGGTAGCGACGATTACATCTATTTGTTCGACGCAACGTCGGAAGAAATTTATCTTTCCCGTGGCGAAGTCTTCTTCAAGGGCGACTACAATGCAGAGAAAAAGACCTTTAGGTTTATCGTAAACGGAAAGGCGAAATTCCCCGGTAAAGTCATCAACGACGAGTTGTACATATATACCGACAATAACCGCGCAGGGAATAAGACTCGTTATGAAAACGGCAAGGGCTTGGTAGAAACGGAATATATTTACGTCGACAAGGACAACGAAATCAGCTATTTCGTAGAAGGCGAAGGCGGATTGAATACGGAATCGAAAGGTACGTATATCGTCGATGAAAACGGATACTACGTTGCAACCTTCACCGAAGGCCCTAAAGCAGGGGAAACCTTGACGATGCTCGTGGGTACGTATCAAGAAAAACCCGTATATATCTTGAGAAACGAAGCGGAATATACGATGGGCGACTTGACGATGTTCGGCGAATATAACGGCATGATCGTTCCCTACAATATCTATCAAATCAGATTGACGGGGTTCGGCACGGCGTTGTTCAATCAAGGCATGTCTGCGGCTTCGTATTACGCAACGATGGAAGACGGCGTCATCACTTTGAAGAACGAATACGGTATGACTTACCTTGTCGGCAAGTTGATGGAAAAAGAAGGCTTGAAAGGGTATGCGGTTTACGATTCGAACTACGATAAAACGTATACGACGGTAGAAGGCGGTACGTTGGTTTTGGATGGTACGTATAACGCGACGTATACGCTTGGAAACGAACAAGTGACCGGGCTTTACACTGTGGAAAAATCCATCTTTGGTAGCACGATCGTCACGCTTAAAAAGGACGGAACGTATTGCAAGTTCTTGATTACGAGCGAAGAAGTGGATCTTGGCGACGGTCAAAAGACGACGCAATATACGGTAGAAAGAAAACACGCGGACTACGCGGAATATAACTACCGCAACGACGAAAATTACTGGTATGCGCCGATGCTTGTTATCAACAACGAAAAAGCAGGCGACGCAATCGTTTACGGGTATACCAAAACGGGAGAATACGTAGAAGTTTCCCGTGGTACGTACGAAGAAACGGATAAGAAAGGTATCTATAAATATACGGCAAAAACGTTTGCAAACGCGGAAGATTTGGTAGACGTTGGTACGACGCCTTGGGATATCACTACGATTACGAGTTTTGTCTTTGCGATCGATACCGTGACGACGAATTATAAACTCTATTATTGGTACTCCGCGGAAGTTGGTGGCGAAGCGGAAAACTTCGACGTGGTCTATACGTCCGCAGAAGAAGAAAAGCTTACGTTGGTTGCAGGGCTTGCGATTTACGAAGGGAAAGGTCAACTGATCATCGGTGCTTACGAGAAATCGGAAAGCGGTACGATGTTGAGAATGGCGGAAGGCTCTGGCTATAAATATTTCGAAATCAACGAAACGGAAAAAACGATATTGACGTTGGCATATGCGCCGTATATGGCATACTTGCTTGGCGCGGACGGTAGCATGCGCAAAGACGCGGCGCTTACGTTCGACGGCAAAGGCGGTGTCACCTATTCCGTATTGGAAACGGTGGACGGCGAAAGCAAGCAAGTAGATTACGAAGGCGTAGAAACGTCTACGGGTACGACGGCGTTTGATTACTATATCTATCAATTCACCTGCACGTCGGATTCTACGAAGAGCTTTACGTATTTGAAGTTAACGATGAATTCGGGTTCTACGTGTATCGCGGTTTATAATTCCGATTATAACGGGGTATACGAATCGAACGACGGTATGCTTACCTTGGACGGCTATGGCTTTATTGCGGAATTCGCGTCCAGCAACGGCACGAAATACCGTGGCGTTTATATGATCGCGGAAGAAAACGTAATCGTATTGATGGCGGAAGATACAACTTTGTATTTCGACTTGAAAGCGGAAAGAAACTTCACGGTACGCGGTGTAGAACACGGCGAATACGTCATGATGTACAACCAAGCGCTTCCTGGAGTATTCGTCACGTTGGACGGTTATGGTAAAGCATCCGTTTACACGAAAGAAAAGAACGCGGAAGGCGTATACGAAAACGTCTATATTGATGAAAACGGTACGTACACGCAAAACGGTAGCGTAGTGACGGTCAAGTATCAAGACGGCGATAATGCGATGGAATTGGACGGCGAGTTCGCGATTTATAGCATCAGCGGTTCGCAAGTGCCCGTATACTTGGTACTTTGTGCAGACGCAGCGAGAACGTACGTCGATAAAGACGATTGGTCGGTTATGACACTTGATAAGAGTGGTAATGCGACGAAATATAGCACGGACGGCAAGAAGTCGGTTGGCGCATACGTTTTGATCACGGATAAGTTGTTCTATTATGCGGACGACGAAGGCGCGAACATTTATAACTACGATGTCATTAACGGGGTTGTCACCGTAGTAAAATCGCTTGAAAACCGTGCGTACTACACGCCGAATCTGGAATCCTTGCAATTCACGAAATACGGTTTTGCTATTTTCAACGGGGTAGATCGTTATTATTATAATATGGAAGGCAGTAAAGTCGTTCTCTATCGTCAAGATTTCAACGACGAGAATGCAAACGCTTACGGCTTTATTACGGAAGATATGGGCGTATTGACCGATCAACCCGTCACCTATCAAGGAAAAACCTATTACTTCAACGACGGATACAATTGTGAATTCACGCGTGAGGCGGAATCGAAGGATAAGTATCCCGTTTTGGTAGAACAAGGGAAAACCGAAGAAGAAGACGTCTATGGTCTGTTGGAAAAACTCACGTTTGCGCCTACGGGGGCAGCGAATTTCTCCAACGTGGAAGGTTCGGTATATATCAACGGCGAAAAATACCGTTGCTACATTACTAGACAAGTACACGAAGATAACACGGTAGAAATGTATCTTCTTGTCGGTAAATACCGTTTTGACATCAACGTCAACTACACGGGGCTTGATAATGATGGCAATAGTACGAGTACGTACGAAGTCACCCGTATGCGTTATATCAATACGTTGGATTCGTATGTGTATATGTATTATCTCTATCAATACTATATGTACTACCAAATTATGATCGATAACGTATTCGGTACGGTTTATATGACCACGGAATTCAACGAAGACGGCTCTGAGCAAGAAGGTGGCCCGTACTTCACGGCGGAATTCGGCGAACTGTCGAACATTGTAGATTCGAACGGCGATCCGATCGAGTTTGTAAACTTGAAGTATACGGACGAAGAAGACGTGATTACGGTGGATACCGTGGGTAAAGACGGCTACACGTATCGCTTGTATATCGGAAAACAATACAATCAAATGCTCAGACAATACGGATATTTGATTTATGCTTTGACGCGCGTACAAGAATTTACTACTGCCGATTCGGAATATACCGTAAACGTTGAACGTGTAATTACGACTGAAGCTAGCGGTATTTATCCCGGTTATCCGATGTTCTTGAAACTCACCAAGGGCACGGAAGTGATCCAAGCGGAATTGAACATCTTCGTTGACGGCGGAGTGGAATACGTCGTAAGAACGAGAGAAACTACGACGGACGGTAGCCAAGGCAAGATTACGGCTACGACGTATTATAAGATTCTCTTTGAAGAAGAAAAGAACACGTCGATCGAAGGCAGCGAAGAAGAAACCACGAATATCGTTGCTGCGTACAAGTCGGTGACGGTCACGGAAATGACGACCACGACGATGTATACGGAAGACGAAAGCTCGTACGTAGACATTACGTCGGAGGGGATTCGTTTGATGTCGGTAAACGGCACGTTGTATTTGGCGGTTGAATGCGCGTACGACGAAGCTACGAATACGTACACGATCAAGACAAGCAACGGGAAATCGTTTACCGTTCAAGTGCTTGAAGACAATCAAGTCGCGATCACGGAAGTAGTGGAAGAAGAAAGCAAGCAAGCATAAACATTTTGTAAAAACAAACCAAACATTGGAAAAGGTAAGAATAATGAAGAAAGTACGGAAAATTGCAATTAAATCTCTCGCGTTTTGTATGGCGACGAGTCTACTTTCAGGCGTTTGCGTAAGCAGTTTTGCCGATAAAGACGACGAATTTTTATCGGCATCTGCATCGTCCGCCATTCGGAAAACGGACGCGCCGATCGATATGCGTACGCAGGACTATTTCGATAGTTCGGTCGTGTATAAACTTCCCGATACGGTATCGGAAACGCAAGAATTGTCTGTAATCGTCAATATGCATACGGATGCGTTGTTGGACGTTTACGCGACCATGGATACGAGCAAGACTGCGAGCGAATACGTGAACTCCGCGCAAGCAAAGAAACGTGCGTCGGCAATCGATTCGCAACGCAACGCGTTGATTAAAAAATTGAAAGCGTCGGGTGTCAAATACACGTTGGGCGAAGAATACGACACGGTGTTAAGCGGTTTTGAAATTACGATCAAAGCAAAGGATTTCCAAGCGGTTGGCGAATTGTTCCGTGGCGACGCAACGCTAATTATTGGCGAAACGTATTTGCCGGCGGATTCGCAAGTAATCACCAACGACGTTGACGTTTACGAAACGGGTATTTTCGATACTTCTAACGCCGAATACCAAGGCGACGGTGTCGTCGTTGCGGTATTGGATAGCGGTTTGGACTATACGCACTCCGCATTTAGCGTAAACAACTTTACGACGACGACGGAAGCATTTACACTCTCCAACGTTTCGGCAAAGGTTTCGCAAACTTCGGCGGCGAAGTTTACGGCAGGTTTGAAAGGCGAAGACGTCTATTTGAATAAAAAGATCCCGTTCGCGTACGACTATGCGGACAAGGATACGGACGTATTGCCCACGAACTCCGAACATGGTACGCACGTTTCGGGGATTATCGCAGGGAAAGACGATCGTATCACGGGGGTTGCTCCCAACGCGCAACTCGCGTTCATGAAGGTATTCTCGGACTTGTCGGACGGTGCGAAAAGCTCTTGGCTTATCGCGGCTTTGGAAGACTGTGTGACGCTTGGTGTAGACGTCGTTAACATGTCGCTTGGCGCAGGTTGCGGGTTTGCGCGCGAAGAAGATAATAAATATATCAACGAAGTATACGACAATATCCGTAATGCGGGGATTTCGCTCGTCGTTTCGGCGGGGAACGCGAACAACTCGGCAGTTGGTTCGGAAAAGAACGGGAACTTGGGCTTGACGTCCAACCCCGATACGGGTACGGTCGGTTCGCCGTCTACGTACGCGGCGTCGATGTCCGTTGCTTCGGTTGACGGGGTAAAAACTCCGTACTTAGTGCATAACGGCGAGATCATTTACTTTAGAGAAGCAACCAACTCGGCTGCGGAAACGAAGGATTTCGTTGACGAAATTTTAAAAACCAAAGGCGACAACGTACAAAGCTTTGATTTTGAATACGTTGCAATCCCGGGGATCGGGCGTTCGGCGGACTATCCCGAAGAAGCGTCTTTCTATGCAGGCAAGATCGTGCTTGTAAAGAGAGGGGAAACTACGTTCGAAGATAAGGTACATATCGCGTTGAAAGAAAAGGGCGCGGCAGGTATCATTATTTATAACAACGTTTCCGGGGATATATCCATGTCCGTAGGTCACGACGTCGGTGCAGTATGTTCGATTTCGCAAGACGAAGGCGAAAAGCTCGCGGCGGCAGGCTCGGGGATAATCAGTATCAATAGATCGCAAGTAGCAGGTCCGTTTATGTCTGACTTCTCGTCGTGGGGGCCTACTTCCGATTTACAAATCAAGCCTGAAATTACGGCGCACGGTGGGGAAATTCTTTCGGCTGTACCCGGGCAAGATTACGACGTACAATCGGGTACGTCCATGGCAGCGCCCAACCAAGCAGGCGCAACGGCGTTGATCCGTCAATACGTAAAATATAGCGGTGTATTCGGCACGGATTTGACGACCAATGAAATTACTTCGATTGTCAATCAATTGATGATGTCCACGACGGATATCGTACGCAATAAGAACGGCTTACCGTATGCGGTTAGAAAGCAAGGTTCGGGGCTTGTAAACATCCTGAAGGCGACGACTGCGGAAGCGTATTTGACGACGTTTAACAAAGACGGTTCGACGATGGATAAAACCAAGCTTGAACTTGGCGACGACAAGGACAAGACCGGGGTTTACGATATGAAATTCGCGATCCATAACATTAGCGGTTCGGCGGTAGCGTACGAGGTTAGCTCGGTGATTCTTACGGAAGGCGTTAGTGAAACGTACACCAGCCACAGCGAACAAACGGTCACGCAAGACGGGTATTTGTTGAGCGGTACGACTACGACGGTGACGGCGGTAGACGGTGGATCGTATAACGGGAACACCGTGACGGTCGGCACAGGCGGTACGGCAACGGTTAGCGTACGCATTGTGCTTTCGGACGCGGATAAAGCGTATATGAACAAGTCGTTTGCAAACGGTATGTACGTAGAAGGATTTATCAAGCTTACCAGCGATTCTTTGGTGAACTTGAACGTGCCCATGTTGGCATTCTACGGCGATTGGACGCAAGCGCCGATTTTCGACGAAGAATATTACGATACGAATAAGGACGAACTCAACAAAGGGTTGGACGTTGGCGATAAGTTGATGGCAGACTCGTACGCAACGCGCGCTATCGGTGGTTTGTATACCGACTATATTGCAACGCTCGGTTCTTATTACTTCGAACAAGATCCGTCGGCGACTCCGATTGCGGCGGACAAAGAACATATCGCAATCTCCAACCAAAAGAACGGAATGAATTCTTCGATCAACGCACTTCGCTACGTTTGGGCAGGGTTGCTCCGTAATGCGAAGGAAGCAAACATTACGATCGTAGAAGATTCAACGGGCAAGAAGATTTTCGACGTGACGGATTATAATATCCGCAAATCGTATAGCAACGGCGGGAATACGATTTATTCGTCGTCGATTGAAATCGAATTCGATACGCTTGCGCATGAATTAAAGAACAATACGAAATATACCGTGACGGTGACGACGTATCTCGATTACTGCGATAAAGACGAACAAAGCAACGCGCGGAACGTATTCCAGTTCCCGATGTATATCGACTTTGAAGCGCCTACGGTCACGGACGTTTCCTATCGTGCGGAAACGGATAAGGCGACCAAGAAAACCAAACTCTTCGCGGACGTAAGCATTTATGATAACCATTACGCGATGGGTATGCAGGTTGGACAAATCGTTATCAATGAAGATCCCGAATCGATTAAACAAGGCTATAAGTTTAGCATGAATACGTTCGGGAAATATATGACGCCCGTTTATTCGTCGTATAACTCTACGTCGAAAGTGACGATAGAATTGACGGATTACGTTTCGCAATTGAAGAAATCGGCAGGAATCGTATACCACGAAAACGGCACGTACGATATTGTGGAAGGTATGAACAGTTTCATCGTATCTTGCTACGACTATGCGATGAACTCGGCAACCTACGAAATCAACTTGCCCGACGACGTATTACAAATGTACTTCTCGAAAGACGAAATCCGTTTAAGCCCGAACGAAACGTTGGATATTTCGACGGTCTTGAACGTATTCCCCAACGAAACTTGGATTGAATCGTTGGAATTCGTTTCGTCGGATAAAGACATTGTAGAAGTCGTCAACAAAACGATTTTGGCGAAAGAAAGCGGTACGGCGACGATTACGGCGATCGGGTATGACGAAAACGGCGTGAAAAAGACGGATACCGTGACGGTAAAAGTTCTTGCGGAAGGCGATGACGGCTACGTCGGCGGATATACCGTTCCCGAAATCAATCGATTTATGGTGAAGAGCTATAAAGTCAATAAAGCGTATTACAGCGTTTCTTCCGAAGAAAGAGAAATCGGGCTGACGGGTGGCGAATACGAATTCGACGGCGAATACAACTTATCGATGTTCCCGTCGGAAAGCGTGACGATCAAACCGCTTTTGGAATCCTATTTCCCTGAAGCAACGAATATCACGTATAAAGTCGGCAACAAGAAGATTGCAACGGTTGAAAAAGATCCGGAAAACCCGCAATACGGTATTATCGTAGCGCAGGAAGAAGGTACGACGATCGTCAATATTAACGTGACGTTCAATGGAAAATCGACGTTGCACTCTGGCAGAGTGACCATTACGGTTAAAGATCCGTATACGACGAACGCAATGTACTTGATGTCGTATAAAGGGCTTGGCGGAACGGTCGAAATTCCCGACGATCGGGGTATCACGACGATCAGCGCGTATGCATTCTCGAACTACGAATACGTAGATAAGGATTTGAGCGCAGGGGACGTTATTGACGAAGAAGATCCGTACTACATTAAACAAATGTACATCGGGGAAGATACGATTAAGAAAATCATCATTCCCGAAGGCGTGACGACGATCGAAAAATACGCGTTTGCCAAATTGACGGGGTTGACGGAAGTCGTACTTCCTTCGACGTTGACGAGAATCGGCGTAGGCGCGTTCCTTGGTTGTACGAACTTAAAAACCATCAATCTCGAACACGTAAAATTCATCAACGCAGACGCCTTTAGGGGGTGCGCGTTAGAATCGTTGGATCTCGTAGACGATAAAGACGATCCCAACGACGTAGAAGGTCAACTTGTTGCAATCAGCAACTACGCGTTCGCGGATTGTAAACTCAGCTATATTAAATTGCCTGCATCGACGCAGTCGATTGCAATCGGTTCGTTCTATAACAACGAATTCTTGACTAGTGCAGATTTCATCGCTGCGAAAGTCAAGATCGGGCGTGGCGTATTTAGCGAATGTTCGCGATTAGAACGTCTTTACGTCAATGCAGTGGTTATTCCTGCGAGTGCGTTTGAAAACTGCACGGCACTCGCGGAAGTATCGCTCGGAAAAGACGTAGCGGTTATCGGGGAGTACGCGTTTGCGGGTACTTCGGTCGCGACGTTCGATTTCCCGAACGGAAACGAAACGTTCACGTTAGAATCGGGCAATACCTTGATTTGCAAAGGCGACGAATTGGTTGTCGCTGCGCCCATGTTGTCGGGTACGGTGACGACGACGGCGACGTCGATCGGCGCAGGTGCGTTTGCAGGGAACACCAAGATTTTCCGCGTGATTGCAAACAATGCAACGAAGATTGGCGATTATGCGTTTTCCGATTGTACGGAATTGAGTAAGGTAGAACTCAACAGCGTGACGGAAATCGGCAATTATGCGTTTGCTGGTACGAAACTCTCGCAAACGCCTGATTTAAGCAAGGTGACGGAAATCGGCAATTATGCGTTCGTAAGCACGCAACTTGCTCAAGTATCGATTGCAAACGATACGAAGGTTGGTGCGTATGCGTTCGCGTATAATACGAAATTGACGACGGTTGCCATTGGCAACGGCGTAGAATTGGGCGAAGGCGTATTCTATTGCCCGTTGGGGAATTATGCGTTTGATCCCACTAGCGCAGAAAATAAATACGGTATTGAAGAACCGTATTACAGCCATAAGAAATATAAGGTATATAACGAACTCGGCGAAGTAGTCGAATCTTTCGATTACTACTATTACAACTATGAACTTGGCGTATACTCCGCGTTGCAATCGTTGACGATTGGCGACGGCGTGACGATTGGCGATTTTGCATTCGCAGGGAACGCAAAACTTTCGGCAGTCACGCTTGGTGGTGGTGCGAAGATCGGTATGGGCGCGTTCTTTAACGATGCGGCGCTTACGACGATCGATTTGTCGCAAGCAGAAAGCATCGGTTCGCAAGCGTTCAGCGGTTCGAGAGCGCAAGCGTTCCGCTATGAAGACGGTATTCCGATGTTTGCGTTCGAATACAAGTACGCAAACGGCGAACTCTATATCGTAAATTACGAATACTCGACGCTTGCTCCCGCTTTGGCGAACGTGGATCTCACAAACGTGACGGAAGTTGCGGAAGGCGCGTTCATGAACAACTACGCGTTGACGAACATCACATTCGGTGCGAACGTAAAAGAAATTAAAGGCTCGGCATTCGGCAACTGTTTGTCGTTGACAACGGTCACGCTTCCCGAACAACTCGTGAAAGTAGGCGAGTACGCATTCTACGATACGGCTTTAACGAAGGTGGACCTTTCCAACGTAGACGAAATTGGTGCGTATGCGTTCGCATGGACGAGCGTAGCGGAAGCGAAAGCTAAAGACGGCGCAAAACTTGCAGACGGCGCTTTCTATAACTGCTTTAACTTGGCAAGCGTACAAGGTATGGATGCGGTA
Organism: Clostridia bacterium; assembly: GCA_017625565.1. Lineage (GTDB taxonomy): Bacteria > Bacillota > Clostridia > Christensenellales > Borkfalkiaceae > Scatosoma. The sequence goes on from JAGAKN010000014.1 coordinate 21,700, forward strand.
AGCTCGATCGGGGCTTACGCGTTCCAAGGCACGGCACTTACGAAATTGACGTTGACGAAAGTGACGGAGATCGGGGATCTCGCGTTTGCGGAATCGAAAGTGACCGAAGTCACGTTCGGCGATCAGTTAAAGACGTTGGGAGAAAACCCGTTCTACGCTTGTGAAATTGCGACGTACGGTAAAGAGAAAAACGTAGAATTCAACGGCGCGGTTGTAGGCGTTGAGAGTATTGAAACGTATGCGATCAGCGATACGGTGCAAGTAATGAACGGCGTATTGTATCAAGCAGTACCCAAGGGCTTGGAATTAATTTCCTATCCGATGATGAAAGCGGACACCGATTTCGTGATCGAAGAAGGTACGGTACGGATTAGCGCGAGAGCGTTCGCTGGTGCTGTACTTGAAAACGTCACGTTGCCGTCGACGTTGTTGGCGTTGGGCGATAAGGCGTTCTACGGTTGTGAGAATTTGTCGGTGGTTGTATTCACTAGCTATAATGCTCCGATTTTAGAAGAAGAGTACGATCTTTCTTACGTACAACCTTCCAACTTGCCGATGCCCACGTATTCGGGCGACGCATACGGGCTTGGCATTACCAAGTATCATATGTGGAATACGGGTACGTCGAACAGCATGTATTTCTTCGGCGCGAACTTCGTAGGCAATATCGGGCATATTCCGGCAAATCTTGTCATGGTACGTCCTGCAAACGGGCAAGGCTATAACACGTTTATCTTGTCGCAATATTTCGGAACGACGGTTAATGGTGTCAACGCGGCTACGGAAGCGACGGTTAAGGTCATTGCAATGATCGCGAAATTGCCGGCGGAAATCACGTTAACGCACGAAGCACTTGTCGTTGCGGCGCGTAAAGCGTATGATGAAATCCCGTCTTTGGAACAAAAGGCGTTGGTAAGCAACTACAGCAAGCTCGAAGAAGCGGAAACGACGATCGAGTACTTGAAAGGACGCGACAATCCGGGCGACGATCCGATTGTAGAAGAACCGGAAAAAGAACCGAGTGGTTTTGCGAAGTTTATGAAAGAAAACTGTGTTTCGATCATCATCGCAGGCGTAGCGATTGTAGGTTCGGTTGCATTCGTAGTGATTACGGGGATTCTCCGTAAGAAAAAATGCTTAGCGTTAGATCAACAAACGACAAACGAAAACAATAACGAAAATGAAGAAGCGTAATGCTTACTATCGTAGGGATGTTATGAAAAAGAAAACGAAAATATTGTTGGGGCTTGGTTGCGCGTCATTGATGGCATTGGGCTTGGGCGCTTGCGCAAAAGCGACGCCGATTGAAGACTACCAAGACGAAGGCTACAAAATCACGGTAAGATACGATGCAAACGGCGGCTCGTTTATGAGCCGTCCGGGCATCACGATCGTGGACATGTTCAATCCGTCGGATTATCAAGCGGATGGAAACGGAATCGTTCAAATTCCATTATTAGAACCGACTGATAGCAGTCGTCCGACGAGTGGGGCGGAAAAGATCGCGTTGACGAAACCCGATCACTTCTTTGCGGGCTGGTATGCAACGCGTACCGTAAAAACCAAAGACGGATCGCCTGAAGAACTTGGCGGTGTGCCTGTTGACGAAAACGGAAAAGAATTGGTGCGCGTTGAAAAGAACGAAAACGTTTCTTACGTTTACGCAGACGATACGACGAAAGAAGCTGTTCCTGCTTATACCTATTCCGATTATTGGGATTTCGAAAACGACCGTATCGAATATGCGCTCGCGGATACCCAAATCAAAGAAATGACGTTATACGCAGGCTGGCTCCCGTACTACGAATTCGAGTATTATTATCAAGAAGACGGCGTTTGGACGGAATTTGCGACGACGAATTTCGACTATAAGACGACGAATGCGGAAGGTTCGAAAACGCACGATAAGGATACCATTTGGATTCCGACGTGGGAAAACGGCGCGATGAAACATACGCATGATTACGAGAATACCGAAACGTACGAATTCCCGAAAATGGAAGGATTCACGTTTAGTAAGGCGTTTACCGATCCGGAATGCACCAACCAAATCACGGGTGAATTTATTCATCAGGGCGGGTTGGAGTTGGAAACGTGCGTAGCCGTGAATCCCATACAAAAGATTTACGTACAGTTTGAAAAGGGCGAACGCTATCGCATTGAAACGGCAAAACAACTCAAAGATAACGCAAACTTGAAAGGGATCTACGAAATTTTGGCAGACCTTGATTTTAGCGGAGAAGACGCAGGTTGGCCGACGTCCTTCCCCACGGGGAAATTCGAAGGGCAAATGTACAGTTCCGCCGGAAACAAGTTTACGCTCTCTAATATTTCGGCGAAATTTATGGCGGAAACAACTTCGGGCGGTATGTTTGGTTCGATCGGCGAAAATGCAGTCGTGAAAGATCTCGTCTTTGAAAACGTGACGACGGATATCGCGTATGCAAACGGTAGATTGACCGACTTCACGTTCGGCGCATTCGCGGGCTCGATTGCGGAAACGGCAAACGTTTCCAACGTTGCATTTAGCGGTACGCTGAAAATCGGTACGATTAAATTAGACAGGACTTATACAATCAATCTTTTGGCTACGGGGAACGTAGCAGGCATTCAAGCGAAAGAGTTGCATTTACAGGTTTACGGTAAGAAACTCATCAACGATTACAGTTATACCGTGAATTTTGCAGATCCCGCGGAAGCCGTAAAGATTGACGCTAATTTGAACGTGACGTTGCTGTTCGTGACTACGTACAGAACGACGCAAGAAATATATAACATTCAATAAAGGAAACAAACGGAGGTAGAATAAAATGAAAAAGAAAAATGTAATTCGTTTTGTAAGCTTGGCGCTTGGAAGCGTCATCGGTTTCACGACGTTTTCGGCTTTCGCAGGTTGCTCCAAGAAAGGTGGCAAGAAAGACAGTATCGTTTTGATGACCGAAGAATTGAGCGGTTTGTTTAACCCCTTCTACGCAACGTCCGGTACGGACATGGACGTCGTTGGGATGACGCAAATCGGGATGCTGTCCACGGACGAAAACGGGAATTCCGTTGCAGGCGACAACGAAGCAACAGTAGTAAAGGCGTTTGAAAAACCTGTTTACAACGAAGCAAAGGACGAATCGGTGTATACGTTCGTATTGAAGAACAACTTGAAGTTCTCCGACGGGAAACCCTTGACGATGAACGACGTTATGTTCAATATGTACGAATATCTCGATCCCGTATATACGGGTTCTTCGACGATGTACTCCATCGACATTAAGGGTTTGACGAATTATCGTACGCAAACCAACTATTCCGACGGTGGTACGGATGCAGATGACAGCATTTCGTCGAACGCAGCGGCTTATGCGTATATGCGTGTGTTGGAACTTGTCAATTTGTTTGAAACGGAAGGGAAAGCAGAAGGTACGCAATCTTCCTATAAAATGACGAAAGAACAAATGCTTACGGCAATCGACAACTACGATGGTATTACCACGGGGTATATGGACGCCGTAGCTACGGTGAACGAACAAGCAACCATGACGTTGGAAGATTATCAAGCGCAATTGGAAGAAGACTATCTCTTTGCGTTGGATACGTTCAAGAAAGAATTGGAAGCAGACTTCAAAGCGGCGAAAGAATCCTACGATTTAACAACTGCGCCCTATAAAGCACATGCAGATAAGTTGGAAAACGACATCTTCAAATTCTTCTTGTACGAAGGATATATTAAGCCCAAGTATAGAGATGACAAGGGTAAAGAAGATAAGACGGTTATCGAATCGTTTGACAATGAAAGCATCGTAAATACGTATACGACGCAAGAAGCGGCGATTGAAAGAGTATTTACCGATAAGATCGAAAATCAATTGAACGACGTATTGACCTATTGGGGTACGGCGGGTACGCTTTTGACGAAATACACGGCAGATGCGACGACGGTATTGTTGTACAACCAAATGGGCGAAAGCACGTCCTTGTTGTATCCGTATATCTCGGGGATCGTTTCGCTCGGTCACTTGACGGAGAAAAAATCGCAAGAAATCGGTGTGGATATCGTAGACGAAGTGACGGTTGACGGCACGAAATACAAAGTTGCGCGTGAACACAATCCCGACGGTACGCCGAAGAATGCAAACGAATACGACGTATTGCAAATTACTATCAACGGTAAAGACCCGAAAGCGATCTACAATTTCAGCTTTACGGTAGCACCCGCGCATTACTATGGCTCGAAAACGGGCGACGGTAGCGACGTAGTAATTGATATTGCGAACAATAAATTCGGCGTAGAATTCGCAAGCAGTGAATTCCAAAGCAAAGTTATTCAATCGCAAAAACACGTTGAAGTACCCGTAGGCGCAGGTCCTTTCCAAGCAACCAACTCCAGCAACGGCGACAATCCTTCCGGTTCGGAATTCTGGAAGAGCAATATCGTATACTTCAAGAAGAACACAAACTTTATGTTCCCTGTAAAAGCGGAAAAATTGCGTTTCCAAGTCGTAAGCCCCTCCAACGCAATCGATAAGTTGGTAGACGGCGAAGTAGACTACGTGACTCCGCAATTCACGGAAAGCAACGCAGAACGTTTGACGAGCTTAAAGAAGAAGGGCTACGAAACGTTGAAGGGTTGGCAACTCGGCTATGGTTATATCGGTATCAACGCAGGGAAAGTACCCAACATCAACGTACGTAAAGCGATTATGTCTGCAATGCAAACGTCGCTTGCGCTTGACTACTACCAAGAAGGTACGTGTAAGAATATCGATTGGCCTATGTCTATGGAAAGTTGGGCATATCCGTACGGCGACGACGGCGTGACGTCCGCTCCTAACTACAAAGATTATATGACGTGGACTTCTGTAGAAGCAGCGAAGACCAAGATTAAGAAATATACGAACGCTGCGAAAGACGAAGGCGTGACGGATTTCGATATTAAGTTCACGATCGCAGGTGCGTCTATCACCGAACACCCTACGTATACCGTATTTAAGCAAGCAGCAGAATTGTTGAACGGTATGGATATGGGTTGGAAGATTGAAGTAAAAGCAGACTCCCAAGCGTTGACGAAACTTTCGACGGGTTCGCTTGAAGTATGGGCGGCTGCATGGGGTTCGACGATCGATCCCGATATGTATCAAGTTTACCACAAAGATTCCACGGCAACGTCCGTATACGCTTGGGGTTATAGAGAAATCAAAAACTCTGGCGAAAACGGTACGTATTACAGAGAATACGGAATTATCGACGACCTTAGCGACCTGATCGATGAAGCTCGTTCGATCGTAGAACAACCGCAAAGAAAAGCGCTTTATAAACAAGCGATGAACTTGGTGTTGGATCTCGCGGTAGAAATGCCTGTATATCAACGTATGACGCTTTACGCTTACAATAGCAAGACGATTAAAGGGTTGACGACGACGCCTACGGGAGAAGTTAACTCCTACACGTCGCCTCTTGAAAAAATTTGGGAGCTTGAATTGGCGTAAACATCCGTTTAAAAATTATCTACTTTTGGAGTAAAAATGTTTAAGTATATTTTGAAAAGATTGGGAATATCCTTTTTGATATTGCTTGGTGTTTCCTTTCTTCTGTACACATTACTTCGTTGTATGCCGACCGACTTTGTTGAGGCCAAGATTTTGGCCCTCAACACGTCGGGCGCGACGGTTTCCGACGAATTCATTCAACAAATGTATAAAACCTACGGGTTGGACGGCAATATCGTTGAAGGCTATTTCTCGTGGTTGAAAAACTTCTGTCAATTAGATTTTGGCAAGAGCTTTATCAGTCAACGTGAAGTTGCGTCGGAAATCTTTAACGGGGACAGAATTGGTACGTCCTTTATGGTTGCGGCGATTGCAACGATCTTCGAATTTTTAATTGCGATTCCGCTTGGGATCACCGCGGCGACGCATCAATATTCCTTCCGCGATTATTTGGTGACCGTACTCGTTATGATCGGTATTTCGTTGCCGTCCTTCTTCTTCGGACAAATGTTGAAAGATATTTTCGCGAACAAGTTGGGTTGGTTGCCTGTATCGGGTATGACGGACGCTACGCGCGATTATACGGGATTTGCGGCGCTTGTCGATTACTTAAGACATATGTGCTTGCCGATTTTAACCGTCGTTATCTTGTCCATCGGTGGACGTATGAGAATGACGAGAACGAATATGCTCGAAGTTATGAACTCGGATTATATCCGTACGGCACGTGCAAAAGGTTTGTCGGAAGGCAAGGTTATCTATAAGCATGCGTTCCGTAATACGCTTATTCCCGTAGTCACGGGGTTGGCGGGGTTGATTCCGTCGTTGTTCTCGGGCGCGATGATTACCGAACAGGTCTTCGACTTGACGGGGATCGGTAGCTATTCGTTGAATGCAATGACGCAAGGGGATATTCCCGTTATCATGACGTATAATATGTTCTTGGCGTTCTTGTCGGTTATGGGCGTATTGCTCGCCGATTTGATGTATGCGGTCGTTGACCCGCGCGTCAAGCTGGCGTAAAGGAGAAGAGAGATGGAAGAAAAGAAAGATTTCGGGATGGAAACCGTGGAAACGGAAGAGACTGCGGTTGCCGCGCTCGCCGTGGAAGACGGGGAAACGCCCTTGGATAAAAACGTACGCTTGATGTCGCCTACGCGAATGGTACTCCGTCGGTTTTTCCGTTCGAAGTTGTCCGTAGTCGGGCTTATCATGCTTGCGACGTTGTTCGTGTTCTGTTGGCTCGGGCCGACGGTGTATAACCGTTGGGGAGAAATTGAAACGGATCGTACGGGGAATGTTTCCTACAGCGAATACGAAGCGGGAACGGAAGAAAATCCGTTTATGCAAATTATTGTCACCGATAGGGGTGTGAACGCGTTGGCAAAACCTTCTGCGGATCACTTGCTCGGTACGGACGAACAAGGTATGGATATCTTTACCCGTTTGATGTATGGTGGTAGATTGTCTTTGACGATCAGTTTCCTTGCCGTATTCCTGACGTCGGCTTTGGGGATTATCCTAGGTGGCGTCGCCGGATATTACGGGGGCTGGGTAGATAACGTCATTATGCGTATATGCGATATATTGATGTGCCTACCGACGCTACCGCTGATGTTAATCATCGGTACGGTACTAGATTCCAACGGTGTGCCGTCGTCCTATTACATATATTTATTGATGGGATTGTTATCACTATTCTCTTGGCCGGGAATGGCACGGCTTGTCCGCGGACAAATCCTGTTCTTACGTGAACAAGAATACATGGTTGCGGCGGAAGCGATGGGATATTCCACGCCTAGACGTATATTCAAACATTTGTTGCCCAACGTATTACCGCAAATTCTCGTTTCGATGACGATGTCGCTTGGTAGTATGATTTTGTACGAATCGACCCTTTCTTACTTGAATTTGGGCGTAAGAATCCCTTACGCGTCGTGGGGTACGATGATCGAAGTTATTTCCAAGCGTAGCGATATTTTGCAAAACAACTTCAACGTATGGGGCCCTCCGGGGATTTGTATTATTATTGCCGTACTTGGGTTTAACTTTATCGGCGACGGGTTGCGTGACGCGCTCGATCCCAAGCAAAGGAGATAAGCCATGGCGTTGTTCAAGAAAGATCAAGCAAAAGCAGAAGCAAAGAAACATTATCTTACAGGGAAAGAAGTCAAGGCGATCGCAAAAGCGAACGCGCAAGAAATGCGTCGTCTTGAAAAAGCCAAAAACCGCAAAGCGCCCCGTTCGGAATACGTGACGGAAATGAAGGACGATAACAATATTTTGGAAATCGAAAACCTGCATTCCTATTTCTTTACCGATCAAGGCGTTGTCAAGGCGGTCAACGGTGTACAATTCAACATTCCTTTGAATTCGACGGTTGGCGTCGTAGGGGAGTCGGGTTGCGGTAAATCCGTCACCTCCATGTCGGTTATGCGCTTGTTGCAAGGCCCTTCGGGACAAATTGTGGAAGGCTCGATTCGATTTAAAACGAACGATTTCAAGCGCGACGAAAAAGGGAAATATATCCCTGTATACGAAAAGGACGAAGCGGGCGAAATTGTTTACGAACCCGTTTTGGATAAGAACGGGAATCCGAAAATGGACGCTTCGGGCAAGCCTTTGATGAAACCTAAGCAATTAAAGGACGAAAACGGTATCGGCGTATACGAAAAAGAGGAAACGGTATACGATATCGCGAAAATGCCCATTAAAGAGATGTATCGTTTGCGCGGTAGACAGATGTCGATGGTTTTCCAAGAACCGATGACGTCGCTCAACCCCGTTTTCACGATCGGGAATCAGTTGGACGAAGTCACGTTATTGCACGTGCCTGGCGCAACGAAAGAATACGCAAAAAAGCGTTCGATCGAAATGTTGGAAATGGTCGGGATTGCTATGCCGGAACGCGTCTACGCGTCCTACCCGCACGAACTTTCGGGCGGTATGCGTCAACGTGTTATGATCGCGATGGCGTTAGCTTGCGAACCCCGTTTGATTATCGCGGACGAGCCGACTACGGCGCTCGACGTGACCATTCAAGCGCAAATTTTGGATCTTTTCAACGATTTAAAGAGAAGAATTAACGGCTCGATATTATTGATTACGCACGACTTGGGTGTAATCGCGGAAATGGCGGATTACGTCGTAGTTATGTACGCGGGGCGGATTATCGAGCAAGGTACGGCATCGGAAATTTTCCACAATCCCTTGCATCCATATACGCAAGGTTTGCAAAAATCCAAGCCGACGATGAAATCGACGGGGGATACGCTTTTCAATATCCCTGGAAACGTACCCAATCCGATCAATATGCCGAATAACTGTTATTTCAAAGAAAGATGCTCTCAATGCATCGGCAAATGCTCTGGGGACTATCCGAAGATGATTCAGGTAAGCCCGACGCATTTTGTAAGTTGCCATTTATACGACGAATCGAAGGAAGATTGATATGAAGAAAACAGACGTAGAAGTACAATCGGACGTAGCTATGCAAGACGTGGCGGACGTTGCGGTGGATCAAGAGATCCAAGAAACCGCGACGGCTGAAACGACGCCTGCGTTTGATGACGTTGCGGAACAAATGAAAGAACAAACGGAACGGGAAAAACAGATCGAAGCGGATAAATTACTTCCGCCCGATCCTGACGCGTTGTTGGAAGTTCGGCATTTAAAGAAACATTTCGTCTTGAAGAAAACGTTGATGGGAAAACCGCTTGCGACGTTGAAAGCAGTCGACGACATTTCCATCAAAATTCGTCCCGGCGAAACGCTCGGTATCGTAGGGGAATCGGGGTGCGGTAAGACGACGATGGGCAGAACCATTTTAAAATTGCACCAACCGACGGGCGGACAAATCTTTTTTGAAGGACAAGACATTGCAGGGTTTACTCCCAAGCAAATGCGCGCTTTGCGTACGAAAATGCAGATCGTATTCCAAGATCCATATTCTTCGTTGCCTCCGAGAAGTACCGTTGGGGATATTCTGTCTGAACCTGTCAAAGTGCATAAAATTGTCCCTCCCGATCAAGTAAAGGAATACGTGTTGGGGATTATGGAACAATGCGGTCTTCGGGATTATTATTATGAAAGATATCCGCACGAATTCTCGGGCGGACAACGTCAACGTATTTGTATCGCGCGGGCTTTGGCGGTTGCGCCCAAACTCGTTGTTTGTGACGAGCCGGTTTCCGCGCTCGACGTTTCGATTCAAGCGCAAATCATCAACTTGTTAAAGAAATTGCAAAAGGAAAGACAGCTTACCTATTTGTTTATTTCGCACGATTTGTCGGTTGTAAAACACATCTCCGATAAAATCGGGGTTATGTATTTGGGTTCGATGGTGGAATTTGGCGGTACGAAAGCGATTTTCGATAAGCCCTTGCATCCGTATACGCAAGCGTTGTTCTCCGCAGTTCCCAACCCCGATCCCAATGAAAAGGTCGAGCGTATCATTTTAAAAGGGGATATTCCTTCTCCTGCAAACCCGCCGAAGGGTTGTAAATTCCATACGCGTTGCCCGAAAGCAATGGAAATTTGTCAACATATTGCGCCGAAATATCGCGAATACGACGAAGGGCATTTCGTTGCTTGTCATTGTTATGAACAGGAGTAAGTATGTCCCGTAAAAAGCAAAAAAAGGAAAAAATCATTTACTACGACGACAATTCTACAATAGCGGATATGTCGAGTGTAAATAAAAAAGGCACGCCCCAACCCCCGCCCGAGCCCAAACGTTATTCAACAGGCTCGCAAAAATGGCGGACGTATTGGAATGCGGTAAAGATGATGTTCTTTCCGATGTGCGTTGTCTTGCTTGTTCTTGCTGGGTTATACCTTGTATTGATGCTCATGACAGGAAATTTGTTTTAAGGAAAAGGTTGCAAAACACACGTTTTGCAACCTTTTTTAACAAAATATGCTGATTGTTTGTGAAGTTTGTGAAAAAATCCTTGACAAAATGCGGAAATCGTTATACAATATTAGAAAGAAATCCAAAGGTGGAATCATTATGAAATCGAAGAAAAAAGTTGCAGTTATGCCGGTACAAACGCAAGAAGAAGTAAAAAATTACGTAGTAAATTGCCCGAAATGTGGGGCGGCATTACAGATGAAAACGGGCGGTGTTGCATATCTTTGCCCTGTTTGCAATACCTTGTTGCGCATTCGAAAAGGCGAGAAGTTGGTAAAAGACGTTTCTTCGCAACTTGTCGCGGAAACGTACGTTTCTACCTACGAAGATTAAGTATTTTCAATAAATAAAAACGCCACAACTGCGGTTGTGGCGTTTTAGCGTATTTGGATTTATAAAATTTATAACAAACTTGCTGCGTCTTTATCGCAAATAATGGTCACGCAAGGATGCAATTGCAAAACGGAAGCGGGAAGCGCGGGGGTAATTTCGCCTTGCACCATGCCCTTAACCGCAACGGCTTTGTTTTTGCCGGAAACAACCATTACGATCGATTTCGCTTGCATAATGTTCTTGATTCCCATAGACAACGCTTGAAGGGGCACTTCGTCGATAGACTTAAACAAACGCGAGTTGTCTTTGATCGTATTTTCTGTAAGATCTACAACGTGCGTGACCGAATCAAACGGCGTATTCGGTTCGTTGAACCCGATGTGCCCGTTCGAGCCGAGCCCCAACACTTGTACGTCTTGTTGCTTGGTTTCCAAAAGCGCGTTGTAGCGGTCGCATTCCTTTTGTAAATCGCTTGCCGAACCACAAGGCAAGTTGGTGTTCGTTTGGTCAATATCGATGGAATCGAACAAATTCTTGCGCATAAAGTAGGCATAGCTTTGATCGTGATCCGCCGTAAGCCCAACGTATTCGTCTAAGTTGACGGAGCTAACGTTCTTATAGGATGTACCGTTTTCTTTGTGGTCCTTAATCATATATTCGTACGTGCCGATAGGGCTAGAGCCCGTTGCAAGGCCGAGTACTGCATTCGGGTTCTTTTTGACGACGTCAATGATAATTTCTGCAGCTTTTTTGCTCATTTCATCGTAGTTTTCCGTGATAATTACTTTCATAATAGCAAATCTCCTTTACTTTTATTTTATTCGATTAGTATTATACTCTATAACCAACGACAAGTCAAGCGTTTCAAAACTACTGCGAAAAGTTTTCTAACTGCGAAGAAAAAATTGTTTGGTTTTTGAAAAAAGTTCTCTAAAACGTTTGACGAATAATGTCAAATGTGATAAAATTATGTTAGGTTTGGGAAATTTTCGTTGCAATACGTTGAGATTTCAAATCAAAAAATTTTTTAAGGAGTTTTTTTATGGCTAGTTTCAATGCTTTTCTCGACAAGAAATTCGAATTGTCGAAAAAGGGAACGAACGTTAAAACGGAAGTAATCGCCGGTTTGACGACGTTCATGGCGATGGTTTACATCCTTATGGTAAACGCAGACATGTTTGCAAACCTTGGGGTTGTATCCTATGGCGCAATGTATATCGTAACGGCACTCTCCGCGATTGTTGGTACGGTACTTATCGGGCTTTTGGCAGGCTTGCCTTTGGCACAAGCGCCTGGCATGGGGTTGAATGCATTCTTCGTATTTACGATGTGCTTCGGCTTCGGTTTCTCGTATGCGAATACGTTGGTATTCATTTTGGTCGACGGTATCGTATTCGTATTGCTTACCGCTACGGGGCTTCGTAAGAAGATTTTCGAAGCAATCCCCGCAGACATCAAGAAAGCGATTCCCGCAGGTATCGGTCTCTTCATCGCGTTCATCGGTGCGCAAAACGCAGGTTTGGTTATTGCAGATCCTTCGACGGGCGTGACGATGGGTAGTATGAACTTGTTGAGCGATACGAGAGCTTGGTTTGATATCATTCCCTTGATCGTAGTTGTCGTTGGCGTTATTGCGATTGCTGCATTGTCGAAGAAAGGTGTGAAAGGCGCTATTCTTTGGGGTATTTTGTTCTCCGCGGCGCTCTATTACGCGATTATGGGTGTAAGCGCTGCTTGTGGCAACGAAGCTTGCACGGCATACTTCAAGGCGATTACGTTCGATAACCCGATTAACGCGTTTAAAGATTTCGGTGAAATGTCCTTTGCGAAAGTATTCACGGACGGTTTTGATTTCTCCGATTATATCGATGCAAACGGTATGCTCGATTTCATCCTTGCGATCGTGACGGCATCCTTGGCATTCTGCCTTGTTGATATGTTCGATACGCTTGGAACGTTGTACGGCGCTTGCAAGAGCGGTAATTTGCTTGACGAAAAGGGCGAAGTTCCCAACCTTAACAAAGCGATGATGGCAGACGCTATCGCAACCTGCACGGGTGCTGTTCTTGGTACGTCGACGGTTACGACGTTCGTTGAATCTTCCGCAGGTACGGCTGCTGGTGGTAAGACGGCGCTTACGTCTTACGTTGTAGCAATTTTGTTTGCGGCAGCAATGTTCCTTTCGCCCATTGCTCAATTGATTCCTTCGTGCGCGACGGCTACGGCGCTTATCTACGTTGGTATCTTGATGATGGTTAACGTTCGTGATATCGAATGGACGGATCCCGCAATCGCGCTTCCGGCATTCCTTACGATCGCTATGATGCCGTTCACCTACAACATTTCGTTTGGTATCGGTTTCGGTCTTATCTCCCACGTACTTATTAGAGTATGCACGGGTAAGGCGAAAGAAGTTTCCGTTGCAACCTACGTGTTGACGGTGATCTTCTTGCTTATGTTCTTGTTCACGCACTAATCGAGTGAAAGCATAGGAAACAAAAATCGGGTCGGGCGAAAGTCCGACCCGAAAAATTTTTTTTACAAGGCGCACAAGAGAATTTTCCCGAAATATTTTTTCTTTTCAAGGCAAAAAGCTTTGACAAGGAAGAAAAAATGTGGTATAGTAATATAGCTTTATGAGCCATGCAGAAGTACCCAAGAGGCTCAAGGGGCTCCCCTGCTAAGGGAGTAGTATGGGAAACCGTAGCGCGGGTTCGAATCCCGCCTTCTGCGCCAAAAGAACGGACAGGTAAAAACCTGTCCGTTCTTTTGGCGTTGTGGCGAGTCGCTCGAAAATGCGAGTTCATCGCGGGTTCGCGCGAGCGAGTTCCGCGTGAAAAAGTAAGGGCGGTGTAAACTCCATGATAAAGAATATCTACGCCATCTATACTCCAAAAAAGTAAAATTGGCAAGAATAGACAAAAATCGAGCAATTCTTATTCCTTAATATTCTTGCTATTTTTCATAAAATATGATACAATACATATACAAAAGATAAAAGGAGAAAGATATGAACATTTGGCATGATATTTCTTTCGAACGGATTACCACTAAAAGTTTCGAAGCGTTTATTGAAATACCCAAAGGCTGTAAGGTAAAATACGAGTTGGACAAAGAAACGGGTTGTTTGAAAATGGACCGTGTTTTATTTACGTCCACGGTGTATCCCGCAAATTACGGTTTTATCCCGAAAACGTATGCCGAGGACGAAGATCCTTTGGACGTTTTGGTGTTGTGTGGGGAGGCGCTTTATCCGACAACGCTTGTACGTTGTTATCCGATTGGGGTAATCAAAATGATCGACAACGGCTCCTTAGACGAGAAGATTATCGCCATTCCGTTCGGTGATCCCACGTATAATTCTTATTACGATATACAGGAGCTCCCGAAACACGTATTTGAAGAAATGATGCACTTCTTCGAGGTTTACAAGACTTTAGAGAACAAGCAAACGGCGGTAAAGGAAATTTGTCATCGCGACGAAGCGATGGAATGCATTCAAAAGAGCATTGAATCCTACAAAGAGAAATTCAAAAAATAAACGGGCGATAATCCAAGAAATATAGGCAAAAGCGTAATTTTTTTTGGAAATGCTATTGACATCACGCGCGAAAAAATGTATAATAAATACAATAAGATACAATGGTTGGAAAATAGAAATCAAATCTTCAGAATCGGGGAGCAGAAGGAGAAGAATTATGAAAAAGTACAAAATTAAAACAGTACCGAACAAACAAAGCGTTTACTTAAAGAAACGTATTGCAAAAACGCGCTCACGGGCGAAACTCGTCGGGCTTTTGTATTTGTTTGCGACGATGGCGTTGGCGGCGGCAGCGTGTTTGCCGTTATTGGATATCGGTACGCTTTCTCAACTGCAAGCAACGAAGTTCTACAAGGTCTTTAAAGGAATAAAGCTCGAACATTTAAAGACGGCGCGCGGGGTTTATGTTTACGTACCCTACGTATTATACGGCTTGTTGTTGTTTGTGTTGGCGATCAACGTTTTGAAAGCACTTTCCAAACTCAACTGGTTGTTTAAAAAGAAAGCGAGTAAGACGTACGGCTTTAACCGCAACGTTTATGCGATGGAAGATTTAAGCCGTATTTTCTCGGGATCGTTCGCGGTGATCATTTTGATGAATTTCGTCATTTGCGTTTTGGCAGGTTTGCCCGTCAAATCGTTGGAGTTTGCAAACGTGAAATGGCTCGTTTTCGTGATTGCAGGTGGGCTTGCAGTACATTTCCTTTGCGGACTTTGGGGTGGCAAGGCGAGCTTGTTCGTTGTACACGAAGGTGTCGGAATTGTTGAACAAAAGAGAGATTGCGGTAGATTTGCACCGTTTATACGCAACTTGTTGCAAGTCGGCGCATCCTTTGCAATGTTGTATTTCTTCCTGAGAGGAACAACGCTTGCAGGTTGTATCGACGCATTGATGGAAAAGAGCGCAATTAAGGAATACGTATTGCACAAAGATACGATGCTCTACTTTATTGCAAGCGCTGTGCAAGTGCTTATGATCGTTTGGTTGATGGTGCTTGTAAAACATGCGACGGCTTCGACAGAATATGGAATTGAAGGTAGACATGCTGACGGTATGATGAATTTCCGAGTATTCTCTTTCTTCACCTTCCTTTCGGTGATCGGCGTATTGGCATGTAGATACTTATTCGGGGAAGCGAATTTCTTCTTTGGCGTTTGGTCACCACTTGAAAAGCTTTCTAGTTCGGAAAAATGGTTTGAGCTTTTGAAAGAAACGAGTTTGGATTTCTTGATCATCGGCGCGATTGCATTCGGTATGTTTATCATCGAATTGATTATGCACGGCGCACCCCGTACGAACGAAGAAAAAATGTTAAAGAAAGCAGGCATTAAGACTACGATGGACGTTTCGGGCGCGGAACAAATGAAACCTGCGGTAATGGTAGGGGACGAAATGGAGCTTGATGATTTTCTTTCGGCGAACTACAATCCGAACTATCCTACGGGACAACCGAACGGTTATCCGCAAAGAAATACTATGGAATATAACTACTAATTCCGTATAACGAATGATAAAACGAATTTTGTTCCCCTGAAACACTTCAGGGGAACGTGTGTTTGAAATTATGGGGAAAAATATGAATATAATCAACTCGAAAGCGCTTGCATTGAGAAAAAAAGTGCGTTCGGCGCATCGTAAAATCAAGTTTGTCGGGACGTTGTATTTACTCGGCACGATTGCTTTGCTAGGGCTGACGGCGCTCGTTGCCGTTATGCAAATCGTAGGCGCGGACGGGCAACTCGTTTCGGTGGACGTTTTACGCGTATGGGAGTTGTTGAAGTGGCAAAAACCTTTGCAAGTGTTGCCGTTGACGGCGTTTATCGTTGCTTGTTTGTACGTTTTGTTATTGGTGACACTACTTTGCAACGTGATCCGTTGTTTGTCGAAAATGCGCGGTTTGTATTGCGAAAAAGTGACGCGTGAAAACGGATTTAACGAGAATTTCGTTTATTTACAGACGATTGGAAAAATTTTTTCGGGTTCATTCGCGATGCTTTGCAACGTGTATTTGTTGGCGTTTCTACTTGCTGGAAAAGACGGCTTTGAATGGCAATTTTCGGGCTTGATTACGCTTGGCGTAGGGCTTGTATTCCATTTTTTGTGTGGCTTAACGGGTGGTAAGGTGCGCTTGTTTAGTTGTGACGTATCGAAGGCCGACTACGTAGAACACAAACGGGAAATCGGTAGAGTTGCGCCGTTTTTTCGCAACCTTTTGCAACTTTGCATTATGGCAGGGGTGTCCGTCTTGCTTTGGAAAATAAACGTCTTTCCCGTAGTCTTTTCGGAAATCGTTATCAATGGGTTTGACGGAGTGCTTGCCGACAAGGATTTGCTAATCGAATGCGGATTGCAACTCTTGATGACGCTATTCGTGTTTGCTTTAATTGCGCACGCCACGTCCGATCGGGAATTTGATCGCGACGGGAAAGAGGCGCAGGGAGCGAAACGCTTCCGTGGATATTCCTTGTTGTTGTTTTTGGTGGCAATTGGTTATACCGTTTGGACGTTTATCGCCGACGGGAAAGTGTTGCTTCCGACGCTTTTAGCGGTGCTAGCGTTAGCGGGATTGTTGGTAGATTGCTTTGTGGAAATCAAGGCGACTTCGGACGAGGACGCGTTAACAGGGAAGAAAAAGAAAGTGCGCACAGGGGTTATTTTTGACACCGTTAGCTACGAGGGCAGGATTTAAAAACGAAAGATAAAAACAAGCTTATGGAGACGTAATATGAAAACATACGAATCGATTGGAGAAAAGACGATAAGACGGATCGGAAAAGAACAACGCAAGGCGCGTAATGTCGGTTGGTTCTATTTTTTGGGGATCATCGCATTGGCAACGTTGGCGTTTTTCCCGTTTTTAGAAATCGGCGGTGAAAAATGGTCTGCGATAGACTATTTTAAACAGTATAAAAACTTTGTAAAGGCTTTGCCGAAATTGTCTAAGCTTTTGCTCGTGTACGTATTTTTATCCTTGTTTTTGATTGCGATTTTATGCAATGCGTTGAAAGGACTTTGCGGGCTTGGGACGCTGAATAAACGCTCGATGGCGAGAAAGGACAGAAACCGCGATGCTATGGAAAAAATGGGCAAGATCTTCTCGGGTTCGTTTGCGTGCTACGTGATCTTCTATTTCCTGCATTTTCTTTTCTTCGGCTGGAAAGATGATGCGATAGTGAAAGTGGAATTGACGACGTTTGGTTATCTTACGTTGGCGGTCGGGGTTGGAGTACATTTCTTTGGTGGACTGATCGGCGGAAACGTTCGCAGATTCCAAAACAACAAAACGGAGGACGAAGCGAAACGCCCGTACGGAATATTCTTGTATTTCTTGGCGAACGTATTGCAGTACGTTGCCGTTGCAGGGATTTTGTATTTCTTCTTACAGGTGAGCATTGTATACTTATACGTATTCTCTGTGATTTCGCAGGACAGTTTCTTGGTTTGCAGTGCAAAAGAATGGATTTATCTTGGATTGCAAGGGGCTACGTTATTGAGCGCGCTTGTTTTGGTGAAACACGCGACGGCGAATACGGAATACAATTTCTTTGGTCGTGACGGGAGCGGAATGAAGAATTTCCGTGTGTTCTCGATTTTAACGGCACTGTTTGCGATAGGGTGTTTCGGTTATTATTGGTACGAAACAGCGGATGCAGGAAAAGCGAATTATCCGTACGAATTTTTGATCGTGGCAGGGATTGCTATTGCGAGTTTTATATGCGAATGCATTTTCAAGGCGAATTGGAACAAAGAGGAAATGGAAACGTCGGAATGCGATGCGTCTATGCAACCGCTTGCGCAACCGCCCGTACAGCAAGCTCCCCAAGCCTATCCGCCTGCGCCTATCGTCAACGTACAAGCGCCATATCCCGTGCCGTATTATCTTCCTACCCCGAACGTTGGCGCAGTAGAAGACTCCGTTGCGGAAGACGAGAAAGAACCGGAAACGGTTTCGGAATGGCAAATTCTTTGCCCTACTTGTAAAAAGCGTTTGCAAGTAAAGGATTCGAAGAAATACCATTGTTGTCCTGCGTGCAACGGCGTATTTACGTTGCGCAAACACAAGCGTAAAATGGTAAAGCCCGGGGTTTCGCAATCCAACCGAGTGCAAAAAGAAGAACAACCGCTTTGCTTGGTGGATTTTAATCAAGATCCGTTTGCGAAGTAATCATCATAGACGTTTAGCTTGGGGGAAATGAGAAACAAGCGAAAGAGAAGAGAGGTTTACTATGGCAAAAGACAATCAATTTGTAGAACAAATCGCCGATATTAACGCGGATTTCCCGCAATGGTATACGGACGTTGTATTAAAGACGAAACTGGTGGACTACGGCCCAGTAAAAGGGACGATGGTTATCCGTCCTTACGGCTACGCGATTTGGGAAAACATTCAAAATGAGATGAATGCTCGTTTCAAAAAACAAGGCGTTGAAAATGCGTATTTCCCGTTGCTCATTCCCATGAGTTATTTCACGAAAGAAGCGGAGCACGTCGAAGGATTCGCGCCCGAAGTAGCGGTCGTGACGGTAGCTGGTGGGGAAACCCTTGCAGAGCCGTTGGCAATCCGTCCTACGTCCGAAACGATTATCGGTACGATGTGCGGAAAATGGATTCAATCGTATCGCGATTTGCCGATGAAAGTTAATCAATGGTGCAACGTAATGCGTTGGGAAAAGACAACGCGTCCGTTCTTGAGAACAAGCGAATTCTTGTGGCAGGAAGGGCATACCGTTCACGCGTCGTCCGAAGAAGCGCAAGAAGAAACAATGCAAATGCTTGGCGTATATAAAGAGTTTGCGGAAAATTGCCTTGCAATCCCCGTAATGACGGGACGCAAGACGGAAAAAGAAAAATTCGCGGGCGCAGTCGCTACGTACACGATGGAAGCAATGATGCGCGACGGGAAGAGTTTGCAAGCCGGCACGTCCCACTATATGGGGCAAAATTTCGCGACGGCGTTCGATATTCAGTTCTTGGATAACGACGGCGCGCATAAGACGGCGTTCACGACGTCTTGGGGGGTTTCTACCCGTTTGATTGGCGCGATTATTATGACGCATGGCGACGAGCGTGGCTTGCTGCTTCCGCCCGTAGTTGCGCCTATTCAATGCGTTATCGTACCCATCGCAGCAAGAAAGGGTGGCGTCATCGAAGCTTGCGAAGCCTTAAAAGCGGAATTGGAAGGGGCAGGTATTCGTGTGACGCTTGATAACAGCGATAACAGCCCTGGTTGGAAGTTCAACGAATGGGAAATGAAAGGCGTACCTGTACGGATCGAACTCGGACCGCGCGATATCGAAGCAGGGAAGATGCTTTGTGCGCGTCGGGATACGCTGGAGAAGACGGAATACGCGCTCTCGGATGCAGTGGAGAGCGTGAAAACGTTGCTTGCAACGGTGCAAAAGGATATGTTGGAAACGGCGCGAAAACGTCGGGAGGAACGTATTGTATACGCAGACGATATGGCTGGTATTCTTGCAGGTGTAGAAGCAGGAAACTTCGTCAAGGCAGGTTGGTGTGGTTGCCGTGCATGCGAAGACAAAGTGAAGGAACAAACGGCGGCTACGGCGCGGGTTTATGCCGAAGGCGAAACCAAAGAAACGTGCGCGGTATGCGGAGAAAAAGCCAAACACGTATTGGTTTACGCAAGAGCGTACTAATCAAAAGTAAACGGACGGAAATCACCGTCCGTTTTTTATGTATTTCCGCTAAAAATCCCTTAATTATCAACGGATTTTTACTAAAAATACAGGAAATATCGGCTACATACTTGACGAAAACAAGAAAAAACGATATAATGGTATTATGGAAAATAATAACGAAATCAACCAAAAAATAGCCAAAAACTTAATATATTACCGCAAAGCAGCCGGGTTGACGCAGGCGGAACTTGCGGAAAAAATTAATTACTCTGATAAATCGGTTTCCAAGTGGGAATCGGGGAACGGTGTTCCGGACGTATATACGCTTGTACAACTTGCCGAATTGTTCGGGGTGACGGTTAACGCATTTTTAGATGAAGATACACCGTTGCAAGCCAAACGCAAAACGGCAGGGTTGCATTTATTGGTTATGTTGTTGACCTGCGGGATCGTGTGGTTGGTTGCGGTATGTTTTTTCGTGGCGTTCCATTTATTGAAACCGCAAGGGGACTGGTGGCTGGCGTACGTGTATGCTTGCGTATTGACGTCCGTAGTTGTGTTGGTTTACGGCAGTATTTGGAAGTACCGTTTCGTCAATTTCGTCGCGACAAGCTGTTTGATATGGCTATCGCTGGTGGCGACGTTCTTGACGGCACGGACGATTTCGATTAACTTGGGGAATGACTATGACGGTGTCTGGAGCGTGTTCCTAGTTGGCGTACCCTTACAAATTTTGGAAGTATTATGGGTATTCTTCCGTTCGTTGTTCAGAAAAAATAAAAGACGCGAAGCGGAAATACAAAAAAGTTTAGAGCCGTTAACGACGGAGCATGAGGAGTAAAGGAAAGGCGATAATTCGTATGCGGTGCTGTAATTGTAGACAAAATCAAGCGACAAAAACGTACGAACAAATGAAGAACGGCAAGAAATCGGTGGATTATTATTGTTTGGATTGTTATCATCGGTTATTTTTAAGCGCGGAAGAAGCGGGGGGCGAAACATCGCTTTCCGCTTGTCCGTATTGCGGACAAACCAAAGCGGAGTTCCGCGCGAAAAAGTTGGTTGGGTGTGCGTATTGCTATCGGACGTTGTCGGACGCGGTATTGCCGACGGTGATTAAAATGCAGGGAGTAAAGGCGCATAAAGGAAAACGTCCGCCCTTGGATCAAGACGTAGACGGTACGCTCCACGTGCAGAAGGAGAACGAAACAGGGGATTTGTCTTACCGTCGGGCTCGGTTTAAAAAACAATGCCACGAATTGGAGTTGATCATTGAAAAACTCCTGAAAGAAGGTGACGTCGCAGGCGCGAAGGAATATCGGGATAAATTATTACGGATGCGAGAGAAAGTGGACGTGGAGGAGGATTTCGTATGGCGCAAGCGCCCGAATTTATCGAAACAATCGTAATTTCCACGCGGATCCGTTTGGCGAGAAATCTTTCAGCGTATCCCTTTCCGTTGACGATGAGTGATACGCATGCGGAAGATATCGCCTATCTCGTCGGGGAAGAACTTCGAAAATTAGACGAATTTCAACGGTACGATATCGAACAACTCGATCGTCAAAAGGCGTTATTCTTACAGGAAAAATACCTGATCAGCCCTGCGCTCATGAAGAGCAAAAAGGGCGTGGCGTTCGTATCCGCGGACGAAACGATTTCGGTGATGGTCAACGAAGAAGATCATTTACGCGAGCAATACATTTACCGCGGTTTTGATCTCTACAAAGCATACGAGCGCATTAGCGGTATCGACGAAGGGTTGGGCTCGGCGTTGGATTTCGCGTTTGATGAAAAATTCGGGTATCTTACCGCTTGTCCCAGCAATTTAGGTACGGGTATGCGCGCGTCAGTGATGATGTTTTTACCAGGACTTGCGTGGAGCGGAGAATTGAAGAATTTCTTGCCGGACTTAAAAGCAGGTGGATTGACCGTGCGCGGAGCGTTTGGCGAGGGTACTCGGGCAGAGGGCTACGTATATCAAATTAGCAACGAGCGTACTTTGGGGCTTTCCGAACAGGAAATACTTGAACAAATGGTGCGTATGACGATGACGCTTTGCGATTTGGAACTTCGCGCTCGAGAAGAAATGAAAGGCAAAACGGAAATTCGCGATCGCTGTTTGCGTGCTTACGGGCTTTTAACGAATTGCGCGATTTTGAGCTTGAAAGAGTTTTTGACGGGGATTGCGGACGTACGGCTTGGGCTGACGCTCGGGTATTTCAAAACCCGTGATCAAAAGGGCTTTGACGAATTTCTCAACGATATGCGCCCCGTAGCGTTTAGGAAAAGCAACGGCTTGGAACACGCGAGCGAACGCGCTTGCGACGAGGCGCGGGCGGAAACGGTATGCAACGCTTTGCCCGAACTTGTACGGGTGGTCGGCAAAAGAATACGGTAAATAAGAAAATCACGTTAGGAGAAAGGGGATGGATTTTTTATCCAAGACGACGGAAAATTTTAAAAAGGCGTTAGAGCTTGCCAACATGACGGCGGCGGAACTGAATACGAGTTTCGTCGGTAGCGAACATTTCGTTTTTGCTTTTTTAGGCTTGCCGGAATGTACTGCCTATCAAATTCTCGTAGACGTAGGCGTTAATCCGAAGACGTATTGCTCGCTGTTCACACGCAAAATCGACAAAACATTTGCTTGTAATGGGTTAACCCCCCGTACACGGCAAATGTACGAACGCGCCGTGGCAATGGCGGAAGAGCGGGATATGAAAGCAGGCACGGCGCATATGCTCTATCAAATTATTTGCGCGTCCGATTGCTATGCCGTCGGATTGTTAAAGACTATGGTCAACGTCGTGGACTTAAAGGAGAAAACGCTCTCGACGTTGAATGCGTTGCAGTATAAGAAAAAGCGTGGGGAACTCACGGAAGAGAACGGGCAATGCAATCCGTTGACGAGCGAGTATCCCACTTCTAACGGAAAGGTAGACGAGCGCCCGCAAACGTTGGTGGCGATTCAAGAAGAAACCAAGCAAAAGACGAAAACTGCATCTAGACGTGGCGCGGAAAAGTTGCCGGAATGTGGTACGGATATGACGGAACGCGCGCGTAAGGGCAAGATGGACCCTGTCATCGGGCGCAAAAAAGAAATTGAAAAAGTTGTGCAAGTACTTTCTCGGCGTATGAAAAACAATCCCGTACTCGTGGGCGAGCCTGGGGTAGGGAAAAGCGCGATTGTTGAAGGACTTTCCCAACTGATTGTCAATGGTCAAGTACCCGAGCAGTTGTACAATAAGACGGTATTTTCGGTAGATTTGCCGGGGATGCTAGCAGGTACGAAATACCGTGGGGATTTTGAAGAAAAATTAAAGAATTTATTAGATTCCGTTATGAAGGACGGGGACGTGGTATTGTTCATTGACGAAATTCACACGCTCGTCGGTGCGGGTGGATCGACTGACGGGAGCATGGACGCGGCGAATATTTTAAAGCCGTTGCTTGCGCGTGGGGATTTACAACTCATTGGCGCGACAACGATTGAAGAATACCGTAAGTATATCGAAAAGGACAGCGCGCTCGAACGGCGATTTACGCCCGTTTACGTAGACGAGCCGTCCGAAGCGGACACGATCGCCATTTTGAAAGGTTTGCGTTCGAAATACGAACAACATCACGGGATTGTGATCACGGACGAAGCAATCGAGGCTGCGGTAAAATTGTCTTCGCGGTATATCAATGATCGATTTTTGCCCGATAAAGCGATTGATCTTATCGACGAAGCGGCGGCGCGCGTACGGATCGTGGAAGAAGGCGGTAGCGTGGAATTACAAGACGCTTTGGAAGAAGAACGCGTTTACGAAGAAGAACGGGTGATGCGTGAAAAGCGTGGAGAATACGCGCTTGCAAGCGAAGCGTTAAAGAATAAACAACGGGTTGCGGATAAGATTAAGGCGTTGCAACAGGCGCAATCCCCTAAACGCTTGCCAGATGGTAGACTTGCCATCGCAAGGGAACACGTTGCGGCGATCGTAAGCGCGCGGATGCGTATTCCACTTTTAAACGTCACCCAAGAAGAAGGGGAAAAGTTGATGCGTTTGGAAGAAGATTTGCATCGTCGGATTATCGGTCAAAATGCAGGCGTCAATGCCGTAGCGAAGGCCATTCGGCGCGCTCGCGCAGGGCTGAAAGATCCGTCTAAACCCATCGGTTCGTTTATTTTCGTCGGCCCGACAGGGGTAGGGAAAACTGACCTTTGTAAAGCGCTTGCGGAAACGTTGTTCGGTTCTGAAGAACAAATGATCCGCTTGGATATGAGTGAGTATATGGAGAAACAATCGATCTCTAAACTCATCGGCGCGCCTCCGGGATACGTGGGCTACGAAGACTTGCAAACGGGGCAGTTAACGGATAAGGTGCGGACGAAACCTTATTGTGTGATTTTGTTTGACGAAATTGAAAAGGCACATTCCGACGTGTTTAATTTGTTGTTGCAAATACTCGACGACGGGCGTTTGACGGATAGCAAGGGCAGGACGGTGAGTTTTAAAAACGCGGTCATTATTTTGACTTCCAACACGGGCGTGTCGATTACGGAGCAAGATCGTACGGGGGTTTACGGGTTCGGTAGCGACGGCAGAAGTGGGGACGGCGTTGGTGAAAAAGCATACGAATCGATGAAAGAAAAGATTACCAAAGCCTTGAAAGAGAAATTCCGTCCGGAATTTTTAAACCGCATCGACGACATTATCGTGTTCCATAAATTATCGCAAGCGGATTGCATGAAAATCGGCGGTAAAATCTTGGATTCGCTCGCAAAACGTTTGTTGGAACAACGTGGCATTTTATTGACGGTTAGCGAACGGGCTTTGACAGGGTTGGTGGAAGAAGGCTACGACGCGCAATACGGCGCAAGACCGTTAAAACGCGTCATTCAACGTCGCGTGGAAGACCGTTTGTCCGAAGAAATTTTACTTGGTAGAATTCGCAACGGGCAAAAAGTGATCGTGGATTTTGTCGACGGGGAATACGTATTCTCGGCGCAAGGCGGAGAACACGGTTATTAAAAAAGGAGAAAGCTATGAGAATAACGACTGCGGGAGAATCGCACGGAAAAGCGTTGGTGGCGATCATCGAAGGGTTGCCTGCGCATTTAAAAATCGACGTGGAGCAAATCAACGGCGCACTTGCATTACGGCAAAGCGGATTTGGTCGCGGTGGAAGGCAAAAGATTGAACGTGACCGCGTGGAGATTTTGGCGGGCGTTCGCAACGGAGAAACGCTGGGTAGCCCCGTTGCGCTTTGCGTTTATAATAAGGATTTTGAAAATTGGCAAAATAGTATGTCTGCAACGGCTTGCGACGAGAAGTCTATGCTGGAAAAGCGCATTACACGGGTACGTCCCGGACATGCGGACTTGACGGGAATGTTAAAGTTTGCGCAAACGGACGCGAGAAACGTTTTGGAACGCGCATCTGCAAGGGAAACGGCGATTCGGGTTGCCGCAGGCGAGATTTATAGGCAATATCTTTTAACGCTCGGCGTGGAAATCGGCGGATACGTACAAGAAGTTTGCGGGATAAAAGACACGGGCAGGTATGCGTTTAACGAGCTCGCGAATGCGAAAACGACGGGGCTTGGTATGCTTGATTCCGACGTCGAACGTCGCGCGGAAGAAAAGATTGCCGACTTGAAACGATCGGGGGATACGGCAGGTGGCGTCGTGGAGATCCGTGTGAAAGGGTTGAAGAGTGGGTTTGGGAGTATGATGACCTACTCCGAAAAATTGGACGCACAACTTGCGGGCGCGCTGATGAGTATTCAAGCCGTAAAAGGCGTGGAAATCGGCGATGGATTTTCGGTGGCGGAAAGAAGTGGGAAAGACGTACACGACGAGATTTTGTACGATTCGCAAAAAGGATTTTACCGTGAAACCAACCGCGCTGGTGGGCTCGAAGGAGGGATGTCTAACGGTGAAGAACTTGTATTACGTTTGGCGATGAAACCCATTCCTACCCTAATGCAGGGCTTAAAAACGGTGGATTTTGCGACGAAAGAGCCGTGTACCGCCGCGTCCGAACGTAGCGACGTATGCGCGATTTTTGCAATGGAAATCATCGCGGAATGCGTGGTAGCCGAAACGGTTGCGAATGCCGTTCAAAGACGTTTGGGCGGAGATACGATGCAAGAAGTTTTGGAAAGATATCAAAGACTTCCATAAGGAGAACTACGGTGCGGGAAATTATGGTAAAAACTCCGTCGATGACGAGTACAATTTATATAGGGGAGGACGTGATTGCAAAACGATTGCCGGTTTTGGCGTCGGGACAAACGAATTTTGTTGTCACGGACGAAAACGTATACGCGTTATACGGCGAATGGTTGCGCGCGAAGTTTCCGAAAACAGAGTTTTTTATCTTGCCTTCGGGAGAAGAACATAAAAACTTTTCTTCTCTGCAAACGATTTTAGAGAAAATGACGCAGGCAGGGTTGCGTCGAACTGCACGTTTGTTTGCAGTAGGCGGTGGTGTTGTCGGGGATATCGGCGGTTTGGCTGCGTCGTTATATATGCGTGGGATTTCCTACGTGCAAATCCCTACGACGTTGCTTGCACAGGTGGATAGTAGCGTCGGCGGAAAAACGGCAGTGGATTTGAACGGAGTAAAAAACGTCGTTGGGGCGTTTTATCAACCTTGCGAAGTATGGATTGATCCTACTTTTTTGAAAACATTGCCCGAAAGAGAAATCAAATGCGGGGTAGGAGAGATCGTCAAATATGCCGCGCTCAACGCGGAAATTTTACGGTTGATAGAAGAAAATACGGAAAGAATTTGCGATTTGGGTTTTTTGACTACGCTCGTGGAAGAATGCGTTCGACATAAAGCCAAGGTCGTAGAAATAGACGAAAAGGAAACGGGAGAACGTAAGTCGTTAAACGTCGGGCATACCACGGGACACGCCATCGAGCTTACGAGTGGGCTTTCCCACGGCGAGAGTGTTTTGTACGGCATGCTCTTTGAAACGCGTATGGCAGTGCGCGCAGGCGTATGCGACCGCGCGCATGGGGAACGGGTCATTCAGCTTGTAGAAAAAGCGCTTGCGTTAGCGCCGTGTTCCAAGCCCGA
This sequence comes from Clostridia bacterium, assembly GCA_017625565.1. Lineage (GTDB taxonomy): Bacteria > Bacillota > Clostridia > Christensenellales > Borkfalkiaceae > Scatosoma. The sequence continues at coordinate 48,679 of JAGAKN010000014.1, forward strand.
TTTTTCGAAAATCGAAACAGATGCCGAGAAAGCGCGTTCGGATAAGAAGAATACGGAGAACGGAGAGATTATGATGGCAGTCGCGCAAGATTTGGGGGCGTGGACGTTGTTTTCAATGCCCTTAGAAAGCTATAAATCCGCGTTAGCACAAGCGGTAAAGGACGGTCGATAATGGTACGAATTTCACCAAGAGAACGCTTTGATGGCGAATTTACGTTGCCAGGCGATAAGTCGGTGACACATCGCGCGATTATGTTCAACGGCGGTGTGGATGGCGAAGCGGTGGTAAGCAACGCTTTGATGGGAGAAGATTGCGTTTCCACTTGCCGTTGCCTGCGCGCACTCGGCGCGAAGATCGACGTGGACGGGACGACGTTGCGCGTCAAAGGCGTTTCCGCTTTCCGTCGCGGAATGGAGCTGGATTGTGGCAATTCGGGTACGACGATGCGTCTTTTGACGGGGTTTGTCGCGGGTAAAAAAATCGATGTGAAATTATACGGCGATGCGTCGTTATCCGCCCGTCCGATGGGGCGTGTTGCCGAGCCGTTGTCTGTGCTTGGCGCGGACGTGAAAACGACGGACGGGCATGCGCCTTTGTACGTTTCGCCGGCTACGATACGCGGTGGCGAAATTGCCTTGACGGTGTCTTCCGCGCAAGTGAAAAGCGCGCTGCTCTTAGCAGGGCTGTCCGCGGACGGAGAAGTGGTGATTACCGAACCCGTCAAATCTCGTGACCATACGGAGCGTTTGTTAAAAGCGATGGGCGCGAATTTGCAAACGGACGGAAATACGGCAAGGATTTTTAAAAGCACGCTGCATTCCGTAGACGTATGCGTACCGTCGGATATTTCTTCGGCAGCGTATTTTATGGCGCTCGGCGCGTTGAAAGGCAAAACGTTATGTAAAAACGTAGGGATCAACCCCACTCGCACAGGCATTTTGAAAGCCTTCGAACGGTTGGGGGTGAAATATTTCTTGCATAATACGCACATTTCGGGGGGAGAAGCGACGGCGGATATACTCGTGGAAAAATCGGATATGCGCGGAATTACGCTCACCGAAGTGGACGTTCCGTCCATGATCGACGAATTGCCGTTGGTGGCGCTGTTGTGCGCGTTTGCGGACGGGGAAAGCCGTATTGTCGGCGCGAAAGAATTGCGCGTAAAAGAAAGCGACCGCATCCGCACGACGACGGAGCTGATCCGTAATCTCGGCGGAGATTGTGAAGAACTCCCCGACGGGTTTATTATTCGCGGGAAGAAAACGCTTTTGGGGGGCACGGTGAACAGCTATCTCGATCACAGAATTGCCATGACGGGGGCGGTAGGATTAATCGCGTCCAAGAACGGTGGCGAGATCGTTCACCCCGAATGTTGCGAAATTTCTTTCCCGAATTTCTTTGAAATGTTGGGCGTGGACTTGCGTTCGTAGGGGGTATGTATTTGATGAACGAAAAAAAACTGCGATTAGGGCTCGTTGGGAAAGACGTATCCAAATCCCTTAGCGATAAAATGCATGCCTTTATATTGCAAGCTTTCGGGGTTGTATGCGAATACGAAAAAATATCGGTAGACGAACGCGGGTTTGATGGCGCAATGAGGCGTTTGCTTGGGGATTTCGACGGGTTTAACGTGACCATTCCTTACAAACGCGACGTTATGGCGTATTTGGACGAAATTGCAGGCGACGCGTTTGCGTTCGGTTCGGTGAACACTGTCGTGAGTGCAAACAAAACGGGATACAATACGGACGGGAAAGGCTTTTTATTGATGTTGCGCTTGGCAGGGGTAGACGTGGCGAATAAGCGCGTGCTCGTGCTCGGTGGCGGTGGAGCAGGCAGGAGTTCGGCGGCGGCTTTGAAAAATGCAGGCGCTGAAGTGTACGTGTACCAACGCCGTCAGGATAAACTGATAGAGCTTTGTCAAGAACTCGGCGTAAAGAAAGCGACCGATCCCGAGCGTGGTGGGTATGATATACTCGTCAACTGTACGGGCGTGGGTATGCACGACAGCGTTGGCGTTTCACCTGTTTCGGTGGGCGCGTTCCAAGGCGGAACGGTTGCCGTGGATCTCATTTACGAGCCTAGCGAATCGGCGTTTTTAAAGCTTGCGAAATCTGCAGGCTTAAGGACGGTAAACGGTGCGTCGATGCTTTTTTACCAGGCGTATTACGCGGATTGCCTGTATTTGGGGCTTACTCCCGACGATAGGCAGGCGGAAACGCTCTATCAGAAATACTTAAAAAACGGATAAAACCGAAAGGAGAACGGTTATGAAATTTTTAGTGATCAACGGAGTCAATCTTAATTTGACGGGCAAGCGTGAAAAAAGTGTTTACGGCACGGCAACGCTTGATGAAATCAACGCGCAAATTCAGGCGTTTTGTGAAAGAAACGGCGACACGGTAGAGTTCTATCAAAGCAATATCGAGGGGGAACTCGTTAATAAATTGCACGAAGCGTATTTGCAAAGGACTTGCGATGGGATCGTGCTGAATGCAGGCGCATTTACGCACTATAGCTATGCGTTGCGCGACGCGATTGCGGCGATGGATATTCCCGTTGCGGAAACACATATGTCCAACGTACACGCACGGGAAGAATTTCGAAAGAACAGCGTGTTGTCCGAAGTTTGCAAAGGCGTGGTTTTTGGGTTCGGCGCAGGGAGCTACATCTCCGCGATCGTGGGATTGAAATCCGTCGTAAAAAAATAAAAACGGGTAAACGAGTATGAACGTGATTTTATGCGGTATGATGGGCGCAGGGAAAACGACGATTGGGATTAAGATTGCCGAAATTACCGGGCGCAGGTGGTACGATACGGACGGATTGATTACGGATAAACACGGCAAAATTTCCGATATTTTCGAATACTACGGCGAAGCGCATTTCCGAAAACTTGAAACAGACATCGTCAAAGAGCTCGCGGGGAAGGACGACTTAGTCATTTCCACGGGCGGTGGTTTGGTGTTAAAGAAAGAAAACAATGCCTTGCTACAAAAAAACGGCAAGATTGTATTCCTGCGCGCGACGCTGGAAACACTTGCGAAACGCTTAAAAGTGGACGGGGAACGACCGCTTTTACAAACCTCTACGGAGAATATTCGTGTTCGTTTGGGGCGGTTATTGCAAGAGCGTACGCCCGTATACGAGCAGGCGGCGGATTATATCGTAGACGTGGACGGGAAAACGCCTACGGAAATTGCGCGCGAGATTGTCGCATTGACCAACGAAGCGTAAGGACGGAGAAAGAATGAAAACAGCATTGATTACGGGCGGTGTACGTGGAATCGGGCGTAGCGTCGCGGATCGGTTTTTAAGCGCCGGATACCGCGTGTGCGTGACGTACTCTAAGGACGAAGAAAACGCGGAAATAGCTCGGCTTGCAGGCTTAGAAGTATACAAATCGGACGTTTCTAAGGAAACGGACGTTGTCGAGCTTTTTGAAAAAATCGGGAAAGTAGACGTGCTTGTGAATAACGCAGGCTTGTCCCAAATCAAGCAGTTGCAAGACGTTAGCTATGCGGAATGGCAAAAGTTGTTTGCCGTCAACGTCGGGGGCGCGTTTTTGTGCAGTCGCGAAGCCGTAAAAGGTATGATTTCGCGTCAAAACGGCGTGATCATCAACGTCGCCTCCGTTTGGGGTGAAGTGGGCGGAAGTTGCGAGAGTGTGTACTCGTCCACGAAATCCGCTTTGATCGGTTTTACAAAAGCGCTCGCCAAAGAGTTGGGGTATTCGGGGATTCGTGTAAACAGTATTTCCCCCGGGGTAATCGATACGCCGATGAACGCGCGGTTTTCTAAAGACGAACGCTCGGCGATCTGCGAAGAAATCCCTGTGGGGCGAATGGGTAGCGGTGAAGAAGTTGCCGACGCCGTTTGGTTTTTGGTGGAGAACGAATACGTGACGGGGATTGATTTGCCTGTCAACGGTGGGTTTTCGATTGTGTAAATTCAATGGTTTTTTAAATAGTTTTCCAAGATGTTTTCGATAAATTCGTCGGCGATCCCTGCGGTGGGGGACGTCGGCGTTTTTTTATCGGGTTCTTTTTTTGGCGCGTCCTTTTCCTTTTGCAATGGCGTTTTTTCCACGCCGAACGCTTGGGAGAATTTGGACAAGTCGTTCAAAAAACCCAACATTTGCTCGGAGTCTTTTAATTTACTCATCAACGGTTTGACGCTCTCGGCGAAGTTGGGGTTTTGTGAAAAGTAATAGAGCAATACGAGTATCAGAATTTCCATACTTTACTATATGCTTTTTTTCGAAAAAGTGTCGAAAAAACGTTCTCGGGAATACTATGTACTATTGAAAAAAGGTGAAGGGGGAGAGCATGAAAAGTTTTAAGGAGTCGAGATCCCGTTCTACAAACGAAAAGACGCAAAGCGTTGCGGAAGATTTGACGCAAAAGATCGCGCAAGCGTATAACGGAAAAAGCAATGCCGAGATGCTACGCACGATTTTAGCCGAAGCGGAAAAGAGTAAACGCGCAGGCACGCTCTCCAACGAAGAAATCGAAAACTTTTACCAAAGCTTTGCGCCGATGTTGGACGGGGGGCAACGCAAAAAGCTCCGCGCGGTGGTCGAAAAATTGAAAGCCATTGATTAACGGGCGTCGATTTGCGCGAGCGCGTCGATAAGCCGATCGATTTCCGTCGGCGTATTGAAGTGGGAAAAGGAAGCGCGTACCAAACCGTCGTCGAGCGTCCCTAACGCTTCGTGAATTAAGGGTGCGCAATGTAGCCCCCCTCGCGTAGCGATATCGTATTCCGACGAAAGCAGGGAAGAAACGTATTCCGACTGCAAAGTTATATGCTTAAACGCGACGATTCCGCAAGGATTTGCCTGCGAGTATACGCGGTAATTTTTTAATTTTGCAATACCCTTTAAACAGTAAGCGGTTAATTCCGTTAGGCGCGTTTGGATTTCATCCAAGCGCGTTTTTAAATACCGTACTCCTTCTAACAGGGATACGATTGCTGGGTAGGAAAGTGTACCCGACTCTAAGGCGTCGGGGTAAAAATCGGGCATATTCAGGGAAATACTCATCGAGCCCGTACCCCCGTAGAGAACGGGCGACGGATCGATTCGATCGGAAAAAAGCAACGCTCCGCTACCCTGAATCCCGAACATACCCTTATGTCCTGCTACGGTTAGAAGATCGATGCCTATTTCTTGCATAGACAAAGGGAAGTGTCCAGCGCCTTGCGCTCCGTCGCATAGGAGTAGAACGTTTTCGGGCAAAGATTTTCGGATTTCGCGTAAGGGTGGCATTGCACCGTTGACGTTAGAAGCGGTGGTAATGGCAACCAGGCGTGTGTTTGGGCGAAGCAACGCGCAAACGGCTTCGGGGGTAAGATTGCAAGTGTTCGCATCTAAACCGCAAACGTCATAGCGTATGCCTTTGGTGCGTTGTAAATATTCCAAAGGTCGCAATACCGAGTTGTGCTCCATGCAACTGGCGATGACGTGATCCCCCGTTTGTAATACGCCGAAGAGCGCGATATTCAAAGCTTCAGTGGCGTTTTTTGTGAACGTGACGCGATCAAACCCGTATCCGTCGAAGAAATCGTTTAACGCATATCGACAGTTTTGCACCAAATTTGCGCAAGCAAGCGAGAGTTTATGCCCGCTCCTGCCGGGGTTGGCACAAACTTTGATTGCGGAATTTACCGCGGTTAGTACCCGATCGGGCTTTCTACCGCCCGTTGCGGCGTTGTCAAAATAGATCATAAGCAGTACCCCTTTTTCGGAAGATTTCATAAAATATACTATTCCGTAAAGGAGGCACTTATGATATGATGATTATAGCGGTGTTCCGCTCTAGGTCGCATAGCCTAGATTATGCGGAACGGTTAAAGCGCTACGGTGTAGAAGCGACGACCGTGCCGACCCCGAAAGAAGTTCGGATCGGGTGTGGTTTATGCGTACGGTTCGACGTGCGTGCGTTTATGCGCGCGCGAGCCATTTTAAAAACGGCGTCTTATTCTTCGTTTAAGGGTTTTTACAAGACGGAGTTTGTCGGCGGGAAATTGTCGGTAAAACCTTATCCGTAAATACAAAGAGTAAAAAAGGAGGTGAAAATGTACAGTAAGCGCAAAAGAAAGTTGCAAAAGTAAGCAAAGTATGGTATACTGAATACGCTATGAAAAAGACGGAAAAAGAAAAGGCGCTTGCCGAGTTAGAGAGATTGTACCCCGACGCAAAACCTGCGCTTCGGTATACGACGCCGTACGAATTGCTCGTTGCGGTAATTTTATCCGCGCAATGTACGGACGAACGGGTGAATTTGGTGACGGAAAAACTCTTTCAAAACCATTCTACTCCAAAGCAAATGCTTTCTTTAACCCAACGGGAGTTGGAGCAATATATCTTTTCTTGCGGTTTTTATCGTATGAAAGCGGAGCATATCCTTTCCGCTACCAAAGACATTCTTGAAAAGTACGATGGGCAAGTCCCGAATACGATCGAGAAGTTGATGACGCTTGCAGGGGTTGGGAAAAAGACGGCGAACGTCGTATATTCCGTCGCTTTTGGTGGAGATGCGATTGCCGTGGATACGCACGTATTCCGCGTCAGCAATCGGTTGGGGTTAGCCAAAGGCAACACGCCACTTGCGGTGGAAGAAGGGCTGTGCAAAGTCATTCCCAAAGAAAATTGGTCGAAAGCACATCATTGGTTGATTTATCACGGCAGACGGGTATGCCATTCTCAACGCCCGAATTGCAAGGAATGTACGTTGAACGAATGGTGTGATGCTTACAAGAAAAAGTAAGGTATAAAACCTTCCGAATTTCCGTATACTGCGGATAAAACGGGAGGTTTTTTTATGCAAAAAAACGATTTGCGGGAACAGGAAAAAGGTTGGCTACTCGCTTTGGCGCAAGTGGAAGACTTGGCGGAGAAAAAGACGAAAATTTACGCGCGATTACTCACGGACGTTGCGATCGCTAAGGAGTTGGAAACGATATCTTTCAGGCACCAAAAGCGGAAAAAAGCCTTGGAACAGCTTGCGTTCGGTCGGACGGAGAAAGACGAGGAGGGAACGGGGAAATGAAACTAGAAAAACGGGAAATTACGTTAAACGAACAAGACAGTTTAAAGGACGTATTTTATATGGAGAAAGTACTCCTTGGGGAATACACGATCGCGCTTTCGCGTAGTATTTGCAAGGAAACGCGCGAAAGCGTATTAAGGCTTTGTCAAGGCGTGACGGAAGACTTGTCTTTTGTTCGAGAATTGACGGAAAAGTCGGCGAAAAATTGTTTTGTTAGCGAAGAAAATATGTAAAAAAATACTTGCGCAGTTTTTGAGAAATATGCTATAATAAAACCGATGGATTTTGTAGGGAAATGCGGAGGGTTTTATGATTAGACGCAAAGGAAATATTTACAAATTAGATACGCCGAATACGACGCTCTTGATCGGGTTAAACGAGAAAACTGCGGAGTATTTGTATTACGGCAAACGGCTTTCTGTCGGTGGGGATTACGAACTGCTCCGTTCTTTACGGGAGTATGAGAACGTACAACTTAAGCCCGTTTCGTCGTTCGGTGAAGGGGAAACGCACCGCTCGGGGATCGCTTGTCAATTTTCGGACGGATCGTATACCACTCGGTTTGTCTTTTTGCGCGCAAAAATTACGGAAAAACCCGATTTATCGCCCTTGCCGTCGTCGCATGAGAACGCGGACGGCAAATCCAAAACGCTTTGTTTGGAGTTTGTGGACGAGCCGACGAAATTAAAATTATTCGTATATTATACCGTGTTTGACGATAGCGACGTCATCACGGTTTCTTCGCGTTTGTATAATGCTGGAAAAAAGGAAATGCACGTCAAAAATTTGCCGTCTTTACAACTAGAAGTTTGGGGTGGTGGATTTGAGTTCGTCACGTTCCGCGGAGAGTGGGGGAACGAGCGAAACAAAATTGTCACGCCCGTCACGGGTGGCGCTGTTTTGGTGAACGAAAGCCGTATCGGGGCAAGCTCGCATGCCACAAATCCGTTTGTCATGTTAAAAAAAGACGCTACCGTGTACGCGTTCAATCTCGTGTATTCGGGAAATCATAAAGAATGCGCGGAGCAAATTATCACGGGCAAAACGCGCGTGATGGTCGGGATGAGCGATTTTATGTTCGATAAAAAGCTCACGAGTGGAGAAGCGTTTTCATCGCCGGAAGCGGTAATGTGCTACGCGCCGAATGAAGACGTGGCGAGCGTTGCAATGCAAAAGTTCGTCAACAAGCATATCATTCGCGAGAAATGGCAAAACCGTGAACGCCCGATTTTGATTAATACCTGGGAAACAACGTATTTCGATTTTAACCGCGAGAAGATTTTGGCGATTGCCGACACCGCGACGGAGATGGGGATGGAGATGCTCGTTTTGGACGACGGTTGGTTCGGACATCGGGATGAAGACAATTCGTCGCTCGGCGATTGGTTCGACTACGAAAGCAAGACGGGCGGGATTGCGCTTTTAGCAGAAACCGTCCGGGAACGCGGTTTGAAATTCGGGATTTGGGTTGAACCGGAAATGATTTCGGAAGATAGCGAACTCTACAAAAAACACCCCGAATACGCCATGAAAATTCCTGGGAGAGAGCCTTTTCGCGTACGTAATCAGTTGATGCTCAATCTTGCCGATCCGAACGTGCAGAAATATTTAATCCGTGTGATTTCGGCTGTGATTACGGAAACCAAAGCGTCTTACGTGAAATGGGATTTTAACCGCACGATGACCGATTGTTTCTCTAAGGAGTTGTTCGGTGGGGAATATTTCTACGAATACGTAAAAGGGTTGTATACGGTTATGGCGAAATTGATCGAACGTTTCCCGTCCGTACTCTTTGAAGGTTGCGCGGCAGGTGGCGGTCGTTTCGATTTAGGAATCTTGTGTTTTATGCCCCAAATTTGGGCTTCGGACAATACCGACGCGAGATGTCGGGTGAAAATTCAACGCGGAACGTCTTACGGGTATCCTGCGAGTGCGATTTCTTGCCACGTATCCGCTTCTCCCAACCACCAAACGGGGAACGCGTCGGCTTTGGAAACGCGTTTCAATATTTCCGCTTGCGGTGGATTCGGCTACGAAATGGATCTTTCAAAATTGACGGAACAAGACCGCGCAACGGTAAAAGCGCAAATTGCGTTTTTCAAAAAGTACAGAAAAACGTTGCAGTTCGGGGACATTTATCGGCTCGGGAATTTAGGAGAAGATGAAAATAGCGAGTTGGGCGGATTTTTATACGTCAACGCCAACAAAACGCAAGCGGTTGCTACCGTCGTTTTAGAGAATTTCCGCCTTTCGAGAAGACGTTTTTCCATTTCGTTTAAAGGGTTAGATCCCGCTACTACTTACGAAGTGCGCTATAGAAAGCAAAGCAATTACGTAGAAGAAGAAAAGAAATTTACGGCGAGTGGAGAACTTTTGTTGAACGGGGAAATTCCGATTGATTTACTGAATGACGTTTCAGCGGAACGCTCGGCAAACGGAATGTTCACGCGGTGCTTGATATTTGAAAAGGCGGTGCAACGCTCCAAAAAGAAATAATAAGATTTCAGGAAAGTCGAAGGAAATATTTTCTTCGGCTTTTGCTTATCAATCCATTGACAAAGTTAGATAAAATCAGTATAATAATACGCATAGAGTATGCATAGCAACATACAAAGGAGAAGAGTATGGAAAAGAGAATACGTGGTATCAAAAAATTTTTTGGTGAATTTAAGACGTTTATTATGCGCGGAAACGTATTAGACATGGCCGTCGGTGTTATCGTCGGCGGTGCGTTTACCGCAATCGTCAACGGGCTTAGCAATTTTATCTTGCGTCCGTTAATTAACTGGTTGCTGGCTTTGATGCTGGGCAAGGACGGATTTAGCGGTGTAATCACGATGCTTTCTGCATCTTATACGGAAACGGTAGATCCGGTTAGCGGTGCGGTTTTAAAGGAAGTGGATTTGGCAAATTCCATTTATATCGATTGGGGGTCGTTTATTAGCGCGGTCATCAATTTCTTGTTGGTTGCATTCGTGTTGTTTATGATTGTAAGGACGATCAACCGCGTGAATGCGGCTCAGGAAAAAATGGTAGACGGTTGGGATCTTGACGACAAGAAAGAAGCTTTGAAAATTCGTCGTAAAATGCGCGTTTCTATGAAAGAAGCGCTGGCGATTGTGGAAGAAAGAAAGGCGGAAGCCAAAGCAAAGGCTGAAGAAGAAGCGAAGTTAAAAGCGGAGGCCGAAGCGAAAGCGAAAGCTGAAGAAGAAGCAAAAGCTACGGCAAACACTCGGCTTTTGGAAGAAATCCGCGATTTGTTGAAAAACAAATAAGCAAATGCACCAAAACCGTTGACTTTTTTTCGGGAAACGGGTATAATACAAGCAAGGAATTTCATTAAAGGCGAAGAACAAGCAGGCGTTTTCAAATACTTCTTTAAAGAGAGCCCGTCCATAGGTTGAAAGACGTGGCAGGAAGCGAAAATTAGCCCTTTCACTTGGGAGCTGTCTTTCTGAACAGGATCACTTCAGAGTAGGAAAGAACGCAAGGCGTGGCGTTATGCGTAAACAAGGCGCGGAACTTTTTCCGCGTGAATGCAGGTGGTACAGCGGTAATATTCGCCCTGCGCGTTTCTTTACGAAACGCGCAGGGCGTTGTCTTTTTAAAACAATTATTGGAGGAAATTATGCAAACGAAAATCGAGAGCTTGCGTGCGGAAATCGAAACCGCTATGGAACAAGCTACTACAGGCAGGGGGCTTTACGAGCTCAAAGTCAAGTTCCAAACGGAACTCAAAGGCGTAATGAGCGGTATGAAAGATTTGCCCAAAGAAGAACGTCCTACGTTTGGGAAGATCGTCAACGAGTTTAAAAGCGCGATGGAAGAGAAGTTTGAAGCGCGCGCAATCGTCGTTCGGCAAATGGAAATGGAAGAAAAATACGCCAAGGAGCGTATCGATATTACCATGCCGGGTAAAAAGTATACGGCAGGGGCTTTGCACCCAATTACGCTTGTTAAAAACGAGCTAATCGATATTTTTGCGGGGATGGGGTTTAAGGTGTTCGAAGGCCCGGAAATTGAAACAGATTATTATAATTTTACCGCGCTCAACACGCCTAAGGATCACCCTGCGAGGGATATGCAGGATACTTTCTATTTAGCGGAAAATTTATTGCTCCGTACCCAAACTTCGGCAGGGCAAATCCGTGTCATGGAAAAGGAAACGCCCCCGATTAAAATTCTTTCGCCCGGACGGGTATTCCGTTCGGATGACGACGCAACGCATTCCCCGATGTTCCATCAAATGGAAGGCTTGGTTGTCGATAAGGGGATTACCCTTTGCGATTTGCAAGGAATGTTGGCGGAGTTCGCGCGGAAGATGTTCACGTCGTCGACGAAAGTGCGTTTGCGCCCGTCCTATTTCCCGTTTACTGAACCGAGTGTCGAAGTCGATTTGAGTTGTTCGGAATGCGGTGGCAAAGGTTGTCGTTTGTGCAAGGGTACGGGTTGGATCGAAGTGCTCGGCGCAGGGATGGTCAATCGCCACGTTTTGGAAAATTGTGGCGTAGATCCCGACGAATACACGGGGTTTGCATTCGGTATGGGGATCGAGCGGATTGCGATGCTCAAATACGGGATCAACAACATCAAGACGTTGTTCGAAAACGACGTACGGTTTATCAAACAGTTTGAAAATTAAAGGAAAGGAGAGAAAAAATGAAAGCGCCTTTAAGTTGGTTAAAAGATTACGTAGAGATAGACGTTTCCGCGGAAGAGCTTGCGAATAAACTCTTTTCCTGCGGTTTTGAAGTGGAAGAATTGTCCTATTTGGGCAGTAAAATCGATCGGGTAGTCGTTGGCGAAGTCAAAGCGTTGACTCCCCATCCCGATAGCGATCATATGCAAATTTGCGTTGTCGACTGTGGGGAAGAACACGGTAGAGAAATCCAAATCGTCACGGGTGCGTCCAACGTATACGTAGGGATGAAAACCCCTTGCGCGTTGGATAATTCCGTTGTCGTCGAAAGCAATCCTGCCGTGTTGGAAAAAAATCCCGATGCGGTGAAGAAGATCAAGAAAGGAAAGCTCCGTGGGGTAGAATCTTTCGGTATGCTTTGTTCGGGGGAAGAACTCGGGATCAACGACGATTTCTATCCTGGTGCAGAAGTGGACGGGCTGTTGGATTTGGATAAGAGTGCGCCCGTTGGGGAAGATATTCGTAAAATCGTCGGTTTAGACGATTGGATTTTCGATATTTCGATTACGGCGAACCGTCCCGATTGTCAATGTATTTTCGGGATTGCGCGCGAAGTGGCGGCGGTGTTGAAGAAACCTTTAAAACAACCGAATATTTCGTTTACGGCAAAGAAAACGAGCGCAAAACCGATCACGGTAGAAGTGCTTGCGCCCGAGCTTTGTCCGCGCTACGTAGGTCGCTACGTAGAAAACGTAAAGGACGGGGAAACGCCTGCTTGGATGCGTCGACGTTTGGCGATTTCGGGGATTCGTTCGATTTCTCCGATCGTCGATATCACCAACTTTGTATTGTTGGAACTCGGTCAACCCATGCACGCGTTTGACGCGGACGATTTGGGGGATCGGAAGATTGTCGTTCGTCGCGCGGAACAAGGCGAAAAGATCGTCACGCTCGATGAAAAGGAATTCACGTTGACGACGGAAAATCTTGTCATTTGCGACGGGAAAAAGCCCGTTGCGTTGGCGGGGATTATGGGTGGTTTGAATAGCGAAATCAAGGCTACGACGAAAAATGTGTTCTTTGAATCGGCGAAATTTGCGCGGGACAACGTGCGGAAAACGTCTAGGGCGCTTGGGCAATCTTCGGATTCGTCGTCTAGATTTGAAAAGGGCGTGGATGCGTATACAAACGAGTTTGGTATGTCGCGCGCGTTGCATTTGATAGAAGAACTCGGTTGCGGTAGCGTGACGGAGCTTTGTCAAGACGTTTGCGCGGTTTCGCTCGCGCCGAGAACAATGACGGCGAGCATTACCAAAATCAATGCGCTCCTTGGGATTCAAGTTCCGAATGCGGAAATGCAATCGATCTTAGAACGGTTGGATTTTAAACCGCAAATCGACGGTGACAAGTTGACGGTGGAAATCCCCGGGTATCGCGATGACGTAGACGGATATCCCGACCTTGCGGAAGAAATCATTCGTATGTACGGATACGAACATATCCTTCCGACGTTCTTGGATAGCGCGCGCGTGACGGGTGGTGGGCTTACCGACGAGCAAAAACGGGAATTGCACCTGAAGAACTTGCTTTGCGTGCAGGGTTTTTCGGAAGCGTATAATTATTCGTTCTATTCCCCGAAAGATTTCGATTTGATGAAACTCGCGCCCGAAGCCGAAGAACGCAGGGCGGTAAAAATACGCAACCCGATCAGTGAAGAACTGTCTGTCATGCGAACGTTCCTTGCGCCGTCGATGTTGCAAAACGCCGTGCGGAATATCCGCCGTGGGAACGACGAGGGTAGAGAGTTTGAAATTGCCAACGTATATTTCCCGATGCAAGAGAATGTGCAACCCAAGGAATGTAAACGCTTGGTATTGGGGATTTGGGGCGGAGAAAACGACTTCTTCGATATGAAAGGCGCGATGGAGCGCGTCGCGGAAAACTTCCACGTGACGTTCGGCTTAGAACGCGCGAAAAAATCCTATTTGCATCCCGGCGTATCGGCGAACGTACTCCTTGACGGCGAAGTGATCGGTTCGTTTGGGGAACTCGATCCGGCGATTGCGTTGTCGCTCGGCTTGGATAAAAAGGTGTTCCTTGGCGAGTTGGATCTTGATAAACTCCTGCAAAAGGACGACGGGGTAGTATATACGAATTTGCCGAAATTCCCTGCGGTAGAACGTGACCTTGCGTTGCTTGCGGACGAAAAATTGACTTGCGCGGAGATTGAAGACGTATTATTGCATTCCTGCAAATACGTGACCAAAGCGCGACTCTTTGACGTATACCGTGGCGGGCAAGTTCCCGAAGGAAAGAAGAGTATGGCGTTTACGCTGACGTTTACCCCCGATATGCAGGCGGAAAAAGCGTTCACTCCCGAAACGTTGGACGGGTTCGTGAAAAAGATTTTGGGCAATCTCAAGTTCAAGCTTGGCGTAGAACTTCGTTGACGGTAAGGGGTTGTCTGTGAAAAGAACGGAAAAAATACAAACTTTCGGGTTTTTCAACGTGCATAAACCGTCGGGCGTCGTTTCGTCCAAGGTTGTTAACAAGCTGAAATGGTTGACGGGCGTACCTTGTGGACATATGGGTACGCTCGACCCGTTGGCGAGTGGCGTTTTGCCCGTCGGTGTGGGCAATGCAACCCGATTGTTCGATTATTTTTTGAATAAGGAGAAGGAATACGTCGCAGAGTTTACGTTCGGCGTATCGTCGGATACGTTGGATTCGACGGGAGAGCTTGTCTACGGCGGTAGAATTCCGACTGTTTCGGAGATAGAAAGCGCGTTGCCGTTGCTCGTTGGCGACGTGATGCAAATGCCCCCGAAATACAGCGCGAAAAACGTCAACGGTCGGCGTGGTTATGATTTGGCTCGCGCTGGGATCGAGTTTGAATTACAACCCAAAGCGGTTCGGATCGATAATGTGGAATTGCTCGGGGTTGGGGAAACGGAAAATGCCTACCGTTTCAAAATTCGTTGCGGAGGGGGTACGTATATCCGTTCGATCGCGAGAGATTTGGCGACGGCACTAGATACGAACGCCGTGATGAGTAGCCTACTTCGCACGAAAAGTGGCGTATTTACTTTGGAAAACTCCGTGGATTTTTCGGAGTTGGAAAAAGATCCGACGCTAGAAACGTTGGAAAAGTATCTAATCCCCACCGAGAGTGTTTTGCCTTTTTCAAAAATACGGTTATCGGCAACGGACGAGAGAAAGATTTTTAACGGCTTGAAGGTGAAAACGGATTTTCCCGACGGGACGTATACGATCGATAAAGACGGTATTTTTTACGGCTTGGCGACGGTGGAAAACGGCTTGGCGAGAACAAAGACGAAATTATGTTAAAGACAGTTTGGTTGACGGAACAACGGGATATGCGAAAGGGCACAGCGATGTTGCTCGGCGGATTTGACGGCTTGCATTTGGGACACCGCTATCTTTTAGCGCGCGCGAAATCGCATGCTTTACCCGTTGGACTTATGACCATTGTCGACGGCAAGTCGGACGGAAATTTGTTTACTTTTTCGGAACGGGAACGCATTTTTTTGCGTAGTGGCGCGGATTTTGTGTTCGAGTTGCCCTTTGCGGAAATCAAGGACCTTACCCCGACGGAGTTTATCGATTTGCTCTGCAACGAGTTTTCCCCCAAAGTATTCGTTTGCGGGGAAGATTTTCGCTTTGGTACGAAGGCGTCGGGTACGCCTGAAACGCTAAAAACCTATGGGCATGTACGCGTTGAAAGTTATCCGCTTATACAATACGACGGGATAAAAGTGAGCGCGACGGCAGTCAAACACCATTTATCGATAGGGGAAATTGAGCGCGCGAACGAGCTACTCGGCGAAGAGTTTTTCTTGCTCGGGGAAGTGGTTCGTGATCGGCAGGTTGGCAGAAAAATGGGCTTTCCGACGGCGAATATTGTTTATCCAAAAGAAAAATACCCGATCAGAAAAGGCGTGTATGAAACGCGCGTTCTTTTGGACGGCAACGTGTATAAAGGGATTACCAACTACGGCGCTCGCCCGACGTTCGACGATCGGACGGTGCTTACGGAAACGTATTTGGACGGATTCCAAGGGGATTTGTATGGAAAAACGTTGTGTGTGCAGTTTGTGCGCTACTTGCGCGATATCCAAAAATTCGACGATGCAAACGCATTAAAGGCGCAGTTGGAAGAAGATATAAGGAGAGTGCGAAATGGGGATTAAATTCGGGCCGAGTGGCAATTCGGAAAGCTTTTATTCGGCGGGGTATACGCATACGGAAGAATCGGCTGCGTTTGTAAAGGAATACGGGTTGGATTGTTTCGAGTATTCCTTTGGCCGGGGAGTGCGTATGACGCAAGAAAAAGCGTTGTCGATCGGCAGGGCGTTCCGTGACGCGGACGTGGAAATTTCGGCGCACGCGCCCTATTTTATCAATTTTGCGAATCCCGACGAAGAAATGGTGGCAAAATCTTACGGCTACGTTTTGGATACGGCGAAGATTTTGCAAACAATGGGCGGACGTCGGGTGGTATTTCATCCTGCGGCGCAGGGTAAGGCTAGCCGTGAACAAGCGGTTGCGCTCACGGAAGACCGTTTAAAAATTTTGCGGGATTACGTGTACTTGAACGCTTTGGAAGGGATGGTGTTTTGTCCTGAAACGATGGGCAAACTTGCGCAAATCGGGACAGTGGAAGAGATTGCGCGGTTTTGCAAAATCGATCCGATCTATACCCCGTGTATCGACTTTGGGCATATCAACGCTCGGGAACAGGGCAGTTTGAAAACGGTTGCCGATTACAAAAACGTGTTGGAGTATTTACTCGGCGAACTCGGGTTTGCGCGAATGGAGAATTTCCACGTGCATTTCTCGAAGATTATGTATTCCGTCAAAGGCGAAATCAAGCATTTGACGTTTGCGGACGACGTTTACGGGCCGGAGTTTGAACCGCTCGCGATCGCGTTAAAGGATTTGCGCTTGCAACCGTATATCGTAAGCGAATCGGCGGGTACGCAAATCGAAGACGCGTTAGAGATGAAACGGATTTACGAAAAAAATTAAGAAAAATGTAAGGCTTTCTTGGAAAATTTAAGGATATCTGCGCCGTACACTTGACGAAAAGGAAAATTTTTGCTAAAATATACTTAAAAGGTGAAAGATTATGGTTTATACGAACGGCAAAAAGCTGTTGGCGCTCGTGAATTGCGACGCCGTATACGCTTCTTGTGAGTTTTTAATGCGGTATATTACGGGTTTTGAGGCGGAAAACGGTTTTGTCATTGTGGATAAGACGGGTACGACGCTCTATACCGATCGGCGGTATATCGAAGCGGCGGAAAAACTCTTTCAAGGCACGGACGTGACGCCGACGTTGTATCAACAAGGCGACGCGATAAAGCGTTTGTCCTCGTATCAAAGCGTTGGGATTTCCTTTCGGCAAACTAGCCATAGCGAGTATGAAACGCTTACGAAAGCAGGCGTAAAGACGGTGGACATCGACGGGGCGTTTGCTACCGCAATGTCGGTGAAAAACGAGTGGGAGCTTTCCTGTATTCAAAAAGCTTGTGAAATTGCGGAAGACGCGTTTTTGGAGCTGCTTCCCCAAATCCAAGAAGGAATGACGGAAACGGAAGTTGCGGCGCTACTTGAATACGGAATGCGAAAACGTGGCGCGCAAGGCTTGGCGTTCCCGACGATTGTGGCGTTCGGCTCGCACGCGGCTGTTCCCCATCACGAAACGGGTATGACGAAGCTTGCGTTCGGCGACGAGATTTTAATCGATTTCGGGTGTCGTGTAAACGGGTACTGTTCAGATATTACGCGGACGTTTTTATTCGGCGACGATGGAAAACACGAAGAATTTAAAAAAGCTTACCAAGCTGTTTTAACTGCGCACAATCTCGTGAAAGAAAAACTCGTTAGCGGTATGACGGGAAAAGAGGCGGACGCGATCGCGAGAGAATATTTAAAGCAAGTTGGCTACGGAGAACAATTTACGCACTCCTTGGGGCACGGGATCGGGCTTAACGTACACGAAAGCCCGTCGGTTAGTCCCAAAGGCGAAACGTCACTCCAAGATGGAATGGTGTTTTCGGACGAGCCCGGGGTGTATTTTGTGGGCGAATTCGGGATACGGATCGAAGACACGATTGTTTTACAAAACGGAAAAGTAAAGAGTTTTATGTCCAAAACGGATAGAAATCTCGTAATTTTATAAAAAAGAAAAAAATAATAGACAGCAAGGAGAAAAATTGTATGGCACAAATTTTAGCAGGCGATATTCGCAAAGGCGTGACGTTCGAATACAAGAGTGGCGTTTACACCGTAACGGAATTCCAACACGTAAAACCTGGTAAAGGCGCGGCGTTCGTTCGTGCAACGTTGAAAAACGTTGTCACGGGACAAGTATTGTCCAACGAAACGTTCAACCCGACGACGAAACTCGAATCCGCACAAGTAGAAACCAAGAAAATGACGTATTCCTATTTCGACGGCGAATTCTACGTATTCGTAGACGAAGAATGGAACCAAGAAAACTTGACGTTCGATCAAGTAGAAGACGCTTTGAAATATATCAAAGAAAACGATAACGTGACGGTAAAATTCCTTTATGGCAAAGCATTCTCCGTTGAACCTGAAAACTTCGTAGAATTGAAAGTTATCGAGGCAGAACCCGGCGTAAAAGGTAATACCGCAACGAACGTTATGAAGAATGCGAAAGTAGAAACGGGCGCAACGATCCAAGTTCCGATGTTCGTAGAAGAAGGCGAAACCATTCGTATCGATACGAGAACGGGCGAATATATGAGCAGAGTATAATCCGAACGGATTTTAACCTTTTCAAAATGCAGGAGTAATTTCCTGCATTTTGTCTTTACGGAGTGTTATGAAAGCAGTAATACAAAGAGTAAAAAAGACGACTTTATCCGTGGACGGAAAAACGGTTTCCACCATTCCGTTTGGCCTGACTGTGTTTTTAGGGGTGGGCGTTGGTGACAAAGAGTCTCAGGGTGAGTACCTTGCGAAGAAGATCGCGAACTTGCGTATTTTCGAAGATGCAGACGGAAAAATGAATTTTTCCGTAAAGGACGTTGGAGGAGAAGTCTTGCTCGTTTCGCAGTTCACGTTATACGGGGATACGGCTAAGGGAAACCGTCCCAGTTTTTCTCTTGCGGAACGTCCCGAACGCGCGGAAGAATTGTACGAATATACGGCTAAACGCTTGCGGGAATGGGGCGTTATCGTAAAACAAGGCGTCTTTGGTGCGGATATGAAAATCGAGCAGTACAACGACGGACCTGTGACGATTCTAATGGATGCAGGCGGGAAATAAGCAAAAAACGCTTGAAAAAGCCAGGAAATTCAACACTCTACTGTCGGTAGAGTGGTTTTTCTATTGTGAGTAGAGTTAAAAAACGCATAGTGGAGAGCGTTTCCTGCGGAAAAGGTTGTTTTTTTTTGGCAAATACGATATAATTAACGTGGAAAATCGTGCTACGTTTGTTTGCGGGCGAGATGATGATCGCGACGGAAAAGATCCGTCGAAAAGGAGAAAGTGAGATATGGTTAAAGAGAAAGGCTTGATGCAAAGAAAGGGTTGGAACGAAGCGGACGTACGGATCAATACTCCGCAAACGGAAAAAGAAAATCCTATGCTTAAACACGAAGAATTGCAAAAGGGGCAAGTGATTCCGTTGTTTTTTGCGACGGATAGAAATTATTTGCCGTTTTTGTCGGTTGCGCTGAAGTCGTTGCGGGAAAATTCTTCTAAAGACTATCAATACAAAGTATACGTGTTGCATTCGGGCGTTCCTGAAGAGTATAAAGAGATGATTTTACGGCAGTCGGAGCAAGATTTCGAGATTTCTTTCGTGGATGTTTCCGAACGGTTGCAAACGATCAAGGAATTTTTGCATATGCGAGATTATTATACGGCGACGACGTATTTCCGCATTTTTATTGCGGGGATGTTTCCGCAATACGATAAGGCGTTATACTTGGATAGCGACACGGTTATTTTAGGGGATATCACCGAATTATACTCCTTTGATTTGGGGGATAATTTGCTTGCAGGCGCGCCCTGCGAAGGGGTAAACAGTTTCCAAATTTACAAGGATTACGTGAGTAAGGTGGACGGCTTAAATCCCGATTATTTCTTTAATGCAGGCGTCGTTTTGATGAATTTGAAAGCGTTCCGTGAAGAAAACTTCTACGAACAATTCTCCGATTTGTTGAAGAAATATAAATTTACCGTAATCCAGGATGAAGATTATCTCAACGTTTTGTGTCAAGACCGCGTATTGCAATTACCGCGCGCTTGGAACAAAACGCCGGTTGCGCCCGATTATATGGCAAAAGAAGATTTGCGTTTGGTGCATTATATCATGTCTTGGAAACCTTGGTGCTACGACGATATTCCTTATCAGGAATATTTTTGGGAATACGCCGAAAAGACGGAATTTTATCCCATCATTAAAGCAATGAAGGACGCGTTTGATGAAGCAGGCGTGGAAAAGGGCAAGGCGCAGGAAGCGAGTTTGAAAGCTTTGGCGCAGAGCGAAATTGACCGCGAGGACGGGTATTTCAAAGTGTACGGCAAACGCTACGGTCGGATGGAAAGGTAAGCAAAAACGGGAAAAGGGGATAGGCATGGACGAGATGAAACTTGCGCCCGATCGGGTAGAAGTGCTTAAAAAGATTGAAGAATACGAGAAAAAGGGTTGGTTCGATCAAGACGTAGAAAACGATCCGCCTGCCCCGGAGTTGTTGCCGGATAAAGTCGATTATCTCAACAAAAAATTGTCGAGCAAAATCGCGACGAAATGGGCGAATTTGTTGGGGGACAATTTCTTTAAAAAGATGATCAAAAACGGGCAGGTCTTGATTGAAGAACCGCAAGGGATCGAGCATTTGGATGCCTTAAAAAACGGTGCGATTATCACGTGTAATCACTTTGCCGTTCCCGATAACTACATCATTTTCCATTGTATTCGGAAATATTTACCGAGAAAGTATTTATACAAGATTATCCGCGAAGGGAATTACACGAATTTTCCCGGTTTTTTGGGCTTTATCCTTCGGCATTGCAATACGTTGCCGTTGTCGTCAAACAAGCGCACGATGGTGAATTTTATGTCGGCGTGCAATACGCTCTTAAAACGTGGTGAAACGATTTTGATTTATCCCGAGCAAGGAATGTGGTGGAACTATCGCAAGCCCCGTCCGTTCAAACTTGGCGGATTTAAAATGGCGGTGCGCGCGAACGTGCCCGTAGTGCCGATGTTCATCACGATGCAGGATTCGGAAACGCTTGGTGGGGACGGCTACCCTTTGCAACGGCATACCCTGCATATTATGCCACCCATTTATCCTGATCAGAGCTTGGGTGCAAAGGTTTGCGCGGAGCAGATGCGCGACGAAGCATACGCCGTTTGTAAAGCAAAATACGAAGAGGTTTACGGCATACCGCTTACCTATACGACGGAAAAGGAAATGCAAGAATGAAATTATACTTATTGATTATTTTTTGTTGCGTCATACTGATTACGGCGATCGTCACGTTCGTGAGTGGCGCGGGGTATTTGTACGTTTTGGGGTTTACGGCGTTAGCGGTAGTGATTGTAATTGCCATTGACGCTCTGGTGTCTACGATCGCGCGGTTATTGCCTAAAAAATGCGCGCAACACGAAGCGAAAGTGTTTACCGTTTCGGCGAAAGAAAAAAAGTTTTACGAGAAATTGAAAATTCGCAAATGGAAGGATAAAGTTCCTGAAATCGGACAGTTTACGGGGTTTCGGAAAAATAAAATAGTCGATCCCAAGAGTGTGGAATATCTCGATCGGTTTTTATTGGAAATTTGCTACGGTGAAATCGGACACTTCTTCAGCGTCTTTCTCGGGTTTGCGTTATTGCTATTCTACCCGTTGACGGACATTTGGTTTGCGGTATCTATTCCCGTTGCGATCATCAATATTTTTATGAATTTGCCGTCGCTATTTATCTTACGGTACAATTCCTATAAGTTGGTTGTTTTACGGAAGAGTAATTTAAAAAAGCAAGCTCGATTTGCAGCTTAATCATCACGAAAGACGCGCCCGAACACAATTTGTTCGGGTGTTTTTCTTAGGTTTGTTTGCGAAATAGGAAAAGCGGGTATAAATAAAAGAACGTATACAGGTAAGCGTTGAATGTAAAAAATGCTCGAAAAAACACGAAAAAAAGGAGGGACGATATTGAAAGCGGACGTTGTGATCGTGGGGGCAGGCCCTGCCGGGATTTTTACGGCGATTGAAATGCTGAAAAAAGGAAGCAAGAAAAAAATTGTAATCGTTGAAAAAGGGAAATCGGTGGAAAACCGTCGGTGTCCGAAAGAGAAAACCCAGAAATGCGTGAACTGCAAACCGTATTGCCATATTACGACGGGCTTTTCGGGGGCAGGCGCTTTCTCGGACGGCAAACTCTCGTTAAGCTACGAAGTCGGTGGGGATTTGCCGGAACTAATCGGCGCGGAAAAGGCGCAAGAAACCATCGATTATACGGATAAGATTTATTTGGAATTCGGCGCGGACGGCAAGGTGGAAGGTTTGGAGAAAACCGACGACGTGAAAGAAATTCGTAAACGCGCTATTCGCGCGGGGTTAAAGCTCGTCGATTGTCCGATACGACATATCGGTACGGAAAAGGCGCAAGCGCTGTATTTCGCCATCGAAAAATACTTGCAAGACAACGGCGTGGAGATTTTATTTGAATACGAATGCGAAGCTCCCCTTATCAAAGACGGCGTATGCAAAGGCGTTCGCGTTGCCAAAGCGAACGGGAACGGTGCATTGGAGATTTTCGCTGAACATACCGTGATTGCGACGGGAAGACGTGGCGCAGGGTGGTTGGAAAGCGTTTGTGAAAAATACGGCGTAGAACACGTAGCCGGCGTTGTGGATATCGGCGTACGGGTGGAAGTGCGCAACGAAATTATGGAAACGGTGAATAAAACGTTGTACGAGTCGAAATTGATCGGTTATCCGTTGCCATTTAAAAACAAGGTGCGTACCTTTTGTCAAAACCCTGGTGGGTTCGTTTCACAGGAGAATTACGACGATCGGCTTGCCGTTGTCAACGGGCACAGCTATAAGGACTTGAAAACGGAAAATACCAACGTATCCATACTATGTTCGCATCATTTTTCCTATCCATTCAATCAACCGATTGCCTATGCGAAGAAGATCGGAGAACTTGCGAATATGCTCGGCGCGGGGCAAATACTCGTACAACGGTACGGGGACATACTCGGCGGAAAGCGGACTTGGCAGGAAGAGTTGTCCCGTTCGAACGTGCGCCCGACGTTGAAGGATGCGGTAGCAGGAGATATCACGTCGGCGTTGCCCTATCGGACGATGGTGAACATTATCAACTTTATGCAAGCGGTCGATTGCGTAGTACCGGGGTTTGCGTCTACGGAAACGTTGCTCTACGCGCCCGAATTGAAATTCTACAGCAATCGGATTAAAATGGATGAAAATTTTTGCACCAACGTCAAAGGGTTGTATTGTTTGGGGGATTCTTCTGGCTGGACGCGCGGATTGATGATGGCGTCCGTGATGGGCGTTTTGATGGGCAGACAACTCGTTTAAAGCAAAATCCTTGTCGAAACGGCAAGGATTTTTTATAAAATAAAAAAAATTAAAAAAAATTCCATAAAAAAAAGGAATTTTACAAGTTTTGTCGAATATATATAGTAAGTTCATTAAAAAAAGGGGTATATATAGTGAAAGAGCAAAAGACGTTCGGTTGCGTTCGGGAATGCGTATGCGCAAGGGAAGAAGAGTATCTTTCGCCTTATGCGATGAAGTCCGCGGATACGCAAGGCAGGCTTCGGGAAGAGGCGCGTTGTCAATTCCGTACCGACTTTCAACGGGATCGTGACAGAATTATTTACAGCAATTCGTTCAAACGCTTAAAGAATAAAACGCAAGTGTTTTTCGCGCCCGAAGGGGATCACTATATCACGCGGTTGACGCATACCCTGGACGTTTCGCAAATTGCGCGCTCTATCGCGCGGTCGTTGGCGCTCAACGAAGATTTGGCGGAGGCGATTGCTTTGGGACACGATTTGGGACATACGCCGTTTGGGCACGTGGGCGAACGCGTGCTTGCAAAAGTTGCCGAATGTGGATTTAAACATAACGAACAATCCTTGCGCGTCGTGGACGTTATCGAAAAGGGCGGACGGGGTTTGAATTTGACCAAAGAAGTACGGGACGGGATACTCAATCATAAGAGTACGGGTAAACCGATGACGCTCGAAGGGGAAGCCGTATCGATTGCCGACCGTATTGCGTACATCAACCACGATATTGAAGACGCCATTCGCGCCGGGGTTTTGAAAGCGGACGAGCTCCCGAAAGACTTGGTGGAGATACTCGGCAAGGAAACCAAGGAACGTATCAACACGGCGATCACGGACATTTACCAAAATTCCTACGGACAAGCGTACGTGCGCATGTCGGACGAAGTGATGCGGGCTACGAACGAGTTGCGTCGGTTTATGTTCGAACGGGTGTATGAAGTTGCGAACAAATCCATTCAGGAACGTTCGGAACGGATGTTGACGCAAATGTTTGCATATTTTACGGGCAACGTGGAAAAATTGCCTAAGCCCTATTACGCATTATTAGAAAATTACGAAAAAGAACGGGTGGTTTGTGACTATCTTTCCGGCATGACTGATCGTTATGCGATCAGCGTGTTTGAAAATCTGTTTATTCCGTCTACGTTTTCGATAGGAGGTGTGATTTCGTGAGAGGGAAGGGTTTTGATCCCGAATTCATGAGCGCGTTAAAACAGAAAAACGACATTATCGAAGTCATTAGCGGTTATGTATCTCTCGATCGGAAGGGGAATACGCATTGGGCGTGTTGCCCGTTTCACCATGAAAAGACCCCGTCGTTCGCGGTCAACGAAGCCGAACAGTTTTACCATTGTTTCGGTTGCGGAGTATCGGGGGACGTCGTTCGGTTCGTGCAGGAAATCGAATCCACCGATTTTATGGGCGCGGTACGTATTTTGGCGGCAAGGGCGAAGATGCCTGTGCCCGAAAGCAATTTTGACACCGAACAAGCGGTGCTCTTAAAAAAGAAACGGGATACGCTTGCGTCGATTCTATTGGATTCGGCGAGATTTTATCTCTCGAATTTATACGGTGGGGAGAAACAAGCCGAACCGCATTTGCAGTACATTGCAAACCGAAAAATGTCGCCGACGACGGTGAAAAAATTCGGGCTCGGCGCGTCGTTGGATTTCTTTTCTTTGCCGGAGTATTTGCAAGACAAAGGCTATCAACGTCAAGATTTGTTGGATAGCGGAGTGGTCACCGAAAGCAAGAATGGTAAACTCGTAGACGGGCAAGCAGGTAGGTTGATTTTTCCAATTATCAACGCATTTGACGAAGTCGTGGCGTTCGGGGGCAGGTTGTTGGAAAAATCCGACTTCGCCAAGTATAAGAATACGAAAGAAACCATGCTCTTTAACAAGAGTAAAACGTTATACAATATCAACTTATTGAAGAAACTCAAACGCGAGCAACCGATCAAAGAAGTGATCATCGTTGAAGGGTATATGGACACGATTTCCTTATACCAAGCAGGCTTTAAGAACGTCGTTGCGTCGATGGGTACTTCGTTGACGAAAGAGCAAGCTAGGCTCGTCAAGCGATATTCTGAGAACGTGCTGATAAGCTACGACGGGGATTTTGCGGGACAAAAAGCGGACTTGCGTGGTTTGGAAATTTTAAACGACGAACACTTGAACGTCCGCGTCGTGCCGATGCCCGAGGGGTTAGATCCCGACGACGTAGTAAAACAGGGCGCGGACGCTTACCAAAAATGTTTGGATAACGCAATGCCACTCGTCGATTATAAAATCCACGCGTTGGAGAGAAAGTACGATCTTTCGAAAACGGAAGAAAAGCGTCGGTTCGTAGCGGAAGCGGTCAAGGTCGTTTCCAGCGAAGAAAGCGAAGCGGTCAAAGAAGAGTTGACGCGGAAACTTTCCAAGAAAACGGGGATTACTTTCCAAGCATTAGAAAGGGATATGCGCAACGCGTTGAAAGATAAGCCGATAGAGATGGCTTTGCCTAAAGAAAAACTCGCGGAAACGGCGTCGGGCGCAGATCAAAAACAAAAGGCGGTACGGTTTATTTTGGCGGCAAAGTTGTTCTCGGCACACTACGCAAAAACGTACGCGTTGGACGGGTTGTCCCTTTCAAACGAAACGCATATTGTCATTCGGGAGTATATACTTGAACGGGAACGCAACGGCGAGAGAATTCGCCCGAGCGAGCTGTTTGAAATCTTGCCCGAAAACGACGTAGAACTCAATGAAATTCTCGATTTGAATTACGGAGAAAAATTGACGGACGAGAAAGCGGAACGGTTTTTCAAAGATAGCGTACGGACGTTAGAAAGGGAAGCATTGAACGTGAAAATGACGGATTTGCACACGCAGTTCAACCATAGTCAGGATGAAACCGAGCGCAAGGCAATTACCAAACAAATTAGCGAAATCGTCAAAAAGTTAAACGCGTTAAAACGCAAATAAACGAAGGAAAACAGAAAACTGTTTTGGATATAAACGGAGGATAAAAAAGATGAACGTATCCGAGCAAAAACTCAATGAAATTTTGACAGGGATCATCAACAATTACGGCAAGAAAGGGAGTATTTCCACCAACGCGCTCTGCGACATTATGGAGAAATACGACACGAACGCAAACCAAATCGATTACGTGTACAAATCGCTTGGGGAAGCGGGGATTCAAATCGTCGACGAAGATCAACGGGATAAGGAGCTGTTTGAACAAGCGCTCGCGGATATCGGGTTAGACGATCCCGTCAAAATGTATTTAAAGGACATTGGTAGGGTGCCTTTGCTTTCGGCTGAAGAAGAAGTCGATCTTGCAAGACGTATGCAAGAAGACGACGAATCCGCAAAGAAACGTTTGTCGGAAGCAAATTTGCGTTTGGTCGTTTCGATTGCAAAACGCTACGTTGGACGGGGGATGCTCTTTCTCGATTTGATCCAAGAAGGGAATATGGGCTTGATGAAAGCGGTAGAAAAATTCGACTATCAAAAAGGGTTCAAGTTCTCTACGTACGCGACGTGGTGGATTCGGCAATCGATTACCCGTGCTATCGCGGATCAAGCGCGTACCATTCGTATCCCTGTGCATATGGTAGAAACGATTAACAAGCTCACGCGGGTACAACGGGTGTTGTTGCAGGAACTCGGTCGCGAACCGACGCCTGCGGAGATTGCGGAAAAAATGGGCGTGACGGAAGAACGCGTACGTGAAATTCAAAAGATCGCGCAAGATCCCGTATCTTTAGAAACGCCGATCGGCGAAGAAGAAGACAGTCATTTGGGGGATTTCATTGAAGACGAAAAGACGACGACGCCCCCCGACGCAGTCGCGTTTACAATGTTAAAAGAACAACTTCTCGGCGTACTCGATACCTTGACGCCCCGTGAAGAAAAGGTATTGCGCTTGCGCTACGGAATCGACGACGGAAAACCCCGTACGCTCGAAGAAGTCGGTAGAGAGTTTAACGTGACGAGAGAACGTATCCGCCAAATCGAAGCGAAAGCGCTTCGGAAACTCCGTCACCCGTCGCGCAGTAAGAAATTGAAAGACTTTTTAGACTAATGGGCTACGGAAAACGGATAGATACGCTTTGTTCGTTGCTCGTCAAAGCCCAATCGTTTGCGGACGTCGGTTGCGATCACGGATATTGTTCGGAGTATATGTTGAAAAACGGACTTTGCGACGAAGTCATTTTCTCGGACGTGAGCAAAGGGAGTTTGCAAAAAGCCCAAACGCTCTTGCAAGCGTACGTGAAAGACGGCAAGGCGACGGCGGTGCTTGGCGACGGGTTTTACGGCGTACCGAAGGATACCGAAGAAGTGTTAATCGCTGGTATGGGCGGTAGCGAAATCGTGTCCATTCTCTCGCATGAGAAATATGGGTTTATGCCGACGCGGTTCGTATTTCAACCGATGCACGACGCGGAAAAGCTCCGTCGGTACGTGTTGGAACACGGCGGGTATATCGAACGGGATTTTACCTTTCAGGACGGAAAATTTTACGACGTCGTTTGCGGTGGTAAAGCGGACGGAACGCATCAAACGTCTGCATATTCCGATGCGGAGTACGAATTCGGGCGAGAAAACTTACAACGAATGCCGAAGGCGTTTGTCGAGCGGACGAAAAAGCAATTGAAAAATGCGATCGGGTACTTGGCTTTCCCTGATTTACAGGACGAGAGTAGGGCAGAACTCGAAAAGCGGAAAAAGAAATTAGAAGGGGTGTTAAACGGTGCAATTACGTGAAATTTACCAAATTGCAGACGAGATCGCGCCAAAGCGGTTAAGCGACGAAATTTGTCAAAATCCCGATTGGTACGACAACAGCGGAATTTTGCTGGATACGGGTGAAGAAATCAAAAGGGTACTCTTTTCGTTGGATTTGAGTGTGCTCGCCGTAGAAAAAGCACTCCAAACGGGGGCGAATTTGATCATTACGCATCATCCTGCGATTTACGGGAAAATTTCGTCTGTGCGTTATGACGACGAGCAAATGCTCGGGGGAAAACTCGTCAAATGCCTGCGGAACGGGATCTCGGTACTGTCGATGCATTTAAACCTGGATTTTGCCCCCGACGGCATAGACGAAAGCTTGATGCAAGGGATTTTGCTTTCTGCGGGTGCGCAGTCTACGGACGGCAAAGCGGAAATCCATTGCCCCGTGTTCGGCGGTGGGTACGGCAGAGTGTACGACGTACCGAAAATAACGGTGCAAACACTTGCGGAAAACATGAAAAAGACGTTTTCGTCGGAACGTGTGGAGCGCTATCCAAACGGCGTTAAAAGTATATCCAAAGTCGCTAGTTTCTGCGGTAGCGGTGCAGACGAAAGCGCCGTACTGTTTGCAAAAGCACAAGGTGCGGACGCAATCGTTTCGTCTGATTTTAAACATCACGTATTAACGTTGGCGCGGGAATGTGGTTTGGCAGTGATTACGTTGACGCATTACGCGTCCGAACATTACGGATTTAAAAAATATTATGAAAAAATCCGTCGGCAGATAGAAATTCCGTGCGAATATTACACGGACGAAGAACTGCTTTGACGGTAAGGAGTATTATATGTCACAATTACAAGCTATTTTAAAGTATCAGGAAATCGACCAAAAATTGTATAAGTTGGAACGGGAGCTTGCCGGCTCGGAAGAACGTAAAGAATACGTGAAATATAAAAAGTTCTTGGAAGGCGCGCCCGAAAAACTCGATTCTTTGGAGGTCAAGGCTACGGCGTTGAAGTCCGAAGCGGTGGATTTGACGAAAAAGTACTTGGAAACGGAAGAAAACTTAAAAGATTTCGACCATTTGGAAGAATTGATTACGGGTGGCGCGGACGTTGCGTTCTATCAAAAGAAAGCGCAAGCGATCGTCGATCAGTTGAAGAAAATCAAAGCAGATCTCAACGCGTTGACGGAGAATATCAAAACGACGGACGCGGAGTATCAAAAACTCAAAAAACAAGTCATTTCCGCGCAAAAACAATACGCGGAAGTTTCCGAAAAATACAAGGCGTTAAAGTCGGCTAGCGACGCGGAACGCAAAGGGATTGAAACGGAATTGCAAACGCTTGCAAAGGACGTTCCCGCAGAGATGATGGAAGTATACCAAACCAAGCGCAAGGAACGGATTTTCCCCGTCGTGGTGGAATTGACTTCCAATCGTTGTCCGTATTGTAGTATCGAACCCCCGCTTGCCGCGCGTAGCAAGCTGACGGGTGGCGGAACGATCGAATGCGACAACTGCCATCGATTGATATACAGCTTGTAAAGAAAAAAGCACGTTTTTCGTGCCGATTGCATACAATAGAACGTGCAAAAAGTGATCGCGAAGATTTATTTACATCATATACGGCAAAACGCCGAAAAGTTTCGGGCTTTGACGAATAAACGCCTGTATGCGGTGGTCAAAGCCAACGCCTACGGGCACGGCGCGGAAGAAACTGTAAACGCTTTGGAAGGGGTGGTAGACGGCTTTGCCGTTGCGCTCGTGGAAGAAGCGCTTGCGATCCGCACGGCGGCTTGTGGCAAGGAGATTTTGGTATTGACGCCACCGTGTCGGGAAGAAGAAACGCTCGCTTTGGCGGAAAATGGGTTTTCCGCTTGCGTGCCCGATCTTTGGACGGCGAAATTGCTCGTCAGCGTTTGCGAAAAATATCATCTAACGGCGCACGCGCATTTAAAAGTCAATACGGGTATGAACCGTTATGGAATGGAACGCGCGGAGTTTCAAGAAACGTGTGCGTTTTTGTGCAGGAGCGCATACGTGCACGTCGTAGGGGTGTTTTCCCATCTCTACTGCACGGACGAGCATAACGCCTATCTTCAAAGGGCGCGGTTTTTGGAAATGCAGGCGCTTGGAAAACGCTATTTCCCCGATGCGACGTTCCATTTGAGTGCGACGTTCGGCGCGCTACTCGGCAAGGAGTTTTTATTCGACGGCGTACGGATCGGGATCGGATTATACGGTTATTTACCGGACGGGATTTCGGAAACGCTCCGTTTGCGTGGAGAAGGGTTAAAATTGCAAAAAGCGATGACCGTGTACGCGATGACGATGGAAAGCAAGCGTGTTTATTATGGGGGAGTGGGATATGGAAAACCCTGTTCCGAAAAAGAGTTCGCATCGTTAAATCCCGTATACGTCTGTCGTTATGGATATGCGGACGGTTTTTTACGAGCGAAAGAAAACGGCGTGGACGGTTGGGAAAATCATGCGAACAATTTGTGTATGGACGCGTGTATACGGACGGGAAGGGCTGTTCGCGGTGAGAGTATTGCGATTATGACGGATGCGGAACGGACGGCGAAACAAACGGGTACGATTGCGTACGAAGTGTTATGCTCGGCTACCCGTCGGGCGGAATTTATATACGAATAGAACCAAACGCTTAGCCGTTTTGGAAAGATACTTAGGAGAAAGAAAACATGGGCAATGGAAAGAAAACAATGAGAAAAGCAGGTCGGTATACGTGGGAGATATTTAAGTCTGCCGTACCGTCCCTGATTATGTATTTTTGCGCAAGTATGATCTTGATGATGTTGACCTTGAAAGGCGAAACGGTCGAGTGGAATACCAAGAAACTGATGTGGTCGATCGTTTGTTGTGTGGTGGCGTTTTTCTATCACGCAATCGTGTCTTGGGGGTTTGGCGGAAGTCAATACGAAATGCTCGTTTCGGGGAATATCAAACGCTTGACGGCGGAAAAATACGGCGATGGTGGGTATAAGATTTCTTTCCACAAGGAAGCGAAAGAATACCGCGTATGGAAGGGCTTTGTGATCGGTGGTATTTGCGCGATTTTCCCCATCGTGTTTGGGATTATTTTCGGTTGCAATCAATCGGCAATCGGCGAAAAAATGGAAAGCGGTCCGTTGGCTATTATCGTAATGATTGCTTTTTTCCTTTCGGGTTGGTCGATTTTGCCCTTCTATTATATGAACGTGACGGGTACGTACGTCAGTTATTTCGTATCCTGCTTATTCGGTTTGTTCCCGATACTGGTTTCGGGTTTTTGTTATATCGGTGGCGCGTACGCGCGACGTGGGAAGCGCTTGAGAGAGCAAATGATTGCGGAACGCAACGCGCAAGCGGAAACGAACCGCGAACGGAAGATCAATTATGGCGGATTGCCGGGCACGAAGCCCCGTAAACGCAAATAAACAAGGGGTGGCAAGGTGCGCATTGTCGGTGGAAAATACAGAAGTAGAATACTTGCCGATTTCGCAGGCGAAGCGGTGCGTCCGACGTCTGATCGCGTCAAGGAAAGTTTGTTCAATATCCTTTCGCTGAAAATTTACGGCGCGCGGGTTTTGGATTTGTTTTCCGGTAGCGGAGCTTTGGGCTTGGAATGTTTATCACGGGGCGCGAAAGAAGTCGTGTTTAACGACGTTGCAAAAGATAGCGTTTCGATTTTGAAAAAGAACTTAAACGCCCTGAAAATCCCTGTAAACGGCGCGGAAGCAAAAGTGCTTTGCTATGATTATCTCGCGTGCTTAGACGTGCAATACGGGCAGTTTGATTTGGTGTTTTTAGATCCGCCCTATCGGTTTGATTACGGCGGAAAAGCGCTGGAAAAGATCGCGAAAAAGGGTTTGTTGACGGAAAACGGGCTAGTCGTTTACGAACGGGATAGACCGTTTGAAGGCGAAATCGACGGCTTGGAAAAATACGACGAACGCAAGTATGGAAAGACGTATTTGACCTTTTTTAAAAGGAGTTGACGGCGATGAAAAATAAGAGAAAATGTATATTTGCAGGGACGTTCGATCCCCCGACTTTGGGGCATAAAGCGCTTGTGGAAGATTGTTTAAAACTCTTTGACGAAGTGGTGGTTGCGATCTTGGTAAACCCAGCAAAAACCCCGTATTTTACATTGAAACAACGCAAGGAAATGCTCGCTTTGGAGTTCGGAAACGACAACCGAGTGCGCATAATAGAGTTTGCGGGTACGGCTACGGAGCTACTGCAAAAAGAGAATACGGTATTTTACGTACGTGGGATTCGCAACGGCGTGGATTTGGACTATGAAAACGCGAATTTTTACGCGAGTAAAAAACTCGATCCCGAATTCACGGCGGTGTATTTGCCCTGTCGACAGGAGCTTTTGCATATCAGTTCGTCAATGGTACGAAACAGCTTACAGTTTTCTACCCCGATCGACGAATACGTGTCGGACAAGGTAAAGGCGTATATAGAAAAACAATAAAGGGAAGAAACGGATAAAAGGATAAAGGTTAAAAAAGGAAGGACGGTAAGATGTTGGAAAAACAATATTTTATTCCCGAACCCGAAGAATTTATTTCGGAATCGCCGATGACTTCGGCATTAAAGCAAATAAAAAAAGAGCGAGATCAAGAAATCCGCGACGTTATTGCAGGTAAAAACGATAAAATGTTGGTGGTCGTAGGGCCTTGCTCTGCGCACGAACCTGCGCCGACGCTCGAATATATTTCAAGGCTTGGAAAACTCAACGAAAAACTCAAGGACAAGCTTGTGATTGTTCCGCGCGTGTACACAAACAAACCCCGTACGAAAGGGGTGGGGTATAAGGGGATGTTTTTACAACCCGATCCCGAAGGCGCTGCGGATATCGCGCGTGGAATTCGTAGCATACGTGCGTTGCACCTTGCCGCAATGAACGAATCGGGCTTGACGTCTGCAGATGAAATGCTCTATCCCGAAAACACGGCGTACGTAGAAGATTTGCTCTCCTATCACGCGGTTGGCGCACGGAGTGTAGAAGACCAACTCCACCGCCAGGTTGCAAGCGGAATAGACGCTCCTGTCGGCATGAAAAACCCGATGAGCGGGAATATTTTGGCGCTTGTCAATTCCATTTTTGCGGCGCAAAGTCCGCAAGTTTTTAAGTACAGAAATTATCAGGTAAGCTCGGGCGGTAATCCGTACGCGCACGCGATTTTGCGCGGTGGTGTAGACGGTTCAGGGGCGGACATCCCCAACTTCCATTACGAAACGGTAATGCAACTAGAAGAAATGTACCGTGAAAGCACTTTGGAAAATCCTGCCATTATTATCGATTGCAATCATTCGAACTCTGGGAAGAAATTCCGCCAACAAATTCGGATCGCGGAAGAAGTCATGCAAAACCGTCGTTTTGACAAGGCGTTTAAAAAGATCGTCAAAGGGTTTATGATCGAGAGTTTTTTGGTGGAAGGCTCGCAAAAGCACGACGAAGTGTTCGGGAAATCAATTACTGATCCCTGCTTAGGGTGGGAAGATACCGAACGGCTACTGTGTGAGATTGCCGAACAAGTATAATAGACGGAGAGAGTATATGAAGATTGCATTTTTAGGACCGGAAGGCAGTTATTCGCATTTGGCGGCGAAAGAATTTTTAAAGACGGAAACAACGGGACAATGTGTAGCAGGGGAATGGGACGAATGCGTGCCTTTCCGCAATTTTACCGAAGTATTCAACGCCGTTGCTTGCGGTAGAGTAGATGCGGCGGCGATCCCCATTGAAAACAGTTTACAAGGTGGCGTTTTGCAAAATTTGGACTTGTTGCAAGCGTCGGAAGATTTGTACGCCGTCAAAGAGAAAATTATCCGCATCGATCACCGTTTGGTCTACAAACAAGGGGTAAAATTCTCGGAGATCGGGCGTGTGTATTCGCATCGGCAAGCGCTTGATCAATGCGCGCAATTTCTGATGAAAGAAATGCCCTTCGCATCGCTTCGGGACGCGGAATCGACGGGGTTTGGGCTTTCGCGGGCGACGGAAGACGACACGGGCAAGAGCGCGGCGATCGTCGGCGCACATACCGAAACATTGCGCAACGGGTTCGTGATGAGTGAAGAAAGTATTTCCGACGAGAAGAATAATTTTACCCATTTCCTTTTGGTGAAGAAAGGGGAAAATTGTTTGCCGAAAAATAGCCAACGAGTGTTTTTCTCAACCGTTTGCCCCCATCAACCGGGGAGTTTGCTGAAACTGTTAGGGGTAATCGCAAAGTACGGGATCAATATGACGAAAATTGAAAGCCGTCCCGTGCGCAATCGCCCAGGCGATTATCGGTTTTTTATCGAAGCCGATTGCGATATCGATTCTCCCGAAGTACAGGCGCTTTTGACGGAAATTCGCGAAAACACGTTAGAGTGTAAATTGCTCGGCGCGTACTGTAAAGAATAAGCGACGGAAAGAAAAAAATGGATTTATTTGATTTTATGGGCAATGAAGAAACGGCGAAACCGCTTGCGGAGCGTATGCGTGCGAATTCCTTGGACGAGTTTATCGGTCAACGACATATCGTAGCGGACGGTTCGCTACTTCGTCGTGCGATCGCGACCGACCGCTTGGGCAGTTGTATTTTTTGGGGACCGCCGGGGTGTGGAAAAACGACGCTCGCAAACATTATTGCGCTACGGACAAACGGGGAGTTTATCAAACTCAATGCCGTCAATGCAGGGGTGGCGGACGTAAAAAAGGCAGTGGAAACCGCGCGGGAAAATTTGAAACTTTTCGGCAAGCGTACCTATTTGTTGTTGGACGAATGTCATCGGTTTAATAAGACGCAAAGCGATTCGCTGTTGCCTGCGATCGAACAAGGCACGATTATTTTTATCGGCTCGACAACGGAAAATCCGTATGCATCGATGACGCCTGCAATCGTTTCCCGCTGTCGGGTATTCGAATTCAAACGTTTGACGGAAGAAGATATTATAGGGGCTTTGCAAAAAGCCGTGCAAAGCAGGCACAAGGGTTTAGGTAAACAAAACGTTTCGATTGATACCGACGCTTTGGAGCATATCGCGCGTATGGCAGGCGGAGATTTGCGCTCGGCGTATAACGCGTTGGAACTTGCCTCGCTCACGACCGATCCCGACGAACACGGAAAAATTCATATCACGCTTTCCGACGCGGAACAGTCCATTCAAAGGAAAGCGCTTTCTTATAACGAAGATACCTATTACGATTTCCTGTCGGCGTTTTGTAAATCGTTGCGCGGTAGCGATGCGAACGCGGCGCTCTATTATGCGATGCGGTTGATTGAAGGCGGTTGCGATCCGATGCTGGTGGCAAGGCGTTTGGTTGTGCATTCGGCAGAGGACGTGGGTATGGCAGATCCGCGCGCGTTGCAAATTGCGACTTCCGCAATGTACGCGCTTGAAAAAATCGGGTATCCCGAAGCAATGATTCCGCTTTCCGAAGCAATTATCTACGTTTGCGAAGCGGAAAAGAGCAACTCCGTCGTCGAAGCAATGCATACGGCGCAACGGGACGCTAGGGAAGTGCGCGACGATAACGTGCCCGCGTATTTACGGGATACGAGTTTTGGTAGCAAAGAGGACAAAGCGCAAAGCAAAGCGTATAAATATCCGCACAATTACGGTGGGTACGTGGAACAGCAATATTTGCCCGATACGCTAAAGGATCGGGTGTATTATACGCCGAACGACCGCGGGTATGAAAAAGAAGTTTTGGAAATTCGCAAAAGGAAAGGAAAAAAACAATGAAATGTTTGTATTGTGACTGTACGGAAAGCAAGGTAATCGATTCGCGTTCTGCAGACGACGACAGAACGATCCGTCGCCGTCGGGAATGTATCGGTTGCGGTAGACGGTTTACGACCTATGAAACGATCGAAGTGACGCCTGTCTTGGTGGTCAAAAACAACGGGACTCGGCAATCGTTCAACGCTGAAAAAATCCGCAACGGGATTATTAAATCCTGCGAAAAACGCCCTGTGCCGATGTCGGTAATCGACGACGTTGTAGCGGATATTTCCAAACAAGTTTACAATAGTATGGAAAGCGAAATTACGACGAAAGAAATCGGGGATATGGTAATGGAGCGCTTAAAGAAAGTGGACGAAGTCGCTTACGTTAGATATGCGTCCGTCTATCGCTCGTTTAAGGACCTTTCGTCGTTTATGTCCGAACTCAAGCAAATGATGAAAGCGGATAAATCGGGGAAATAAGATTGATGAAAACGACCAAAAAAATAGCCGTCGGGAAGGTCGAAATCGGCGGTGGAACAAGCGTAAAAATTCAATCGATGACGACGACGAAAACGTCGGACGTGGAAAGGACGGTGGCGCAAATTCGGGCTTTGGAGCAAGCAGGTTGCGAAATCGTCCGCGTTGCCGTTTCTGACGAGGCGGATGCGAAAGCCGTCAAAGACGTTGTGGAAAAAATCCGCTTGCCGTTGGTAGCGGATATTCATTTTTCTCCAAAGTTGGCGGTGCAGGCGATTGAAAACGGCGCGCATAAAGTACGGATTAACCCTGGAAATATCGGTGGGGAACAGGAAATTCGCTACGTTGCCGATTGTATCAAACGCCACGGCATTCCCGTTCGCGTCGGCGCAAATACGGGAAGCATTGAAAAACACTTTTTTGAAAAATACGGCAGAAGTGAACAGGCACTAGTGGAAAGCGCGCTGTATAACGTATCGATTTTGGAGCGCTACGGCATTGACGATATCGTGATTTCGGTAAAGGCGTCGGACGTAAAATTGACGGTGAACGCGTACACGGTACTCTCTTCTCGTACGGAATATCCCTTACACGTCGGGGTGACGGAAGCGGGTACGACGGAGGCAGGAATTGTCAAAAGCTCGGTTGGGATCGGTAGTTTGCTGTTAAACGGGATCGGAGATACCATTCGGGTGTCGCTCACGGACGATCCTGTGAAAGAAGTCTACGCGGCAAAGCATATTTTGCAGGCTTGTGGCTTGGACGAGAACTACGTAGAAGTCGTGGCTTGTCCGACGTGCGGACGTTGCGCTTGGGAGAGTATGTCGCTTGCAAACAAGGTGACGGAGTTCGTGCGTCCGTATAAAAAACGTGCGAAAATCGCGGTCATGGGTTGTATCGTCAACGGACCGGGCGAAGCGAAGGATGCCGATCTTGGGATTGCCGGTGGCGTTGGGAGCTGTGTATTGTTTAAGAAAGGTCAGCCGTATAAAAAGGTGTCGGTGGAAGATGCGGAAAAAGAATTATTCCAGGAGATAAGGTTGTTGTTAGATGGCGAATAGGATTGAAGAATATTTGGCGGAAATCCGCGCGTTAAGCGGATTAAAAAACGCGATTTTGCGTGGGATTACGGTGTCGAAACGGGAGCACTCGGCAGAGTTTACCCTGATTACGGACAAGACGTATTCTGCTCGGGAAGAAACGGAAGCAAAAGAAATTTGCGAAAAGTACTTACCCGACGGGTTTTCCGCGCGCGTAAAAATCGTCAAACGCGTTCCTGACGAAGAAACGTTAAAAGGACAGATCTATGCGTACGTTAAACGAGCCTTTCCGGCAGCGTCTGCTTTTTTGGATGAAGAGGGAATTGAAGTGGAAATGCTCTCTAGCGGTGCGAATTTTTACGTAAAAATCGCTTCGGGGGAACAGTCCCTATTCCAAGCAGGGAATATTCTCGACGAGATTAGCAGGTATTTGTCGAGTATTTTTTGCGGTGCGTTTTACGGGAACGTGCGTATTGTGGAAAAGGCAGAGCCCGACGCGTCGCTGTTAGACGAATTACCCGAAGATCGGGAAGAAACGGTTGCGCTGGAAATCCGTCGTTTCCCGATTTGCAATTATCAAAAAATCGACGGCGTGGACGAGCTGATGGATACGGCGGTGTATATTGCCGATTGTTATAACGTGGAAGGAACGTACGCCGTTTGCGGTCGGATTACCTATATCGAAGAAATTTCCTATACAAAACATAACGAGCAAACGGGGATGGACGTAGAAAAAACACGGTTTTCCGTATCGCTCACGGACGAAACGGGGGTTTTGCGCACGACGTATTTCCCGAAGAAAGCGACGCTGGAAAAAATCCGCGCTTTGAAAGCGGGGGATTGGATTATGATCGTCGGTTCGAACGAAGAATATAAGGGTTCGACGTCTTTTAAGGCGACGAAAATCAATTACGGTACTCCCCCGGAAGGTTTCGTTCCCGCGCCCAAACAAGGCAGGCCCGTGCCGAAATTTTATCATACCGTTTTTCCCGAACCTTACGTCGATTATACGCAAGCTGGATTTTTCGAGAATTTGGACAAACCCGACGATTTAAAAAATCACGTATTCGTCGTGTTCGATTTGGAAACGACGGGCTTAAACAACAACCCTGCGATGGGGAGAATGGATAAGATTATTGAAATCGGCGCGGTGAAAATAGTCAACGGTGAAATTACGGAAAAATTCTCTTCGTTCGTAGCTTGCAAGGAGAAATTGTCGGAAGAAATTATTAAGTTAACGGGGATTACCGACGCCGATTTGGTCGGCGCGCCCGAAATTGAAAAAGTCATCGCTGATTTCTATAAATTCACGGACGGGGCGATACTCGTCGGGCATAACGTCACGTTCGACTACCGTTTCGTGCAGTATTACGGCGAACAGTACGGGTATATGTTCGAGAAAAAGCAGTTTGACACGCTCGCGCTCGCGCAAGAACTTTTACGGGGAATGTTGCCGAATTACAAGCTGAATACCGTTGCGGATTATTACGGGTTCACTTTTAATCATCACCGCGCATTCGACGATGCTTGCGTGACGGCGAAAGTGTTTACCGAGCTAACAAAAGCAAGAAAAACACTACCTTTTTAACGTGCGCGCGTAAAAAAATGCGCGAAATGCCGTTAAACGCTTGCCAAAGCCGAAAAAAGATGGTATAATATGGGTACTTAATAGTTCAGTAATGGATATTGAGAGTGGTTTTGCGCCACTCTCAATACGCTTATTGGGGGTATTTTATGAAAGTAAAATCCATACAGGAAATACAAACGGCGTTGCAACCGATTGCGGATGCAATGGACGTTGAAATCGTTGAAATCGAGTTCAAGCAAGGTAAATCCCCTGCACTTACCGTATATATCGATACGGAAAGCGGGGTGGATTTGAATACTTGCGAAAAATTCCACCGCGCGATCGATCCCGTGCTCGACGACGTCGATCCGACGTTTGGAGAAGCGTACACGCTTAACGTATCCAGCCCGGGGTTGGATAGACCGTTAAAGACGGATCGGGATTTCCAAAAACGCTTGGGGGAGAAAGTGGAAATCAAGCTTTTTGCTCCCTTCCAAGGCAAAAAGTTTTTCGAAGCGGTATTGAAAGGGTTTGATGAGCATTGCATCACGGTAGAAAGTTCGGATGGGGAATGGAAACTCGAACGGGCGAAGATTGCGAAAATTTGCAGGGCGATCGATTTCGACGCGTTGCTGAAATAAAAAATCATATTACGAAAATACATTAGGAGAGTATAACTATGGATAACAAGGAATTTTTTGCGGCGCTTACCGACTTGGTAAGAGAAAAAGGGATCAGCGAAGAAGCGTTTATTACGACGTTGGAAAACGCGTTGGCGTCCGCGTATAAAAAGCAATACGACGGTGGCGCGGAAGTGTCGGTGACGCTTGACGCGGAAAAGGGGTTGATTGAATTCAACGCTACCCGCTACGTCGTGGAAGAAGTGGCGGACAAAGACAAGGAAATTTCTTTGGAAGACGCGCAAGCGATTAATCCCGATTACCAAATCGGCGACGTGATTGTAAATACGTTCGTGCCGAATAATTTCGGGCGTATTGCGGCGCAAACGGCAAAGCAGGTTATTTTGCAAAAATTACACGAAGCGGAACGCGACAATACGTTCTCGGAATTCTCCGATAAGGAAGGGGAATTGATGGACGGCGTCATTCGTAAAATCGACGAACGGAATATCTACGTCGAACTCGGCGATAAGAAAATCGAAGGGGTTATGCCGCCGCAAGATCGCGTACCCACGGAAAAATACGCGGTTGGCGATAAAATGAAGGTGTTTGTAAAACGCGTTCGCAACAACGGTAGAAATTCCCAAATCGTCGTATCCCGTACGGCGCAAGGTTTGGTGAAGAAGTTGTTTGAAGAGCAAGTTCCTGAAATCGCGCAAGGGATCGTAGAAATTAAAGAAATTTCTCGTGAACCCGGTCACCGTACGAAGATGGCGATTTTCTCCAACGATTCGCGCGTGGACGCAGTCGGCGCTTGCGTAGGCAACCGCGGTGCGCGCGTAAATGCGGTCGTAGAAGAACTCGGTGGTGAAAAGATCGATATCATTCTTTGGA
This sequence comes from Clostridia bacterium, assembly GCA_017625565.1. Classification (GTDB taxonomy): domain Bacteria; phylum Bacillota; class Clostridia; order Christensenellales; family Borkfalkiaceae; genus Scatosoma. Next base: position 89,045 of record JAGAKN010000014.1, read on the forward strand.
ACGAAGATCCTTTGGCGTTCATTTATAAGGCGTTGTCGCCTGCAACCGTACTCTCGGTGACGGCGCGTGGGGAACGTAGCGCTATGGCGATCGTACCCGACGACAAGCTTTCGCTTGCGATCGGCAGAGATGGGCAAAACGCTCGTCTTGCGGCGAGATTGACGGGTTGGAAGATCGACGTGAAAAGCGCTTCGTCGCCCGAAGCACAAGAAGTGCTTGCCGAAATCGAAAACGCAGGAGCGGAAGAAGATTCGGTAGAAGGTACGGAAACGGAGCAAGAATAATATGGCGAAGAAAAAATCCGTACCCTTGCGGATGTGTATTGCTTGTCGTGAAATGAAAGCAAAAAGCGAAATGCTACGGGTAGTGAAAACTGCGGACGGTGAAATTTGCGTAGATCCGACGGGGAAAGCCTCCGGTAGGGGCGCGTATATCTGTTCCGCGGAGGATTGCCGAAAGAAGTTGCAGGATAAACGGCTTTTGCACAAAGCGTTTTCGGCGGACGTAGCTACTTCGGTATATCAAACGATCGGGGAGAAAGAGATTGATAAAAAGTAAAATCCAAACCTATCTCGGGTTTTGCATTCGCGCGGGGAAAATGGTATTTGGCGCGGAAAACGTAGAGAGCAAGAAAAAGGGCGTCAAGTTGCTTGTGTGCGATGCGGATCTGGGAAAGAGTTCTTTAAAAATCGTATTGCAAGCAAAAGAAAGGTTTGCCTGTCCGTTGCTATCCGTTTGCGACGGAACACTCGGCGAAATTTTGCATAGACCTGGGGTAAAGGTCGTGGCGATTACAGACAATCAATTGGCTTCGGCGATCCTTTCCGTCGTCGAAAGCGAACCGCAATTTAAATTCTATTCGGGAGGAAACAACTGAACTTATGGCAAAAAAATACGAAAATCTCGAAAAAGTATTGGGATTATTGGACGATAAAAAACTCGGTGGACTGCAAAAACGTTTGTCGGCTACCGAAAAAAATCTTTCGGAGATTTTGAAAAAACTCGCTTTAATGGAAGCGGAAAAAGCGGAACGAGAAGCCGCGGAAGCGGCAGAAAGGGCGGCGGAAGAAGCCCGTCTTGCGGCGGAAGAAGCCGCGCGTGTCGCTGCGGAAGAAGAAAAGAAAGCAAAGGCGAAAAAATCGGCGAAAAAGGAAGAAATTCCTGTAGAAACGGAAGTGAAAGACGAACCCGTTGCGGAAGAAAAGCCGAAGAAACGCTCGACGCGGAAGAAAACGGAAGAAGTCGTAGAAGAACCTGCAAAGGAAACGACGGAATCGCCTGCTCCCGAAACAAAAGAAGAAAAGGCGCAGGTAGAAGAAAAAGCGGAAAAACCTGCGACGCCGACGGTCGAACAGAGAACGTTCGTACCCAAGCCGGCTGCTCCGCGCGCGCCGAGATATTTCAAAAACGGTCAAGAACAAGGCGTTTACGTGGCAAAACCTGGGGTGGATACTACGTCTGGCTCGTCTACGTTCCGTCCCCGTCAACAGGGTGAAAGAACGTTTGCTCCTGGTAGAACGGGCGTATCGAATGCTCCCCGTCCTACTCGTCCGCAAATGGGCGTAGGGGTTGCTCCGACGATTGCCCCCGTAAAGGAAGGGAAAAATTTCTCCGCGCCTGCGAAGAAAAAGACGTTTGAAAAGACGTATACGGAAAAGAAACCGCTTTCCAAGCGTACGCTTATCCGTCAACAAGGCATGACGGTGGAAGATTTCGACGAAGACAAGTCGGGATATAGAAAGATGCGTTCGCCGAAAAAACAAAAACGTCAAGAAATCCCAACCATCAAGATCGAACACGCAGTCGTCACAACGCAAGATATTCCTTTGAAAGTCTTGTCTGAAAAACTCGGTGTGTCGGCGGTGGAAATCACCAAACGGTTGTTTAAAGAAGGGATTATGAAAGGGATCAACGATTCCATCGATTACGAAAACGCGGCGTTGATGGCGGCGGATATGGGGATCGATTTGGAATACAAACCCGAAAAGACGGCGGAAGAAGTGTTGATGGATACGACGTCGGTAGAAGACGAAAGCAAGTTGATTACACGTGCGCCCGTTGTCACGGTAATGGGGCACGTAGACCACGGTAAAACGTCGCTTTTGGATAAGATTCGCGCTACGTCGGTGACGACGGGCGAAGCAGGTGGGATTACGCAAAGTATCGGTGCGTATACGGTGACGGCGAAAGGCAAACAAATTACCTTCATTGATACGCCCGGACACGCAGCGTTTACGGCGATGCGCGCTCGCGGTGCGCAAGTGACGGATATCGTTATTCTTGTCGTAGCGGCGGACGACGGTATTATGCCACAAACGGTGGAAGCAATTAATCACGCGAAAGCGGCAAACGTGCCGATTATCGTCGCGATGAATAAGATGGATAAATATGAAATCAATCCCGATCGAGTAAAGCAAGGGCTTGTAGAACACGAGCTCGTTCCCGAAGAATGGGGCGGGGAAACGATGCTCGTTCCCGTTTCCGCAAAGACGGGTATGGGCATTGACGATTTGCTTGACGCAGTCAACTTAGTTGCGGAAATGCAAGAACTCAAAGCCAACCCCGACCGTTCGGCAAAGGGTACGATTATCGAAGCAAAACTCGACAAGGGCAAAGGTCCTGTTGCAAGCATTATCGTGCAAACGGGCACACTCCGTACGGGCGACAATATTTTGTCGGGTACGACGATGGGGCGTGTGCGCGCAATGTTCGACGATAAGGGTAGACCGGTAAAATCGGCTGGTCCTTCGATGGCGGTTTCCATTTTGGGCTTGGAGGACGTTCCCAACGCAGGGGACAGTATTATGGCGGTTGATCAAGCGCTTATGAAACAAGTACAAGAAGAAAGAAAGAATCGTCAACGCGAAAGCATGATCAAAGAACAAAGCCGTGTGACGCTCGACGACGTATTCGCGCAAGTGGAAGAAGGGAAGATCAAAAATCTCAACTTGATCGTCAAAGGGGACGTACAGGGTAGCGTTGAAGCAGTAAAACAATCCTTGGAAAAGCTTTCCAACGACGAAGTGCGCGTCAAGGTAATCCATTCGGCGGCGGGCGCGATCAACGAAGGGGACGTTATGCTTGCGGATAGCGCAAACGCGATTATTATCGGATTCAACGTGCGTCCGGATACGAAAGCGAAGAAACTCGCGGAAACGTCCAAAGTAGACGTAAGAAGTTATCGGATTATTTACGAGCTTCTCGACGATATGGAAGCGGCGCTTAAGGGTATGCTCGCACCCAAGCTTAAAGAAGTGCTTACGGGTAAGTGCGAAGTACGTCAAACGTTCAATATCACGGGCGTGGGTACGATTGCAGGTTGCTACGTGACGGACGGGAAGATCGTTCGTGGCGGGAAGTTGCGTATTTACCGCGAAGACATTATGATTTGCGAAGGCGGAGTAAAACAACTCAAGCGTTTCAAGGACGACGTGAAAGAAGTCAACTACGGCTACGAATGCGGTTGTGCGATCGACGGCTTTAACGAAATCCGTATTGGGGATATTATCGAATGCTACGTGACGGAGGAAATCAAAGCGTAATGAAAGTATCCAGAACGTCGCGTTTAAATGGCGAATATCAAAAAGAAGTAAGTGAAATCATCCGTCGGTTGCGGGATTGTGAACCGCAACTGAAAGGCTTGATTTCGGTGACGGAAGCGGACGTTGCTCCCGATCTCAAAACGGCGTATATTTACGTGAGTATTTACGGCGTCAACGAAGAAGAAAGTAAATGCACTTTTGAAAGGTTGCAACAATGCGCGGGGCATATTCGCCACGAATTGTCGCAAGTGATGCGTATGCGTACCGTGCCTGCGATTACTTTCCGCTTGGATGGAAGTATGACGTACGGCTCGAAAATGGACGAGCTGTTTAAGAAAATTGCGAAAACGGAAACGTCGAACGACGAAGATTAACCACGGATAAGGGTAGACTATGCATTGTAGTTTGGAACAAATTGCCAACCGAATAAAAGCCGCGAAAAAAGTGGCGATTTTCACGCACATGCGCCCGGACGGGGACGCGTATGGTAGCGCGTTTGCGCTTTCTTGCGCGTTAGACACGCTCGGGATTGAGAATTGTGTGTGCGTAGAATCGGACGTGCCGTCGAATTTGGCATTTATCAAGGGCTTGGAAAACGCCAAGAAACAACCGCCTACCGATTGCGATTTAATTGTGACGGTGGATTGTAGCGACGAACAGCGCTTGGGTGCGCTTTCGGATGCGTTTTTAACGGCGGTTCGCAAGAAAATCGATACCATCAACGTCGATCATCACGTTTCGAATACCCGGTTTGCAAAATGGAATTACGTACGGGAATGCTCGGCAAATTGTATGAACGTAGCAACTCTCATCGAGTACCTGGGTGCGCCGATTGATAAAAAAACGGCGGAATATTTGTTTGTTGGTTTGTTGACGGATTCGGGTGCTTTTTCCCACGACGACGTGACGGAAGAAGTTTTTTTGCTGGCGGCGAAATGCGCTACGGCAGGCGTAGACGTACGCTATTATCAATACAATTTATTCAAGAAACAAACCAAGCAACGCGCGGCGTTGTTTGCGAAAACGATGGGAAAGATGCGCTATTATTTCGACGGGCGTTTTGCGGTAATCGTAATCACTCGTCAGGCATTAGAAGAATGTGGCGCGGATCAAAGTATGACGGAAGGGTTCGTTGATTTCCCGTTGAACGTGGATACCGTGGAAATAGCAGCGGCGGTTTTAGAAATGAAAAAAGGACAATACAAAATTTCCTTGCGATCGAAAACGTATGCCGACGTCAATAAAATTGCGTCGACGTACGGCGGTGGCGGACACGTCCGCGCGTCCGGGTGTATGCTCTTTGGTGAGATGGAAGAAGTGCTGGATAAGCTCTCGTATACGGTTTCGCAATATTTAGAATAATGGATTTAAAAGTTTCCCGATTTTGGTCGGGACTTTTTTTTCGGCAAAGTTTTAGAAAAATCGTCGAAATCTTTCAATGGCAAGTAAAAAACTTTGGCGTGGGGGTTGCTTTTTTGGGCGAAAGCGTGTATAATAGAAGAAAGAAATTGACGACACGCTTTTATAAAGCGTGAAAGGAAGAAAAATGGCTCAAAAGACGAGAAAATTAGAAGAAGTAATTTTTTTACAAGCGGAAACGGTAAAAGTTCTTTCTTACGCTGATTATTTTGCGCGTAAACCGCTGTTTTCGTCCTTGCAAGTGAAAAACGTCGGGGAATTCCCTGTGGAAAATTTGACGTTGACGGTGGAAAACGATAACGGCATGTTATTGCCTTGCGAAAAATTACTTGCGGAAATTCCCTACGAAAGCGCAGTGGAGATCAAACTTGACGAGATTTTGTCACCACTCTATTTTTCTAACTTGGAGCGCGCGGGGGAAGAAATTCTTTCCGTCAAGATCAAAAAAGATAAGAAGCTTATTGTAGAAACGCAATGCACGGTTGTGACGTTGCCCTTTGATTATTGGCAGGGTACGAACGGGAATTGTGAGCAGCTTGCGGCGTTCGTTCGTCCCCGTTTGGGCGATTGCGCGCGTATGCAAACGGAAATTGTAGCGCAGATGAAGAAGTGGAACGCTCCTTGCGAGTTGGGGGGCTACGTGGGGAACGACAAAAATACCGTCCGCAAAATCGTTGCGGCGTTATACGCGTCCCTGCGGAAATTTTCCGTTCTGAAAAAAACCGCGGATATTTCCAACTTCGTTGAAGCGGGCTCGGGGACGAAAATTTTAACCGAGCGTTTGGCGAGTTCGTTGGAAATGTCCTTGTTCGTTTGCAGTTGTTTGGAGAGTATCGGCTTGCATCCCGTACTCGTGTTCGGAGAAAAGGAAATTACTTGTGGCGCGTGGCTTTACGACGCGTGTTTTTTGGATACGGTTTCCGACGATACGGAGCGTTTAAGCGCGTATATCGCCGACGGGATTCATAATCTTACCTGTTTTGACGTGGAAGATATTTTCTCGGATAGGAACGCGGCGTATTCCACGTCGGAATCGCATTTCAAGGAAAAATTGGAAACGGGACTGTACGATCGATACGTCGACGTACGCCGTTGTCGGATTTCGCAGGTCTTGCCGTTGCCGCTCCGCGCGAGAACGCTCAAGGGATACGAAGTCTTGGCGGAAGAAGATATGGCATCGGATTCCCTGCCGAGGGAATTGAAAACAACGCAAAAACTTTCGCTAGACGACGAATTGACGAAAGACAAACAATGGGAACGTAGACTGCTCGATCTTTCGATGAAGAATACGCTGCTCAACTTTTCGCCTGTAAAAACGGTCGTGCATTTGGTATCTACGTCCGTAGACGATATGCTGGACGCGCTGACAGAGCGTGGGGAAGCGTCGCTCGTTTCCGCTACGCCCGAAGTCTTAGACGTTGCAAAACGCAAAGTATACTACAACTCGGCGCGCGAAGTCAAACGGATGAAAGAGCTCGTCGATTTGGAAAACCGTTCGGGGGTAATACGGACGTATTTGGACGAAACGACGTTAAACGAAACGTTGACAAGGCTTGTGCGGAAGAATAAGGAAGCGGACGAAGAATCGGGTACGAAAATTTTATATCTTGCGATGGGGTTCTTGAAATGGTATACGCGCGACGACGGGGAAGAACGTTATGCACCGTTAATTTTGCAACCCGTACAACTGAAAAAGAGTAAGGGTGGATCGGGCTATTCGTTGGTTTTGACGGACGAAGAAGCGACGGTAAACGCTACTTTGTTGGAGTATTTAAAGCAAGAATTTAATATTGATATGCGCGGGCTCGGCACGGCGATCCAAGGGGTAAAAATTTCCGAAGCGCTTGCGATGGTGCGCGTAGAAGTGGTCGGGATGCGTAATTGGGAAGTGTTTGACGACGCGTATATAGCAGCGTTTTCCTTTGCGCGTTATCAAATGTGGAACGATTTACGCCAAAACATCAACGAGTTTTCTAAGAATAGGTTAATCGAAGCGTTGTTGGAAAATTCTGTTTTGGTCGGGGGCGGAGTGGAAATGCCGTTGCGTGAAGACGAATCCAACCCTGAATTGACGTTGACGCCACTCCCTGCGGACGCGTCGCAATGGGAGGCCATCGCGCTTTCGCAACAGGGAAAGAGTTTCGTTTTGCATGGGCCTCCGGGAACGGGGAAATCGCAAACGATTACCAATATCATCGCCAACGCTTTAAACGAAGGCAAACGCGTGTTGTTCGTCGCGGAAAAGCAGGCGGCGCTTTCCGTTGTTAAAAAACGGTTAGACGGGTTGGGGTTGAGTGATTTTTGTTTGGAGTTGCACTCCAACAAAACCAACAAGACGGACGTATTACAAAAACTGACGACGACGCTTGGGTTGGCGGGCGCGCAGGAATCTGTCGGGCTTTCCGAAAAGGCGAACTCGATTGTAAAACTCAAGGAAGATTTATCCGAGCCGATGATTGCTTTGCATAAGCGTCGTAGACTTGGCGTTTCCATTTACGAAGCTCTACTCATTTGTTTAAAGAATAAAAACGCGCCCGACGTTATGAATATTGAAAGCACGTTTTACGACGGCTTAACCAAAGAAAAAATCGAAACGTACGAGCGTATGATGATCCAAGCCGCCGCAACCGCCAAGGAATGCGGTGGGGTGTACAACTCGCCGTTTTCGAACGTCAACTTGACGGAATACAGTTTACAGGCGCGGGATTCGCTGTATTGTGCGGCGGAAGTAATTCTTGCAGAAATCAAGCATTTGAAGAATTATATTGCATTGTTTTTGGATTTGTACCGGCAAAATATCAGTACGTTGACGCGTAAGAAGTTGGATGCGCTCGCGGAGATCGCAAAACGTTTGGCGAGTGGTTCGCTCGGCAGATATTTCAAGGAAAACGAAGAAGAATTTTATGCCTTCTATAACGCCAACCGTCGGTTGGACGCGTGCCTTGAAAAATATTTCCAACATTGTAAAAAGTTGATCGATATCGGCAAAGAGTATAAGGAGCTCGGCAAATGGTTAGAAGAAGGGAACACCGCAATCGAGCAAAACAAACTCATACGGACGATCGCGAAGAAACTCAATAAGACGGCGTTCTTGCCGATGGAAGGGGAAGAGCTTTTGCAACAAATGCAAACGACGTACGACGTGTACGAAGTGATGGAACTCGTTCGCACGAACACGACGCTTTCGCAGTATTTCACGTTTGCGTTCGGTAGGGTGGATTATTTCGACGCGAGAAAGAATTTCTTGAAAGAGTTATACGAATTGCACGATTTGTGCGCGTCGGTATTTATGGATTACAACGGCGACAGTTTCAACAGTATGTGCATTCGCGCGGCGAACGGGTATTCCGCGCCCGTCTTGCGTGGATTGATCCACGCGATCGACGATTTCTACGCGTCCGAAGACAGTTTGCTTGCTTTGACGGAAGCGGATCGAAATAAATTGCCTGAAGAAGAGATTTTGGAAACGTACACGGCAAAAGCGGGGGCGTTGATTGAGAATATTGATATGCTCGCCAACTGGTGTATGTACAAAAAGACGTCGAAAGCACTTGACGAGGCAGGCTTGACGTTTATTACCGATGCCTTGGAAAACGGCACGATTACTAGCGAAAATATCATTGACAGTTTTGAAAAGAATATTTATAAGAATTTCTTGCAAACGAACATTCCGCTCGATCCCGTTTTAGCGCGGTTTTCGGCGGCGGTTTGCGAAGAAAAAGCGGAAAGCTTGCGGATGCTGACGGACGAATTCTCCCGTTTGACCAAGGAATCGATCCGCGCGAAACTCATTTCCCGTTTGCCGACCGCGTCTACGGAAGGTGGGGTGAGTTTGGAAGTGGCGAATTTCCAACGCTATGCAAAAGCGAATTTACGGGGTATGGGAATTCGGAAACTCTTTGAAGAAATTCCGGAACTTATGAAATTTATCGCGCCGTGTATGTTGATGAGCCCGATCACCGTTTCGCAATACTTGCAACCGCAGAACGGTATGTTCGATCTCGTGATTTTCGACGAAGCGTCGCAAATCCCTACGGCGGAAGCGATTTGTTCGCTGGCGCGCGGGAAATCGGCAATTGTTGTCGGTGACCCCAAACAGTTGCCTCCGACGACGTTCTTCAACAATCATTACGTAGACGAAGACAACCTTGAAAATGAAGATATGGAAAGCGTTTTGGACGATTGCTTGGCGATCAATATGCCTCAACGCCATCTGACGTGGCATTACCGTAGTAAGCACGAAAGTTTGATTGCGTTCTCGAATGCCATGTATTACGGCAACAGGCTTTGTACGTTCCCGTCGCCCGACGCACTCGCGAGCAAAGTGCGGTTCGTATTCGTGGAAGACGGTACGTACGACCGTGGTATAACCAAGAAGAACAAAGCCGAAGGGGATGCGCTTGTGGAAGAAGTTTTACGGCGTTTGTCCGATCCGCAACTTCGGAAATCGAGTTTGGGCGTCGTCACGTTCAGCAACGTACAAAAGGAATATATCGAACGGAAACTCTCTACGGCGATTGCAGAACGGCGTTTGGAAACGTTTGCTTACGATCGTGAAGAGCCGTTGTTTGTAAAGAATTTGGAAAACGTGCAGGGGGACGAACGGGACGTCGTACTCTTCTCCATTTGTTATGGCCCGGATAGACTTGGTAGAATTTCGTTGAATTTCGGGCCGTTAAACCAAGCGGGCGGTTGGCGTCGTTTGAACGTAGCCGTTTCGCGCGCAAGGGAAGAAATGCTTGTATTCTCGTCGATGACGGGGGCGATGATCGATCTATCCAAAACAAACTCTCGTGGGGTAGCCGGGTTGAAAGCCTTTTTAGATTTTGCGGAAAAGGGCAGAACGAACTTAGCAATTTCTTCGGGGGATTTGGCGACGAAAAAGATCGGGCTTGGAAAATATATTGCGGAAGAACTCGCGTCCTACGGCTACGATTGTCGATACGACGTCGGGGTTTCTGGATTCAAGATCGACGTGGCGGTACTCGATCCGAAAGACCGAAAGAAGTTTATTTTGGCGATTATGTGCGATACGCCTAACCGTTTCTCTATAAAAGACCGCAACGTGTTGCAAATTCAGACGTTAAAGCGTAATAACTGGAACGTGGTGCGCTTGTTTGCCGTCAATTATTACAACAATCCCAAACGCGAAATCAAGAAGATCAAGGATCTTTTGGATAAACTGACGGGTGCAGACAAAAAGGGCGGGGCAGAACTCAACCGTTGCAAGAAAACGTATAAAAAAGCGGTACTCATCGATTTGACGGAAAATGCGAATTACGTGTTATCCGGCGAAAACGATAAAGAAATTTTAAACCGTTTAAAGACGATCGTGACGGCGGAAGAACCCATTTCGCACGAATTCTTAGTGCGTCGTTGTTTGGCGAGCTTGGGGATAACGAAATACGGTTCGAAAGTGGAAACGAGAATGCAAGCGCTTGTTGCGTCTTGCGGATTTAAGTATGAAAAGATTTTCGGAATGGAATTCTACCGTAAGACGGATAAGAACGTCGGCTATGATAAATACCGCGTGGAAACAGGGGACGTGATCCGAAAGAACGAGATGGATTTCACACCGTACGAGATTATCACGATCGTGCGTAGTGCGCTCGAAGACAAAGTTGCGCTGTATATGGAAGAGTTGCAAACGATCGTAGCGTCGGTGTTGCGCTTAGCGAAACAATCGGATAAATTCGAAGCTTACGTCAACGACTGTGTATCGCTCGGAGAAGAAAAGGGAATGTTCGTGCGTTCGGTGTCCGATCGGATATCGCTGGCGTAAACGAGAGCATACGAATGAAGAAGGAAGGAATGGCAACTGCGAAAGAACGCGGGGCGACAGGAAAACTCTTTAATTTTCGTCCCGTGTTTTTTGTCGCCGTTTTTCTTTGTTTGGGAATACTGTTTGCTTACGGAGAGCTTTGTCGCGGAGTTTCCGCGTTATGGCTATTGTTGTGGTTGCCGTGCGTGGGCGTTGCGCTTTGTTTTTGCCGTACGAAAAGGCGATTGATTAACACGCTCCTTGGTGTAGTTTTGTTGGGGACGGCGTTTCTGGTGGGGACATTCTCGTTCCATCGGCAACTGGAACAATTTTCCGACGCGGAATATTACGAAGGACGTGTCGTTGTCGCGGGAAGGGTGGTTGAAAAAGAGAAAATTTCTTACGGTATTCGGGTGTATTTAACCGACGTCAACGTGGATGGAAATCGGGTTGACGGGAAACTCATCGCATACCTGCCCTATGGATATTACGACGAATTACAACTTTCGGACGAATTGCTCTTGCAAGGTGAAATCGCGACGGATACTGCGTATTTTGACGAGTACGGTTTTCGCGCGTATGCGATCCGCGAGAATACCGTTTATACAATCGAAAACGTAGACGAGTGTAGGATTACGGGCAATACGTTTGACGTGTTTTTAGCCGTTCGACAGCGCGCGGAGCGGGTAATTCGCACGGGATTAGACGAAACGCCTGCCGAGATTGCTTTAGGGGTATTGTTTGGACAAACTTCGGGGATCGAGAGTGGTTTGTATGCAAATATGCGCTTTGGTGGGATTGCGCATATTTTCGCCGTTTCAGGTTTGCATATCGGCGCGTTGTTCGGGTTTTGTATGTTGTTGATGCGAAAGACTGTTTTGCAAAAAGCACCTAAGCCCGTGCGATTTTTGCTTGTGGGCGGACTGTTATTGTTCTATGCAGGAATTTGTGGCTTTTCTCCGTCGGTGGTGCGTGCAACGGTGCTTTGCTTGACGGGGTATTTCGGGACGCTATTGTCTACGCGGACGGATTTTCTACAATCGCTTGGTTTAGGTGCGATCGTGATTTTGCTCCTTGATCCTACCGCGCTATTCAACGTCGGGTTTCAGCTCTCCTTTTTGTCGTGTTTGGGGATTACGTTGCTCGCCCGTCCGTTGCGCTTGGGTATGGATTGTCTTTGCGCTAAAATCCGCTCGTTATTTCCTAAAAAACTCTCGCAAGAAGAACGGGAGGCTTTGGAGAGTGGGGACACTTTACCGCCGAACGTTTCTGAACGTATTCGACGGTTGACTGTCGGGGCGTTGTCCGTCAGTTTATCGGCGCAAATTTTTACTGCACCCGTTTGTTTATGGGCGTTCGGGTACGTTTCGGGGAGCGCGTTGCTACTCAACGTACTGTTCGTGCCGATATTTAGTGTGGTGTTTGTGGCACTACTATCGGCGGTCGTCGTGGCGTGTTGTTTACCCATAGCGGTCGGTTCCGTGGTGCTATACGTATTCAACGTACTGGTATTTGGGATGCTTTTATTGTTCGAAGCGGTGGATTTTTCTGCTTTTGCGATTACGGGTTTGCAAATTCCTATCGGCGGCTACATATGCTATTACGGATGTTGCATATTTTGCACGGATAAATGGAACTTGCATCGTGCGTGGAGGGTGTTCTTTGCGCTCCTGTTTGCGATTTCGTTTATCCTACAGCTAATCGTTGGAAAAATATCGTAAAACCCTTGCTTTTTTTTACGGGATATGTTATAATAACATATAGTCTGTAAAGGATTAGACGAAAAGAAGGAGATTTGGCGACGTGAAATACGTGGATTTTAAAAAATTTACGGACGAAAACGGCGCGCAATCCGTCTATCTTTTCGAAGGGGAAGAAGTCTATTTTCGGGAACGTGGCGAGGCGCTGTTGAAATCCCGTTTTTTGCAAGAACCGACGTTGGATTTCGTGGCGTTCGACGGCTCGGCGTTGAAAGGGGATAAGTTAAAAACACTGGTCGACGCGTGGAATTGTTTCCCGTTTATCAGCCAAAAACGCGTCGTGCGGATCAACGAGTTTTACCCAACGGAAAAGGAATACGAATTTTATCTCGAAACGCTTTTTAACGATCCACCGCAGGACGGAATGTTGATTATTTGCAACGAGAATAAAGGCAAAGCTGGTACGGCGGTCTTATCGAAAAAGCCCAACGTCACGTACGTAGATTGCGGACGGTCGGACGAAGAAACGATCAAGAAATGGATATACGTCACTTGTAAACGCGCAGGCGTATACGCAGACGGGATCACGTGTGGAAAGTTGGCGTCCTATTGTGTGTTCGATATGTCGCGGATTTCCAAAGAAACGGAAAAGCTGTTGGCGTATTGCGAAGCGACGGGTAAAGAACGCTTAACGGACGAGCTTGTCGACGAATTGGTTTACGCCGATTCGGAATACAAGATGTACGAACTAGCGAACGCCATTTCTCGTAAGAATTACGGCTTGTATATGCGTATTGTAAAAGATTTGACGACGCAGGGCTACAACGAAACGGCATTGTTGTCCGCGCTTGCGGGATATTTCAAAGGTTTGTACGAAACTTCGATTTGTCGGGGTAGCGACAAGGAAGTGGCGACGGCGCTTGGGATCAAGGAATACGCAGTAAAGAAAAATCGCGAACAGGCATCGAAATTTAGCAAAGAAAGTTTGCTAACGTTATACAACGACGTATACGGCGCGATTAGCGCCGTGAAATGTGGGGAGTGTACCCCCGACGGCGCTTTTAAGACGGTGACGGCGAAATTATTTTTTCAAGAAAATGAAAAGCGACGCTAAACGTCGCAAAAAAATACCTATAAAAGCAAGGAGAACGTTATGAAATTAAGAATAGGTACTTACAACGTACAGCATTGTGCGGACAATACCGTCCCTGAAGACGAATCAGGTCGTCTTGTAGTGCGCGTGGATAAAGTAGCGCGGTTATTAAAGGATTTAGGGCTTGAAATCGTAGGTCTTAACGAAGTCTACGGCAAAGGACCTGGGGAAGAATATTGCGATCAAGCGAAAAAGCTCGCGGAATATTTCGGCACGGAAGAATACGCATTCGGGCAATCGAAAGAATTCGAGTGGGGGGATTCGATCGGGAACGCGGTATTAAGTAATTACAAGATCGTAAACGTAGAGTATTATCCCGTACTCTCGCCGACGGAAGAAGAACGTCGTGCGGAAGAAAAGAGTTGGTACGAAGATCGACTTGTAGTGAAGACGACGGTGGATGTCGGCAGGGAAATTTGTTTTTTGTCAACGCATTTCGGGCTCAACGGCTTGGAAAAAGAACGTATGGTAGAAAAGCTTGTGGAAATTATCGATGCGGAAACCCGTCCGATTATTCTTTGTGGGGACTTTAACGTATTCCCCGATCAAGACTACTTGAAGCCCATTTATGCGCGCTTGCAAAGCGCGGCGGACGTTATGGGCAAACGCAACGAATTGACGTGGGCGTCTTTCGATCCCCGTTTTACCTTGGACTACATTTTCGTTTCCAAAGAATTTACAGTGAAAGCGTTTGAAGTCGTCGACGTAATTCTTTCCGATCATAGACCGTTGTGGGCGGAAGTGGAATTAGACGTATAAGTAAACTTCCAAAACAGCTAAGGAGAAAAGATGAAAGGAAAAATAAAAAGGTGTCTAGCAGGGGCTTTGGCGACGTTGATATGTTTTGGGGCAAGCTTTTTCGTGGCTTGTATCAACGATACGCAAACAAGCTCTATAAGCAACTCGACAACGTCGTCTACCATAGAGGGAAACTCGTCTTCGGAATCCAGCTCGTCTTCGGAATCCAGCTCGTCTTCGACGGATCAGGATTCGTCTACGGATAACGATAGTTCGTCCTATCCGCAAATAGACGTTTTCGATAAAGATTCGTATACCGATACTTGGGACGATCCCACGTTGCGCTCGGTAAAATTTAGGGTTTGCTCGTACAATATTGCGCACGGTTTGGACTACAGCACCGATCCAGCGGCTGTCCGTATCCATAAAACGGGGGTATTCCTAAAACAGTACGGGGTAGATATCGCAGGGCTTAACGAAGTCTATGATAAAAGCTCGAATACAGATTATCTAAACCAAGCAGGCAGAGTTGCGCTGTATGCAGGGCTCGAGTACCACGTTTGGGGACAGGGCAAGCAGTTCGATTGGGGTGGAAACGTTGCGCTCGGCAACGCGGTGATCAGCAAGTACAAGTTTTTGGATACGCAGTTTATCGCAGTGCCTGCGCCTGTAGTTGGCGACAGCGATTACAGAAGCGAATATAGCAATCTGTATGAAGATCGTGTGATCGTCAAGACGACGATGAACGTCGGTAGAGAAATTTGCTTTATCACAACGCATTTTGGGTTGGTCGGCGAAGAGCAAAACCGTATGATTGCAGAGCTTACAAAAGTGCTGGATGCGGAAACCCGCCCCGTGATCCTTTGCGGGGACTTTAATGCGGAACCCGATGCGACTCAATTGAAACCGATTTATGAACGTTTGCAAAGCGCGGCGGATCTTATGGATAAGCGTTATGAACCAACGATTTCGTCTTGGGATCCACATGCGACGATCGACTATATTTTCGTTTCCGAAGAATTTACGGTAAAAGATTTTGACGTAGTAGAAGTGATTATGTCCGACCATTTGCCTGTGTGGGCGGATTTGGAATTAGCGTTCTAAAGTAAAAAAAGGCGTAAAGAATTACATAGTTTTCAAAATAATTGAATAAAAAAATAAATAAAATATATATAAGGAGTAAAAAAAATGAAGAAGAACAAAAAACTCGTGTTAGCGTCCATTCTTGCGGCAGGCTTTGCTTTTGGTGGAGCAATGGCGCTTAACGCAAACGTAGCAAGTGCGGATAGCGCATTCACAGGCGTAGACTTTACGAACGTCGTAATGTCGAAAGGCGCAGCGGTACGTGTTTCAGCTGACGTAAACGATACTAACTACGGTATCCGTTTCCAAATGAACATGGACCAAACAACGTACACTGCGTTGGAAGGCAAAGGCGCAAGCTACGGTATTGCAATTTTCCCTGCAGATTACAACTACGCAATTAGCGAAAGCGCAATTTTTGCAGAAGGTAGCAAAGCAACGCTTGTGACAAGCGAAACGCTTTCGGATGTAAACGAAGACGGCACGTACGATATGTGGGGTTCGCTTACGAACATCAAGCCTGCAAACGTCACGCGTGAATTCGTAGGTATCGGCTACGTCGAACTCAATGGCGAATACAAGCTCGCTAACGCATACGGCGGAGATATCGCAAACAACACCCGTTCGATTTATTACGTAGCGCAACTTGCAGTAGACAACAACGATCCAAAAGCGGAGATAGCACAAGAAACGTACATAGATACGTTTGATACGACGGGTAAGGAATATGCGTACAAAGTAAACCACGTCTACAAGAAAGACGGCGAAGTCGTAAAAACAGACGTTGCAACGGAATACGGTACGCTCAACGGTACGGCAACGGCAACGCGTAGAGCGGACGGCTACTATAAATATAACGAAGTTGGCTCGACGTTAAGCGGAAAGTTGTACGCAAACACCAAGACGACGCTTACGGTTGTATACGAAGACAATACGGTTGCCACGACGTATAATGCGGACTACGTAAAAGAAACGAGCGGAACGGTTGCGTTGGATTTGACGAAATTCCAAGCGGAAGTAGGTGGCGTTGAAAAAGTCTACGTAGACGGCGCGGAAGTAGCGACGACGAAAATTAACGAAACGCAACTCAGCGTTCCCGTGGTGGCAGGCGCGCGCGAAATCGCGGTATACGACGGCGATAAGTGCTACGTAGCAGACGTGAAAGTTGCCGACTACGAAATTAGCGACCAAGCAACCTTGCAGGCTTGGGGGAACGTAAGACACACGGCAAAATACGCAGTCGTATGCAACGACGTTGTTTGTGACGGTAGCACGGATTTGCACGTTTGGACGAACCCGTTCTTAGGTACTTTGGACGGTTTAGGACATACGGTTTCGAATGCGTACTATTCAGGCGGTCTCTTTGCGGAAGGCGGTATCCAAGCAGGCGCGGTGATGAAAGACGTGGCGTTTAAGAACGTGAAATTTAGCCACGCAAACTACGGGTTGCTTGGTATGACCGTTTCGGGCGGTACGTTGGAAAACGTCGAGATATCGGCAAGCTTTGCAACATTTGACTGGGACAACGGTAAAGGCAGTTTGCTTTGCGATAAGATTACGGCGACAAACGGCGAGTTTGTTATGCGCAACGTAAAATTAAGATATACGCTTGAAGATGCAGATTTAGACACGGTAGCGAGATTGTACGACGACGAAGGCGGTACATACGGTACGATCATGGAAAACGTCGAGATTATTTCCCTTGGTAAAGTAGCAAAACAAGGCGAAAAAGCAGACGGCAAGGCGACGGCGTCGATCACGCTTGGCGAGAAATCGAAATGGACGAACGTACAAATCTTTGACAAAGACGATTTGGACGTGCAAGTAGACAAGGTTAAAAACGATACCTTCACCGACAGCTGGACGGATAATAATGCAATTAAAACGTTCCAATTACGGGTAGGTTCTTATAACACGGCGCATTGTATGGATTATCCAGATGATAAAACGTCTAGTGACGACGGTAAGGAAGGTGTGGTAGACTTCCAGGCGTTTGGGAACTTGTTGAAGAGTATGGGCGTGGACATCGTTGGTTTGCAAGAAATGTATGACGACAGTAATGATTTTTTGTATCCAGACTATAATAAACAAACGCAAAAACTTGCGGAGTATTTTGGTGCGCCGTATTACACGTGGGAGTCTGCCAAGGAGTTTGATTGGGGCGGAAACGTGGACATCGGGAACTCGGTAATCAGTAAGTATAATATCACGAACGTAGAAACGTACGCAGTACCTGCACCTGTAGTTGGCGACAGTGATTATCAAGCGGAATACAGCGAGAATTATGAAGATCGGGTAATCGTCAAGACGACGATTGACATCGGTACGGAAATTTGCTTTATCACAACGCATTTTGGGCTAGTCGGCGCAGAACAAGCCCGTATGGTTGCAAAACTTGTGGAAGTGCTTGATGCGGAAACCCGTCCTGTGATCCTTTGTGGGGACTTTAACAATTCGCCTACTTCTACCTATTTGAAACCGATTTACGACCGTTTACAAAGCACGGCGGATCTTACGGGCAAACGCAACGAATTTACATGCTCGTCTTGGAATCCTACACAGACGATCGACTACATCTTCGTATCTGATCACTTTATTGTAAAAGATTACGGCGTAGTGGACGTACTTATGTCCGACCATATGCCGATTTGGGCGGATCTGGAGATCGTCGTTCACTAAACGAATAGAATAGGAAAAAAACAACCGCCGACGGCTTTTTAGCCGTCGGCTTGGAGGAAATATGGGTTTAACACTTTTGGCGACAACGTGGAATTGGGCGGAATTGAAAGACGGGATTAGCGCGTTCTTCGATGGATTCGGCGTGTTATACGCAATGGAAATCTTTTTGTTCTTTGGATTGATTTATTTCGTGTCCAAGGTTTTGCGAGATAGCGACGCGACGAAACTCATGCTCTTATACTGGGTAATGCTAATCGCCGGTGCGGTTTTGCACGTATTCGATAAGGAATTGATGACGAAACAGTTCTTTTTGATGTACGTTATTCTCATTTCGGCGATTATGCTCATATTATTTAGTATGGAAGTTAAAAAATATTTTTGGGACGTCCATAAATCGTCGGATAACGTTTTTGAAAAAATTTTGGGCGGGAATACGGAAGTGTATTCCAGCGAAGATACCGAACGTTGTATCGCGAATATTGTAAAAGCGCTCCAAAATATGTCGAAGAACAACGTCGGGGCTTTGATCGTACTTTCGAAAGGGAGTTTGCCTAAACAAGTTTTACAAAGCGGCGTTTCGATCGGTGCGGAAATTTCCACGCAACTCATTGAAGGGATTTTCTTCCCGAAAGCGCCCTTGCACGACGGCGCGTTGGTCATTCACAGCCATAAAATTCAATCGGCAGGGTGTTTCTTGCCGTTGACGCAAAAAACGAGTTATCCCAAGGAATACGGCACACGTCACCGCGCCGCGATCGGTATTACGGAAGTTGCCAACGTCATTTCGTTGGTCGTTTCGGAAGAAACGGGGATTATTTCCATCGTAAAACAAGGCAACGTGACGAGATACGCCGATTACGATATGTTGATGGACGCATTGAAGGATTATTATTGGCAAGAAATGCCGTTGACGGATAAGAAAACGCGGAGGTAAGGACAAATGAAATTCGGTAAATTCTTGAAAAATTTATTTTTCTCTAAATTTTGGATTAAGGCACTTTCTTTGGCGTTGGCTTTCTTAGTGGTTTTGACGTTAAACGTCTAATCAAAACAGCTTTAAAGGGGAAAGGTTGAAATTCTTTTGTACGGCGTAAAGTACGCTTGAAAGGAGTATTATGGGTATAAAAGTTTGTAAATTCGGTGGAACGTCTATGGCGGACGGAAACGTGATGTTGCGCGCGGCGGATATTATTAAGGCGGATCGAGAACGTCGGTTCGTCGTGGTTTCCGCGCCGGGAAAACGTTTCAGCGGAGATATCAAAGTGACCGATCTTCTGTATCAATGTTCCGATGCGATCGAAGCGGGGGATTTGTCGGCGTTTGAAAAGACGTTTGCAAAAATCCGCGAGCGGTTTATGCAGATTCAAAAAGAAACAGGCAAAGACGTCGGAATGGCGCAGAGCTTGGATCTGATTGAAACGGAAATTAAAAAGGGTGCAGGGCGCGATTATTGCGCGTCCCGTGGCGAATACCTTGCGGCGAAAATTATGGCGTCGGTGTTGGATATTCCGTTCGTGGACGCGACGGAATTCGTCCGTTTTACCGTTGACGGAACGTTGGATGAAAAGACGTTCGAGCTCGGTGAAGAAATCTTAAAAAAATGCGGTAAAGCCGTCGTGCCCGGGTTTTACGGGTTAGACGTCAACGGAAAGGTAAAAACCTTTTCGCGTGGTGGTGGGGATATTTCGGGCGCGATCGTAGCGCGTTCTGTGATGGCGTCGTTGTATGAAAATTGGACGGACGTCAGCGGTTTTTACGCCTGCGATCCACGGATCGTAGACGCCCCCCGATGGATTCCCGAATTGTCCTATCACGAACTTCGAGAACTCTCGTATATGGGCGCGAACGTTTTGCACAGCGAATCGATTTTCCCCGTTCGAAGCGCCGGGATTCCGATTCGGATTTGCAACACTTTCCGTCCCGAAGACGCAGGTACGTATATCGTACAGTCTTCCACGCGCGATTTCCGCGAAAACGTTGTCACGGGGATTGCAGGAAAGCGTGGGTTTACGTCCATTACTTTGGAAAAATCCTTGATGAATACCGAAGTCGGGTTTGTCCGCAAAATTTTGGACGTCATCGGCAACCACGGGATTTCGTTTGAACATTTGCCGTCAGGGATCGATACTATGTCTTTGGTGATTGATAACGAGTTTTTGAAAGAAGGCACGTTAGAACAAATTCTGAAAGAAATGCAAGAAGCGGTGCATCCTGATAAAATCTACACGCACGAAGATATCGCGCTCGTCGCGACGGTAGGACACGGTATGGCGAAAAACGTCGGTACTTCCGCGCGTTTGTTCAAAGCGTTGGCGATCGCTGGGGTAAACGTCAATATCATCGACCAAGGCTCTTGCGAGCGGAACATTATCGTAGGCGTTGAAGGCGAAGATTTCGCAAAATGCTTACGCGCGATTTATAACGAATTCTTTATTTAACGTACAAAGGAGTAGGGTAAATGAAAGTTTTGAAAGTCAATTTGCAAGAAGAATATCCCTTTTTAGAAGGGGGGATGCTCGAGTGTATTATAACGGAGCAGGTATGGGACGAAGACGTGGACTGGAAACGTCCTGCAATCGTCGTTGTACCCGGTGGTGGCTACGGAATGACAAGCCGCCGCGAAGGTGAACCGATTGCTAACGCGTTCCAAGGTAAAGGTTTTCAAACTTTTATCCTGTGGTATTCTTGCGATCCTGACGTCGTCCGCTATCCCGAACAGTTGTTGCAGTTGGCATCGGCGGTGGATTATATCAAAAAACACGCGAAAGAATTTTATGTAAATCCCGACGAAATTTTCCCTGTTGGGTTCTCGGCGGGCGGACATTTGGTCGGTAATCTTGCGGTAGAACATCAAAGCGTTTCCGCGAAAATCGGTCAAACGCTGGATTGCAAGCCGACGGCGGTAGGGCTTTGCTATCCCGTGATTTCGAAAATCCACGGACACCAAGGCTCCTACGAGAATTTATTAAACGGCTACACGGACGAAGCGAAAACGGAATTGTTAAAGACGTTGAACTTGGACGAAGCCGTCAACGAACAAACTCCCCCGGCGTTTATTTGGGCGACCTTTTCGGACGATGGTGTGCCGTCGGATAATGCGCTCCGCTATGCGATGGCAATGGATAAAATGCGCATTCCCTACGAATTACATATTTATCCCCAAGGTCATCACGGCTTGTCGACGGCGGATTTTGAAGTGAACGCGGTCAACGAAGGGATCAAGAAAGTACGCGCTTGGGTGGACGATTGCGCGAAATTCTTCCGATTATACGTTTCGGAAACTTATTAATTCGTGAAAAAAGGACGGTTAACCGTCCTTTTTTTGTTTGCGTAGACGGATATATTCTCCGCCTTTTCGCATGGCGCAATCGTGCGCTTTGGCTAATTGCGACAGACTAACGACTTGGTAGCCCTGCCCGTATAAATCCGGCAATAAGCGTTTTAAGGCGTCCACCGTTTGCGGATACCCGTCGTGCATTAGAACGATCGCTCCGTCGGATAGGCGTTCGGTCACACTCTCGTAAATGCGTTGCGCGTCCGCGCCCGTCCAGTCTAGCGTGTCGATATTCCAAGAAAGCAAGGGTACATCGGCGACGGATTTTACAAGCTCGTTGGTTTTGCCATACGGCGCACGGAGTAAATGCCGTGGTTTCCCGTCCGCTTGGCAAAGCAACTCGTCCGTGGCGTCGATTTCGTGGCGGAGTGTTTGCTCGTCCAAAGAAGTCAAATCCAAATGATGGTGGGTGTGGTTGCCGAGTTCAAATCCCAGCGTAAGCGCGGTATGCAAAAGGTGGGGGGTATGCTCGTGAAAGCGTCCGCCGTTAAAAAAGACGGTGGCGGATGCGGGACAATCGGGATAACGTTCGTTGAAATCAGCGAAAACGGCGAAAATATTTTCCAAAGTTTTTGACGGCGCGTCGTCAAAAGTAAACGAGATTAATTTGCGTGTCGTATCGATTTTGCTGACGTCTACGTCGGAGAGATCCCAAAATTCGTTGTCGGTTTTTTCCAAAGGGGTTGTTTCCGTTAAGTCTTTCGAAAGGAGTTTGGGGGATTGTTTTTCGTGTGTACAAGCAGGGATGCTTGCAAAAAATAATACGGCGATTAATACATTTTGCAATAAAAACTTCTTCATAATGCAAGTATTTGCGCTTTTTTGGCTTTTATGTTGTGAAAAAGCACAAAAAATACGGAAAACGGGAAAAAGACTTGACAGGGCTTGTTTGGAATGGTATAATAAATATAATAAAGTTAGCTACTTGACAATCTCGTTTAGAAGTTTTAGGGGATTGAATAGATAACTTGGGGGAAGAGTATTTTTGGTGAAAGGCTCTAATTTTGGAGATGTAATGAAAGAAGAAATGCAAGTGCAAGAGGCCTGCGCACGTTTTGGGATACAAGGGGAGTACAAAAGCTTTGAGATTATCAACAGCGGGCATATCAATACGACTTACCAGGTGACGTTTTTCCGCGACGGACAAGACAAGCGTTATATCTTGCAAAGGGTAAATACGTACGTTTTTGAAAAACCCGTGGAAGTAATGGAGAATATCATTGCAGTCACGCAATATATTCGCCAAAAAGTGAAAGAAAAGCAAGCTACGGCGAAACGCAACGTCTTGCATTATTCGCAGGCGACGGACGGTAGATATTATACGTATATGGAAGACGGCAGTTTTTGGCGGTGTTATCGCTATATAGACGATTCCGTGTGCTATATGCAGGTAGACGATCTATCGGTTGTGGAAGAAGCAGGGGTTGCTTTTGGGGAGTTCCAGCTTTATCTTGCGGATTTTCCTGTGTCGAATTTGAATATTGTTATTCCGCATTTCCATAATACGGTGCAACGTTATGCTACGTTTAAGGCGTCGGTGGAAAAGGACGCGGTTGGACGCGCGAAAGGAATTGAAGATGAAATCGCGGGGTATCTTGCGTTTGAAGAAAAAGCGACGCAATTGTATCGTTTGCAATCCCAAGGGAAGTTGCCTTTACGTGTGACGCATAACGATACGAAAATTAGCAACGTTTTATTCGACAAAGATACGCATAAGCACCTTTCAGTAATCGATCTGGATACGGTGATGCCAGGGTTAATTGCTACCGATTTCGGTGACGCGATCCGCATTTTAGCGTCGCGAACCGACGAAGATGAAAAGGATCTTGAAAAAGTCGGGATCAATTTGGAAAAATACAAAGCGTTTACCAAAGGGTTCGTCAACACCTTGAAAATGCGTATGACCGATACGGAAAAACAAACGCTTGCGCTTGGTGCGTTCACGATGACGGCGGAATGCGGTATGCGGTTTTTGACGGATTATTTGGATGGGGATAAGTATTTCAGGGTGCATTATCCGACGCAAAATCTCGATCGCGCAAGATGTCATTTGAAGTTGGCAAACGATATGTTGGAACACTTCGACGTAATGCAAAAGATTGTCAATGAGTACTTAGATTAAAAAATCGGCGGAAATTCCGCCGATTTAATTTTTGTGTTTGAATATTGCCATTAAAATTACTCCAAAATTCCCGCCGATAACAATTCCGATAGAAAATCCAACCCAAAACATAACTTTCTCTCCTTTGCCTGTTGAAAATAGTATTTCCAAAACGATTTCCCGTTATACGTTCCGTTTTTGGAACTTTTTTTTCGTTTGTCGGATATAATGAAAGGAAGACGGAATGAAAAGGGGTGGCGTATGCGGATTTGTTTTGTTTCTAAGGAAAAAATTCCGACCTTTCGCTTAACGGAAGGCGAGAAAAGTTCGGACGTGTATTTGTTTGGGTTTCAAGGGAACGAAGAAATTAGCTACACGAGAGAACTAACGGGAGAAACGGAGTTCTTTTCCGCCGTCGCGAGATTGTCAAAGGCTTGCAAAGGCGTGGTGGTGTGCGGTTGCGTGACGAATATTTACGGGCACAAACGCAAATCCGCCATCGTTGCGGAAAATGGGAAAATTTGCGGGATTTCAGACGCTCTGTATTCGGTAGAAAGCCGTTATGCTTGTGGTGCGTCGTTGCGCGTATACGATACGAAAGCGGGAAGAATGGGGGTAATTGTCGACGAGGATTTATATTTTCCTGATACAGCCAAAGCGTTGGCGACTTGCGGTAGCGATTTTATCGTGTGTCCTTTTAAGGGAGTGTTGAACGGCTTGCCATCGGTATTGCTCCGCGCGTGGGCGTACACTTACGGCGTGCCGATGGTATGTTGCGCGGACGGCTATACGATGATTGCCGATCAAAAAGGCGAAACGGTGTTCGCTTCTCCGCAAAGCTCGATTGTTGCCGAGTTGGACTTAAAAAAGGAATATCACTTGGTAGAAACCCGTCGATGCGGATTTTACCCAAGCAGAAGTGACGAAACATAAAAAACGCCCATATGGGCGTTTTTTAAAATCCTGCGTTTTTAATGTCCCGATCTACGGCGCGTTTCATATCCCGTTCCGCAATCGTTTGTTTCTTGTCGTAGGTATGTTTCCCGCGGCAAAGGGCGATTTCCATTTTGATCAGGGAATCCTTAAAATACAGCTTTAACGGCACTAAGGTATACCCTTGCCGATTGATTTTTCCTGCGATTTTTGCAATTTCGCGTTTGTGGAGCAAGAGTTTCCGATCCCGCCTAGTATCTTTCGTGCTAAAAGCGTCTGACTTATCGTATAAAGCGACGTGCATATTTTTTACGCGCACGTCGTTGCCACGCAAAAAGCAAAAGCTGTCGTTCATATTCACGTTTCCGCTACGGATAGACTTGATTTCGTTGCCTTCCAAAACGATACCCGCTTCGTACTTTTCTTTAATGAAATATTCGAACGTTGCGGTTTTGTTGGTTGCGATAATCTTCATAAATACCCCTAATTTTTCTATTTATATGCAATGATTCGATGGTCGAGTAGCCGAAATTCCGTTCGACGTCTATAGAAATCTACGTCCACAACTTTGACGCGTACGCTTTCGCCGATAGAGTAGCTACGCTCCCGTCCGACGATGCGGAAATGATCGGCGTCGTAGTAATATTCGCCGTATAAACTTTCCAAGGGAATAAACCCTTCGATTGTATTCGGGAGTTCGGCAAACAACCCAAAAGACGTGACGCCTGAAATGACGGCGTCGTATTCTTCGCCGATGCGTTCGCTCATATACATCGTAGTGTACAAATCGTCCACGTCCCGTTCTGCGTCGTTCGCGCGACGCTCGCGCTCGGAAGAGCGTTTGGATGCGAAATCGACGAACTCCGTATATTTTTTGGTTGTTTCGGCGTAGTCGCCCCGCAACACGTCCTTGATGATCCGATGAATGCAAAGATCGGGATAGCGACGGATGGGGGAAGTGAAATGGCAATAACAATCGCTTGCCAAGCCGAAGTGTCCCACGTTCTCGGGCGCGTATCGCGCCTTTTGCATAGAGCGGAGCATCACGCGGTTAAGCACCGAATACACGGGGGAATTTTCCGCGCTTTTTAGCAGTTTTTGATAATCGTACGGTTTGACTTCCTGCGCGGAAAATCGGGGTGTTAACCCTAAGGATTGCGCGAAAGCGCGGAAGGTGGACGCCTTTTCTTCGCTGGGTTTTTCGTGAATACGATAAATAAACGGCGCTTCGATGGATTGCATAAACGTCGCAACCGTTTCGTTTGCCAACACCATAAACGTTTCGATAATTTTGTAGGAAAACATTCGATCGTAATCCAAAATGCGAATTTCTTCCTGGTTTTCCAAAACAATTTTCGTTTCTTTGACGTCGAGCGATACGCTACCTTTTTTATCGCGCATGCTTTGTAGAATACGGGTGAGTTCCGCAAAAAGCAGTATCATTTCCCGTACGTCGGCGTATTGTTCGGACGTTTGCTGATCGCCGTTGATGATTTTTTCGACTTCCGTATACGTTAATTTATGCGCGGAACGGATAATTCCTTCCACGATTTCGTATTCCTTAACGTTGCCTTTTTTATCTACACGCATTAAGCAGGATAAAGTTAATCGCTCTTCGTTCTCGTTTAAGGAGCAAATCCCGTTGGATAACGCGCGGGGGAGCATCGGCAATACGCGGTCGGGGAAGTATACGCTCGTACCACGCTCCAAGGCTTCTTCGTCCAAGGTAGATCGGTATTCGACGTAATGCCCCACGTCGGCGATATGCACGCCCAAAAGATAACAATCTCCGTCTTTTTGCAGGGAAATTGCATCGTCGATATCCCGTGTGTCTTCGCCGTCAATGGTGACGATTTTCCAGGAACGAAAATCACGACGGTTTTGTAAATCCGCTTCGGTAATTTTTCGATCGGCTTGCCGTTTGGCTTCTTTTTCCACGTGTGCAGGGAATTCTTCTTTCAGCTCGTACGAACGAATAATGGAGAGTTCTTCCGCAAAGAAATCGTCTTCTTCGCCGAGCACTTCGATAATTTCTCCGCCCGGGGATTTCCGATCGGGGTAGGAAGTGATTTTGGCTACCGCTTTTACGCCGTTGCGGATATGCGAACAGTCGGAAAGGGGGATATAGATTTCCGTGGAAAAACGTTTCTCGTCCGGATATAAATATCCCGCGCGTCGATCTCGACGGAACGTACCGACGATCGTTTTATAACCACGCTCTACAATTTGTACAACCTTGGCTTCGTCGTCACTTTCGCCGTATACGCGTTCGGCTACGACCACGTCCCCGTGTAATGCGCCGAATAGGCTCTTTTTCGGTAAAAAGAAATCGTGTGGGTAAGCCTCCCTGTCTTCGGGGACTAAAAAAGCAAATCCCCGTTCATTTCCGCAAATTGTTCCTTTGATTAGCCCTAATTGCTCGCTCGTTCCATACCTGCCCCCGTTGTTTTGGTATAATTTGCCGTCTTTACACAAAGCGGACAATACCGCGGAAAGGCGTTGCTTTTCACGGTAGGGGATTTGTAGGATTTTTAAAATTTCCGCTAGCGTTTTGCAAGCAAGTGTTCCGTCGTGGAATTTTTCAAGGATACTTTCTTTCGCGTTCATAATACGTCTCCCAACAGTATGTAAGGGAAAATAAAAAGGCGGCTTACGAAACAAGCCGCCGATAAGATCAAAAAGATTAGTCCACGATAAGGGGGATCAAGTAGAAAGCAATAGACAACACAACGAGAACTGCTACGCAAATCCAGGTCCATTTCTTCATTTTTGCTTCAATCGATTTACCCTTGTTCTTACCGAAGAACGTTTCGCTCGATCCGCCGAGCGCGTCAATCCCCGAAGAGTTGCTTTGTTGCATCAAAACGAGAATGATCGCCGTAAGCGCGGCAATAGCCATAAGTACGATTAAGATAATACTGATTGCTTTATATTCCGCATAGAACGCGGTAGGTGCTAATAATTGATGTAAATTTAACATAGCGCAAATCCTTTTTCTTTATTACGGCAAAACGCCGTTATCCAAAATCACTTATAGATTATACCATACTTCCCAAATTAGCGCAACTGTTTTTTATGGAAAATTGAGAAAAATTTTTACATTTCCATAAAAGGACGGTTTTTCATGCCGTCCTTTTTTAAGATACGCTTATTTTATCAAGGTTTTTCCCGTCATTTCTTTCGGTTGCGGGAGTTTCATCATATCCAAAAGCGTCGGTGCAAGATCTGCAAGGACACCGTCGTCGCGCAAAGAAACGTTTTTGTATTCTTCCGAAACCAAAATTACGGGTACGGGGTTGGTCGTGTGTTGGGTAAACGCCATTGTTCCGTCGTCGGCGATCATTTGGTCGGCGTTTCCGTGGTCTGCCGTCACCAACGCGCTACCACCCATTGCAAGGATTTTATCCGTCACCTTCTTGACGCATTCGTCTACCGTGTGTACCGCCTTTACCGCCGCATCCATCACACCTGTATGTCCAACCATATCACAGTTTGCAAAGTTCAAAATAACGACGTCGTAAATGCCTTTGTCGAGTTCTTCCAAAACTTTTTCGGTGACGGGATACGCGCTCATTTCCGGTTGCAAGTCGTAGGTGGCTACTTTCGGGGAAGGGATTACGATACGTGTTTCGCCTTCGACGGGCGTTTCTAACTTCGCGTTGAAGAAGAAAGTCACGTGCGCGTATTTTTCCGTTTCCGCGATATGGAGTTGTTTCAAACCCAACGACGCAACGTATTGCGGTAAGGTGTTGGTGATATCGTCAGGGGGGAAGGCTACGCCAACGTTTTTAAATGATGAATCGTACACCGCAAATCCGACGTAGCAGGGGGCAAGGAATCCCGTTTTCCGTTCGAAACCGAGCGTAGCGCCCGTTTTTGCGTCTACGAACGGGAATTTTTCTTGCGAGAACATTCTCGAAATTTGTCTTGCTCTATCGGGACGGAAGTTGAAGCAAATAATACTGTCGTTTTTGCCGATTAATGCAACGGGTTTGCCGTTTTCGGTCAAGTTTGTCGGCAAAATAAACTCGTCGGTGATACCGTTTTCGTAAGAAGCCTTTGCCGCGTCTTCCGCGCTACCTTCAAATGCAACGCCCGTGCCAAGCGTCAACGCGTCGTACGCCTTTTCTTCGCGGTCCCAGTTGTTGTCGCGATCCATCGCGTAATACCTACCGGAAACGGAAGCGATTTTCCCGAACGAAAGAGCGTCCAACTTATTTTGCAAATCTTTCAAGAATTCTGCACCCGAAGTAGGCGCAACGTCACGCCCGTCCGTGAACGCGTGAATATAAACGTTTTCAAGTCCTTCGTTTTTCGCCATTTCCACAAGCGCGTAAAGATGCTCGATATGGCTGTGTACACCACCCGTCGAAACAAGCCCGAATAAGTGGAGTTTCGTGCCGTTGGCTTTTGCCGAGTGCATTGCGCGGAGCAATTCCGCGTTTTTAAAGAATTCGCCGTTGCGGATATCTTTCGTGATTTTGGTAAGATCTTGGTACACGATTCTACCCGCGCCGATATTCAAATGCCCGACTTCGCTATTACCCATTTGCCCGTCGGGAAGCCCTACGGACATACCGCTTGCACCGAGTTGCGAGGTGGGGTAGTTTTCTTGCAGTTCTTTGACGAATTTACTGCCGTCGGCATAAATTGCGTTGCCTTGCGTGTTTTCGTTGATTCCGTAGCCGTCCATAATGATGATGGCGTAAGGTTTTTTCATAGTATACTCCTTTTATCAAAATCTTGGGGCAAAGTACGTTGAACGCATACCTGCCCCTTGGATTTTTGTTTTTTCAATTATTTGTCGAAGTTAACGATGGTTGCGAAATCGTTTGCTTTCAAGGACGCGCCACCAATCAAACCGCCGTCGATTTCAGGCATAGCCATCAATTCCTTGCAGTTGCCTGCATTCATGCTACCGCCGTATTGGATACGGAGTTTTTCCGCGCATTTCGGGCAGAACATTTCGCCGACCGTTTTACGGATGAACGCGATGGTTTCGTTGGCTTGTTCCGCCGTAGCCGTCTTGCCCGTACCGATTGCCCATACGGGTTCGTATGCGATAACGATCTTCGTAATGTCTTCGATATCCTTCAAACCTTCATGGATTTGCGTAGCCAAAACTTCTTCCGTCTTGCCCGTTTCTCTTTCTTCTAAGGATTCGCCGATGCAAACGATAGGGGTGAGCCCTGCTTTCAAAGCGGTCAACGTTCTCTTGTTTACCGTTTCGTCCGTTTCTGCGAAATATTGACGGCGTTCGCTGTGACCGATAATGACGTATTCCACGCCGTATTCCAAGAGCATAGCCGCGGAGATTTCGCCCGTGTAAGCGCCTTTTTCCGCAAAGTGTACGTTTTCCGCGCCGAGTTTCACGTTCGTGCCTTTCAAAGCTTCGCTAACCGCGGGGATATCGATTGCGGGAACGCAAACGACTACGTCACAATTTGCTTGTGTGACAAGCGGAGCAATCGCTTTTACGAGCGCTACGCCTTCAGAGGCGGTGTTATTCATTTTCCAGTTGCCTGCAATAATAGGTTTTCTCATAATATAATTCTCCTTAAAGTTTGTTTTTATACATAGTAGGGGGGCGAACGACGTTCACCCCCGTGTTTTTATTTATCGTTCAAGCAAGCGATACCGGGAAGCACTTTGCCTTCGAACAATTCCAAAGACGCGCCGCCACCCGTCGAGATATGGCTCATCTTGTCCGCATAGCCGAGTACTTGTACCGCCGCCGCGCTGTCGCCACCGCCGATGATGGTCGTTGCTTTGCCGTAAACGCTAGCGAGCGCTTCCGCAACCGCTTTCGTACCGGTTGCCAAGGTCGGGTTTTCGAATACACCCATAGGTCCGTTCCAAATAACCGATTTTGCGTTGGCAACTACTTCCGCGAAGAGCTTTCTTGTTTCAGGACCGATATCCAAGCCCATCATATCGTCAGGGATTGCATTCGAGGGAACGACTTCCGTTTCAATGGGAGCGTCGATCGGGTTAGGGAATTCGTGTGCCGCAACCGTGTCGATGGGCAATACGAGTTTCTTGCCGAGCGTTTCCGCTTTTTTCAACATTTCGTTGCAATAATCGATCTTTTCGTCGTCTACGAGCGACGTACCGATTTTACCGCCTTTCGCTTTCAAGAACGTGTACGCCATACCGCCACCGATTACGAGCGTATCACATTTTTCTAACAAGTTGGAGATAACGTTCAATTTATCCGCAACTTTCGCGCCACCCAAAATCGCGACGAAGGGGCGTTGGGGATTTTCCAACGTATCCGCCATGACCGAAAGTTCTTTTTCAATCAAGAAACCGCAAG
This sequence comes from Clostridia bacterium, assembly GCA_017625565.1. Taxonomy (GTDB): domain Bacteria; phylum Bacillota; class Clostridia; order Christensenellales; family Borkfalkiaceae; genus Scatosoma. Next base: position 119,804 of record JAGAKN010000014.1, read on the forward strand.
CCGCTGTGTTTACAAGCCCTTCTTCTACGATCCCTGCCGTAGAGGAGTGGGAACGGTGCGCCGTACCGAATGCGTCGTTGACGTATACTTCGCAATAGCTTGCAAGCGCTTGCATAAATTCGGGCGTTTTCTTTTCTTCGCCCTTGTGAAAACGCAAGTTTTCCAAAAGCACGCATTCGCCTTCCTTGCACGCTTCGACTTTCGCTTTCGCATCCGCGCCGATGACGTCGGTTGCAAATGTCACTTTGCCGTCCAAGAGTTCGTTTAATCTAGCCGCAACGGGCGCAAGCGTCAATTTCTTGACGTCTTTCTTTGCTTTTTCAAGCGCTTCTTCGGTAGCAGCTTGTTGTTCTGCTTCGGGAAGTTCTGCGATCTTTTTCTTTTCTTTCTTATTGAGTTCGAGCTTGTCGTCGAATACGTTGTGGGGTTTGCCCATATGCGAGCAAAGCGTCACTTTCGCGCCTTGTTCCATAAGATACTTAATGGTAGGCAACGCGCCGATAATACGGTTTTCATCAGTGATAACTCCGTCTTTCATAGGTACGTTAAAGTCGCATCTAACAAGGACTTTTTTGCCTTTGACTTCTACGTCTTTTACGGTTTTCTTGTTCATAAAAAAGAGTTCTCCTTAAAATAAATTTTTCATACGTATATATAATACCCAATTTTTTTACGTTTGTCAACTTTTTGTAAAAAATTTGGAAAAATAATCCGAAAAATCTTTTTTCTAAGGAAATTTTAGTCGGGGCTTTTCGAATTGTTGACGGCAAGCGGAAAATGTGTTATACTAATCGTATGGAAAACGTGAGCAAAATTTGTAGAATTACGGTAATGCGCAAAGTGTTCCATCGGGATTTGGCGGAACGCTACGAAAATCCGATCGAGCATGCTTGCGATCTTCAAGAAGGACAGGTCTTTTTGTGCGTGGACGGAAAACGTCCCGACGGGCTTTGCGAGAGCGCTTGGGAGAGTATGTTGCCGTTTGTTTTAGAACTTGCCCGCGGTGGGGGAAATTTTTACGACGGATGGATGAAAAACGAGAAATCGGCGATGATTTCTTGCAACGACGGGTTTCGTCCCGTCAGTTTTTTAATCGAAACGATAGATTGATGACGAAAGGAGTAAACTTATGAGTAGAGCCGACGAAATTTTTGCGCAAAACATGACGGATATTATGGAAAACGGGTATTGGGACACCGATTTGGCCGTTCGTCCCAAGTGGGAAGACGGTACGCCGGCACATACGGTAAAAAAATTCGGGATCGTCAACCGCTATAATTTACAGGAAGAATTCCCTATTTTGACAATGCGTCGTACGGCATTTAAATCTTGTGTGGACGAACTCTTGTGGATTTGGCAAAAAAAGAGCAACAATATCCATGATTTGAACTCCCATATTTGGGATAGTTGGGCGGATGAAACGGGCTCGATCGGTAAAGCGTACGGCTACCAGCTCGGGATTAAACACAAGTATAAGGAAGGGGAATTTGATCAAGTGGATCGGGTGCTGTTCGATTTGAAAAACAATCCTGCAAGCCGTCGGATTATGACCAACTTGTATAACTTCCAAGATCTACACGAAATGCATTTGTATCCTTGCGCGTACTCGATGACGTTTAACGTTTCGGGAGATACTTTGAACGGGATTTTAAACCAACGCTCCAACGACATGTTGACGGCGAATAATTGGAACGTCGTGCAATACGCGGTGCTTTTGATTATGTTTGCGCAAGTTTCTGGATTGAAAGCGGGGGAGCTCGTACACGTGATTGCCGACGCGCATATTTACGATCGGCATATTCCGCTTGTGAAAGAAGTTTTGCAAAATCCGCGCCATAAAGCACCTAAGCTCATTGTTGATCCTACGATTACCAACTTTTACGACTTTACGGTGGACAGTTTCCAACTCGTGGATTACGAATGCGAGAAATTGTCGTCAAAAATCCCCGTCGCGATTTAAAGGAGCTTATTATGATCAAAGCCATTGTACACGCGGATAAGGAGTGGGGGATCGGAAGGGGGAATGACATGATGTTCTCCTTGCCCAAGGATATGAAATTTTTTCGGGAAACGACGGTGGGGCATACCGTTGTGATGGGCGGGAATACCTTGCGCTCATTCCCTGGTGCAAAACCCTTAAAAAATCGAGTGAATATCGTGTTATCAAGGGGGCAGGTACGCGATGACTGTATTATTGTCCGCGACTATGATGCCTTAAAAAAGGAAATGAAACGCCGTGAAAACGAAGAAATTTACGTCATCGGCGGTGGAGCGGTTTACAAGGAATTGTTGCCTTATTGCGACGAAGTTTTGGTCACTAAGGTAGACGCGATTGGTGGGGCGGAAGTATTCTTTCCCAATTTAGACGAAAACCCGAATTTTGTTTGCATTTCCGAAAGCGAACCGCAGGACGATAACGGGTATCGCATACGTTTTACCACTTATCGCAATACGAACAAACAATCGTTATAACGTAAAAAACCGTAGGGAAAGACGTGCTCTGCGGATTTTTTTATTTTTCTTGAAAAATATTGTCGCGCGTAGGCTTTTTTTGTTGTCAATTGCGCCAAAAAGTATTAAAATAGTAAAGTTGAAAAATTTACGAACAGTTAAGGAGTTTTTATGATTAGAGAAGATTTGAGAAACGTTGCCATTATCGCGCACGTAGACCACGGTAAAACGACGCTCGTCAACGAAATGTTGGCGCAAGGTGGGGTATTCCGCGAAAATCAACAAGTGGAAGATCGGGTAATGGACTCTGGAGACTTGGAAAGAGAACGTGGGATTACCATACTCGCAAAAAACACTTCGGCGCACTATAACGGCGTAAAAATCAATATCGTCGATACACCGGGGCACGCAGATTTCTCAGGCGAAGTCGAACGCGTTTTAAAAATGGTAAACGGCGCGTTGATTCTCGTAGACGCGGCGGAAGGTCCGTTGCCACAAACCCGATTTGTTATGCAAAAAGCATTGCAACTTGGGCTAAAATTGATTATCGTTATTAACAAAGTCGATCGTCCCGACGCTCGTATTGACGAAGTTGTGGAAGAAATGCAACTTTTGATGATGGATCTCGACGCGACGGACGAACAGCTCGAAAGCCCGATCGTATACTGTTGCGGACGACAAGGCACGTCGTCGTTGACGCCTGATAAGCAAGAACCGAACTTAAACCCGTTGTTCGATACGATTTTGGAAACCATTCCGCCGATGGATATGGACGTGGACGGAGCGGGGCAATTACTCGTTTCCTGTATCGATTACAACGAATTCGTTGGTCGGATCGGGATCGGTCGGATCGAGCGTGGGGTAATTCGCGCAAACGAGCCCGTTTCCGTATGTAATTTCAACGATCCGAAAGTCCGCACGAATTGCAAAATTGCAAACCTGTACCAAATCGAAGGCCTGGATCGCACCCCCGTGCAAACCGCGCAAGCAGGGGATATCGTCGTATTTTCGGGGATCGACGGCTTGAATATCGGCGACACGATTTGCGAACCTAACGCCGTTGAACCCGTAGAATTTGTCAAGATCGAAGATCCGACGGTGGAAATGACGTTCTCCGTCAACGACAGTCCGTTTGCGGGCAGGGAAGGGAAATTCGTCACTTCCCGTCAGCTCCGCGATCGGTTGTATAAGGAGCTTTTGCGCGACGTATCTTTGCGTGTGAGTGACACCGATTTGACGGATAGTTTCCGTGTTTGCGGTCGTGGGGAAATGCACCTTTCTATTCTCATTGAAACGATGCGTCGGGAAGGGTACGAATTCCAAGTTTCCACTCCGAAAGTGTTATATAAGGAAATCGACGGCGTTCGGCACGAGCCGATCGAGCGTTTTGTTGCCGACGTTCCCGAAGACATGACCGGCCCCGTTTTTTCGGCGATGGGGAATCGTAAGGGCAACCTTGTGCAAATGACGGCAATCGGTACGCGTATGCGTTTGGAATTCACCGTTCCGTCCCGCGGTTTGTTCGGGTATAAGAGTGCGTTCTTGACGGATACCAAAGGTCAAGGGATTATGAACACCATTTTCTATTCGTACGAGCCGTACAAAGGGGATATGCAACGTCGAAATACGGGCTCTTTGGTGGCGTTTGAAACGGGTGAAGCGGTCACGTACGGCTTGTTCAACGCGCAGGGCAGGGGGAATTTGTTTATCACGCCCGGTACGCCCGTATACCAAGGCATGGTCGTAGGCTACACCAACCTTGCCGACGATATCAACGTCAACGTCTGCAAAACCAAGCATTTAACGAACACCCGTTCTTCGTCCAGCGACGACGCGTTAACGCTGATTCCCGTTAGTAAAATGAGTTTGGAAGAATGTCTGGAATTTATCGCCGACGACGAGTTGTTGGAAGTGACGCCCAAGTCCTTGCGGATTCGGAAACGGATTTTGGATAGCGAACTCCGCGCGAAAGCAAGATTTAAAGAAAAGAATAAAGCGTAAAGTTTTGTCGCCCGTCCGAACTTCGGACGGGCGATAAAACTAAGTCTTGACAAGGCAATGCCTTGACTAGGTCTTTCGATCTTTCGGTGTCGGTAGGGTATTGCTTGGTTGTTATCCGACATTGTTATACCATAAGGAATGAAATGTTTTCTATATACGCGCACACGTGTGTACGCGTATATATATTATATAAGGAAGTATAAACGGCGAAAAAAGTGGCAATACTCCCAAAAACAGCAGAAAAAAGGTAAAAAATCCCTATTTTGAAAAAAATTAAAAAAAATTCAAAAATTTTCGTTCAAATGCTTGACATCACTTTACATATTTGATATTATATATAGGCTGTGTAAAAATGCGTGGTATGGGTTGATGCGGGAAGTTACTGCAAATCCAAAGCAAAAAGCCGCTTTGGCAGATAATTTCCGTTGACAAAAGTGGGGCACGATCCCTGCGACTAACCGAGGCTTTGCGTAGAAACGCTCGCCATAAAAAAGGGTGTTTTTATTTTGCGAAAGGCTCGATACACACGGATAAGTTGATACAGCAAATAAAATGTTAGTATAAAGTGTAAAGGAGTGACAACAATGGCAGTACAAAAAATCAGAATCAAGTTGGCGGCATACAATCACGAACTTGTAGACGAAGCGGCAACGCGTATCGTGGAAACGATGAAGAAGAGCGGCGCAAAAATCAGCGGTCCGATTCCCCTTCCTACGGAAAGAGAAATCGTCACGATTCTCCGTTCCCCCCACAAGTATAAAGATTCTCGTGAACAATTCGAAATGAGAACGTATAAGAGAATTATCGATATCTATTCCCCCAACGCAAAGTTGCTTGATTCGATCCATCTCCCTGCAGGTGTGGATATCAAGATCAAGCTCTAATCATCAATTTACCGAGAAATACTTTCAAAGGTATTCGAGAATAAAAATTTTAAAGGAGTGAACTTTATCAATGAATAAAGCAATCATCGGTCGCAAAGTTGGGATGACCCAACTCTTTGCAGAAGACGGGAAAGTGATTCCTGTCACGGTAGTGGAAGCAGGTCCTTGCCCCGTGGTACAAGTTAAGACGGTGGCAAACGACGGTTATGCGGCGTTGAAGCTCGGCTTCATCGAAACGAACGAAAAGGCGCTTACGAAGCCTGAACTCGGTCAATTCAAGAAAGCTGGCGTAAAACCCCACAAAGTCTTGAAAGAAATCAGAATTGAAAACGCTGAATCTTTCACGGTAGGTACGGAACTCAAAGCGGACGTGTTCGCGGCGGGGGACAAGGTAGACGTTTCGGGTGTCACGAAAGGTCACGGGTTTACGGGTGTTATCAAGAAGTGGAATCAACACAGATTGAAGATGACGCACGGTACTGGTCCTGTACACAGAGAACCCGGTTCTATGGGTCCCATCAGTGCTCCTTCGAGAGTATTCAAGAACAAGCATCTCGCTGGGCAATACGGTGTGGATAACGTGACCATTCAAAATCTCGAAGTCGTACGCGTAGATTTGAATAGAAACGCAATTCTCATCAAAGGCGCAATCCCCGGTCCTAAGGGTAGCATCGTCACCATCGCGGATAGCGTTAAGAGCAAATAAGGAGAGTGAAAGACAATGGCGGCTATTAAAGTATTAAATATGAGCGGCTCGGAAGTCGGTAGCATCGAACTCAACGACAACGTATTCGGTGTTGAATATAACGAGCCTTTGATTCATCAAGCAGTCGTTACCCGTCTTGCAAACGAAAGACAGGGTACAAAATCCACCCTCACGAGAACGGAAGTTAGAGGCGGCGGTATTAAGCCTTGGAGACAAAAGGGTACGGGTCGTGCTCGTCAAGGTTCGATTCGCGCACCCCAATGGATTAAAGGTGGCGTAGTATTCGCACCCAAGTCCCGCGATTTCTCGAAGAAGATGAACGAAAAAGCAAAGAAAGCAGCGCTTTATTCCGCGCTTTCCAAGAAGGTCGCTGACGGCGAATTCATCGTTGTGGACGAGCTTAAGGTTGCGGAAGCAAAGACGAAAGTTATGGCGAATTTTGCAAAGGCGTTAGGTCTTACGAAGACGGCGCTCGTGGTTATGGATAACGACGACGTAAACGTAATTCGCGCTACGGCGAACCTTCCCAAGGTTGCAACGTTGCCTTTGGCGCAACTTAGCACCTACGAAGTCGTTGTAAATCAAAAGATCGTTATGACGAAAGCTGCGGTTGAGAAATTCCAGGAGGTAAACGGCTAATGTTTGCAGAGGATATCATTTTAAAACCCGTGCTTACCGAAAAAGGTTATGACGGGATCGCAAGTAAGAAATACACCTTCTACGTAAAGAAGGATGCGAACAAGACGGAAATCAAAATGGCAGTCGAAAAAATCTTCGGCGTAAAAGTTGCAAGCGTAAACACGATTACCTGCAAGGGCAAACTCAAGAGAATGGGCAGAAACGAAGGTTATACCCCTGATCGTAAAAAAGCTATCGTACAATTGAAAGAAGATAGCAAGTCCATCGAGTTCTTTGATTCTTTGACTTAATCAGGAGGCATAGAGAAAAATGGCTATTAAATCTTATAAACCCACGTCGGCAGGTCGCCGTTTCGTAACGGTTTTGACCAACGACGATTTGACGGGAGATAAGCCCGAAAGATCGCTCATGCACGATCAACGCCATAGCGGTGGTCGCAACAACATGGGCAGAATTACCACCAGACATATCGGTGGTGGCAACCGTAGAAAATATCGTATCATCGACTTCAAGAGACAAAAGGACGATATTCCTGCAACGGTTAAGAGTATTCAATACGATCCGAACAGAAGCGCGCACATCGCACTTCTTGTATATGCGGACGGTGTAAAGACGTATATCCTTGCGCCCGTTGGCTTGAATGTAGGCGACAAAGTTATGAGCGGTGTTAACGCGGATATCAAGGTAGGGAACACGCTTCCCCTTGAAAATATCCCCGTAGGTACGATGGTTCATAACATCGAACTTACGCCGGGTAAAGGCGGTCAAATCGCAAGAAGCGCAGGTATTTCCGCGCAAATCATGGCGGTTGAAGGAAAGTACGCAACGATCCGTATGCCTAGCGGTGAAATGAGATACGTTCTCTTGAAATGCCGCGCAACGATCGGACAAGTAGGCAACGTAGACCACGAACTCGTATCCCTTGGTAAAGCGGGTAAGGCAAGATATCTCGGTTTGAGACCGGAAGTTAGAGGTTCGGTAATGAACCCTGTAGATCACCCTCATGGTGGTGGTGAAGGTAAGTCCCCTATCGGGCATGCTGGTCCTTTGACGCCTTGGGGTAAACCTGCACTCGGCTACAAGACGAGAAAGAAGAAGAATGCAACCAACAAGTTCATTCTTAAGAGAATTAACTAATCGGAGGATTGAAAAATGTCAAGAAGCGTTAAGAAAGGACCTTACGTCGAAGCGAAGCTTTTCAGCAGAATTCAAGCAATGAACGCGTCGAACGAAAAGAAAGTTATTAAAACCTGGTCGAGAGCATCTACCATTTTCCCCGATTTCGTAGGTCATACGATCGCTGTATACGACGGACGTAAACACGTTCCCGTATACGTAACGGAAGATATGATTGGTTGCAAACTCGGTGAGTTTGCTCCCACCAGAACGTTCCACGGACACACGGCAAAAACGACGAGCCCGGGTAAATAAGGAGATAAAAGATAATGGCAAGTAATATGAAGAAAAAGACGGCAAGGGTTGAAGCAAATAGAGAAAAGCGCCCTTACGCAGTTGCTAAATATATCAGAGTTTCGCCTTACAAAGTGAGAACGGTTCTCGCTTTGATTCGCGGGAAGAGCTATAGAGAAGCGAAAGCGATTCTCGATTACAGTGTAAACGGAAGCGCGCTTGCGGTTAAGAAAGTTCTTATGTCCGCTGGTGCGAATGCAGAACACAATATGGGTATGGACAAGGCAGATTTGTACGTAGCGGAATGTTTCGCAGACGGCGGACAAATGCTTAAGAGAATGCAACCCGTTTCCAAGGGAAGAGGGCATGCAATCTTGAAGAGAACCAGCCATATTACGGTAATTTTAGACGTTAAGAAATTGGAAGGAGAAGAATAACATGGGACAAAAAGTTAATCCTCACGGTTTGAGAGTCGGCATCATCAGTGATTGGAATACCACTTGGTATGCAGATAAGAAAGAATTCTCCAAATTCTTAAAAGAAGACAACGTAATTCGTACGTTCTTGAAAAAGAAGTACTACGCAGCTGCGGTTAGCAAGATTTTGATCGAACGTGCTGCTACGAGATTGGTTGTCACCATCTACACGGCTCGTCCCGGTGTTATCATCGGTAAAGCGGGTAGCGAAGTAGAAGTGATCAAGAAAGAACTCGCGAAAATCACGGGGGGCAAATCGGTTAGCATCAACATTACGGAAGTAAGAAAGCCCGATTGCGACGCGCAACTTGTTGCAGAAGGCGTAGCTGCGCAACTCGAAAAGCGTATGTCTTTCAGACGTTGTATGAAACAAGCCATCGGTCGTTCGATGAGAGCGGGCGTAAAGGGCATCAAGATGATGGTAAGCGGTCGTTTAGACGGCGCGGAAATCGCAAGAAGCGAACAATATCACGAAGGTTCTATTCCCCTTCAAACGCTTCGTGCGGACATCGATTACGGCTTTGCAGAAGCGCACACGACCTTCGGTATGATCGGCGTAAAATGCTGGATCTATAAAGGCGAAGTAATCAAAAGCGCGAAGAAGCCCGTTGTAGAAGGAGGCGAACAGTAATGTTAATTCCCAAGAGAGTAAAAAGACGTAGACAACATCGTGGTACGATGAAGGGTAAAGCTACGAAAGGGAACGTAATCGCATACGGCGAATACGGTCTTGTATCCGAAGAACTCGGCTGGATTAAATCCAACCAAATCGAAGCAGCCCGTATCGCGATGACCAGATTCATCAAACGTGGCGGTAAAGTATGGATCGACATCTTCCCCCACAAGCCTATTACGAAGAAACCTGCAGAAACGCGTATGGGTTCTGGTAAAGGTTCGGTAGAATACTGGGTAGCAGTAGTAAAACCCGGCCGTGTTATGTTCGAAATGGCTGGCGTAAGTGAAGAAGTTGCAAGAGAAGCTATGCGTCTTGCGTCGCATAAACTTCCCGTTAAATGCAAGTTTGTGAAGAAAGAAGTCGTTGAAGCGAAAGCAGAAACGGCAGAAGGCGGTGAACAACAATGAGAGCTAAAGAAGTGAAAGAAATGACGAGCGAAGAACTCGTTGCTAAACTCGCGGAACTCAAGAGCGAACTTTTCAATCTTCGTTTCCGTTTGGCGTCCGGCCAGCTTGAAAATCCCGTTTCCATTAGAACCTGCAAAAGAGATATCGCGCGTATCAATACGGAAATCCGCGCGAGAGAACTCAAGGCGTAATCGGAGGACAACGTTATGGAAAGAAATTTAAGAAAAGAAAGAGTAGGTATTGTTGTATCCGATAAAATGGATAAGACGGTCGTTGTATTGGTCAGCGACAAGAGCAAGCACCCGCTTTACAAGAAAACCATTACCAAGAGTAAGAAGTATAAGGCGCACGACGAAGCGAACGAATGTGGCTACGGCGATAAAGTAAGAATCGTCGAGACGAGAAAGTTCAGCAAGGACAAGAATTGGAGAGTTGCTGAAATCGTCGAAAAGGCTAAGTAATTATAAGGAGAATTAAGAGTTATGATACAACCTCAAACAAGGCTCAAAGCAGCGGACAACAGCGGCGCAAAAGAGCTTATGTGTATTAGAGTATTAGGCGGCTCCTTCCGTAAGACAGGCAACATCGGCGACGTAATCGTAGCATCCGTTAAGACGGCAACGCCCGGCGGCGCGGTTAAGAAAGGCGACGTTGTAAAAGCGGTCATCGTAAGAAGCGCAAAAGGCATTAGAAGAGCAGACGGCACGTTTGTTAAATTCGACGATAACGCAGCCGTAATCATCGACAACCAAAAACAACCTAAAGGTACGCGTATCTTTGGGCCAATCGCGAGAGAATTGAGAGATAAAGATTATATGAAGATTATCTCCCTTGCTCCTGAAGTACTGTAATTTGTAGGAGGACGAAACAATGAACGTAAAAGTAAATGATAACGTACTTGTAATTGCCGGTAAAGATAAAGGCGTACAGGGAAAAGTCCTTGCCACCTCCCCCAAAGCAAATACGGTGACGGTAGAAGGCGTACGTGTACAAAAGAAACATCAAAAAGCAAGAAAGGCGAATGAAACGAGCAAAATCGTAGAAATTCCCGGACCTATCGACGCATCCAACGTAAAAGTGGTTTGCCCTGCATGTGGAAAAGCAACGCGGGTAAAACATTCGGTTGTTGACGGCAAGAAGGTAAGAGTATGCGCTTGTGGCGCGGTGCTTGATAAAGTGTACTCGAAGAAAGCGGCGGCGAAAGCAGCTGTAGCGGCGGAAGAAGCGCCCAAGAAGAGAACGAGAAAGCGCGCGACGACCGCTACCAAGACGGAAACCGAGCAAACGGAAAACAAATAACGAGGTAGACGAACATGGCAGAAAAAGTTTATAAGAACAGAGTAAAAGAAAAGTACGAAAAAGAAGTAGTACCTTATCTTATGAAAAAATTCGGTTATAAAACCGTAATGCAATGCCCGAAACTCGTTAAGATTGTTATCAACACGGGGCTCGGCGATATCAAAGATAACGCAAAATCCATTCAAATGACCGAAAATGAAATCAAGATGATTTCCGGACAACAACCGATCTTGACGAAAGCGAAGAAATCTGTCGCAAACTTCAAGGTAAGAGAAGGTCAAACGGTTGGTATTAAAGTCACCCTTCGTGGCGAAAGAATGTACAACTTCTACGACAAGTTCGTATCGATCGCGCTTCCCCGTCTTCGCGACTTTAGAGGGGTATCGGATAAGGCTTTCGATGGACGCGGCAACTATTCGGTAGGTTTGAAAGAACAACTGATCTTCCCCGAAATCACCTACGATCAAGTGGAAAAGATTAGAGGGATGGACGTTGCGATCGTAACGACGGCGAACACGGACGAAGAGGCAAGAGAGCTTTTGAGAGCGCTCGGTATGCCTTTCAAGAAGTAAGGAGAAACGAACATGGCAAAGAAGTCAATGATTAATAAACAGCAAAAGACGCCTAAGTTCTCTACGAGAGCTTATACGAGATGCACTATTTGTGGAAGACCTCATGCAGTTTTGAGAAAGTACGGTGTATGCCGTATCTGCTTCCGTAACCTTGCGTACAAGGGAGAAATTCCCGGCGTTAAGAAGTCGAGCTGGTAATAGGAGGTAAAAGAAATGACAGATCCTATCGCAGATATGCTTACAAGAATTAGAAATGCGATCACGGCGAACAAGGAAAGCGTGGAAATCCCCGCATCCAACGAAAAGAAAGCCATTGCTGAAATTCTTCTCAACGAAGGTTGGGTAAAGGACGTAAAGATCGTTGAAGACGGTTATAACGGCAAGATCGTAGTCACGTTGAAATATGACGACAAGAAATCGGTTATCAGCGGGTTGCAACGGGTTTCCAAACCTGGTTTGCGTACCTATGCTGGTGTAGCGAACATGCCCAGAGTACTCGGTGGATTCGGTACGGTTATCCTTTCCACGAATAAGGGTATTATGACAGGCAAGAAAGCAAAGGCAGCCAACGTAGGTGGCGAAGTTCTTTGCTACGTATGGTAACGGGAGGGAATGAGCAATGTCGAGAATCGGTAAAATGCCCATCGCGCTTCCCGCAGGCGTAACGGTAGAATTTAAAAACGGCGTCGCAACGGTAAAAGGCCCGAAAGGGACTTTGACGAGAGAAGTCGTAGGCAACATCGGTATCGAAACGGAAGGCGCTACCCTTTTGGTAAAGGCGCTTGACGATGCCGCAGACACGAACGCAAAACACGGTCTTTACAGAGCGCTCTTGAACGGTATGGTCACGGGCGTGACGGAAGGTTTCGTGAGAACGTTGGAAGTTAAGGGCGTAGGTTGGAAAGCCGCTGTTCAAGGCAACAAACTTGTTTTGAACGTAGGTTTCTCCCATCCCGTAGAATTCGTTGCTCCCGAAGGGATCAAGTTTGAATGCCCCACGCTTACGGAAGTAAACGTATCGGGTATCAGCAAGGAACTTGTAGGTCAAGTTGCAGCGAATATCAGAGCGATTAGAGTGCCCGAACCTTACCATGGATACGGGATTCGCTATAAGGGCGAACACGTAGAACATAAAGAAGGTAAGACTTCCGGTAAAGGTAAGAAATAAGGAGCGTTAAAGTATGATTACGAAAATTGATAAAAATGCAGTCAGACAGAAACGTCACGCACGGGTAAGAAAGACGGTCACGGGTACGGCGGAAATGCCCCGTATGAACGTCTATAGAAGCCTTAATCACATCTACGTACAAGTAATTGACGATAGAAAGGGCGACGCAAAGGGCGGAGTCACGCTTGCTGCGGCATCTACTATGGACAAAGTTGTAAAAGAAAAGATCGCAGGTCTTAGCAAAACGGAAGCGGCTAAAATCGTCGGCGCAGTTGCGGCAGAAAGAGCAATGGCGAAGGGCGTGCAAGCAGTCGTATTCGACAGAGGCGGTTATCTTTACACGGGACGTGTAAAGGCAGTCGCAGACGGCGCAAGAGAAGCCGGACTTAAATTCTAAGGAGTAGGACAATGGCAGACGAAAAGAGAGAAAGAAGACCTCAAAGAAGACAATCGGAAGACGACGGGCTTATTAAAAAGCTTATCGAAGTTAACCGCGTGACCAAGGTTGTAAAGGGTGGTAAGAACATGCGTTTCGCAGCCCTCGTAATCGTTGGCGACGGCAAAGGCAAGATCGGCGTTGCTACGGGTAAAGCGAAAGAAGTTCCCGAAGCAATCGAAAAAGCAACTTTGCGTGCGAAGAAGAAAATGGTTTCCGTAGCGATCGTAGACAATACGATTCCCCACCAAGTTGTTGGTAAATTCGGCCGTGGCGCAGTCTTGATGATGCCCGCTGCAGAAGGTACCGGTGTTATCGCGGGTGGTCCTGTACGTGCGGTTATGGAAGCAGTAGGTATTAAGAACATTAGAACGAAATCTCACGGTAGCCAAAATGCAGGCAACTGCGTAAAGGCGGCAATCGAAGGTTTGAAAGAACTCAAATCAGTAGAATACGTTGCTGCGCTTCGCGGTAAAACCGTTGAAGAGATTTTAAGTTGAGAGTGACGGAGGAATACAACAATGGCTAAAATCAGAATTACGCTTGTAAAAAGCACGATCGGGCAAGTAGCATCCGTAAAAGGGACTGTTGCGGCGCTCGGCCTTAAGAAAATCCGTTCTTTCAAAGAACTTGACGATTCCCCCGCGGTACAAGGCATGATCGCGAAGGTGAAGCACCTCGTCAAAGTAGAAAACGTTTAAGGAGAGTTATTATGAGAATAGATACTCTTTCCCCCGCACAAGGGGCAACAAAAGCGACGAAAAGACTTGGCCGTGGTATCGGTTCGGGTACGGGTAAAACGTCGGGTAAAGGGCACAAAGGTCAATGGGCTCGTTCCGGCGGTGGCGTACGTCCCGGGTTTGAAGGCGGTCAAATGCCTATCGCACGTCGTGTACCGAAGAGAGGGTTTACCCACAACGGTAAGAAAGTTTACGTGATCGTAAACCTTTCCGATCTTGCGGAACTTCCGGAAGGAACGGTTGTCGATTACGGTTTCGTTATGGCGAACGGCCTTGCGAAAGAAGTAAAAAACAACAGCGGTTTGAAAGTTCTCGGCAACGGTGAATTGAAAGTAGCGCTTACGGTTAAGGCTGCGAAATTCTCTGCAACGGCAAAAGCTGCAATCGAAGCGGCAAAAGGCACGGCTGAAACTCTCTAATCAAAGAAATTGTGGCGCGGAAGACTGTTTTTTCAGTTTTCCGTAGTTCGCATTATTTCTCCCACTGTTCCGCGGTAAACGGAACGAAAAAATAACCATTCACGGAGAAAAAAATGTTACAAACCATTATTAATGCATTAAAAGTCAAGGAAATTAGACGTAAGGTGTATATGATGCTCCTTTTGCTCTTAATTTTCCGTATTGGCTGTTTTATCCCTGTTCCCGGTTTGAATCGGTCGAACTTTGAGGGTGTAGTCGAAGGCAACGATTTCTTAAGACTTATGAGTAGCATCACGGGTGGTGCGTTAGGTCAAGGTACAATCTTTGCATTAGGTATCGGTCCGTACATTAACGCTTCGATTATTATGCAACTTTTAAGCGTTGGCATTCCTGCGCTTGAAAGATTGTCTAAGCAAGGCGAAGAAGGCCGTAAGAAAATCGCGCAATACACGAGATACGTGACGATTTTGTTGGCAATTGTACAATCGGTCGGCATCATTCTTAACTTTGCTAGCGAAGCGGATGCAATCGACACGGTATTCTTTGCGGATAAGATGTGGATTGCGGGTGTCTTTATGACGCTCGTATACACGGCTGGTGCGTTTATCGTTATGTGGATCGGTGAAAGAATTACCGACTACGGCGTGGGCAACGGTCAATCCATGATTATTTTCGTAGGTATCTTGTCGACGGCAGGTATGCTTATCGCGGGTAAAATTGATGCGATTTCTACTTCGAATTTCGATCCGCTTTGGGATATTATCGTATTCGCGCTGGTTGCAACTGTCATTTTCTTTGCAATCGTTTACGTAGACCTTTCCGAAAGAAAAGTACCCGTACAATACGCAAAGCAAATCAAAGGCAGAAAGATGTACGGCGGTCAATCTTCTTCGATTCCCATCAAGATCAGCGGCGGTGGCGTTATGCCTCTCATCTTCGCATTCTCGATTTTGAGTTTCCCGCAAATGATCTCGAGTATGTTCTGGCCCGGTTCTGGGTTTGACAAGTGGTGGACGAAGTGGATGTCGGCATCGGCAGACGGCACGGGTTCACTCTTGTATTCGTTCGTTTTGTGCTTGTTGATTTTTGCATTCTCGTTCTTCTATGCGCAAATGCAATTCAACCCCGAAGACGTATCTAAGAGCATCCAACAAAACGGTGGGTTCATTCAAGGTATTCGTCCGGGGAAAGCAACGGAAGCGTATTTGAAGAAAATTTCTAACCGTATTACGTTATTCGGTGCGATCTACTTGTCGTTGGTTGCGTTTATTCCTGCCATCGCATTCGCATGGGCATCGTTTGATTTGGTCAACGTATTCTCGACCACGGGGATCTTGATCGTTGTATCGGTAGCAATGGAATTTGAAAAACAACTTCAAGCGCAATTGATGATGAAGAATTACAAAGGATTCTTAAAGTAAGCGAAATAACTTTTGCGCTTCGTTTTAAGCGGAGCGCAAAAGTGAAAATAGCAAAGGGATTAGGTAATCATGAATATTATTTTACTCGGTGCGCCCGGCGCAGGAAAAGGTACGCAAGCAACGAAAATTTCGGATGCATACTTACTTCCGCATATTTCTACGGGCGATATTTTCAGAGAGAATATTAAAAATCAAACGGAAATCGGTTTACTCGCAAAATCCTTTATCGATAAGGGGCAACTTGTTCCAGATGAAGTCACTTGCAAGATCGTGGAAGAACGTATTACAAGATCGGATTGTAAAAACGGTTATATGTTAGACGGTTTCCCCCGTACGATCGCGCAAGCGGAAGCGCTTGACAAAATCACGAATATCGATTTGGTTATCAACGTTGACGTAGACTTTTCGTTGTTGATGGATCGACTTTGCGGTAGACGTGTTTGCAAGGATTGTGGTGAAAGCTATCACGTATCTAGGCTCGGCGGTGCGACGACTTGTTCGCGTTGCGGTGGGGAATTGTATCAACGTAAAGACGATAATCCCGAAACCGTACAAAGCCGTTTGGACGTCTATACCGCGCAAACAGCGCCTTTAATCGAATATTATGAAAAGAAAGGTTTGTTGTTCAACGTGGTAGGGAATACGACTCCTGAAGACGTATATTCAAAGATTTCCGCAAAGTTGGATAGTTTGAAGTGACGAAACTATGATTCACGTAAAGAGCGAAAAAGAAATAGATTTGATGCGTGAGCCCTGTAAGATTTTGCGTGATACGTTTGCTTACGTAGGTTCGGAAATCAAAGCCGGCATGACAACGAAAGAAGTAGACGCTTTGGTGGAACGGTATATCCGTTCGTCGGGCGCGTATCCTTCCTGTTTGGGCTATGGTGGATTTCCCGCATCGGCTTGTATTTCCGTCAACGAAATGGTCGTGCACGGCATTCCCGACGAGAGAGTGTTGAAAGACGG
Organism: Clostridia bacterium; assembly: GCA_017625565.1. GTDB lineage: Bacteria > Bacillota > Clostridia > Christensenellales > Borkfalkiaceae > Scatosoma. The sequence continues at coordinate 136,478 of JAGAKN010000014.1, forward strand.
CGATATCGTTAGTGTGGACGTTTGCGCTTATAAGAACGGCTATCACGGCGACGCATGTCGGACGTTTTGTATCGGCAACGTGTCTGAGGACGTGAAACGCTTGGTACAAGTCACGGAAGAATGTTTCTTTAAAGCGGTAGAGAAATTAAGAGCGGGTACACCGTTATACGATATCGGATATCGGGTACAAAAACACGCGGAAGCGCACGGATACGGCGTCGTTCGTTCGTACACAGGGCACGGAATCGGGAAAGAAATGCACGAAGATCCGTCCGTTCCCAACTTTGGGAAACTTGGTACGGGTTTACGGTTAAAAGCAGGTATGGTGCTTTGTGTAGAACCGATGATCACGATGGGTAGCTGGAAAGTACGGCTGTTAGACGACGGCTGGGGAGCGGTTACCGTAGACGGCAAACCTGCGGCGCATTACGAAAACACGTTGGTAGTGCGCGAGGATGGCGTGGAAATTCTTACGTTGTAAGGGTTCGACGCAAAAATAAAAACTGCAAGCATTGTGCTTGTCGGATAAAAAATTCGGAGGGAGTTCCTGTGTCCAAAGACGACGTAATTGAAGCGGAAGGAAAAGTAATCGAAGCGTTGCCGAATGCAACCTTTAAGGTGCAACTTTCCAACGGTCATACCATCACGGCGTATATTTCCGGAAAGCTGAGAATGAATTATATCAGAATCATTGAAGGCGATACGGTAAAATTGGAAATGAGCCCGTACGATCTGACGAAAGGCAGAATCACGTGGCGTAGCAAGTCGTAATACACGACGAAAATAGAGTTTAATTAACAAGGAGAAAATACAATGAAAGTCAGACCTTCTGTAAAACCTATGTGTGATAAATGCAAAGTTATCAAGAGAAATGGTAGAGTAATGGTAATTTGCTCGAAGAGTAAGAGCCATAAACAAAGACAAGGTTAAAAAAAGTTGTAAAAAACGCTTGACAAGCTTTGACAAAATATGGTAATATATTAATATGCCGTAATTTGGAAGATGTCGCGAAATATGACGTTTTTCCTAAAAAAATATGTAATCAGACTGAATTTCCGTAGGATTGCGGAAACTCAGTTTTGTTGCGTTATTACGCGCGGGCGTATGGACATGCGTAGTAATAACGTATCGATTACGAAAACAATACAATGCGATTAGGCGAGGTATTTTCCACTACGTCGCGTAAAAGCATTCGTTAGCGATATACAAAAAATCATCATTAAAAAATAAACGGAGGATAGAAATCAATGGCACGTATTGCCGGTGTAGATTTACCCAGAGAAAAGAGAGTCGAAATCGGGCTTACCTATATCTATGGTATCGGTTTAACGACTTCGAAAAAGATTCTCGCGGAAACGGGTATCAATCCCGATACGAGAGTAAAAGATCTCGACGAGAACGACGTTTCCAAATTGAGAGAATATATCGATCACAACCTTAGAGTAGAAGGTGAACTTAGAAGTGAAGTTTCCCTTAACATCAAACGCCTTATGGAAATTGGATGCTACAGAGGTATCCGTCATAGAAAAGGCTTGCCTGTACGCGGACAAAGCACGAAGAGAAATGCACGTACCCGCAAAGGACCTGCGCGCGCAATCGCAGGTAAGAAGAAGTAAGGAGGCGATAAAAAATGGCTGAAATGAAGAAAAAAGTCGCTTCCCGTAAGCGCAAAGAAATTAGAAAAATCGACAAAGGTCAAGTGCATATTCAATCGACGTTCAACAACACGATCGTGACGGTGACGGATATGAACGGTAATGCAATCGCGCAATCGAGCGCGGGTGCGTTGGGCTACAAGGGCAGCAGAAAAGGTACGCCTTTCGCAGCGCAAATGGCTGCGGAAACGGCGGCAAAAGTTGGTAAAGACCACGGGCTTAAGAGCGTAGAAGTCTACGTAAAAGGTCCTGGCGCAGGTAGAGAATCGGCGATCCGTGCGCTTTCTGCGTGCGAATTGGAAATCACGTTGATTTCCGACGTTTCGCCCATTCCCCACAACGGATGCAGACCCCCGAAGCGTCGTAGAGTTTAATCAGGAGGCAGTATAGAATTATGGCAATCAATAAATACAATAGATTGAAGAGATGCAGATTCCTTGAATTGGATCCTACTGCAGTCGGTTGTTTCAAAAAATCCATTAGAACTTCCGGCAGAAAAGGCAAGAAGATCAGCGAATACGGTTTGCAACTCCGCGAAAAACAAAGAGCAAAATTCATCTATAACGTCAGCGAAAAGCAATTCCGTCATTATTATGACGTAGCAGATCGTATGAAGGGCGTGACCGGTGAAAACATGTTGATCCTTTTGGAGAGAAGATTGGATAACGTTATTTACAGAATGGGTATTGCGACGACGCGCTTGCAAGCAAGACAACTTGTATCGCACGCGCAATTCTACGTAAACGGTAGACGGGTAAATATTCCTTCTTATCTCGTAAAAGCGGGCGACGTTATTGCCGTTAAAGACAGCAAAAAGAGCAATAAATATTTCACGGCTATTAAAGAATCGAAAGCTCCCGGTCTTGTAAAATGGGTAGAATTCGATCGCGAAAAACTTGAAGGAAAGGTATTGGCTCTTCCGAATAGAGAAGACATCGACAGCCAGATTGAAGAACACATGATTGTCGAATTGTACTCCAAATAATCGTATATAGGAGGTAATATAATGATCGAAATGGATATGCCTAAACTCGAAGTGCTTGAAAACGACGATTTCTATGCGAAAGTTGTATGCGAGCCCTTAGAGAAAGGTTTCGGTCTTACTATTGGAAACTGTTTAAGAAGAATTTTGCTTTCTGCATTGCCGGGTGCGGCTGTGGAAGGAATTAAATTCCTTGACGGTAGCGTTAAACATGAATTTTCTGCAGTAGCGGGAATCAAGGAAGACGTTACGGAAATTATTTTAAACTTGAAAACGTTGGCGTTAAAGACGAAAGTCATTGATAAAGCATACGAAAAAGTTTTGCATATCACGAAAGAAGGCCCTGCGGTGTTTACCGGCAAAGACCTGAACGTAGATGCGGAAATCGAAGTAATCAATGCGGATCAATATATCTGCACGATCGACGAAGGCGCAAAACTTGACGTAGAATTGACGATCGGTCGCGGTAGAGGGTATAAACCTGCAAAGGAAAATAAGAAACCCGTTGTAGACTATATTGCAATCGACTCGATTTATACGCCCGTACAAAAGGTCAATTATACGGTTGAACCTACCCGTGTAGGACAAGAAGTAGACTATGATAAATTGACGTTAGAAGTATGGACGGACGGCACGTTCTCGGGCAAAGAAATCATTTCTTTGGCAGCGAAAATTATGCAGGACCACATCAACCTGTTTGTTAATTTGAGCGAAACGATCAAAGATTATGAAATTCTTCGTAAGACAGAAGATGACAAACAACAACAGATTCTCAAGATGGCGATTGAAGAAATGGACTTGTCCGTCCGTTCGTACAACTGCTTGAAGAGAGCGAACATTCATACGGTCGCAGACCTGACTTACAAGACGGAAGACGATATGTTGAAGGTAAGAAATCTCGGCAGAAAGTCTTTGGAAGAAGTAATTCATAAGTTGGAGTCTTACGGTCTCGCATTAAAACAACAGGAGGATTAAAATTATGCCCAGAAAATTGGGAAGAACGTCTAAACAAAGAAACGCTCTCTTGAGAAATCAAGCGTCGCAACTTCTTTGGTACGGAAAAATCGAAACGACTGCAGAAAAAGCAAAAGAACTTAGATCGTACGTTGAAAAGTTGATTACGAAAGCTGTGAATACTTACGACGATAACATCGAATACGAAGTGACGAAAAAGGACAGCAAGGGTAAAGAAATTACGGTCACCAACGTAAAAGACGGGGCGAAGAAACTCGCCGCTCGTCGTGCGATCATGGCAAAAACCTACGACTTGCAAGAAATTAAAGCTTTCCATGAAAAGAAGAGCGAATTCAAAGCAAGAACGGCAGATGTTCAACATCCGTTGATGGACAAACTCTTCAACGAAATCGCGCCCAAATACGCGGCTCGTAAAGAAGAACTTGGTCAAGGCGGTGGGTATACGAGAATTTACCTTCTCGGCGAACGTCGCGGTGACGGTGCTGAAACGGCTATCATCGAATTGGTTTAATTAAATGATACAAAAACGACTGTGCATAGCGCAGTCGTTTTTTTGTATAAAGAAGATGGATTCAATATATGTCTTATATGAAAAATACTGGCGAGCACAGAAAAGAGGTTTTTCTAGATCTTTGATAATGTTTTCCTGAAAAATTGACTAAAAATGCATACAAATTGATCATTTTTGTATGTTTTTAAGAGAAAGAAGTGCTATAATGATAGTATTATGAAAGACGTATTACAAACTAATAAAAAATATGCGATTATGCGAGTGTTGTACATTTTTGAGGCAGCGTTTGAATATTTCTTTACGCTTGCAGTAGGCTCTGTTTATTTAGCCAAATTAACGGCGTATATGGGCATATCAGATAAAGTGACGGGCATTTTAACGGCGTTTGTGTCTTTAGGATGTGGTTTTCAAATGCTCGCGATTTTTATGGCGAAACGACGCAACAAAAAACGTTTGATCCTTTTTGGAAGTCTTTTAAACCAATTCTTATTCATCTTTTTATATTTTATCCCCATTCTTCGAATGTCGAGGAGGACAAAGACGGCGTTGTTTATCGTGATGCTTTTGGTTGCGCATATCATTCGAAATGCGATCAATTCGCCTAAGATTAATTGGTACATGTCGTTTGTACCGTTAAAGCAACGGGGGCGATTTACCGCGAAAAAAGAAATTGTTTCGCTGGTTAGCGGTATGCTCGTCACGTATGCGTTGGGTAGTTTAATGGACCACTATGAAACGATAGGGGATATACGCACGGCGTTTATTATCTGTGGTTGCTGTTTGACGGCGTTGATGTTCTTGTATAGCGGGATATTGTTGGCGACGGAAAAACCTCAAGAAGATATAGAGAAACAAAAGTTTTCCGTGAAAGGCTTGTTCCGTGAAAAGGATTTGATTAAAATTGTTCTTTTGTTCACGCTTTGGAATATAGCAAGCTACGCAACTACGTCTTTTATGGGTACGTATCAAACCAAAGAACTTGGTTTTTCGACCGCTTTTGCATCGATTATTATTGCCATAACAAGCTTAATCCGCGCTATTTTTTCGCAACCGATGGGGAAACTTGCGGATAAACGTTCTTTCCGAAACATGTTAATCGTATGTTTTGCGATCGAGTTGCTCGCTTTTGGCGTAAGTATCTTTACAGCTCCGTCGAATGGTAAAGTGCTCTATCCGATATATAGCGGTTTATATTGCTTAGGTATGGCAGGGATCAATAGCGGTATGTTGAATTTGATGTACGATTACGTCAAGGTAGAGAACCGCACGGGTGCGTATGCATTAATCCAAACGGTGTCTGGGATTGCTGGATTTTTGATTACGCTTTTATTCTCGCCACTCGTGGAATACATACAAAAAAACGGCAACCAAATCTTTGGTTTACCGTTATATGCGCAACAAGTATTGTCTATTTTCAGCTTTTTAGTAGTGGCTGTAATTTTGTTATATATGTATTTTGGTTTTAAAAACTCAAAAAAGAATACGGAAACGGAAAACGTTATTGCAGAGCGTACTGACGGGGAGTTATCCCAAAACGTTTCTTAAAAAGCCTTATATAGTTTGTGGGATCGGAAAACCCCGCTTCCATACAAACGGCGACGACGCTTTTTCCGTGTTTTAATAAGATACGAGAGTAGGAGAGTTTTTTTGTTTCCAGGTACTGATGCGGAGTCACGTGTAAATATTCTTTGAACATACGTTGCAAGGAACTGCGACTAATAAAGAACTTCGATTGTAGATCTTGGATGTTTTGAATGCTTGCAAAATGCTCGTTGACGTAGTTTAATATGGCCCTTAATTGCTTAGGTAGCGTATCATCTTGTGGTTGGCGCGGAGCAATCCGCTTTTGCTTGGTTAAAAAGTAAAAAAGTTGTATTGCCAAGCTGAAAAATTCCAACTGATCGTTGGGGTCTTGCATGGGTGCGAATTTTTGGCAAAGCGCGAGTATTTCGTCGCGGTTTTCTCCCGCGGAGATATAGTTTTCCGTTGCAAAATCGGCGGAAAGCAATTCCTTTAGGAAAAAGGAGTTGTCTGCGCGAATCCAAAAGCAAAGATGTTTGTGTAAGCTTTTGCTATTTAAAATGCAGTTGTGGATTTCGTTTGGATGCGCAATAATTGCATCACCCGGGGAAAGCCGATAGATTTGTTTTTCCACAATAAACGAAACGTCGCCTTCTAAGAGAATATAAATTTCCAACTCGTTATGGATGTGTGACGGAAAGTTCCGTTGATCATAGGGGTCAGCGTTTGTATTGTAATAGTATTCAATTTCTAATCCTTCCGGAATGGGGGGGACGCTCAATTTAAAATGCATAAGAAAATACCTTAAACATAAATGCTAAGATTTATTTTGATGACGAACCCCGCGTATGCGGGGTGGTTTTTTTGTTATAAAGTTCTTGTACACGTGACGGCAAGCGCACCAGGACCGATATGACAGGAAACGCTGAGCGAAAGGGGATCGCAGTAGTGTATCGGGGCGTTGGGAAATGCCTTTTGTAATTCTGCACAAAATATTTCCGCTTCTTCCGCGTTTTGCGTATGTGCTACGGAAATGCACATTTTCCCGATTTTCATATATTCGGCAAACTCGCCTTCCAAATGGTTCTTAATAGCGGATTTCATGGCTTCCTTTGCTTTTTGCATACTCCGCGCCAGCATATACTTATCCAATTTTTCGCCACGGATTTCTAAAACCGGCTTAATCCGTAAAAGACTGCCGATCATTGCCGCTGCGCCCGTCACGCGCCCACCGCGCTTTAAGTAGGTCATCGTGTCTACGGCGATATAAATTGCGGAATCCGCGCCCGTATTTTCGAGATAAGTTTTGATTTCTTCGGCGGTTTTACCGTTATCCCGCAACTGAATTGCGTCGGAAATACTTTCCTTTAAGGTGACCGAAATACGGTGATTGTCTACGACAAGAACTTTCCCATCGAACTCCTTAGCAAGGTTTTGCGCCGTCGCGCAGGATTGACTTAACCCCGAAGACATGGGAACGTGCACGATTGTATCGAATTCTTTTAAAATTTCCGTCCAAAAATCGGAGAGATCTCCAATGCTCGGTTGAGAAGTGGAAACCCCGATTTTGGTTGCTAGCAATTTATAAAAATCGTCTTGGGAAAGATTTATGTTTTCAAAATACGATTCGCCACCTATTAAAAAGGGCATCGGTAAAACGAAGACGTCTTTTTCTTTCCATTCGTCGAGTGAAAGACCGCTATTACTATCGGTCGTAATGGCGATTTTAGAGTGTTGCATAAAAACTCCGTTAAGATATTTTTTATGTTATAATCATAACAAATTTTCGGTGGTTTGTCAATTATCTTAATAGGATTTCGACAAAATAGTCATAAGTTTGCAGGACAAGAGATCGTAGGACTTTTTATAATTAAAACAGCGAAACTTACCTTAAACGTTTTGAAAAATAACGAGAAAGTGTTATAATACTGTTAGGAAGGATGGATGTAAAATGAAATCGTTGAAAGAGTTATACCGAATTGGAAGAGGACCGTCATCGTCGCATACGATCGGGCCTGAAAACGCGTGCAAACGCTTTTTACGCGAAAATCCGACTGCAACGGAGTTTCGGGTTTGCTTATACGGTTCGCTCGCCAAAACGGGCGCTGGGCATGGTACAACCGACGTGATTGACAGCATTCTTCCGAACGTACGCATTTCTTTTGATACTGAGAAAGAAATGGAACATCCCAATACGATGGATTTGTTTGCGTATAAAGATGGACGGGAAATCGCTCGCGATAAGGTTTATAGCGTTGGTGGAGGCGCGATATGCTTTGCAGGAGAAGAAAACTCCGTCGATGCAGAAATCTACGAGCGGAATTCATTCTCGGAAATTAGGGCGTATTGCGAAGAAAAGGGTATGCGCCTTTGCGATTACGTGTTTTCTCGTGAAGATCCGTCTTTTCGCGAATATCTTATAAAAGTTTGGAGAACGATGCAAGATGCGGTAGGGCGTGGAATTGCGCGCTCCGGGGTGCTTGCAGGCGGTTTAGGGGTGGAAAGACGCGCGAAAGTCTTGTACGACGGTGTGCTACCCGATGAGAGCGCGGAAATTCGGGAAAATCGGCTCGTATGCGCGTATGCGTTTGCGGTCAGCGAAGAAAATGCATCCGGGGGGACGATCGTGACTGCACCGACTTGCGGGGCGTGTGGCGTTTTGCCTGCAGTTTTAGCGTATGCGAAAGAGCGGAAAAAATATACCGAAGAGCAAATTTTGAATGCGCTTGCTACGGCGGGGCTGATTGGCAATTTGATCAAAACAAATGCATCGATTTCCGGTGCGGAATGTGGTTGTCAAGCCGAAATTGGTAGCGCTTGTTGCATGGCGACGGCGGCTTTGGGAGAATTGCAAGGGCTTAGCATTGCACAGATTGAATACGCGGCGGAAGTGGCGATGGAACACCATTTAGGCTTGACGTGCGATCCGATTGGCGGACTTGTGCAAATTCCTTGTATCGAGCGGAACGCGGTGGCGGCTATGCGCGCGATCAATGCGGTATCCTTGGCATATTTTCTATCGGACAGTAGAAAGATTTCGTTTGATCTTGTGGTAAAAACGATGTACGAAACGGGGAAAGATTTGCGTCGCGGATATCGGGAAACCGCGGAGGGCGGTCTTGCGAAGTTGTATAAAAAAACCGAAAACGCATAGGGCAGGTACGTGTTTAAAGTTTTTTAAACCCCAAATTTTAGGTGAAAAAACTCTAAAAAAATTTTTCTAAAAAAAGTTGAAAAAAATTATGCAAAAATCTAAAAAAACGCTTGACAAAAGCGTTGAAATAGATTATTATATACAAGCGTAGTTTGTGCGAGAGAAATGGCCCAATAGCTCAGTTGGTTAGAGCGCCAGCCTGTCACGCTGGAGGTCGACGGTTCGAGCCCGTTTTGGGTCGCCAAATGCCTTGGTAGCTCAGTTGGTAGAGCAGCAGACTGAAAATCTGCCTGTCGGTGGTTCGATTCCGCCCCAAGGCACCACAAACGTGGAAAGAAAAGGTAGCGTTGAAAGACGCGGACGCGCAACGCCGGTGTAGCTCAATTGGCAGAGCAGCTGATTTGTAATCAGCAGGTTGTGGGTTCGAGTCCAATCACCGGCTCCAAAAAAATTTCAAATATGGGCAGATTCCAGAGCGGCCAAATGGATCAGACTGTAAATCTGACGTCTTCGACTTCGGTGGTTCGAATCCACCTCTGCCCACCACAAAACAGCACCCTTTGTAGGGTGCTGTTTTGTGGTATGTAGGTAGTCGCTCGAAACGCGGTACGGTGGTTCGGATAGCAAGCCGAAGAAGTGAAAATAAACAAAACGGTTCAGCAGGCGGCGTTGCGTATCTTTGACGGCTTGCCCGTCAACATCCACCTCTGCCCACCACAAAAAAGAAACTGCTTCGGCCGTTTCTTTTTTTATGCAAAATTCGCAAGGATTTGGCTATCATTCTAGGTGTAGCCGAGCGAAAGGCAAGATAAAGTGGAAAAGGATTTAACTGTTTATAAAGCACAAATAGTAAATCTTGAATATTCCAAAAACGCCGATAACCGTTATGATTTATAAAAAGGTATATTTAGCGTTGATTTACAACCTATGTCGGCGCGCGCGTTTGAATTTACGTTGTAATAATAAGCAGAGAATGAGTTTTTTAAAAAGCGAAACTCATTTTTTATTCATGTGTAAGTTATTGTGTGCGTTGCGATATTTTGACGGCGTTGTTTTCGTGTTGTACTTAAAAAATTTTACAAGCTTATTTTCGTCTTCAAAATCGCATACGCCCGCAATCTCTTTGATGGAAAAATTTGTGTTAAGAAGATACGTTTTTATATGTCGTATTCGTTCTTGAATGATGTATTCCTGCAAAGAAATTCCCACGTTTTTGGAGAAAACCTTGGAGAGATAATCTTTATTGTAGCGAAAAGTCTCCCCGATATTTTGTACGGAAAGTTTTTTATCGGAATTTACACGCACGTATTCCTTGATTTCCGAAATGAGTTTTGTTTGCGAATCCACGTCGTTGTTATGAAACTTTAATAAAAGCTCCGCTAATTTCAAATCGGTCAAAGTGCGATTAGAAGCGGTTTGCTGCAAATTCATCAGCTCGCGGAAAAGATAGTAATTGCGGTTTTTTTGATCGTTATAGTATTTCTTTAATTGCAAATCTGCAAAGTTTTCACAATAGAAATGTAACCAATAAAATCGTACTTCACCGTTTGTTTTTGTTGCGCCCGAGTGGATAACGTCGGGTGATAAAATAAGTATAAATCATATTTTTCCGACGCGTCTATCTCTACGCAGTTGTAGCCGAGTGTTCGCCCGTCGTCAACGCTATCCATAAACAAATCCGCGCTTATTTGTCCGTTTTTAATCGGCAAATATTACCAAATTTTTATTTGGATTGATATAAATAATATTTCCACCATCACCCATTGCGGCAAAACCATTATCGTTACCGAGCCACCATAAATATCCATAAGACAAATTTGCAGTTTCCCAGCGGCTATGTTCTTTTGTGCTTTCTTCTACCCAACTTGACGAAACGATTTGTTTACCGTTCCATTGTCCTTTATTCAAATATAATTGACCTATTTTTGCCATTTCAGGCGTTGACAAAGCAAGCCCCCAAGCCGCAGTATTTACGCCATTAGGATCTGCAACCCAACCACTAACAAATTTAGCCTTATTAAACGCAAACTGTTCTTCTTTGCTATGAAATATCACATTTTGGGGAACACATATACCTAATGGCGCAAACAAATTTTCCGTTGCAAAATCAAGAACTGTTTGCCCCGTTGCTTTTGTAATAATTCCCGTTAATATATCTAACCCTAAAAGGGGAATATATCTAAATGTGCCGATTTCGTCTTTGCCGCCTAATAAATCGAGAGAACTTTTTACCCAATCCATACTCGAAAAATATTTTGTATATGGTGCAGACTTGTATTTATACGGTGCAGTCATTGTCAATAAGTGTTTAATCGTAATCTTATATATATTTTTTTCGCCGCGTTTAACAATATAATCGGGGAAAAATTCTAATACTTTTTGATTTACACTTTTAATATATCCTTTGTCAATGGCAATACCTATTAAAATTGAAGTTACACTTTTTGTTATCGAATAAATGTGAATTGAATTTTGGGGCAAACAATCGTTATAATATTTTTCGTAAATCGTTTTATTATTTTTCGATACAATAATACCTGCAATATTATTATAATCGCTGTTTATAATTTGTTCCAATTTGACTATTTTTTCTTGTTGCATACAATTCTCCGACTTTCACTATTTGTTCTAATAGATTGCATTTTAAGATAAATCAATTTATTTATCTTCACTATACTCCAAAATATCGGCGGGTTGACAATTCAATTCTTTGCACAAAGCATTTAAGGTGGAAAATCGAATTGCTGAAATTTTCCCTGTTTTTATGTTGGACAAATTCGCGTCCGTCAAGCCGATTTTTACGGCAAGGTCTTTAAGTTTTACGCCACGCTCTTTCATTACTTTATCTAATTTTAATACTATCATAATGTTTCGTCGTCATTCTTTTGTAATTCTTTGCCGTATTTGAAAAACAAACCAAGCATAAGCATAACAATACCCGATATAACTCCACCAAGCGAAATCGGGAACGTCAATTCGGTTGTAGGGTAGATTATACGTAAAACTGTTGAGCCGACAAGCGCAGGAACAACCGAAATAAGTATTACAAATATAGCACTCTTTTTCAAATAGTGACTTACTTTTTCTCCAAACGGGGCTTTTTCTTGCTCTACACTTTTGAAAAGGCTTTCGACATTCCAAAGCAACCCGATACACATAAACGCATATAAAGCAAGCGTACCAAATATGCTTGCAGTTTCCGCGACGGAAAATTCTTTAATTGCATTTGTACACGACAGCGCAATCGCCAAAGCGATAAAAACCAAACACGCTGCACAACTTACA
>JAGAKN010000015.1 GCA_017625565.1 Clostridia bacterium
TTCTGTTTTTAATCTTCGTTAATCAGGCTTTCCCGCCCGATACCGTGCCTATCTCGGCGACAGCTTGTATATAATACCACATACCTTTTGCCTTTGTCAACTGTTTTTTATGACTTTTTTTAACTTTTTTTAAAAATTTTTGTATTTCTCTTTTTGGGATATTCCTATGGTTTTCTAACGTTTCCCGTTCTTTTTTCTTGACTTTTTGCGCGCGCGCGTGTACAATATTATTATAATAAAATAAGGTGACGCTATGTATTTAAAACTTCGCATATTTTTTACAATTTTATCGGCAGTATGCGTAGCGGCGGCTTTGCCCGTCGGCGCAGTCCTCGGGTTTGTTTGGGCAGGGATTCTCGCGCTCTCCGCTTTTTTGTTCTACGGATTAATGCTCCTTTGCAAGCAAAATCAAGAAAGCTCGGAAAAGTCCATTCAACCGTTGGAAACGGAACAATCCGACAAAACAAAACCCCTTGACGGAAAACAAGAAAACGATTGAGTGCATATCGCCGAAAAAATGCGAAAAAATTTTTTTACCCCCTTGACAAAAATTGAAAATTATATTATACTAATAATATAAATATATTTAGGAGGTTGCTTTATGGCAAAGAAAAAGAGAGACTATTTCGGGCTCGACAGATTGATTAGCATCATCCTTGCGATCATTCCTTTTACCGCTTGGCTTTTGGGAATCATCACGAGATTCCAAGAAGGCAAATACGTTGCTGGTATCATCCGTATTTTCGGCGGTTGGTTGATTTGGATCCTCGACTTGGTTTACATGATCACGCAAGATAAGATTTGCAGACTGATCGACGCTTAACGTTCGGCTACTTAATGAAACAAAAAAGGATTGAGAGTTTTTCTCAATCCCTTTTACTTTGTGGAAGATTGCGCTAGTCGCAAATCCCGAGCCAAAAAACTCCACTTGAACAATTTTCCACCTGCGTATTCGCAAAAAACCGATACATAATGGCGATTCTTGTGTTATAATATAGCTATCCTATTTGCACGGAGGCATTCTTATGTCTGAAACGTTTGGCGAGTTTTTTAAACAACGCCGCCAAGAAAAAAATTTAACGCAAAAAGAGTTGGCAAAACTGCTTATCGTATCGGAATCGGCGGTGAGTAAATGGGAAAAGAACGTCGCTCGCCCGGATATTGCGCTACTTCCAAAACTCGCGGAGATCTTAGGCGTTTCCGAGCACGAACTGATCACGGCGAGCATCGACAACCAAGCAAGGCAGGAGAAGATCCAAGCCAAGAAATGGCGCACAGTTTCTTTTACGTGGAGTCTGTTCTTCTATATCGCCTATACGATAGCGCTTATCCCCTGTTTTATTTGCAACTTGGCAATCGATAAAACCTTAAGTTGGTTTTGGATTGTGGTATCGGCGCTATTGTTGGCTTTCACTTTCACCAACCTTCCCAAACTGATTACCAAAAACCGATTGTTGTTTCTACCGCTTGCCTCGTTTACGGCGCTTTGCATTTTGTTGGCAACTTGCGCCGTCTACACAAAGGGCGATTGGTTTTGGATCGCCATCGTTTCCGTTTTCTTCGGAGTTTCACTAATTTTTACCCCGATTTATCTTTGCAAATACGGCATTTTCGCAAGAATGAAAAAATACGCCGATTTTATTTCCATTTTAGTAGCATTCGTTCTGCTCAACGTCTTACTTCTCGTCGCGGATTTTTACAGCGTAGGCAACGACTACGTGCAAAACCATTGGTATTGGAAATTCGGTTTACCGATTTCTTTGGTTGTTTATTTAATAATAAACCTACTTGTAGCCGTACGCTTTCTCAAAATCAATCGTTTTTTAAAGACGGGCGCGGTGTTATTTCTTGCCGATTGTTTTTGTTATTTAGTACCCCCGTTGATCCGCACAAAAAACCCGACTTTACAACGGACATTGAACGATTGCAATATCTTTAAAGCGGATTTCTCTACTTGGAAGCCCGAAATTACCCTGGACAACAATATCCATTGTATCATCTTCTTAAGTGTATTGGCTTTATCTGCGCTCTTCCTTACTATCGGCCTGATACGGCATTTTATTAAGAAAACAAAATAATCTATATGCATGAAAAGGGCGCTTTATCGTTGGATAAAGCGCCCGCTTGTTTTCCGAAAATTCTTAATCGCGTTGAAAACTTTCGATTATATCTAAAAATTCTTCAAAACGGTATAAATCTTCCGCGGAATAATAATCTATGTAAATTCTGCCTTTTTTGTCGTTGCCGATCAGCGAAACCTTGGTACGGAAAATCCCGCGCATTCTTTCGACAAACGCCTTTAATTCTTCGCCCTTTGCCGCGGCTTTCGCGGCTTTTTCCTGTTGCAAAATTTCAGGCGGAGTCAAAAACGCCTTGACGGCGCGCTCCATCTCCCGTACGGAATACTCCCGTTTGATCGCTTCTTCGGCGATTGCGTACTGTTGCGACGTAGGCACTTTCACGAGCGTTCTCGCGTGCCCTGCCGAAAGCTGACCGCTTTCCACAAGCCCGATAACCTCGGGAACGAGCGTCAAAAGTCGCAAAGTATTCGCCACAGCAGGACGGGATTTCCCGATAAGCGCGGCAACGTCGTCCTGCGTCAAGCCGTGCTCTTTTACGAGTTTTTTCATCAAATACGCTTCTTCCATCGCACCCAACCGCTCGGTTTTCAACTGTTCGATTAAAGAAAACGTTTCCGCATTTTTCTCCGTGAACTGATACACGCGCACATCAACTTCCGTTGCACCCGTCGCCTTTAACGCATAAAAATCCTTATCCCCTGCTAGCAACAAATATCTGCCGTTTTCTTGCCTGTTTACCGAAAACGCGGGTGCACCGTTCAGCAAAAAGTACGCCGCGCGGTTTTTTAATTCTTTTTTGTCCCAATCCTCAAAGGCGGTTGCCACGTCGATAAGCGCCGTAGAAAGCGTCCTTTTTTCATAGTCCATATTCAGCGATTTTCTTCTCTTTACCCGTTTCATAACCCCTACCTTTTATAATTTCAACGCATACCTGCCTGCTTCTTTGATAAAAACGGGGCAGTTTACAACAACCCCGTTTTTGTTTATTCTTCGTCTTTCGTTTCTTCCGTTTTTTCAGCCTTTTCTTCCGCAGTCGGCTCGTCGTCAATCAAATGCTCCTTGCTAGGCTTGCTGGCGAATACGAACGGGTTGCTCTTACGCGTTTCTTCCTGTCCGTCCATCGCGTCGATCACTTCCTTATAGCTCTTGCCTTCCATCAGCATGCCCACTTCTTCGGTGTAAATCGTTTCCTTTTCAACAAGCACGCGGGACATATTATCCAAAATTGAACGGTTTTCTGTCAGGAGTTTGGTCGCGCGTTTATGCGCTTCCGAAATCAACCGCCGAATTTCCGCGTCAATCGTCGCCGCCGTTTCTTGAGAGTATCCGCCACGGCTTTGGTTGCCGTACTCCATACCCATAAACACGGGCTGATCGGAATCGTACGCTACCAAGCCGAGCTTTTCACTCATACCCCATTGCGTGACCATACGCCGTGCGATATCCGAAACGTGTTGCAAGTCCGCACTCGCGCCAGTCGTCACGTCTTTGATGACGAGTTCTTCCGCAACCCTGCCACCGAGCGCCATACAAATATTATCCGTAAGTTTATTGTAGGAAATATCGTTGTCGTCCGTTTCAGGGCGAGTCATCGTGTACCCTGCCGCGCGACCGCGAGGAATGATCGAAACTTCGTGCACGGGATCACAATGTTTGCAAAGGCAAGCCAAAATCGCGTGCCCCGCTTCGTGGTACGCCGTACAGCGTTTGTCCGATTCAGTGACGACACGGCTCTTCTTTTGCGGGCCCATAATCACTTTGTTGATTCCGTCGTACAATTCCAAATTGCCGATCATCTTTTTGCCGTTGCGCGCAGCCAGAATCGCCGCTTCGTTTAAAAGATTGGCAAGTTCCGCACCCGAGAACCCTGCGGTAATCCGCGCAACCGTCTTGAAATTGACGTCGGGTGCCATCGGTTTATTCCGTGCATGGACTTTTAAGATTTGTTCACGGCCCTTTACATCGGGTAAGTTCACGTTGATTTGTCTATCAAACCGACCGGGGCGGAGCAATGCCGGATCGAGAATATCCGCGCGGTTCGTCGCCGCCATAACGATAATCCCGTCGTTGCTTTCAAACCCGTCCATTTGTACGAGAATTTGGTTGAGCGTTTGTTCACGCTCGTCGTGACCACCGCCAAGCCCTGCGCCACGACGACGGCCTACCGCATCGATTTCGTCCACGAAAATGATACAAGGTTGATTCTTTTTTGCAAGATCGAATAAATCGCGTACACGTTTTGCACCGACACCAACGTACATTTCTACGAAATCCGAACCCGAAACCGAGAAGAAGGGGACGCCAGCTTCGCCGGCAACTGCTTTTGCAAACAACGTTTTACCTGTACCCGGAGGGCCTACCAAAAGCACCCCCGACGGAATACGCGCGCCGAGATTAGAAAATTTCTTCGGGCTACGTAAAAATTCAACGACTTCTTGCAATTCTTCTTTTTCTTCTTCCGCGCCTGCAACGTCCGAGAACCGTACTTTCAAATTGTTTTGTACGTGCGCTTTCGCTTTGCCGATATTCATCGCCGCGTTTCCACCGCCCGCCGCGCTACGCATGATAAAGAAGAAGATGAGTGCTACCGCAACCACGCCAAGGAAGGGAAAAATACTCGACCAAATGCTTTCCGCATTAGGATCGGAAAGGCTAACTTCCAAGTCGATACCCTTTCCAGCCAACTGTTCGCGCAATTTCATCAAATATTCCATATCGTAGCCGCTTCCAGCGATGGTCACGTACGTTTCTTTGTCCGTATACCCCGTCCATTCGTAGCCGTCGATATGCAATTTCGTGATCTCGCCACTTTCGATCTTATCGATAAACGCAAACAGCTCGATTTCTTTTTCATTGCTGAATACGTCCGATAATAAGACGCCGACAATCGCCACTACGACGAGCGCGACGATAATCCAAATAATCGTTTTTGTCTTTCTAGTCAAAATATTTTCTCCTTATATTCCATTCAACCGTTTCAATTCGTGCCACGATACTCACTATTTATACGCGATTATCGACATTTCTAATCGGTTTTCAAAAATTTTCTTGATTTCGTCCAAGCTGGGACGGTATTATTTTACCATAAGAGCCGTCCTTTTTCAAGCATTTCCGCGCCCTTTTTAAAACATTTAACAAACGTTCACCGTTTATTCACAATGTTTCACGCGAAAAACCGCGAATTTCCCAAAAATATGCAAACAAAAACGGAAAGACAACGCCCCCTGCTTTTACAGGGGGCATAAGTTGCGTTTTTACTATTCAATTGTTCGGGCGCAATCCACTTTTGCGATCCGTTTCTTTCCGAACACAATTTCGCGCGCGGTCTACCGCATACTACTTACGGATCTTTCTTATTTACGCCCCCTTGTTATACTGTTCATTGGTCTTTACCTCTCTGCACCCGTTTTGCCAAAGTACCTGCATTGAAAGTTGTAAGGTTCTATCACTTTTCATACCTCCTTTGACTTGAATTTTTTTGCCGTATCCCTACGGCACGCGTCGATCCCTATCGACCTCGCCTTATTTGTTCATCGGTGTTTTCTCCGTGTTTTTTGAAAGTTTGAAACATTTTTTGTTTCGTTCTTTCTTTTTGTACCTTTATTATACCACAAAATTTTCATTTGTCAAGGGTTTTTTAGAAAATTTTTTAAATTTTTTTAATTTTTTTTATAAAAAACGCGGAAGTCCTTTGTTTTCAAGGGTTTCCGCGTTCTACTTTTTTTAAATCCCCCGTCAATTCGACGTATTTTTTGCAAATCGGAGCAATAATTCTTTATCTCTTAGCAAAACTCCACCGCCTAAAACGGTAGCAAACTGCGGTTCTTCGCAAACGCGGAAACGCATATTCAGCTGCGCGCCGATGTATTGCGGTACGTACGGAATTTTCATAATCCCACCCGAAAGGAACACGCCGTTGCGGTTGACCGTCGCCGCGACTTCGGCAGGTAAATTTTTCACCACCGCTTTCGCGTACTCGAGTACCTTATTAATATATACGCGAATGCATTCCGTCAAATCCGCCGCTTGTACGGACGTAGACGACGGTTGACAAGTTTCCGTCGAACTGCCTTCCGCAACCATTGTCCCTAAAGCCCCCTGCGCCAACGATCCGATTTCGTTTTTAATCCGTTCCGCCGTCAAAGCGCCGATTAACAGCTTGTTATGGCTAGCAATCCGAGAAATGATGTTCGCGTCCATATTGTTTCCGCCGACGTTCATGGAAATCCCCGCAATCAACCCGTCCGCTGAAACGACTGCGGCGTTGGAAACTCCGCCACCGACGTCCAAACAGAAGATCGGATCGGAATCGCTGAGCGCTACCCCTGCGCCGAGCGCCGACAAATAGGGTTGCTCGACGAAATACACTTTCTTTAAACCGCATTCTTCCGTCAAATTCTCGTAAGCCAAAAGGTTGCGTTCGGTAATCCCACAAGGCACGTTGATCAATACTTGCGCACGACGGAGCATAGACGATTTCATACCGATCCGCGATAAAAACTCTTTTAACATCGCTACTGCCAAACGCATATCGACGATTTCACCTTCGTACACGGGGTATACAATACTCGTATATTCCGCCGTTTTCCCGATTAAATTTTTCGCTTCTTTCCCAACCGCTTTGATTTCCGCGTCTTCCCCAACGACCGCTACGCAAGACGGCTCTGCAAGGACAATCCCGCTGTTCGTATCCGCGCGGTAAATTTTCGTCATCGACGAACCCAAATCAATCGCAAGTTTTACCATAATTCCACTCCTTTATTTCTCGTTGCACTCCGTCGCAACCTGTTGGATGAGCTTGGCGCAAAGCTCTATAGGCAAGCCCACGACGTTGGAGAAACTCCCTTGAATACTTTCCACCAATCCCCCGTCTTGAATGCCGTACGCGCCTGCTTTGTCCATCGGCGAGCCCGTTGCGATATACGCGCGGATTTGCGCTTCCGACAACGGATAAAACCGTACCTGGGTGCGTTCTACCGCGACGATTTTTTTCACACCGCGCGCCGTCGGATAGACGATACACACGCCCGTGTATACGTCGTGCTCCCGCCCAGAAAGCGCCGAAAGCATCGAAAAAGCGTCTTCTTCGTCCTTAGGCTTTCCCAACACTTTTCTCTCGTAAGCCACTACCGTGTCCGCACCGAGTACGATTTTCCCCCGCGATTTCGGATACGTAGCCACTTCCGTCGCTTTTTGTTCGGCAAGCGTTTTTACCAACGCTTCGGGGGATAAATTCTCATCCGTCCGTTCTTCGCCCCGCGCGGGAATAATTTCAAATTTTCCAATGAGCTGTCCCAACAATTCCTTACGGCGTGGGGACGCACTCGCCAAAATCCATTCCATAGCTTATAGAAAAAGCCACGTTCCCCGACAAACGGAGAGCGTGGCTATAACCCTTACAAAATTTCGAGATTCTTACGGAAAGCTCTCTTGAATTCCATACTCGCCGCAGTAGCGTCGCGGATTTCCAAAGCCGCGTCGCCCGTCACGATCGTTTTCATAATTACGGAATCGCCCAAAACGTCGCAATTCACACCCGTCACCATACCACAATGCGTACGATCCAAACTCTCTGCCAAGCGGAGCAACACGCCCAACTTCTTCACCGCATCCAAGTCTTCTTCCAAAACGATATCCTTATATTTTGCCCATTCACCCAAGGGCACGTCCTCTCGGTTATGACAACCTGCTACGAACGCCGCCAAGATAATTTCCCGATGCGTCGCGCCCGAAATCAAGCCGTTAAGTATGATATAGCAACTATGTTTTGCGTGGTTGTGGTACTTCACGCGCATACCGCAATCGTGCAAACTCGCCGCGATCTTCAATACCTTCAAATACTGACGGGGGAATTTATGCAACACGCGGAGCTGTTTAAACAGCTGCACCGACAACGAAAGCACGTGTTCGATATGCTTGGGATCGCAACCGTGGTATTTCAGCATACGGTCGAGCGAATACCCCAACACGTCGGAAATGGGTTTTTCTTGCGTGATCGGTAAAGCTTGGTTGATCATCAAGCCTTCGCGCAACCCGCATACGCCGATGGTGATCATTTGCGTATCCATGTAATCGACGAAGGATTTGATAATCGCCATCGCTGCCGGCATAATATCTGCACGCGCAGGAGATAAGCCCTTAATCTTTTTACGCTTGTCCACGTCGAGCGCTTTTACCATATCGTAAATGCCCGTGAAATCTTCGGTCGCCAACTTGTAATTGTGTGCCATATCCAACGGATATTTCTTCACGAGTTTGCTAATCTTGAACAAATTGCGGAACGAACCGCCCACCCCGATCATTTGTGCTTCGGGATCGACTTCGCTCAACCACGGCAACTTTTTCAATTGCTCCGTGAAAAATTCTTCTACGTGTTGCGCCGCAACTTCCGCGGACGGATCACTTGCAAACAAATCCGTCAACGTCACCGCGCCAAACGGCAAAGATGCGTAGTGCAATACGTTTCTACGGTTATAATAAATAATCTTCGTGCTACCACCGCCGATTTCCAAGATCAAGCCTTTGGGAATATCCATCGAGTTGATTACGCCACGATAAACGAGCAACGCTTCTTCTTCTTCGGACAGCACCCGAATGGTAATGTTGCAACTTACTTGGATTTCATCTAAGAACGAGCGTTGATTTTTCGCGCGACGTACCGCCGCCGTACCGACTGCGATAATGCGATCGACGCCACTTGCGTCGCAAAGCCGTTTAAAAATCTTCAACGTCTTAATCGTTTCCGCGATCCGTTGCGGTTTTAAAAACCCGTCGCGGTCCATGTCTTGTCCCAAACGAACACTCTCTTTCAATTCGTCCACAACCATGTAATGCCCGTCCGTAAACATCTCTACGATGACAAGACGCGCCGTATTCGATCCCAAATCAATAATACCGATCTTTTCCACTTTTTCTACCTCTGTCGCCCACGCAAGCCCTTTTTTCTTGCGACGCCGTATTTCATCTTTCCCGTTTTTTCACGTTCTATAGGGTAATCCCCATTTTCTCTTCCATAGTTTACCATAGAAAACGCGTTTTGTAAATACCCTTTTTAAAAATTTTTTCTCCTTTTTTCAACTTTTTTTCATTTTGAATGCTTTTCAGGGCTTTTTTTGTGCGTTTTGCCCTTTAATCCTTTGTTTTTTTAAGGCTTTTCGCTGGGAAAAATCGTTTATTTTTAATTCTTGTGCATTTTGCCGAAACTTTTCTGCTATTCTTGCGTTTGATAGAGTTGTTTCAAACTGACGAAAGACAATCCGATTAAAAAAATCCCAAACCCCTTTCTCAGTACGTCAGACGTTAAATACGCCGTCAGCGTCGCCCCCAACACGGCAAGCAACACCGCGGGGAGTATCGTCCATAAAATTCCGTCTGTTTTTAACAGCCCGTTTTCCGAATGTGTCTTGAGCGCAAAACCGCTCATCGGCAGGAAAGCAAAGAGATTCGCGCATTGTGCAATCTTTTGTTCCACTCCGCCGACAAGGAGTAGCAGCGGTATAGTCACCGTTCCACCGCCCATGCCCATTCCTGCAGGAATTCCACCCAAGAAACCCAATATTAAATACAGATAAAATCGCATATTTTTCTCCTTTTTCTACGAACTGAACAATAAAAACGCGCCTGCAAACGCTTGTAAAATCGCAAACGCGATCCCCACCGTTTTTACGGGCAATTTGCCTAAAAGTTTCGCCCCTATTGCTCCACCGAAACTTACCCCGATCGACGTGGGGATCAACACCGAAAAATCGTAAATCCCCCTTGAAAAGTACACGATCAGCGACGTAATACAAACGGGCAAAATGAGCAAAATTGCCGTTGCGTGCGCCACCTTTTCTTTCATGCCCGTTTTTTGTAATAACGGCACGGCAATCATGCCGCCACCCCCGCCGAACAAACTGTTTGCAACTCCGACGACGACTCCGCATAAAATCCGCTTTCCATTCCCACTTTTTCCTTTTTCCACCAAAAACTCCCCCCTCGCGCGCGTTTATACAATATATACTGCGTAAAATTTTGCAATTTATCAAACTTTTTCATCTATTTACCACCATAAACGCTTGCCAAGAATTTGATTTTGTATTAAAATAGTAGAGTACAAAATCGCGAATAGTGGAAAAATGCCCCACAATTCACAGTTTTTGAAAATTCAAGACAGAAAATAAAAACCAAAGGTGGTTCCATGAAAAACAGTTCTAACAACCGCAAGAAACATCTTCTTGCCTTTTGCTTATCGGTTATGATGCTTTCGTCCACGGCGGCATTTGCTTCCTGTTCGAATTCGTCTACAACCGATTCCTCTTCTTCGTCGTCTTCTTCGTCGTCCACGACGGAAGCAGTCAACGATACTTCGCTCGTCAAAAACGGCGGATTTGAAACCTTTGCGAAAAACGACGGTTTGAATGCAATCGGTACGTCCGTTTCCAACTGGTCGCGCTCGGTGAACACCGTTGCTTCGGGTAGCGCGTTGACCTCTAAGGCGGCGAGCGGTATCATCGATACGGCTACGGACGAATGGAAGAAATTGACGGGTACGTCGCTTACCGACGCAGAAGATATTACCGTGTTCACGGAAGAAGACGCAAAAGCAAAATGGGATACGCTCACCACGCGGGACAAGCTCGCGTATTACGACGTTTGGGAAAAGGCTAACCCCGACGGAAAGATTAAGAAAGATCTTTCTTTCTATCAAGCGTTCAATATTGACAGCGGTGACATCCCCACTCCTTCCTGCGACAATCCCGGCACGCACGACAACAGCACGGAAAATACCAAGATCTTAATGATCCATAACGAGTATCCCGAAAACACGTCGACGTCCACCTATCAAAGCATGGGTACGGCGCAAAAATATACCGCGTCTTCGTCGGTCGTTTTAAAAGCAGGTACTTCGGCGGAATTCTCCGTTTGGGTTAAGACGTCCGACCTTATGTCTACGTCTACCGACGGTACTCCCCAAGAAGCTGTGAAAAAAGGTGCATATATCAGCATTACGCACTCCGTCGGCGGAAGACAGTTGGATTCTTACGAAGTGAAAAATATCAATACCGAAACGATGGACGAAAGCGCCCTTTCTAACGGTTGGATGAAATACTCCTTCTATTTGAAGGGTTCTTCCTATACGGAAACGACGTTCTCGATCGTGTTGGGTCTTGGTCAAGGCGGCGGGACGGATCGCTTGGAATACGTCAACGGGTATGCGTTCTTCGACGATATTCAATGCAACTTGATCACTAATGACGATTTCGACGATAAGATGGACGAGCTGAATCTCGCAGAAGCGTATAAAGCGGACTTCAATTCCAAAAAATCGCAAAAGACGATCGACGTTTCCACCCCCGCACACAAGGCGAGCAACGCATACGCAATGAATTTCTTCGGCGAATTCCGTTCGTCGAACGTACTCAAACAAGGCTTTGCATATAAAGCGACTTCGGGCAAAGTCGGTGGCGTAGATTACACGTCTATGGCAGGCAACTCCACCGCGCCTTGGCTCGGCGAAGGTTTCGACGGCACGTACGATCAACAAGGCGTCTTCCAATACGTTGTCAATGCAAACAAAGCCGATTACGCGAAAGATTTAGCGACGGAAGCGCAAGGGAACGAGTATCTCAACGCTGTTTACGAAGATTATTTCAAAGACAACGATTTTGCAAAAGACAAACCCGTATTGTTGCTCTTGAGTGCGGACGGGGTTGCTTACACCGCAGAATCCAAGTATCAATTCGAATTTAAAGACACGAACGGCAATCCCGTAGATTATATGGCGATTTCTTTCTTCGTAAAGACGTCGGATTTGAACGGGCTTACGGGCGCAGGCATCAAGATCGTAGACAAAAACAACGAAACGCAGTCTTTCGAGTCCATCGACACGACGGATATCACCACCGTTGACGTCGGCGAAAGCAAAGACATTTACAACGGCTGGCAACAATGTTTCTTCTTTATCGAAAACGAATCGGAAGATCCTGATGCAAAATTCACGTTGTCTTTCACGTTCGGCCCTACGTCGATTACCAAAGACACGACTATCTCCAGCTTCCATCCCGGTTTCGCGGCATTTACCGAATTCCAAACGTACGCAATGACGCAAAAGGAATTTGAAAGCGCGCAAAGCAATACCTACGCTTTGATCGCGTCCGTCAAGGGCGATAACGTAGAAGAAGAAACGGGCAACGCAGGTTTTGATACGGCGTCTTCGGTTGCGTATACTTCCATCGAAGAAGGCATCACGACCTTGAAAAACTACAAAGGCGTTTACAGCAATAGCGACTACGTTGCAATCGGCGATGGCACGAACACGAAAATCAACCAACACAAAAACGCTGGTTTGATCAATAAAGAACATTTCTTAGAATACTACGATACGTTAGTGGCTGGCGCGGACGCTCCCGCTTGGATCAAAGGCTTGCAATCGCATGCAACGCTTACAACGAACGCGGAAAGCGTTTGGAACGAAGTAATCGGCGACGACGTCACCCAACCCTTGTTGATTTGGAACGACGGCGCAAGCAATAAAGCTTACGGCTATATCGGTACGACGACGACCATCGCGGCAAATTCCTATTCGGCAATTTCCACGCGCGTTAAAGTAAGCGCAGGCGCGAAAGCGTACGTTTACTTGATGGATATGGACGACGATATGCACCAAGACAAGCTTTCCATCGGTTCTACCTTGATTTATTGGTATGACGACGACGGCAACCTTTGCGCATCCGATCCCCAAGCAAGCGGTTTCAACAAGAGAACGGACGTTGCGTTCAAGATGCAATCCAACGGCTTGTACCTCGTAAATAAGAACTGGAAAGGCGCAAGCTCCGAACGCATTTCGCAAACGGCGTACTATGCAAACCTTGATGCGTACACCGAAACGGACGACGACGGCAACAAGCTCGTCGGTAAAGGCGGAGTTGCGTACGCGTACACCGACGCTTGGAACGGCGAAGGTCAAGACGGCATCGCGTTCTACTACGACAAGGAAACGGACACCTATTTCGCAGACAAAGCAAAGACGATCCCCGTAAAGAATTTGACGGAAATCACAAAAATCAGCGAAACGGATACCGTGAACCCCTTGCCCTACCGCTACCTTGCGCAAGAAAAGCAAGAGCTTTACTTCGAAATCGAGAACACCAAAGGCGAATGGGCTACCGTCACCTTCTACGTGCATACAGGCTCGAACGCAAAGAACTACCGTTTGGAAGTTTGGAGCGGTGAAAGAAATGGCGCTGCAAACCCCTTAGACACGTACGTTATGTTCGATACGAACAACCCTGGCGACGCGCAAAATAACTTCTCGGGGCTTATCGAAGAATATAAGGACAAAGCGGAAACGACGTATTTCGAAAGCGTGTTCTCGTTCTATGACACCGATAAATATCTTCGTTATAACGCGGATTTCGATAAGGCAAACAACCAAATCGGCAACGATTACGAAAAGAGTTTCTTCGCTTCCGAACAAACGGCAGGCGTTGCATATCTCAACTATCAAAAAGCAGGTAGCGTGTACACCGCGTTTGCGGACTACTCCTACTCCGAACAATTGGTGACGCCGACGGCAAGTGACGATTCCACGACGGAAGAAGACACGACGGAAGAAGATAGCACCGGCACGAACGTGTGGTTGTTGGCAAGCTCGATCTCAATCGCTGCGGTATTGCTCCTTGCAATCGTCAGCTTGATCGTGAAGAAGGTTGTAGCAAAGATCCGCAAAAAGCGTGGCTATAAATCTAAAAAGAACTAATTTCTAATAAGCAAAAAGGTTGCAAGACAAACTTGCAACCTTTTTTTATTTTTCGTGTTTTTAATGCCTTAGCGCTTTCGGGAAATGGTTCTTCACCGTGCCGTTGACCGCTTTCCCAAGCCCCAACGGATACCCGTCTACGCAAACCAAACACCAACCGTTGGGGATCTCCACCGCGATCGTTTCACCGCGTAAATATCCTCTTACTCTAGCGTCCGTTTCCGACAACGACACAACGTTTTTACAATCTTCTCCGCGTGTAGCCATCGCCAACGAATGGGACGGCTCGAACCGACCGTTTCTGACGTCGCCAAGCCGTACGCCGACGCGCAAAACTTGTAAACCTTTCCACTCGAAGACTCCGTCGGGGAGTTCGTATAACGTTCCATCCGTTTCATAAATGCGCTTTGCAAACGGACTTTTGAAAAATTGCTTTTCAAATTCCCGATACGCCTTTTCACTATCCCTACGCACGTTGGGCATAGCCGTTTTGATGCGCGAAATTTCCCTTTCCGCCGTCGACGATTTTTCAAAAACCGCAACGAAATGCCCTTCCCCTTTGCAGGTATGCGGTAAGAGTTTTTCCGACGTAATCAACCGCATTTCGGGGTGCGTATTTAAAAAATTCTCCACCTGCCACTCGTCTTCTTCCAGCGAAAACGTGCAAGTCGAATACGCCAACCTTCCACCGCTTTTTAACATTTTCACGCTTTCGTTTAAGATCCGTGCTTGCCGAAGGGCGCATGCTTCGACGTTTTCTTCACTCCATTCCCTTAAAGCTTCTTCCGCGTTTTTTCGAAACATTCCTTCCCCGGAACAGGGCGCGTCCACGAGAATTTTATCGAAATACCCGCCAAACCGCTTGGAAAGATTTTCAGGCAGTTCGCAAACCACAACGGCGTTTTTTATCCCCATTCGCTCGACGTTTTGCGAAAGAATTTTCGCTCTTGAAAAAATAGGCTCGTTTAAAACCAACACTCCATCACCCTGCATCGCGCAAGCGAGTTGCGTACCTTTTCCCCCAGGCGCGGAACAAAGATCAAGCACTCTTTCCCCCGGTTGCACGTCTAAAAGCGGAGCTACTTTCATCGCGGACGGTTCTTGCGAATAAAACAACCCCGCGTCGTGCCACAAAGACAAACCGAGCTTTTCCCTGTCCGTATAAAACCCGTTTTCTTCCCATTCTACGGGGTCGCCCAAAAAGGGGATTTTTGCTTTCAACGCATCCCTGCCCCCTTTCAAGACATTCAAACGCACCCCCTTGACGGGCTTTTTTTCATAGACGGCAAAAAATGCTTCCCATTCGTTTTCGGGAAGCTGTTTTTGCATTCTTTGCATAAATTTTTCGGGTAATTGCATCTTCATCGGTTATTCCTGCGTAGACAAATACTGAGAAAATTGTTCAGGTGTAAAAATTTTTGCGTTCTGTTTCTGTACGGATTTTAAGCGCGGTCCGCTTTCGTTGTCAAAGCATACGTATACGTCGCAATTCTCCGCGTGGGACGTGAACGTTGCGCCTTGCGCGTACGCTTCGCTCAACAAACGTTTGGAAAGGGACAATTCCGTTTCCAAACCGTGGGAAAAACAGACGTTTTTATCCTTTAATACGCCGTCCTTTTTACGTTTACGTTTTTCACGGTCGACAAAATGATAAAACTCCGCCTTGCGTTTTTCTCGGTCTTCGCGTTGCCGTTCCTGCTCTTTTTTATAGGCTATAAACGCGTCGGACGTCGTTTGCGTAATCTCGAAATTTTCGATACGCCCCTTTTGAATACGGTATTTTTCAAGGAGCTCGGCAAAATTCACACCCTCTACCAAACACATGGCTTCGGCAATTTTCATCGTCGCATACGCGTCGTCCACCGCGCGGTGGGCAACGAACTCTACGCCCAACTGCTCGGCAATAGCGCCAAGACCGAACTGTCTAGAAAAATCCTTTTTGTAGTTCATATACACGAATTGCGTGTCCGCAAACGAGAACTTGAACGGCGGTAATTGAAAGCGCTGACTTTCAAAATTCAAATACTTCACGTCGTTCATCGTCGCGTGTCCTGCAACCAGCGTATCTTCGTCCTGCAACAAGGCATAAATCTTCTTTGCGTACTGCGAAAAGGTGGGATACTTCTTAAATTCGTCGTATTTATAGGGCAAGACTAAACCCTGCTTGCCCTGTCTGTCGGTAAGATGAAATCCCCCTTGTGGATTGATCAGGAGATCTTCCTTTTCCAAAATATGAAATTTTTCGTCCGTTAAACAATACCCGAACGCACAAATCTTCGCCACTTTCTTGGATACGACCGAGCATTCGATATCGAAAAATAAATATTTCATTTCGCTTTCGTTTGCGTTCCTTTCTTCCCGTTATACCGTTTTAATGACTTTCTTGCCACCCATATACGGTTGCAATACTTCGGGAATGGTCACGCTACCGTCCGCCTGCAAATGGTTTTCCATAAACGCAATCAACATTCTCGGCGGAGCAACTACCGTGTTGTTCAAAGTATGCGCGAGCTTGGTTTTCCCGTCGTCGTCCTTATAACGAATGCTCAAACGTCTTGCCTGCGCGTCCGTCAAGTTGGAACAAGACCCAACTTCGAAATATTTCTTTTGACGGGGGCTCCACGCTTCTACGTCACAACTCTTATATTTCAAATCCGCAAGATCTCCCGAACAACATCCGAGTTGTCTTACGGGGATATCCATCGAGCGGAACAATTCCACGGTATATGACCAAAGTTTTTCATACCAAGCATCGCTGTCTTCCGGCTTACAAACGACGATCATTTCTTGTTTTTCGAATTGATGAATACGGTAAATCCCGCGTTCTTCGATGCCGTGCGCGCCCTTTTCCTTACGGAAACAGGGGGAATAACTCGTCAAAGCCAAAGGCAATTTCTTGCCGTCGATAATTTGTCCCATATACCGACCGATCATCGAGTGTTCGGACGTACCGATCAAATACAAGTCTTCGCCTTCGATCTTGTACATCATATTTTCCATTTCGTCAAAGCTCATAACTCCCGAAACGACGTCGCCGTGGATCATAAACGGCGGAATGACGTACGTAAAACCTTTATCGATCATGAAATCACGCGCGTATGCTAACACGGCAGAGTGCAATCTCGCAACGTCCCCCGTCAAATAATAGAACCCTTGCCCCGAAGTACGGCGCGCGGAGTCTACGTCGATCCCGTCGAGTTTTTCCAAAATATCCAAATGATACGGAATTTCAAAATCGGGCACGACCGCTTCGCCGAAACGTTTTAATTCCACGTTTTCGCTGTCATCCTTTCCAAGCGGAACGTCGTCAGCGATGATATTCGGGATCGTCATCATCGTCTTTTTCAACGCCACGTCCACTTCTTCGTTTTCCTTTTCGATCGCAACCAAGCGTTCGGCGTCGGCTTTTACTTGCGCCTTTACCTTTTCCGCTTCTTCACGGTTGCCCGCTTTCATATATTCGCCCACCTTTTTCGAGAGCGTATTCCGCGCGGAACGGAGTGCGTCGCCTTCCGCGATCAACGCACGACGCTTTGCGTCGAGTTCCAACGCCTTGTCCACGAGGGGCAACTTGTGGTCTTGGAATTTCTTTTTAATATTCTCTTTTACAAGTTCGGGATTGGTACGGATAAGATTGATATCGATCATCGTATTTTTACTCCATTTTCTTTGTTTTCAATTATTATACAACTTTTCATCCTTAAAATCAATTAAATGCACCCAAATAACGCCTATTTAAAAGATTTTTTCCGAAAAAAACTTGTATTTTTCACATAGCTATGCTATAATAAAACCACTTGGAGTAAAATATAGCTATGAAAAAAGATATCAATTCGGAAAAGGAATACGTTTCGGAAGAAGAAAAAAGCAACCGTAAGTTTGCAAAACTCTTCCCCAAAAAGAAAGAAAAGAGAAAACAAACCGCGCCCGTTGCAGACGTAAAACGCTTTCACGCGCTTGCCAGCGAGGGCCTTTCCAAAGCGCAAGTCGCCGAACGGGTAGAACAAGGGCTCGTCAACAAAACGGGTAAAAAATACTCGAAAACCTATCGCAGTATTTTTATCGGAAACATTTGCACCTTTTTCAACCTGTTGTGCTTACTCGCGGGGTTAGCGTTGCTTTTGGCGCGCGCGCCCATTTCGCAATTCTCGTTTGTGGCAATTTTCCTTTGCAATATCTTGGTGAGTATCGTCCAAGAAATCCGCGCAAAACGAAAAATTGATAAACTCTCCATACTCTCGTCCCCAACGGCAAAGGTCGTTAGAAACGGTATCAAAACGGACATTCCCGTAGAAGAGATTGTCGTAGACGATATTCTTATCCTTTCCGCCGGTCAACAAGTACCTGCCGACTGCATTGCGATGGACGGTATGGCGGAATTCAACGAATCCCTACTTACAGGTGAATCCGTGCCCGTCAAAAAAGACGACGGCGACGAACTGTTTGCCGGCTCGTTCGTAGCCAGCGGACAAATCGCGGCACGCGTTGATAAAATCGGCGACGATACGTACATAAGCAAATTAACGGCACGGGCAAAAAAATACAAGCGTCCGAATTCCGAAATTATGAACTCGATCACGCTATTTATTAAGGTCATCGGGCTTTTGATCGTGCCCGTCGCAATCTTTATGTTCTTTACCAACTATCGCTCCATCGGCGGTAGCGGAGCTTGGGATGCGCTCTCTGAAAGCGGTGGTTTTTGGAAGAACTTACTGCGCGGAAACGCCGACCTTAACGAAACCATTCAAAAAACCTGTTCCGTCGTTATCGGTATGATCCCGTCGGGACTGTTGCTCTTAACCACCGTCGCTTTGTCCTTGGGGATGATACGACTTGCGAAATACAATACGCTCGTACAAGATATGTACTCTTTGGAAATGCTGGCACGGGTAAACGTATTGTGCTTGGATAAGACGGGTACGATTACCGACGGCAGAATGCGGGTTAGCGATTGTATTTTGTTGAATGCTACGACGGAATACGGCATCGACGATATCTTGGGTTCGATGCTCGCGTCGCTCAACGACAACAACCAAACGTCGATCGCTTTGTACGAACGGTTTGGGCATTCTTCCGCATTACAACCGATTGCGACGCTCCCGTTCTCGTCGGCGAGAAAGCTTTCCGCCGTCACGTTCGAAGACGTCGGCACGTTTATTATGGGCGCGCCGGAGTTCGTACTCCGTCCCGTACCGTCGCGGATTGACAAAATTGTAAAACAATATGCGCAAATGGGCTTACGGGTTTTGGTTTTGGCGCATTCCACGGGGCAAATCCAAGGCGACAAACCGCCGTCTGCACCCCGCGCCGTTGCGATTATTACCCTTTCGGATAACATTCGTCCCGACGCAATCGATACGATCAAATGGTTTAGAGAAAACGACGTAGCCGTCAAGGTCATTTCGGGCGACAACCCCGTGACGGTTTCCGAAGTAGCACGTAGAGCAGGCATTAAAAACGCCGCGCAGTTTATTTCCTTGGAAGGTTTATCCGATCTCGAAGTCGAAAACGCGGCGAATGCGTACACCGTATTCGGACGGGTGACTCCCGAACAAAAGGCGCTACTGATACGTTCAATTAAGAAAGCCGGCAACACCGTTGCGATGACAGGCGACGGCGTAAACGATATTTTGGCAATGAAAGAAGCCGACTGCGCCGTATCCGTTGCTTCGGGTAGCGAAGCGGCAAGAAACGTTTCCAACTTGGTTTTACAGGACAACAATTTCGGGTCTATGCCAAAGATCGTTAACGAAGGCAGACGGGTGATCAATAACATCAAGGATTCGTCCGCGCTGTATATTATGAAAACGCTGTTGACGTTGATTTTGGCGGTCACGTGTATTTCGATCGGCAGTACGTATTTCTTCACGACGAATAACATGATGATGTTCGAAATCTTTATCAGCGCAATCCCGTCGTTCGTACTCTCGTTGCAACCGAATACCGCGCGCGTAAAAGGCAAGTTTATCCCGTACGTACTAAGCCGAGCCATTCCCGGCGCGCTAACCATGGCAATCGGGATTATCGCATTGTACATCGTGCATCGAACTTCGCTTTCGGATACGTTCGGATTCCGCACCCCTACGGGCGAAGATTCCTTAGAATATCAAGCGTTGATGATGATCGCGTTGACGTTTACGGGCTTGGTAATGCTCTATCGAATTTGCCAACCGTTTAATATCGTGCGCGCGTGCTTGTTTATCCTATCGGCTTTCCTTTGTACAATCGTTATTTCCGTACCTGTCCTGGGCGAAATCGTATTTGAAGGCTGGTCGAACGTAGATTTCTCGCTAGCGCAAATCCTATTAATCGTCATCATCGTACAAGCAAGTTTCCCCATTTCCGGGTTCTTGATACGGGGCTTTGATATGATCAATCCTGCCGACGAATAACCCAACTTAAATTCTAAAACTCCCCGTTCGCGGAACACCGCAAACGGGGAGTTTTTTTATGCTCGTTTTTCGATTATTCTTCGGTTTCGTCTACAACGTTTTCTTCTTCCGGTTCGTCGTCCAAAACCACCGTTTCTTCTACTTCTTCAACGTCCGTTTCGCCGACCAAATCTTCAGGGCTCAAATCCGCCGCCGTTTCTTCGGGCGCTTGCGTTTCCGCTTCGTCGTCGCGTTCGGTCACGTCTACCGTCGCCACCAAACTGTCTTTGACGTTCATAACCCGTACCCCACGCGTACTTCTACCGATCCGACTGATCGTGTCCGCATGCATACGGATAATCGTTCCGCCCGTCGTAATGATCATAATGTCGTTTTCGTCCGTGACGAGTTTCATATTCACAAGCTCGCCCGTCTTTTCGTTGAAGATCCCTGCCTTGATCCCTTTACCACCACGGCTTTGCAAGCGATAATCTTCAATGCTCGAACGTTTCCCATAACCCCCCGACGTCAACGTAAAGATATCTTGCGTCTTGTCGACGATCATCATATCCACGACGATATCGCCTTTGGCGAGCGTAATCGCCTTAACGCCTTGCGTTCCGCGTCCCGTCGGACGAACGTCCGTTTCCGCAAACCGAATACATTTCCCTGCGCGCGAAGCAATCAAAATTTCGTCCTCGCCCGTCGTGAATTGTACGGAAATCAACCGATCTTCTTCTTGCAACTTAATTGCGATTTTCCCGTTCTTGGGAATTCGTGCAAACTCCGAAGTAGCCGTTTTCTTGATCAAACCACGCTCCGTCGCCATCGTGAGATAGCCGATGCCGTTTTCCAACACAGGGAGTACCGTTTCGATCTTTTCGCCCGGATCGAGTTGTACGATATTGACGACGGCTCTACCGCGTGCCGTACGGTTGGCTTCGGGGATTTCATAGCCCTTAATCGAGTACACTTTCCCTTTCGACGAGAAGAGCAAGATGGGATCGTGCGTACAGCATACGAACATTTTTTCCACGTAGTCTTCGTCCTTCGGGCGGTGCGCGGTAATCCCTCTGCCTCCCCTGCCTTGCGCTTTGTATTCCGCAACGGGCAAGCGTTTGATATATCCGCTATGCGTCAACGAGATCACGACGTCTTCTCTATCGATCAAGTCTTCGTCGTCGATATTGCCGTAGTCTACGGAAATTTCCGATTTTCTCGGCGACGGGTATTTGGCTTTGATTTCCGTAAGGTCTTGACGGATAATCGCCATAACGCGCCATTCGTTCGCCAAAATATCTTTGAGATCGGCAATCGTTGCCTGCAAAGCAGTCAGCTCGTCCTTGAGTTTTTCCACTTCCAGCGACGTCAATCTTTGTAAACGCATTTCGAGGATTGCGTTCGCTTGTTTTTCATCCAACACGAACGCCGTCGTCAAGCCTTCTACCGCCGCGTTTTTGTCCGCCGACGCCTTGATGATACGAATGACTTCGTCCACGTTCGCGAGCGCCAACACAAGCCCTGCAATGATATGCGCGCGTTCTTCCGTCTTGTTTAAATCGTAGCGAGTACGGCGTACGATCACATCTTTTTGATGTTCCAAATAATAATACAAAACTTCGCGGAGATTGAGGTTTCTCGGTTCTGTCCCGTTTTCTACGAGCGCGAGCAAGATAATCCCGTCCGAGATTTGCAATTTCGTCTTTTTATAGAGCGTGTTCAAAACAACTTGCGCGTTTGCGTCTTTCTTGCATTCGATTACGATCCGCATACCGTCGCGGTCGGATTCGTCGCGAATGTCGGAAATGCCTTCCAAACGCTTGTCGTTGACCATATCCGCAATCGTTTTGATTAGTTGCGCTTTGTTGACTTGGTAGGGAATTTCCGTGACAACGATACGGGAACGGGTATTTCCGCCCGTGCCGTATTCTTCGATTTCACAACGGGAACGGATACGGATGTTCCCTTGTCCTGTGCGGTACGCTTGGCGAATACCGCTTCTGCCCATAATCAGCCCCCCGGTCGGGAAATCGGGCGCAGGGATATATTCCATCAACTCGTCCACGGTAATTTCGGGATTGTCGATCATCGCAATCGTCCCGTCGATTACTTCCGCAAGATTGTGCGGGGGAATATTCGTCGCCATACCTACCGCGATCCCGTCCGCGCCGTTTACGAGCAAATTGGGATATCTCGCAGGCAATACCGTCGGTTCTTCTTCGCTCCCGTCGAAGTTGGGGATAAAATCCACCGTTTCCTTTTCTAAATCGCGGAGCATTTCCGCCGCCAACTTGGTCAAACGCGCTTCGGTATAACGCATCGCCGCCGCAGGGTCGCCGTCCACCGAGCCAAAGTTCCCGTGCCCGTCTACGAGCGGGAAACTGATCGTGAACTCCTGCGCCAACCGCACGAGCGCGTCGTATACGGAGCTATCGCCGTGGGGGTGGAATTTACCCATACAGTCCCCGACGATACGTGCGCACTTACGATAGGCCTTATCGTTGTACAACCCCATTTCGTGCATAGAGTATAAGATACGTCTGTGTACGGGTTTCAAGCCGTCGCGCACGTCGGGAATGGCGCGCGATTTATTAACCGCCATGGCGTACGCAATAAACGACCGTTTTAACTCGTCGTCGACTTCGACGTCGAGCAATTTCGTCATCTGTAATGTTTTCTTAAATTCTTCGGTCAATTCAGGACTCGTTTCTTTCTTTGCCATTTTCCTTTACTCCTACCTTTCTCTTATACGTCCAAATCGGTCACGAGCGACGCGTTTTCTTCGATAAACTTTCTACGCAATTCGGGATTTTCGCCCATCAACATGGTAAACATTTGGTCTGCTTCCGCCGCGTCTTTCATCGTCACCCGAACCAGCGTTCTCGTCGCCGGGTTCATCGTCGTATCCCAAAGCTGTTCCTTGCTCATTTCCCCAAGCCCTTTATAGCGTTGGTATTCGACTTTTCCAGGAGCGTTCTTATCGTATTCGATCTTTTCTTCTTCGGAATACAAGTAATCGACGTTGCCCTTGTAAGTCGCTTTGTAAAGGGGCGGTTTTGCCGAGTATACGTGCCCGTGTTCGATCAACGGACGCATATAACGGAACAGGAAGGTATACAACAAAATACGGATATGCGCGCCGTCAACGTCGGCGTCGGTCATGGAAATGATCCGATCATACCGCAATTTGCTTTCGTCGAAATCATCCAAAATTCCGCATCCAAACGCCGTAATCATCGACTTGATTTCTTCGTTTTCAAGCACGCGGTTCAAGCGCACTTTTTCTACGTTCAAAATCTTACCGCGCAAAGGCAAAATCGCTTGGAAACGTCTATCGCGTCCTTGTTTTGCCGTACCGCCTGCAGAATCCCCTTCGACGATATAGATTTCACAAAGTTCGCTTCGCTTGTCCGAACAATCCGCCAACTTCCCAGGGAGCGTCGTCGAGCCCAAAACCCCCTTTCTTCTCGTCAATTCCCGCGCGCTCCGCGCCGCGTCACGCGCTTTTTGCGCCGTAATGCACCGCAAAACAAGTTCTTTTGCAACCGACGGGTTCTCTTCCAAGAACGTCGCCATATGCTCGGTCACGCACTTGTTGACGAACGCGCGAATGGTGCTATTGTTCAGCTTGTCTTTCGTTTGCGATTCGAATTGCGCGTTGATGAGCTTGACGGAAACGACCGCCGTAATCCCCTCGCGGACGTCTTCCCCCGTGAGTTTTTCGCTGTCCTTTAATATATTCTGTTTCTTACCTGCGTCGTTGATGACTTTGGTAAGCGCCATCTTCAAGCCTTCTACGTGCGTACCGCCGTCGATCGTGTTGACGTTGTTCGCGTAGCTGTAAATGACTTCGTTGTACGATTCGTTGTACTGAATCGCAACTTCGCAAACGGTATCTCCTTCTTGTTCTTCAAAGTATACGGGCGCAGGGAATAACAACTCTTCACGGTTTTTATTGAGTTCTTCTACGAACGAACAAATCCCCCCTTCGTAGCAGAAGGAGTCCTTTTGTTCCTGTCCTTGACGGGCGTCTTCCAGCGTGATCCGTAAGCCTTTGTTCAAGTACGCCAACTCACGCAAACGGCCTTTCAACGCGTCGTAGCTAAACACCGTCGTTTCGAAAATTTCCGCGTCGGGCAAAAATACGACTTTCGTACCCGTTTCTTGCGTATCTCCGACGATTTGTACGCTTC
The DNA here is from genome assembly GCA_017625565.1 of Clostridia bacterium. Taxonomy (GTDB): domain Bacteria; phylum Bacillota; class Clostridia; order Christensenellales; family Borkfalkiaceae; genus Scatosoma. The sequence continues at coordinate 24,386 of JAGAKN010000015.1, forward strand.
TTTGCGGAACGCCACGGTTGTAGATTTGCTTATAAACGTGTCCGTTTTGATAGACTTCCGCTTCCAACCACTCCGACAAAGCGTTTACCGCCTTTACGCCGACGCCGTGCAAACCGCTGGACACCTTATACCCGGAATCCCCGCCGAATTTTCCGCCTGCGTTGACTTTCGTAAATACGACTTCGAGTGTCGAAATCCCTTCTTTGGGGTGAATGTCCGTGGGAATCCCCCGTCCGTTATCCCGTACCGTACAACTCCCGTCGTCGTTGATCGTCACTTCGATATGCGTACAATATCCCGCTAACGCCTCGTCGATCGAGTTGTCTACGACTTCGTGCACCAAGTGGTGCAACCCTTTTGCGTCCGTTGACGAAATATACATACCAGGACGTTTCCTGATGTGTTCCAATCCGTCCAAAACCTGGATCTGCTCGGCGCCGTATTCGCCTTCTACTCTTTCCGCCATAATGTTTACTCCCATTATCGCTTTCCCTTTTTTATATAAAAAGGGAAAATCGTTATTTTGCACTACTATTATACCACGTTTTTTTTTAAAAGTACAGCGTTTGAAACAAAAAAGTTGCTACGTTGCACCCTAAAAGCGCATTTTCTTTGAGATTCTGCCTTAAACGCCCCTTTTTGCCGTCTATTTCGCGAGCAATCCCCTTTCTCAATAGAGAACGCGAGCGGTTTATCCACTCGCGTTCTTCGCCCGTTTTTCGGCGTTTATAAATTCTCTCACACTCGGCATTTGCCTGTGCGCCGTCCGTTAGCCCCAAATTTCACGCGCAACCGCCAACACTTCGTCGGGGGTTTGCGCATTAAAAAACCGTTCTTTTGCAACGGACGCTCCGCGCTCGCCCTTGACGTAAAATACCGCCATTTTCCGCATGAATACCGTGGTAAACCGCTCGTCACAAGTCTTTCTCGTCCATTCGAAATGCTTTTCGAACATTTCCAGCTTGCTTTCCCCTTTTTCGCCCGTCAACTCGCAAAATACTTGCGGATGAAAGAGCGCCGCGCGCGCAACCATCACACCGTCCGCGCCCGTTTCGTCCATGAGTTTATCCGCGTCCGCCAGGGAAAATACTCCACCGTTGGCAATCACGGGGATTTTCACCGCCGATTTCGCCGACAAAATTTCGCCGTAATTTACTTCGCCGGAGTACATTTTGTCTTTCGTTCTGCCATGTACGGTAATCAAACTCGCCCCAGCGCCTTCCATACGCTTTGCAAATTCCCGTGTGATTAGCTTGTCCGCCGTCACCCCGATACGAAATTTCACCGTGACGGTTTTTCCACTCTTGACGCATTCCTTGACGATTTCTTCCGCAAGTGCAGGATTTTCGAGCAACGCGCTCCCTTCGCCGTTTTTATAAATTTTTGGCACGGGACAACCCATGTTGATATCCACAATCGGGAATTTGGCTAAACTCTCGTGCTCGCAGGCAAATCGCAGGGTGGAGGGTTCACTCCCGAAGATTTGCGCCGCCACAAGCCCTTCTTTTTCGTCGGTATAAAGCAGTTCTTTCGTGTTCTCGCTACCGTATTTCAGTCCCTTTGCGCTGACCATTTCCGTATAGCAAAGCCCTGCCCCGTACGACGAACAAAGCCGTCGAAACGCATAGTTCGTGTACCCGGCAAGCGGTGCTAAAAATACGTTATTTTTTACGGTAATCTTGCCTACCGTAATCGGAGTTAATCGCATACCTACCCCCTTTCTTCTTTTGTTTTTCCCCGTTTTTCTCTATGCGCGGAAAACGCTTTTATAACCGCCGCCCCGATGATAATCGCATACCCTAAAACGCTCCACCAGTCGGGAAATTCGCCTAAGAAACTCGCACCCCAAATCGCCGTAAAAAGCACCTGCGAATAATCGTAAACGGAAATTTCTTTTGCTTGGGCGTAGGTGTACGCAGCCGTCACGGAAAGTTGCGCTCCCCCAGCGGAACAACCTGCCAACAACAAAAACCCAAGTTGCGCCCAAGTCATCGGTTCGTATTGCGCGATCACAAACGGCAACATCGTCAAACAGGAAAAGGTCGAGAAAAAGAACACGATCACGGCGTTTCGCTCACCCCGTTTTCCCAACTTCCGCACGAACGTATACGCCAAACCTGCGCTAAGCCCACCCAGCACCCCCAGCGTCGCAGGGATACTCTTAGAAAAATCAAAGGACGGTTTTACGACGAACAAAGCGCCCGAAAAGGCTACCGCCACCAAAATCCAGTCTTTCGCGCTCGCTTTTTCGCGCAACAAAAACGCAGAAAAGACAATCGAGAAAAAGGGCGCGAGCTTGTTTAAAATAGACGCGTCGGAAATATTCATTCGGTCGATGGCGTAGAAGTTGCACAAAATCCCCACCGTGCCTGCTATCGAGCGTGCGAGCAAAGACGGTAAGCTCCCCTTTTTCATTTTTAGGGATCGGCTTTTGAGCAAAATCCCCAGCCCCAAAAAGGACGCTACGAGATTTCTAAAAAAGGATTTTTGGAACACGGGCAAATCCCCTGCCAGCCTGACGAATAAACTCATCAACGAATAAAACAACGCCGAAACGACGATATAAATCACCCCGATCCAAGGGTTTTTCGGTTGTGGCTGGCTGTTTTGCATTGCGAACGCTCCTATACAGTATTAGTATACTCTATTTTTCCAAAAAAGTAAAATAAAAAACCCGACTACCTGCGTAATCGGGATTTTTCTCTTTGTTTGCGTGCCGTTATGCTTGCGCAACTACGGGATAAACGCTTGCCTTTTTCTTATCTTTGCCCATTCTTTCGTACCGAACAATGCCGTCTACGAGCGCGAACAACGTATCGTCTTTACCGATGCCTACGTTTTCACCGGGATGAATTTTCGTGCCACGTTGACGAACGAGAATGTTCCCTGCGACAACTGCTTGACCGTCGCTACGCTTCGTGCCAAGGCGTTTCGCTTCGCTGTCTCTACCGTTGTGGGAAGAGCCGGTACCTTTTTTATGAGCGAATAAACTGATGAAAATCATTTTTATTTCTCCTTAATTTCAAATTTCTTTCGGGCGCATGCCCGCCGTGCAATTAGAGTTCGATTTTTTCGATCTTAACTGCGGTGAAGGGTTGTCTATGCCCTTGCTTCTTACGTTCGTTCTTCTTTGCTTTGTATTTGAAAACGATGATCTTTCTTGCCTTGTCTTGTTTTACAACGGTTGCGGTCACTTTTACGTTTTCCACTTCCGCGCCAACCTTAACACCGTTTTCATCGGCAACCATAACCGCCTTAAACGAAACCGTATCGCCTTCGTTTGCAGCAAGCTTTTCTACCTTTACAACGTCGCCTTCCGCAACTTTGTATTGCTTGTTCCCGTTATCGATGATCGCGTACATAAGTTTTACCTCCTCTTTCCAGTCTCGAAGAAATTCCCTAGGCGCGGTTTTTCACGGTTTTTCCCGTAAAAATGCCCGACTTAAAAAAGCCCGTTTCTATCGGCTCGGATATTACTATAACACATTACGGGAAGTTCGTCAAGCAATTTTGCGTGAATTTTTGCACTTTTTTCTCTCTTTTGGCATAGAACTCCCCTTTTCGGGCAAATTATTGATACAAGGAGATAAAGCTATATGGAAAATACTGCACGTAAAAAAACGGAAGAAGTGTTGGCGGAGATTTATCGGAATTGCCAACTCGCCCTGCAATCCATTTCGAACATTCTGCCCGCCGTGGAAGACGAAACTTTGAAAAACGAACTCACGCTTGAACACGAAGAATACGAACGGTTTTCCGCGAAAGCCGTGATGCTCGCCAAAAACAAGGGCATCGAATTGAAAGAACCTAATCCCTTTAAAAAAGCGATGATGTGGGGCTCGATTAAGATGAACACCCTGATGAACAACGCTCCGGAACATATCGCGGATATGATGATCCAAGGCACGGTGATGGGGATTACTGCTTTGCGCACCACCGCAAGCGAAGTTTACGACAACGGCGATCCTGAAATTCGAGAACTGTTGGACGAACTCATTCGCACGGAAGAAGAGTTCGAAAAGAAATGGAAAGCGTATTTATGACCAAAGAAATCTCTCGCGAAAACGGGAGATTTTCTTTTTTGGGGATTGTCTTTTCAAGCGCTTGCGTATTTGCGTGATTTGTGCTATAATATGATTTGGTGAAAGCGTTCGCTTTACGCGTGAACGGAAGGAATGGGCTATGCAAACGTTGTTGCGGAATACTCAAGCGTATAAACTCTTGCAAACGGAAGCGAAAAAGGCTTCCCTTTCGCACGCATATCTTTTGCTACTCAACGACGGGCGGAATTTGCGCGAAGCGTTGAAAACGTTCGCAAAACTGCTCCTGACGGACGGCGTAGGCGAGAATAGCAAACGTATTGAACGGCTGATTGATAAAGAAAGTTTTGCCGATTGCGTTTTTTTGCCCGAGCCCGATAAAAAACTTTCCGTAGACGACGCGGAACGCATTCGCGAAGAGAGCGCGTTCAGTCCCGTTGAAGGCGAGAAAAAACTCTTTGTCATCGGCGATTTTGCACAGGCAAACGCGCAGACGCAAAACAAGCTTTTAAAACTCCTGGAAGAACCGCCCAAGGGTGTGATTTTCTTGCTCGGCGCGACCACGGTGTTCCCGATTTTGTCCACCGTGCTCTCTCGGACGAAGAAACTGGAAATCCAACCATTCGACATGAAAGACTTGCAAACGTGCCTTGCACGCATCTACGGCGATACGTACGATCAAAGCACGCTGGAGCTTTGCGCGGCGACTTCCGGCGGTATTCTCGGCGAAGCGCAAAATATCTTGGAAGGCGGATATTATAAAACGCTTTCCGAAAACGCGTTTGCGTTGGCATTATGCCCCGAAAGCAGGTTGCCTGCAGTCGTCAAACAAATCGGCGAAAGCAAACGCCAAAAAGAATTGCTCGCTTTACTTCGGTTGATTTTCCGCGACGCGTTGCTACTGAAAACACAACCCCGAGCAACCAAATCCTTATTGTTGCAATCGGAAAAAGCCAACGTACTCGCCGTCAGTAAACAATACGGCGCAACGGCGCTTTTGTTCGCGCAAGAAGCGTTGTCGGAGGCGGAAAAACAAATCGCGTTCAACGCGGTATTCCCGCAATGTATCGAGCTTTGTATGGCAAAGCTCCGCGCGAAAGCAAATTTATAAAAACGGATAGGAAACGAATATGACGAAAGTAGTAGGTATTAAATTTAAAAACGGTGGAAAGCTGTATTATTTCGCGCCTAAGCAAGGCGAAGTCTATCAACGGAATATGCCCGTAATCGTGGAAACGGCGCGCGGTGTCGAGTACGCATGGGTTGCGTATCCCGAAAAAGAAGTAGAAGATGACGAAGTTGTACAACCCTTGAAACCGATTTTGCGGATCGCAACGCAAAAAGATAAGGAGTTTTATGCAGCTTGCGAAGCGAAAAAACCCAAAACAATACAAATTTGCAAGGAAAAAATTGCTGCACACGGCTTGGAAATGAAACTCGTCGACTGCGAGTTTGCGATGGACGGAAACAAAATTTCTTTCTATTTCACGTCCGCAAACCGTGTGGATTTTAGAGAGCTTGTCAAAGATCTCGCCGCCACTTTCCATTGTCGGATCGAATTGCGACAGGTCGGCACGCGCGACGAAACCAAATACTTGGGCGGGCTTGCTCCCTGCGGTCGCGTTTGCTGTTGCGCAGGCAATATGCCGGAATTTAAAAAAGTCAGCGTACGTATGGCAAAGGCGCAAGGCTTGTCCTTGAACCCCGGGAAAATTAGCGGACTTTGCGGACGGTTGATGTGTTGTTTGAGCTACGAAAACGACTACTACGTAGAAGTGGGCAAAAAGATGCCGAAAGTCGGCTCGGAAGTAGGTACGCCCGACGGGAAAGCGACGGTAGCGGCCTTGGATATGTTGCGTATGCAAGTCAGGGTAAAAATGGACGACAACAACGGCGGTTGGATTTTTAAGGACTTCCCCCTTGCGGACGTGCGGTTCCGTAAAGCGAACGTCCAGCCTGAAAAGGAAAACGCGGACGACGACGCGGATTTTCTTCCGAATTCGTAAAGAAAAATGGATTAAACGGCGTGGTACCTACCACGCCGTTTCTTTATTTCCTAAACTGAAAAATTACTTACGTTAATCAACATTAGCCCCCACAAAGAGCGCCGTCATTCCGTTATTCTGCTTTCTCCTTCTCTTGCTCTACTTCCTCCACGCCGAGCGTTTCGTCTTGCGCCACACGGATTACCGAGCCGATCTTCCGCAACACGTCGTCCTTGCCATAGCCCGTTTCCGAGCTCGTCGCAAGCAAATTGCTTTGCCCTAAGTACAAGTCCGCGGCAATCGCGCGCAAATGCTCTTTGAGTTTCATTTTCGACAACTTGTCCGCTTTTGTCAACACGACCGTGAACGGCAAGATATGGAAATTTAAAAACTGCATCATTTGCACGTCGTCCGCCGTGGGATCGTGCCGTGCGTCCACCAGCATAAACACGTGCGAAATCTTCTCTTTGTCCTTGAAAAACTGATCGAGCGTTTTCGCCCACTTCGCTTTCTCCGTCTTGGAAACGCGCGCAAACCCGTAGCCGGGTAAATCCGCCAAAACAAACTCCCCAAAGTCGAAATAATTGACAAGTCGCGTTCGCCCTGGTTCACTACTCGTTTTCGCCAACTTTTTACGGTTCGCAAGCATATTGATAAACGAGCTTTTCCCAACGTTCGATTTTCCGCACACCGCAATCATCGGTTTTTCGGGCGTAATAAACTGCTCCGCGCGCGCCGCCGAAGTAATAAACGTCGCGTTCTTGATCACGAATGGCTTTTCCTGTTTTTCCTGTTTCATCTCGTACATGGTACTTTCCTTTTGCCTATATTACATACAACGCACGCCGTTGTGTTCCTCATTTTCCGCAGGAATTACGGGCATTCTCTTGGGTTTTTGCGCCCGTTTTTTAGGTGGACGCGGTTTTTCGCAGTTTTCTCCGCCAAAAACCCATTCGAACACTTCGTCGACGTTCGCTACGGGGATAAACCGTATTTCTAAGCGTACGACTTCAGGGAGTTCCGCAACGTCCCGCTCGTTGTCTTTGGGGATAAGCACCGTCTTAATCCCCACTCGTCTTGCAGCGAGCGCCTTTTCTTTCAATCCCCCGATCGGCAATACCTTTCCACGCAAGGTGATCTCGCCCGTCATCGCCACGTCGCCACGCGCTTCCCGTTCCGTCAACGCCGACAAAATCGCGCTCGCGATCGTGATCCCTGCGCTGGGCCCGTCCTTAGGCGTTGCGCCTTCGGGAACGTGCACGTGCACGTCTGTTTTGGCGAACATTTCGGGATCAAGCCCGTATTTTTCGGCATGCGCACGGATATACGTCAAGGCGGTGAGCGCCGATTCTTTCATGACGTCGCCGAGTTTCCCCGTCAACTTCACTTCACCCTTACCCTGCATTTTCACCGCTTCTACGACAAGCGTCGTTCCGCCTACCGCCGTCCAAGCCAAGCCCGTGACCGCGCCGATTTCCTGTTGGAAACGCGTTTCGTCGATTTTGAACTTGGGCGCGCCGAGCAATTCTTCCACTTTTTGCGCGTCTACCGTCACACAAGCAAGCTGTTTATTTTCCGCGTACTTTACGGCGATTTTACGACACAACGTCCCCACCGTACGCTCCAGCGTACGCACACCTGCTTCCTTGGTATACCCTTCAATCGCCATTCGAATCCCGTCTTCCGTGAACGTCATATGGTTGTCCGTCAACCCGTTCGCCACGAGTTGTTTGGGCGCAAGATATCTTCTCGCGATCTCCGTCTTTTCTTCCATCGTGTAGCCGGAAACTTCGATAATTTCCATTCTGTCGCGCAAGGGCGCAGGAATGGTTTCCAGCGTGTTCGCCGTCGTGATGAACAACACTTTGCTCAAATCGTACGGGTATTCGATAAACCGATCTCGGAAAGTCGCGTTTTGCTCGGGATCGAGCACTTCCAACAACGCCCCTGCAGGATCGCCGTGCATATCCGAAGTGATTTTGTCGATTTCGTCGAGCAGGAACACGGGATTGATCGAGCCTGCATTTTTCATTCCGTACATGATCCGTCCAGGCATAGCCCCGATATACGTCCGTCTATGCCCACGGATTTCCGCTTCATCTTTGACGCCACCAAGGCTCATTCTCACGAATTTCCGTCCCAAAGCGCGCGCAACCGATTGTGCAATACTCGTTTTCCCCACCCCAGGAGGTCCTACGAAACACAAAATCGGGGCTTTCATATTCCCAGTCAATTTCAACACAGCAAGGTATTCGGTGATGCGTTCCTTGATTTTTTCCAGCCCGTAATGATCGGCTTCTAACACCGCGGAGCAATCGGTCAACAGCTCCGTATCCGTCGTTTCTTCCGTCCACGGCAACGCGAGCACTTGCTCTAAATATCCGCTAATGACGGTATATTCAGGCGACGACGGTTGCATTTTGCCCATTCTATCAATTTCTTTTAAGCACTTTTCTTCCAGCTTTTCGGGCAATTTTTTCGCAAGGATTTTTTCACGGTATTCGTCTTCTTCCTTGCCGTCGTCCCCAAGCTCTTTATGAATGGCTTTCAACTGTTCGCGCAAGAAGTATTCCTTTTGCGATTGATCGATATTTTGCCGAACGGTGGAGGCGATTTTCTTCTCGATTTTGGAAATTTCCAGCTCGTCGTTCAAACAACGTTCGAACAATTTTAAGCGTTCGATCGTGCGCGCTTCTTCCAAAATGGCTTGTTTCACGTCCAAACGCACGCGCATAGCCGTCACCGCAACGTCCACGTACTCTTCGGCGCTTGAAATCCGTTCCAGCTTGTTATACGTTTCCTTAGCAATTTTCCCGTCCGTCGCCAAAACGTCTTTCAGGAGCGCTTTTGCGGTACGGAAATAAGCTTCTTCCAACACTTCGTCGCCGTGCACGGACGGAATTTCGTCGGCTACGGCATAATAATACCCGCCGTTTTCGTCCATCGTAATCCGACGGGCACGGGCGCGATACAGCCCTTCACAAAGCACGCGCATTGCTCCGCCTGCAAGTTGCGCCACCTGTTTAATACGCGCAACACAACCCACCGTGTACAAATCGTCGGCGGTGATTTCGTCTTTCTCCGTTTGTTTTTGTGCACAAATCAAAACCAGCCGATCGCTATTCGATGCGTAATCGACGGCTTTCAAGGTCATTTCCCGTCCTACTTCAAAAGAAATATTCGTATGCGGAAACGCCACTTTCCCACGCAAAGGCACGACGGATAAAATATTCGTTTTTTTGTTTTCGTTGAGTTCTTTTTCCATATATTTATTTTTACCCTTTTTTTTGCCCGATTAAACAAGCGAATTTTAGAGAAAAACGGGCGGAACACTTTCCACCCGTTTCGTCGTTTCCGTTCGGATTATTTGGATTTTCTCGCCGAGTCGTAATAATAACTGTACCCGTCGTGTTCCCTTTGTCTACGCGCGTCTTTATAACCGTTAACAATCGCGCCGAGCACGTTGACTTTTGCAAATCTTAACAACTCCAATTCCCGTTCGATATCCCGCAAATAGGTCGTTTCATGTCGAGCAACGATTACCGCACCGTCCGTATACGGAGCAACCGCCAACGCGTCCGACAAAATCAAAATGGGCGGAGTGTCGATAATGACGTAATCGTATTCTTTCCGCAAACGTTCGATCAATTCTTTCATTTGATCGCTTTCCAACAATTCGTACGGTCTCGGGGGATGCGTCCCACAAGCAATATACGAGAGGTTTTCATTGATAGGCGAAACGCGGACTGTGTCTTCATAGCTGATTTGCCCGGACAAATATTCGGACAATCCTTTCTTGTGGGTTGCACGGAAGAATTTCGCAATTTGTCCCCGACGCATATCGACGTCTACGATTACGACTTTCAAATTGGAAAGCGCAAACATCGACGCAAGATTCACGGCAACCATCGTTTTCCCTGCGTACGGATACGCCGACGCGACGAAAATCGCTTTTCCGCCTTCTGTTTTCGGTACGGCTACGGAGAGCGCGACCTTGATACTACGGAAAGCTTCTCTTACGCTCGGCGGAGAGTTCTCGTCGACTAAATATTCCGTTCTTTGCGAGAGTTGTTGTATTCTTTTCGAATCTTTATACGCACGTTTTTCGTCTCTGCGGCGACGGATTTCCTTTAAAAATTTCATTGCTTGTCCTCCGTTTCACGTTCCTCAACGGTTTTATTCGCAAGAGTTGCGTCCCCGATCAATGGAATAATCCCTAACAGGGGAATATTGAATCTCTTTTGTATAACGTCCGTATCGCGAAGACGTTTGTCTGCGCGATCCAACAAAATGACGACGACGCACGCAACTACCCCCGACGCAAACGCGAACAAGAACGCGTATTTAATGATTTGTGATCTCATATAACCAGGGTTCAGCAACACGATCGAATTCAACGGCGTGATGTTCAAGCAGTTCGTTTCTAAGTTGTCTTTTTCTTCCAAGTAGATCTTTGTTTCTACGTATTTAGGCACTTCTTCGTTGATCCGTTGCAACAAGTTTGTCGCAAACGCTTCGTCCCTCAAAACGTTGATTTTTACAAAGAAGAAACTGTAATATTTCGCAGCGGTCGTCTTCTCATCCGCAGCCGTCTTATAATAGAAGTCCACCGCCTTTTGAATACGGGAAACGTACGCCTTATACCCTGCTTGATACGAGCCGTCCGCATTCTTTTGCGGAGCGCCTTCCATTCCTGCCATCAAGGTTTCCGCAAAGTCTTGCGAAGACAATAAGCGTACCACCGCGTTTAACACGTTTTCACCATACGCGCCACTTACCTTATACGGATCGTCATCTTCACCCGTGGTCGGCGTTCTGGGATTGATAAAGAATTCGATCGTCGTACCGTAATAATCTACGTCTTTCGACTTCCAAGCCGCAAGCGCACCGCCGAAAACACCGCCGATGATAACAACCAGCAAAAGGATATACACCTTTTTAAGCAAAAGTCTCACCAGGCCTACTATGCTGATACTACTGGTTTCTTGTACATTTTCGTCCATATACATTTCACTTCCTTTCCCTTCGCAGGGTTTGTGTCCATTATTATAACATCTTTTTTTATAAATGTAAAGCGTTTCGTAAAAAAAACAAAATTTTCCTATACTTTTACAAATTGCGTGTCGGGATATTTTTTCTTGACTTCTTCCGAAAATTCGTGGTCGCTGATTACACAAAATAAATCGGAAAAACTCATTCCGAACGACTTCGCGCGACGGGAAAGATCCAACTTCCCACCGTCCACCAAATAATACGCCTTACGGGAATTTTGCGCCATCAATTTGTGCATAAACGCCGAATTCAACATTCCGTCTTCCGAACAATACCCCGATGAAAAGAAACATCGATCCACGCGGTATTTCATAATGTTTTCTAGCATTACTTCTCCACCGAGCATAGACGGCGGTTCTACCACCCGTCCCCCTAGACAAATCGCGGTGATCCCATATTCGCTCAATTTCCCAAGTAGCGTCATATTGTTGGATACAACGGTAAGATTTTTTTTCGTCGACAAAAATTCCGCCATATACTCCGTCGTCGTCGACGAATCCATAAAAATCATGTCCCCGTCGCGAACGAACTCCGACGCCTTTTTCGCAATTTTTAATTTCGCCGAACGCATTATTAAATAGCGGAATTTCAACGGCGTACCCTGCATTTCAACGTATTCCACACCACCGTACGTGCGCTTGATTTGCTTTTGTTTTTCTAAAATGTTCAAGTCCCGATTGATCGTCGCGTTGCTGTAATGCAAACTCTCTACCAAGAACTTCACCGTCACGTATCCGTTGCGTTTTACAATTTGTAAAATTTGATCTAACCGTTCCTTTTGATACATACCTTCCCCTTTATTTTGTGAGAATTGTTGAGAAATTTGAATAAAACTTTCTCGCGATTACGTTGATTGACTTTTCTTAAAAAGCTACTATAATTATACTTATAAAATAAATTGTTGTCAAGGAAGTATGGCTATGAAAGACTTGACGAAAGGCAATATTTATAAAAATTTCTTCCTGTTTGGCATTCCGATGATTCTTGCGGGGTTGTTGTCGACAAGCTATGGGCTAGTGGACTCCGCCATCGCGGGGAAATTTATCGGGGAGCACGCGCTCGCCGCAACGGGCTCGGTTAGCGCGTTGATTACGTTTACAAACTCGATTTTTTGGGGTTTCACGACGGGCTTTTCCATTTACGTCGCAAAATTATTCGGCGCGAAGGACTATAAGAAAATCAAATCATCCGTGTACTCCATGCTCATTTTCACGGCGATCGTCGCCGGGGCGTTGAGCGCAGGAATGATCGTCTTTTACAAACCGTTGTTCCGTTTGTTAAACGTCCACGAAAGCCTTTGGGACGAAACGTTCAAATATTATCTCGTCATCGTCATCGGACAATATTTTCTCGTATCCACAAACACGGGCGCGGTGCTGATGAACGCCATGGGGATTAGCAGTTTTACGTTTTATATGTCGCTAATTTCCGCCGTAGGGAACGTTGGGGGGAACTTACTTTTCGTGCTTGTATTCCATACGGGCGTCGAAGGGTTGGCGATTGCGTCCGTGCTCTCCTCTCTTGCGGTTGATCTTTGCTATTTTATCAAATTCCGATCTTGCTTAAAAGAAATGGGGATTGCGAAAGAATCTTGGTGTTTTAGCATAACTGCTATGAAAGATTCCTTTGCCTATTCCGTGCCGAATACGATACAACAGCTCGTCATGTATCTCGCACCGTTTACCGTTACGCCATACTTAAACCAACTCGGCCCGTCGGCTACGGCGGGGGCGTCTATCGGGACGAAAGTGCAAAGCGTTTTCACAACGGTATACGGAAATTCGTCGCGCGTAGTCGGGAACTACGTCGCACAATGCGTCGGCAAAAAACAATATAAGAAAATGAAAAAGGGCGCTTTTGCAGGGCTTTTACAAGGGATCGTCTTGTCCACGCCTTTCTACCTCGCAACACTTCTTTTCCGAAATCCGCTTTGTTCGTTGTTTTTAAACGCAGATGCAACCGCCATCACACGGGAATACGCCCTGCTATTTGTAGAAAAATATTTGATCTTCTGTTATTTCCATCTCCTTGCCAACTTGGCGCACGGCTTCTTCCGTGGAGCAAAGGCTATGGGGCATTTGTTCTTCAGTACGTTGGCAGGCTCGGTTGCTCGATACCTGTTTACGGTAGCACTCGTTTCGTTATACGACATCGACGGTTTTTATATCGGGATTGCAGCGGCATGGTTGGTAGACGCAATCGTTTGCTTGACGTTGTATTTCTTGGGATATTGGAATCCTGAGAAAATCGAACGATTAAAAGCCAAGCGCCAAGCCAAAAAACGCGCGGTTTTGCCCACCGAAGAAGAAGTTGCCACGCCCAATGACGAACAATCCGCTTAAATATAAGAGTTCGATTTCTACGTCTAACGGCTCGATAGGAAAATAAACCAAAAAATACACGATAAACAACTGCCCCGCGAATTTCGCGGGGCGGTTGTGTGTTCAAAATCTTTCTTTTTAATACAATAACTGCGCATTATTAGGCAATTGCAACACGTGCGCTTTTTCACCACGCACGGAATATTGCTCCGATTTATACGTTCTATGCGGAATAAAGTACACGCGTTTGTCTTTCCAACGCCCTTTGGCTTCGCGAGAGAACAAACCTTCCGAAAGTATTTTTTGCATAATCCGTTCGTTCAGTTCCACGATCGCCGCGTCGTAGCCGTCCGCAAAACAATCGAGTATGTCCGCGCGCAAACGCGTGACTACGAATATGTCCGCAGGCAAATACCCTTTCCCGACGCATTCTTCGCAGGGTTGCACCAAATACGAAAAACTCTCGTTCCCAACCCGTTTTCGAGTAAATTGCGTCAAACACAATTCGCTCATCGGCAAGACGTTGCATTTCGCCTTGTCCTCGCTTAAGTATTTTTTCAATTCTTCGGTGACGGCTATGCGGTGCGGTTCTTCCAACATGTCGATAAAATCCACCACGACGATCCCCCCGATATTCCGAAGCCGTACCTGCCGAGCAATCTCTTTCGCCGCCGCCATATTCATGGCAAACACCGTTTCTTCTAAGCGATCCTTTCCAACGTATTTGCCCGTATTCACGTCCACGACCGTCATCGCTTCCGTATGTTCGATTACGAGCGAGCCCCCGTTTTTCAACGGTACTATCGGCAAAGCCATATCGTAAGCGAGTGGCGTAATCCCGTATTCTTTCATCATCGAACGCTCGCCCGTGTAGAATACGATTTGTTTTTGAGAAAGGTCGCTGTTGAATTTAATCAGTTGCAATAACCGCTCGTACAAATCCTTGTCCCCGACGTGGATCGCGGTAATTTCTTCCCCAAAACAATCCCGAATGACGCGCGTAGGCAAATCTTCATCTTCGTACAAAAGCGTGCCGATTTGCGCGTTTTTCGCCGTTTTTTGCATGTTTTGGTAGAGTTTCTTTAAGTACTCCGTTTCCGATTTGAGCTGTTTGAGTTTCGCAAAAGGGGCTTGCGTACGTACGATAAACCCGTCGTGCGCGCTTTCGCGCATTTTTTCCACGCGCTTGAGTAGTTTTTGTCGAGTTTCTTCGTTGGTGATCTTTCTCGATATTCCTAAAAAGTCGGTGTTCGGTAAATAGATAATACGTTTCCCAACGAACGAGAGCCGTGTCGTCACTTTCGCGCCTTTCGTCCCCCGTGGCGGTTTCGTCACCTGAACGATTACTTCGTCGCCCTCTTTCAAGGACAGGGGAAGCTCTTCCACGCGCTCCATAACCCCGTCGTACTTTTTGTAATCGGTGTACGTTTCTTCCATCGAAAGATAGCAGTTCCTAGATAATCCGCAATCGATAAACGCTGCGTTCATTCCTGCGATGACGTTGGTCACTCTGCCTTTATAAATATTCCCAACGCAGGACGTGCGCGGTTCGTTTTCGCTAGAAAACTCCATCAGCACCCCGTCTTCCACAAGCGCGGCGAATTGTTGACCGCAAAAGCGATCCAAAAACCATTCTTTTTTCTTATCCTTTCTCATACCTGTCTTTTTGCCCGTCGCTAAGTCGTGCAAACGCGGACGTCTTTCTCGGGCGCAAGATTTTTCCGTGTTCCGTATTAGTATAGCACACCCTGTGTTTTTTTCAAAGCGTTTTTATCCGTTTTTTTCGCTTTTTCCGTCTTAAAATCGCTTTTCCGACACAAATCTCCCAACCCTTCGTAAGGAGTTTGCGCGAATTCGAACAGTTCCGCAAGCTCGTTTTGTGAAAGATCGAACAAGTGCCGTTCCGCACCGTCGTATACCTCCAAAACAAGATACGTGCCTCTCGCTACAAACCGCAACGCGTCCTTTATAGAGCAACTCTCCAGCACGGCTACACGACGGATTTCTACACCCTTTCTAAACGCCGACAAAGCGGACACGTCCAGCTTTTCGTACGTCGCCGATTTGTCCTTGTTCCCAAATCCGCCCACGAACAACAATCCCCCGAACGTCAATAGCGTGAAATTCCACACCCTTTCCCGCGCGAGCGCGAAAAACGCCGAAAAAAAGAACGCTGAAAATAAAATCGTCAATACTCGACAAATACGTTCGGCTTTTCTCTCCGCAAGCGCTTGCCTGGGTTGTTTTTTGGAGAATACTCTTGCGAGCGCGCATTTTAACACTCTTCCGCCGTCCAAAGGGTATGCAGGCAAAATATTCACAAGCGCTACGGACAGCGACGCATAACAAGCCGTATCCGTGTACGCGTAGAGCGTCGGATAAAACCACCAAAGCGCCACGAAAAACCCTGCCGTCGCCAAATTGCAAAGCGGCCCGCAAACCGCCACGAAAATCTCGTCCTTGAACGACAACCCGCGCATATCCCCGTCGATTACCGCCCCGAACGGCATCAGTACGATTTTGTTGAGTTTATACCCTAGTTTCGCCGCCGCAAACGCGTGGGCGCATTCGTGTTGCGTTGCGACAAGCGCACTCATTAGAAATAGCAACAAATCCCCCGTGAACGCGTACCAAATCCCCGTCAGGATAAAAAGGGGATGAAATTGTATCACGTGAAACAACTTTTTTATTTTGCTATGAGAAAGGCGACGTTCTTGCGAGCGTCGCCTTGTACGTTCTGCACGCAAAGACAATTCCCCCTTGCGTTATTGCGCCGTTTGATCGTTCCAAGCCAGGCAGTTTTCGTCCGTCAACTCGAAACAATTCAAAAGTACACCGTCCGAATACATCGTCACCTGTACTTCCGTTTCGCCGTCCGTATACCCGAACGGAACGTTGGCTTTCACCACGTCGCCGATTTCATAATACACTTGGTCTAAGCCGTTAAATACCCCTGTAAACGTGGACGAGTAGGCGATTTTTACGGTATATTCGCCCGTTTCCGAGCGCGTGATTTCCGCAACTTTTCCGTCGGCGGTAGGGTACACGCAACAAGCGTCCGAGAAGGTCAAAACGCCCGTTTCCGACAACGTGAGTTCCGCATCCGACAATCCGCTAACGACGGGCGAGAGAATGAAGTCCGTATACGTTCTTTCGTCCGTTTGCGACGCCTGCGCCGTCGTACCGCTCAACGTACGGAAGAAGGTATTGATCGCGCTGTTGGGCATCAATACGTTCGTCAAGAAAATCGCTCCGCAAAGCGCACACGCCAAAGCAAACTCTGCCCCGAGCGCAATTTTAAAGCCTTTCGAAACGGATTTTTCGTCGTTCGTCGCATACCTGCCCACGTCGTTTCCGTATTCGTTCCATGCGTATTCGTCCGCATAAAAGCCTTTCTTTTTCCAAAAACGTTTGCTTTTTGACGTAGAATACAAGCGTACCGTGTCGATTCGATCGGGGATAAGCTCGGGCTCGGGATCAAAATGCAACTCCCCATCGCTTGACGCTTGTAAAGGCGTTTCTTCGTCCGCTTGCGTTTCCAAACGGTCGTTGACCTGCGCAATCACGGCGTCCTTTAACGCCGACGGATTGTTCTCTTCCGCCAAATTCGGCTCTATGCGGATCGGGTTGAGTTCTTCGCGCGTTTTCTTCCGACGACGGGGTTTGCGCGCGACGTTTACGGTAGATACGGGGATCTCCAACATTTCGGCATATTCGATTTCTTCGTTCATACAATACACTCCTTGTCTTTGCTTTTTGCTTTACGTTAGTATATTGTATGCGCTCCCGTCACCGTTTAGAACGTATTGTTTTTATGACAATGCTCGTAATACCAACACGCGTACGGCTTTAAGCATTGTTCGCCGATTGCCACGTCGGGGATCGGCGTTTCCTTCTTTTTGAGTTTTCCCAGCTCGAAAACGCGCCGATCGGCTACCCGTTCGGCTTGTTTTGTTTCCGCCGTCACGTCGACGATTTTATAACGAAATCCATCCTTTTCCAAGTACTCCGCGTCCACGTTTTCTTCTTCGGGAATCGCCACGCCTTCGGGCGGTTCGTCCCCACGCAATACGAGCTTTACCGCCGTCAATTTCACCCCACATTTGCGCAAAATCAAGCGTTGAAAGCCAAGATCCGTGATAAATTCTTGGCGGACGAAATAGGTGTTTTTCACTTCGTATAACGCGTAGCCGTCGCCGTCTTTTTTCAGGATATCGGCGGCGCAATAATTCCCGTACCACGAGAAAGCGGCTTCGCAAACGACGTTCTCGCCTGCGGTAATCCAGTCTTGCGTTTTTTCAAGCATCGCCTTGAAATCCAAGCGCCCGTCCTCACGGAAGGTCGTCGTTTCCAAGTACTCGCCAAACAGCGACATCGCCTTGTCGCCAAATTCGTTCCCGGCGTCCAAACGCGCCTGAACTTCGGGGGGGATAATCTTCAATTCGGGCGCGTGCGCGTCCAGCCATAACATTTTTGCACATTGTAAACCGCGGACGAAATCCGTCTTAGATACTGCCATTTTTACTCCTTTTACGGGAACAAAAAGGGGCAGATGTCTGCCCCTTTCGTCGTTTTGCGTTTTTTTGATTATTCCGCTTTTTCTTCCGTCGTTTCTTCAACAACTTCTTCTTTCTTTTCTTTCAAGATCAAGTTCAAAACGATACCGAGTACCATTGCAACTGCGGTAGACGTGATTTGTACCATTTCGCCTGCAACCGTGAACTTAATCGTCAAGCCACCGATACCAGCAACGAGAATTGCAGCCGCGATGAAGATATTACGCGTTTTGCCAAAATCTACTTTTTCGTTGATGAGCATCTTAACACCCGAAGAAGCGATGAACCCGTACAATACGAGAGATACGCCACCCGTCACGCAAGCGGGAATCGTTTGTACCAAAACCATAAGCGGGGTGAAGAACCCAAGCGCGATGGTCGCGATACAAGCAACGATGATAACGGAAACGGAAGCAACTTTCGTTACACCGACAACCGCTACGTTTTCACCGTACGTCGTGTTCGCACAACCGCAAAGCACGCCGGAAACCGCCGTTGCGATACCGTCGCCTGCAAGCGTGCGAGGCAAACCGGGATCTTTCAACAAATCTTTATGGATAACGTTGGAAAGGTTCATATGGTCGCCGATGTGTTCGCAAATCGTCACGAACGATACGGGCGCAAACGCCAACAAGATCGTGATCAATTGACCAACCTTGAACGAACCGTTGTTCCATTCCAAGAAACCGAAACAATCATAACCGATAAAGCTCTTAAGGTTCATATCTTTGAAGTTGTCGACCACGGGCGAGAAGTTGATGATTTGCATCGACGCTTTGTCCATACCGTAATAACCGATCAACGTGATGATGAGCGCGGTTGCATAACCAGCCAACATACCGATAACAAAGGGGATAAGCGACAACGTTTTCTTGCCGTAGTATGCGGTGATTGCCGTCACGAACAACGCTACGATACCGGGAAGAATACACCAAAGGTTATAGCCGTCTGCTCCGCCTGCGGTGTTTTGAAGGTTGTTTACTGCCGATACCGCAAGTCCGAGACCGATAACCATAATAACCGGCCCGATAACAATCGTAGGAAGAAGTTTGAAGAGCCAAGCCGTGCCAACTTTCTTTACGACGAGCGCTACGATAACGTAGATAAGCCCGACCATACCCATACCGATTGCAAGCGCAAGGTAGTTGTTTCCGCCACCTAAACCGAATGCAACGCCCATTGAAGAAAGGTATGCAAACGAGCTGGACAAGACGACGGGGGATTTCTTTTGCGTTAACAAAATGTAGATCAACGTACCGACGCCGGCGGAGATGATCGTCGCGGGGATCGACGTACCGATCAAAAGGGGTACGGTGATACATGCAACGAACATTGCAAGGATGTGTTGGATAGAAAGAAGCGCCCATTGAGATACTTTCTTGGGGTTTTCATGCACGTCCAACACAAGGTCGTTTTTAGCGGATGTGTTTTCCATAAAAGATACTCCTGTAAAATAATTTTTTTATATAAAACCCGAAAAAATACCCCCGCAAATGTTCCCTATCGAGTATAGGAAACGAACTGTCCCTTATCTTCGAAGCCGTTTTGCAGAGGCGTTTTGTCGGAATTTTATCCGATCCGAAATTATTTTTTGTTATCTTCTATATTATATCACACCGTTTTCACAATGTCAACAATTCTGTCGATTTTTTTGTTTTTTTCTTCAAGAATTTTACTCCGCCGAAAGCATCATTTCTTCCGCGTTCTTCCCCGGCAACGTATACAATTCAAACTCGCTTTCAATATCAAATTCTTCGGCGGAATCAAACGCCGCGAGCTTGGAAACGGACACTTCATACGCCGTCATCGTCCGCGTTTCCGTTTCGGAGAGTTTCTTTTGGTACTCACGGCTCTGAATTCTACCCGAAATGGCAATCCTGTCGCCCACGCCGAGATTTTTAACAAAGCGAGCGTTGCGCCCCCACGCGATACACGGTATATAATCGGATTTATTATACGCGCGATTAACCGCCACAAGTACGTCCGCTATTTCGCGATTAAACGGCGTCGTTCGATACACGGGTGGCTTGCATATATATCCACTCAATAAAATACTGTTCGGATTTTTGTCGGGAACGACTTCTAACAATTCGCGGACGAACACCGTCAACATTAACCGAGATTTCCCGTTTTCAAGCTTGTTATAACTGCGGAACTGCCCCAACGCGCAAATCGTCTTGCCTTTGCCAAGCGTTCCGTCTTGAATTAACCGCTCTGACAGCGTGACGGGGAGAATATCCGCTTGCCCCGAAAGGCGCATGACTTGCACGAAGAACTCGTAAAAGCCTTCCCCGTAGACTTCGTGGGAAAACGTCGCGTCACTAACAATTTCTCCCATTACGTATACTTTGTTGTTTTTTTCCGTTGCGTAATTCATACCTACCTCCTAAACGTGTACGAAATTTTAATTTTGTCCGTGTTGTCTGCCGTTCGCGTCTATCGTATAATTTTCCTTATAGATGAGCTCGCTAATCGGCACAAATTCATATCCGCGGTTTCGTAGCGTCGAAAAAATCAACGGCAACGCCTCCGCCGTATGCAAACCGTTGTTATGACAAAGAATAATCGAGCCGTTCTTCGTCGCGTTGATCACGCGCAAAGCAATCTCCTGCCCCGATAAATTTTTCCAGTCGAGCGAATCCACGTCCCATTGAATCGTATATAGCCCCATATCCCGCGCCGTATCTACAAGCAGGTTGTCGTAATCCCCGTAAGGCGGACGAAATAAAGAAACCTTTTGCCCCGTCAAACGTTCGATGGCTTGCGCGCTCGTAGACAGTTCGCTACGGATTTCCGTTTCCGAGAGTTTGCTCATATACGAGTGCGTACGGCTATGCGTACCGATTTCGTGTCCCGCCGAAACAATTTTTTCGACGTACTCGGGGTATTTTTTCACCCAAAACTCCACGGCGAAAAAAGTACAGCGAACACCGTTTTTTTGCATAACGTCCAACAATTGATCGGTAAAATCGACGCCCCACGCACAGTCGAAACTAATCGAAATTTTCTTCTCCGACGTTTCCACCGAATAAATGGGCAGAGAGCGTTTTCCGCCCGCAAGCTCCGCATCCGCCCTTCCTATGCTTTTTCGGACGCAATACACGCTTGTGCAAAGCACCGCGATGATGGCCGCAAGGAACACCGTCGCCAAGGACAATACCCCGAACAAGTTATGGTTTTGCTTGTTTTTTCCTTTCAAATCGTTCTATCTCCATCATAGCGATTCTTCTCCGTCAAAATTTCAACAAAAAGGCTGTTTTTTGTCCGCTTTTGTCAAAAACGTTTTCTCAACGGATACAACATACTATATTCTCTTTTTCCTGGAAAATATGCCTACCGCGTAAAAACTTTTCCTTTTCCCTTTGAAACGGTTTACTTTTCGCGAAGTTTTGTGTATAATAGCCGTATGAGAATTTGGGCAAAGCTTATGACAAACGGTCGGATTCGAAAACAGTTCGTTTACGAAAACCCCGAAAAATTGACCTACTCGCATTTTTTCGAGTATCTAACGGATATCTGCCAAGCGTTGGATATCCCTACCCCCGTTTTAACGAAAACGCACGTGTTTAATTTTGCAAAATTCAACCACGTAAAATTCCCTGCCCGCGATTTCGTCGAGAGTTTACATTACGATTATTTATTTTTAGAAAATCTACTTTGATAAAGAAAAGGAATACCATTATGACGGCATTAAAAAGAGAAATTTTAACCATTTTAACCGACGACGCGAGAATTTCCACAAAGCAAATCTCGGCAATGCTTTCCGTGACAGAAGAAACGGTACAGCTCGCCGTCGCAGAAATGGAAGCAGACGGTTTGCTTGTCAAATATACGGCAATCGTCAATAGCGAAAAACTCAACGATCCACTCGTCGAAGCGTTGATCGAAGTCAAGGTTTCTCCCAAAAAGAAAGAAGGCTTCGACGGGATTGCCAAGCAAATCGCCTCGTTTCCCGAAGTCAAATCGGTGTATTTAATGAGCGGAGCTTACGATCTCGCCGTGTTTATCGAAGACCGCACCTTACAACAGGTTTCCCGTTTTGTTTCGGAACGCATTTCCACCTTCGACGGCGTACTTTCCACCGCCACGCATTTTATTTTGAAAAAATATAAAATCGAAGGCGCTTTAACGGAAAAAGACGACGCCGATTATCGGCTTTCCGTACAGGCATAAAACAGCTTTATTTCGTACATGGTACGCTCATTTTTATATAAGGTAAATTGTTATGCGCGATTTTGTCAACCGTAAAACCAAACTATTGCAACCCAGCGGTATTCGGAAATTTTTCGATATCGTACGGGAAACGCAAGGGGCAATCTCACTCGGCGTGGGAGAGCCCGATTTTATTACGCCTTGGAAAATCCGCGCCGCGGCGATCACTTCCTTACAGCGCGGATATACGCAATACACGGGAAACCGCGGTTTACCAGCCCTGCTTGAGAGTATTTCCCGTTATTTAGAGAATCGATTTTCTCTCAACTACGACCCAAAGCATATACTCATTACCGTCGGCGGTAGTGAAGCGATCGATTTGGCGCTCCGCGCGTGTATCGAACGAGGGGACGAAATACTCATTCCCGATCCTGCGTACGTTTCCTATTCCCCGCTTGTTTCCCTTTCCGACGGCGTGCCCGTACACGTCGAATGCTTTGAACGGGATCGTTTCGTCTTAAAGCCTGAAAATCTCGAAAAGGCGATTACGAATAAAACCAAGGCGCTGATTCTTACCTACCCGAACAATCCAACGGGCGCGATTATGACAAAGGAAGAGCTTGAAAAAATTGCCGAAGTCGTCATTCGTCACGATTTGCTTGTCATCACCGACGAAATTTATGCGGAGTTGACGTACGGCAAACAACACGTTTCCATCGCGTCGTTGCCGAATATGAAAGAGCGCACCGTATATATCGGCGGTTTTTCCAAAGCTTTCGCTATGACCGGGTGGCGTTTGGGTTTTGCTTGCGCACCCGCGGAAATCGACGAAGGTATGTTTAAAATTCATCAATACGGTATGCTCTGCGCGCCGATTACGTCGCAATACGCGGCGCTCGAAGCGTTAAACGACGGACTTTCCGACGGGTTTGCGACGGTGGAAGAAATGCGCGATTCCTACGACAAACGCAGAAAATTCGTATTGCATTCCTTGAAAGAAATCGGGCTTAGCTGTTTTGAACCGAAGGGCGCGTTTTACGCATTTCCGTCCGTCCGTTCTACGGGCTTGAACGGGGAAACGTTTGCAAACAAGTTGTTGCAGGAACAAAAAGTTGCCGTCGTGCCAGGGAACGCTTTCGGGCAGTTCGGAGAAGAGAACGTGCGCATTTCGTACGCAACGAGTATGCGCTCGCTTACCGAAGCGTTTGAGAGAACCGCCAAATTTTTACAAAAACACCGTTGATAAGCGTTAGATTTTTGTGAAAATCTTGAAATTCTTTCGAAAACTTTCAAAAATCATTGACAAACACAAGAAAATACAGTATAATTACCATAGAAAAAGATAACCGCCGTGGCTTTTGTCCACGGTTGTATTTTTAACGTTCCGTCGGCGAACGGTTTTTTTCGTGTATTTGCAATTTTGCAAAATGGGTTCTGACGCGAAAACAACCGCAAATACAAACGGCGCGGAATAGGAGGATTTATGTCGGAACAACAATTTATTATGACGCAAAAAGGGTATAACGAGGCGAAAGAGCGTTTGCTGTATTTGCAAACGGTAAAACGTCAAGAAATCGTCGATCGTATTGCAGAAGCAAGAAGCCACGGCGACTTGTCGGAAAACGCGGAATACGACGCGGCGCGCAACGAACAAGCGGCAAACGAAGGTGAAATCGTCGATTTGGATTACAAAATCAAGAACGCCGTGATTATCGAAGCAAACTCGGACACGTCTTTCGTACACATCGGCTCGAAAGTACGCGTTTATGATGAAGAATTAGAAGAAGAAGCGGTTTATGAAATCACCGGTTCGACGGAAGCGAACGCGATGGAAAATAAGATTTCCAACGAATCCCCCGTCGGTTCAGCGTTGTTGAAACACAAAGTCGATGAAACGGTAAAAGTTTCCGCACCCGACGGCGATTATAAATTGAAGATTTTGGAAATTTTCTAATTTATTCCGCTTTTAAAGAATTGATTACGATTGCGAGGTTTTACGATGCAAGAAAATAAAACGGTAAACGCAACGGCGACCGTAGACGAAGCAGAACAACTCATTGAACAGGCGCGAATTCGCCGTGAAAAGTTAGCAAAACTCGTTTCCGAAGGCAAAAACCCGTACGAACAGGTGAAATATCCCGTCGACGCGGATTCCGAAACGATCAAAAACAACTTTGAAGCTTTCGAAGGCAAAACGGTGACCATGGCAGGGCGTATGATGTCCCGTCGGATTATGGGCAAAGCGTCCTTTTCGCATATTGCCGACCGTACCGGTTCGATCCAAATTTACGTGACGCGCCAAGACATCGGCGAAGAAAATTACGCGTCTTATAAAAAGGACTACGATATCGGCGACATCTTCGGCTTTAAAGGGTTCGTATTCAAAACGCAAACGGGCGAAGTTTCCGTGCACGTGCAAGAACTCGTCCTGCTTTCTAAATCCCTTTTGCCGTTGCCCGAAAAATACAACGGGTTGCAAAATCAGGATTTAAAATACCGTTTGCGCCATCTCGATCTGATTATGAACAAAGACGTGCGCGATCTTTTCCGCGTTCGCTCTAAAATCTTAAAGGAAATCCGCGCGTACTTGGACGGTCGCGGATACTTAGAAGTGGACACCCCCACCTTATTACCGCTCGAAATCGGCGCGGACGCCCGTCCGTTTAAAACGCATCATAACGCGCTTGATCTCGATATGTATATGCGTATTGAAACGGAGCTTTTCTTAAAACGTTTAATCGTCGGCGGAATGGATAAAGTCTATGAAGTCGGTCGTATTTTCCGCAACGAGGGCATGGACGCTTTCCACAACCCCGAATTCACTTCCATCGAAATGTACGAAGCGTACAGCGATTACTTCGATATGATGGATATGATCGAAGATTTGTATAAAACGGTCACGTTCAACGTCTGCGGAACGTTGGATATCACCTACCAAGGCACGGAAATCCACATGGGCGAATGGACGCGCTTGACGATGGCGGAAGCCGTAAAAAAATATGCCGGCGTCGATTATAACGACTGGGCTACAGACGAAGACGCGAGAAATTCGGCAAAAGCGCTGGGTGTAGAACTCGAACACGAGAATGCAACGAAGGGCTGGGTACTGATCGAGTTGTTTGACGCGTTCGTCGAACACAATCTCGTACAACCGACGGTGATCTACGATTATCCCGTGGAAAATTCCCCGCTTGCAAAACGCAAGCCTTCTAACCCTGCGTTTACCGAACGTTTCGAATACTTCATTTGCGGACACGAATACGGCAACGCGTTCTCGGAACTCAACGATCCGATCGACCAAAAGCAACGTATGTTAAAACAAGTCGAAGCAAAACGCGCAAAGGGCAATAACGACGCGCAAGTGGATGAAGATTTCATCAACGCCTTGGAATACGGCATGCCCCCGACAGGCGGTTTGGGCATGGGGCTCGATCGTTTTGTGATGTTGCTTACGGACAGCTCTACCATTCGCGACGTCATTCTCTTCCCCACGATGAAACCGAAAAAATAAACGCTTTGCGTCGGCATCGCCTTTTGGGGCGTTGCCGACGCGTATTCTTATACACTCTTTCAAACGAACAGTTTTGTGTTTTTATTCGTTTATACATTTTGATATGCGGTAATATTTCAAACGTTTTCTTATTAGGAGTTCGATTATGGATGCAAAAATCACCAAACAACGGTTGAGCAGAATGCTTTCGTATGATTGGATTAAAATAATTATTTTTTGCGTGGTCGGCATCTTGATTTGGTCGCTCATTTTCACGATGACGGCGACGAAGATCACGACGTCGCAACAATTCGTCGTATACAATTACGTAGGCAACCGCCCGTTTACGCACACCAAGTTCTACGAATCCTACACCGGAGCGGTAGAAAACGGGATTTTCTCCTATGAAGTGTTGAAAACGAGCGTTTTTGACATCGCGGGAACACCCAGCGAAGAACGGAGGTTGATGGAAGGGCATCTTGGCATAGACGAAGGCGACGTTATTTTCGTGGCGGACAGTTGGCACTTAGACTCGGCTTACGAAGACGAAGAAACGGGCGAAACTCGCTACCAATACACCTATTTACAACAATTCTTATACTCTTGGCGTTTTTACGTCTACGATTTAAATCCGGAAAGCGAACACAGTTATTTCCGCCAAATGGAAACCTATCTCGACGGATACTACACCAACGGTTGGGAAGATGCCGAAAGTTTGGATGAAAGCGCCGTGGAACGGGATTTCCGCGCGCGCGCCAAAAAAGACAAGCGCTTTAAAAAATCTTCGCAAATCCGCCAAGGCCTTCAAGACGATATTACACGTATCCAAAATTACCGCAACGCCTTGGAGGAATTCTACGGCTACGTAGAAGCAGGCGTGGTCACGTTCACTCGTACGAGTATGCTCGATCCGGAAGACGAAACGCAAACGCTCTTCGACGGCGTATTTACGATCAATATTTGCCCTGACAAAGCGGTTTCGGGCGGACTTTCCGAAATCGTTTCCTATCCGATTAAAACGCTGGATGAAAACGGCAACGAACAAACCGTTCAAACGGCGGAAAATATGAACGTTGCATTCTTTTATATGGACTCCACCGCAAAGGGTTTCGAGTTTGAGAGCGTTCCCTATATCACCTATATCATTCGGAACGCCATCGCCGCAACGGAGCATTGATCCGTATGCGGTTGTTTCGGGACAAACCAACACGAAAGCGGTGCAAACTGTATTCTATGCTCCGCGCGCAAGCTCGCCGCCCACACAAATCTTTTCACACCCCTGGACATAAGCAAAAGGGATTTGATATCACCGAGCTTTCCTATTCGGACAACCTGTCCTGTCCACGCGGTTGTATCCTGGACGCAGAGCGCGACGTTGCCAAAATTCTTAGCGCAAATCGTAGCTTTTTGTTGACCGACGGTAGCACCGCAGGGGTTTTCGCCATTTTACACACGGCAAAAGCGCAAGGCGTGCGTTCGATCGCCGTATGCGAGAACTCGCACAAAAGCGTGTTTAATGCTTGCGCAGTGTTGGGGATTACCCCCCTTGTATACGAACAAGCCTACCGCGATAAAATTCCGTTTGTCCACACCAGGTATGCGTTGAATGAAGATTTTGGCAATATTTTTGCGAAAGCGGATGCGGTATTTTTGACTTCGCCTGATTATTACGGCAACGTCGCCGATTTACAGGGTTTTTCTTCGTTTTGTAAAGAAACGGGCAAACTTTTGCTTGTCGACGGTGCGCACGGTGGGCATTTGCATTTCGAGCCGTCTTTGTACGCAGGCGCTTACGCCGATCTTTGGGTAGACGGCGTCCATAAGAGCTTGCCCGCCTACACGCAGGGCGCGGTTGTTTCGGCAAAGTCGGAAAATTTGGCGGAATCACTCCGACAAGCGGTCGACTGTTTCCGCACGACAAGCCCGTCTTATCCGATTATGGCATCGGTAGAGTACGCGGTAAAATATCCGCGCAACGTTTGGTTAGAACAAGCGATAAAAACGCTCCGTGATGATAACGAACGCATTTCTATCGGCGAAGATTGGACGAAAGTTTGCGTACGCTTTGGCGATACGGCGTTTCAAGCACACGCGTATTGCGAACAAAAGGGCGTTTACCCCGAATTTTGCGACGGGAACGTCGTAATGTTTTATCTTTCGCCTGCTACCAGCCGAAAAGCGTTCCGTTTTTTGCGCCGTTTCTTGCGGAAATTAACGGATTTATTCCCGTTTGTGCAACGCAAAGAACAAGAACGGGAGTTTGCGCTTCCGAACAACGCGACAACCGAACAGGTCGCGTTGCGTGATGCAGAAAATCGGCTTTGCGCTACCAACTGCGGGTTGTTTCCGCCCTGCACTCCGCTTTTACGAGTTGGAGAACGCATCACGGAAGAAAAACTCCGTTTGTTAGAAAGTGCCGACAACGTGTACGGTTTGCTCGACGGAAAAATCTCGGTTTTTAAGGAGTAATACATATGAAACGCGGAAAATTGATTACGTTTGAGGGTTGCGACGGTTGCGGAAAAAGCACACAGTTGCGGTTGCTGAGCGAGTACTTGACAAAAAACGCCGTTCCGCATATTTTCACCCGTGAGCCGGGTGGCGGAAAAATCTCTGAAGCCATTCGCGAAATCCTACTCAACGGCAAAAACGCCGAAATGACGGACGAATGCGAAGCGCTGTTGTACGCGGCGGCGCGCGTACAACATTTACACGACCGCGTAGAACCTGCTTTGCGTGACGGCAAGTTGGTTATTTGCGACCGCTACGTGGATTCTTCGCTTGCCTACCAAGCCTATGCGCGTGGTTTGGGCAAGGATTTCGTCACAAAAATCAATTCGTTTGCTTTGGAGCACTACTTGCCCGACGTGACTGTATTCATCGATCTCACGCCTGAAATGGCTTTCGCGCGTAAACGTGGCGCGGACGAAAACGACCGTTTAGAACAAGCCGGCATGGAATTCCACCGCAAAGTCTACGCAGGCTACAAAGCGCTCGCCGAGAGCGAGCCAAACCGGTTTGTTTGCGTGGACGGAAATCAAACTCCGCAAGAAATTTTCCAAAACGTTTTACGTGTTTTACGAGAACGGAACTGCTTATAAAAACTCTCAAAAAACCCCGTCAAAATCGACAGGGTTTTTCTCGTTTTGTTTGTTTTTTTCTTGAAATTCTTCTTGTTTCGTGTTATAATAGGTCTATGGATATTTTATACGAACGAACAAGGGAAGAGCGCAATCGTTTGGAATGTAGCGTTAGTCGTAATCGTGTTTTCCCCCCGCATTTTCATTTGGATTTAGAGCTCCACGTTTTAAGGAGGGGCAATATTACCGTCAACGTAAACGGCGAAGAACAAGAAGTACACGACGGCACAATTACCATTATCGACAGCTACGACGTGCACAGTTTCCGTAATCAATCGGGCGAAAATTGGCAGGATTTGTTGTTGATTATTCCCTACAAATTCTTAACCCGTTTTAATGCAATTCGCGAGAATTTCAAGATCGCCGATCCGTTTATCCACGATCCTGCGCTCTGCGAAGAGTTGTATGCGGTTGCCGATCGATTCTTGTTAAATCCCGATTTTCGGAGCGACGAAAACGTACAAGCTTGCGCCGTCGATTTGTTGCTCTCTCTTTTATGCCGTCGAATCGAATTTTCGAAGAAAAAGGAACGTGGCGACGCGATTTTAGTACGGCAAATCCTTGCGTTTTTGCAGGAGCATTATTCCGAAAACGTCAAACGTAGCGACGTTGCACGGGAGCTGGGATACACAGAAACGCATATTTCCCGTGTCTTTCACCGTTTTTTGCAAATGGGAATTTCGGAATACGTCAACAGACTGCGTTTATCGGAAATGGAACGTAGGCGTAAACAAGGGGACACACGCACGACGTTGGAACTTTTGTACGAAGTCGGGTTTCAAAGCCAACAAACGTACTACCGCGCCAAACTAAAAGCTGAAGAGAATGCATAAATTTATAAAAGCCACTCGCAAAGCGAGTGGCTTTTTCTATTCTACGTTCATAAAGCCAAAGAAAAAAGGCTTGGATATCCAAGCCTTTTCGTTTTGCATTTTTCTCGGTGAATTAAAGTTCCGCGAAATATTTGATCGTTCTAACCATTTGGCTGGTGTACGAGTTTTCGTTGTCATACCAGGAAACGACCTTAACAAGCGTCGTGCCGTCGCCCATGGGCATGCACTTCGTTTGCGTTGCGTCGAACAACGAACCGTAGGTGATACCGATGATGTCGGACGAAACGAGTTCTTCTTCGGTGTAGCCGAACGATGCGGATGCCGCCGCTTTCATCGCTGCGTTTACCGTAGCCGCGTCAACTTCGCCTTCGCAGAATGCAACGAGTTGGGTAAGCGAACCGGTGGGAACGGGAACACGTTGTGCGCAACCGTCCAAAACGCCGTTAAGTTCAGGGATTACCAAGCCGATTGCTTTTGCAGCGCCCGTCGAGTTGGGAACGATGTTCGCAGCAGCAGCGCGCGCACGACGAAGGTCACCCTTTCTGTGCGGTCCGTCAAGAACCATTTGGTCACCCGTGTAAGCGTGGATCGTGGTCATGTACCCTTTCTTAATTTTGCAAAGCTTGTTCAACGTATTTGCCATAGGAGCAAGGCAGTTCGTCGTACAGGACGCAGCGGAGATGATCGTGTCGTTCTTCGTCAACGTCTTTTCGTTTACGCTGTAAACGATGGTAGGAAGGTCGTTGCCTGCGGGTGCAGAGATAACAACTTTCTTAGCGCCTGCTTTGATGTGCGCTTCGGATTTTGCTTTCGACGTATAGAAGCCGGTGCATTCCAAAACTACGTCTACGTCAAGTGCAGCCCAAGGGCAGTTCACTGCATCTTTTTCTGCGTAAATCTTGATCGTCTTGCCGTTTACGGTGATCGTGCCTGCTTCGTCGTCAGCGGAAACCGTATCCGCGAGCGCGTATCTGCCTTGCGCAGAGTCATACTTCAAAAGGTGTGCAAGCATCGAGGGGCTAGTAAGGTCGTTGATCGCAACTACTTCATAGCCTTCTGCGCCGAACATCTGTCTGAATGCAAGACGGCCGATACGACCGAAACCGTTGATTGCAACTTTTACGTTTGCCATAATGTTTATCCTCCAATATATGAAAAAATTTATTTGTTTCTATCGGTTGATTTAGGTTTTTAACACCCTTTTCTTCCTAGTATATTCTACCATACTTTTTCTTTTTCGTCAATAATTTTGCGCAATCGAAAACAAAATTATTTCCCAAATTGTATAGAAAAACGTTTTTTCTTTTCGCCGTCCTGCCTTTTCTGTGAAAAACAGACAAAAAGCGTTCGGTTTTTTAACTTTGTTTTCCTTTAAGGCAGTTTCGGCGTCACCAAAACCGTCTTGTAATCGGTGTACACCACAAACCCCGCTTTGCTTTTGTTTGGCTTTTTGACGTACTTGCGCTTGCAATAATCCACGGGAATTTTATCCCCGTCCCGCCCATCCGAATAATAGGCGCAAATTTGCGCGGCAACTTCCAACGTTTCGTCGGAAACACGCTTTCCATCTGTTGCGATAATCACGTGCGAAGAATGGTATTTTTGCGTGTGCAACCACAAATCTTCGGGGGACGCCGACCGCAACAACCGATCGTTTTGCAAATTGTTCCGCCCTGCGTAAATTTTCATACCGCCGTGCGTAAACTCCCGAAAAGGAACGGGCTCGTCCTTCCTTTTTACTCCCGCGCGGAGCTTGGGCGCGCGCAACAACCCCATTTCGATTAACTCCATTGACAATTCCTGAATATCTTCTTTCGTTTCAGCCGTAAAAATCGCCGAAAGCACGCTGTCCGTGTACTCGATTTCCGCCCGTTCTTGTTCAAGCATCGGCGTCAAAACTTCTTTCGTGCGCTTTTGTTTGTTGTACGCTTTAAAATACCTCTGCGCGTTTTTCGACGGGGAGAGCGTTTCGTCCAAAGCAATCTTTACCGTACCGCCGTCGGGGGAGTACCAATTTTCTAGCTCCACGCAAGTCGCTCCCTTTTCGATGCGGTACAAATTCGCCGTCAAAAGCTCGCCTTTGATACGATATTCATCCGCCTTTTCCGACTCCTGCAAGCGCTCCAGCGTCGTTTGTAGTTTTTTTGCCTGTTTTTTCTTTAACGCGCGAACGGAGTTCTCTAATTTCCGTTTTTGATCGTCGAAACCCTTCTTGCTTTCCCGACGGAAAAAGTACTCGTCTTCCGCCCGACAAAGCGACGGCATTTCTACGCCGTTTGGAACGGGGAACGCGAAAAAGTCGACAGGGATTCCCTTTTTATCGTAAGTCACGCAAGGGGAGTTCGGCTCGTCCAAACAAAACGCGCCGACAAATTCCCAGAGCGGTTTGTCTTGGGTTTTTACCCGTTCCGCAATATGCCTAGTGGTAGAAAGCGCAAGCCCGGAAACGTTGTTAAACAAGAAATTTGCAACGTCCTCCGCCTCCGTGTTTTTGCGGTTTTTTAGAAAGTTTTCATAGCGTGAACGCATACCTGCCCCGTCGAAAGGCGAAATTTTATCCTGTGGATCGGGATAGACGTACTTCGCCCCGGCAAGCAACACTCGGCGGGTATTATCTTCCAAAGCGCCCGTTTTTAACGCACCCAAAATCACGTCGTTTTCCGTCAATAACACGTTGGAATATTTCCCCATCAACTCGCACCGTAATACGCGGATACTTTGGGAAAAATCCGTCGTACAATGCAGGGAAATTTCGATAATCCGCTCGAACCCGTGTTGACGGACGTCTAAAATTTCCGCTCCCTGCAAATGTTTTCTTAAGAGCATGCAAAAATTCGGGGCGACAGGCGCAGGCTCTTTCTCCGTTTGCGCAAGGCAAACCCGCGCGCCCGAAGCGGATGCGCTAATGACGAGTTTTACCGTCGTTTTTCCCGTGTAGATAATAAACGTAAGCTCGTCCTTATTGACTTGGGAAATACGGTTGATTTTTCCACCCACTAAAAAAGCGTGTAGCTCCTTTGTCAGGCGTCGGATATGAAAAGCGTCCTGTGGCATAACAGTTCCTTTATTTTCGCGTGTCGAAAGCTGATAAAAAAGCGAAAAACTTCTTTCTTTTTTTAAATTATACCGCAAATTTTCGAAATTGTAAATAAAAACGATAGAAAAACGCTTTATTTTCTTTGACAAATATGCTAAAATGTTAGACGTAGCTACGCGTTCGTATACGCGTGCGTTATATAATATGGTAAAGAAAAGAAATTAATTAGCAATAGCAGGAGAAATTAGTTATGAAGTACACTACCAAAGCATCGGCAAAAAGTACGGTAAAAATCACCATCAAGTTCGACGGTGAAGAATGGAAAGCAGCGCAAACGAAAGCGTATTTGAAAACGAGAAGTCGTTTTGCAATCAACGGTTTCCGTAAAGGCAAAGCTCCCAAAAACGTTATCGAACACGTTTACGGCAAAGGCGTATTCTATGAAGACGCGCTCAACCTTCTCTTCTCGGAAAACTACAATACCATTCTCGACAAGGAAGAAAAGAAGTTTATCGCAGTTGGCGAACCCGAAGTTTCGGTGGATAAACTCGAAGACGACGGCGTGACGCTCGTAGCAGTCACCCCTGTAAAACCCGAAGTGAAGATTTCCGCTTATACGGGTATGAAAATTAAGGAATTTGCGTATACTGTTAAGGACGAAGAAGTTGCAGAAGAAGTCAACCGCCTTTTGGAACGCAACGCACGCAAAGTGCCCGTGGAAGACAGAGCGGCACAAAACGGCGATATCGCAAATATCGATTTCGTTGGCTCGGTCGACGGCGTGAAGTTCGACGGTGGCGAAGCGCACGGGTTCGATCTTACGCTCGGTAGCGGACAATTTATTCCCGGTTTTGAAGAACAAGTCGTTGGTATGCAAATCGGCGAAGAAAAAGACGTCAACGTTTCCTTCCCTGAAAACTACCAAGCAGAAGATTTGAAGGGTAAACCGGCTGTATTTGCGGTAAAACTCAACGCGCTCCAAGCGAAAGAGCTCCCCGAACTTACGGACGAATTCATCAAGGAAGCAACGGGTAGCGAAACGGTAGAAGCGTACAAGGAAAAGACGAAAGAACGCCTTGCGCAAATGGCGAAACGTCGCGCGAACGACGCTACGGAAAACAGCATTCTCGAAGCGGTTGCTGCGAATGCGGAAGCGGAAATTCCCCAAGCGATGATCGAAAGAGAAATCGACGGTTTGGTACAAAAATTCGA
The DNA here is from genome assembly GCA_017625565.1 of Clostridia bacterium. GTDB lineage: Bacteria > Bacillota > Clostridia > Christensenellales > Borkfalkiaceae > Scatosoma. The sequence goes on from JAGAKN010000015.1 coordinate 58,204, forward strand.
ATATCAATTAATGTATCAAGGCATGAAATTGCAAGACTATCTCGATTTCTTGAAAACGACGATGGCGGATTTCAGAAAGAATTACGAAGAACAAGCAAAGAAGAACGTTTTAAATCAATTAATTATTTCGCAACTTATTAAAGACGAAAAGATCGAAGCGACGGAAGAAGAAGTCGAAGCGAGAGTTGCTGAACAAGCAACGTCCGTAAGCAAGACGACGGAAGAATATAAAAAGAATATGGATCCCCGTCAATTCGACTATATCCGCAACGATATCATCATTACGAAGTTGTTTGATTTCTTGAAAGCGAACAACGAAATGTACGTGGAAGAATAATTTGTTTCGAAAGTACGCCACCGTAAAATCGGTGGCGTCACTATCCCAAGGAGTTTTTTATGGAAAAGAACGTTTTAATCCCCTACGTCGTAGAACGTACTTCGTCGGGAGAGCGCACTTACGATTTGTATTCCCGCTTACTCGACGATCGAATCATCTTTTTGAGTGGGGAAATTAACGACGCGGTCGCAAATACCGTCGTTGCGCAACTTATTTATTTGGAAGGGAAAGACCCTACGAAAGATATCAGTTTGTATATCAACTCCCCCGGCGGTTCGGTTTCCGCTGGTATGGCGATCTACGACACGATGAATTATATCAAATGCGACGTTTCGACGATTTGTATCGGTTTGGCTGCGTCCATGGGCGCGTTTCTTTTGTCGAGTGGCGCGCGCGGTAAGCGTTTTGCATTACCCAACTCCGAGATCATGATCCATCAACCTTTGGGCGGAGCGCAAGGGCAAGCCAGCGATATTAAAATCCAAGCGGAGCACATTTTGCGCACGAAAGCAAAACTCAATCGCATTCTTTCGGAAAACACCGGTAAAGAAATCGGCGTGATCGAACGGGATACGGATAGAGATTATTATATGTCCGCCGAAGAAGCGCGCGTATACGGTTTGATCGATAAAGTATTTTTAAAACGCTAATCACCGTAATTAGAAAAGTTTTTCGCGCAGAACCCTTTCGGTTTTGCGCGCTCATTTTCCTTGAATATCCCGTTTCTTTTATGAAAATCAACGGGGCAGGTATGTGATGAAGGGTTTTTGGGAATACTCTTTTTGGTATTCACAAACCTTGTATATTTCGCATACAATTTTATAGAAAAATAACGGAGTAAAACTATGTCCAATAAAAATCAACATTGTTCCTTTTGCGGAAAACCCAAAGAAGAAACCCGTCGTTTGATTTCAAGCCCTGACGGCGCTTGTATTTGCGACGAGTGTGTGGAAATTTGTAAGTCAATGGTAGACGAATGGGTGGACGAAAAGGAAACACAATCGGAAGTTCCTTTAAAAAAACCTGCGGAAATTAAAGCGGAACTCGATCAGTATATCGTCGGGCAAGACAAGGCAAAGCGCGTCCTTTCGGTTGCCGTTTATAACCATTATAAGCGCATTAACGCAACGGCAGATAAAAAGAAAAACGACGACGGCGTAGAAATTGAAAAGAGCAACGTTCTTTTACTTGGACCTACAGGGAGTGGGAAAACTTTGCTTGCGCGGACGCTTGCGAAAATTTTAAACGTACCCTTTGCTACTTCCGACGCCACGACGCTCACCGAAGCAGGCTACGTTGGGGAAGACGTAGAGAATATTCTTTTGAAACTCATTCAAAACGCCGATTACGATATCAACCGTGCGCAACGTGGAATTATTTATATTGACGAAATCGATAAGATTGCGAGAAAGAGTGAAAACGTTTCGATTACGCGCGACGTTTCCGGGGAAGGCGTTCAGCAAGCGCTTTTAAAAATTATTGAAAGCACGACGGCAAACGTTCCACCCCAAGGCGGAAGAAAACATCCTAACCAAGAATATTTGCGCATTGATACTACGAATATTTTGTTTATTTGCGGTGGCGCGTTCGTGGGACTTGATAAAATCGTATCTTCAAGAAAGGACGATACGACTCTTGGATTCGGCGGAAAAGTACGTTTGGGTGCAAACGAAGCGGATTATTCCGTTTTAGAAGACGTAAAACCCCAAGATCTTACCAAGTTTGGATTAATTCCGGAATTTGTCGGAAGAATTCCCATCGTCGTGAATTTAGATCCGTTGGGAGAAGACGCTTTGGTAAAAATTTTGACCGAGCCGAAAAACGCGATAATCAAACAATATCAAAAGCTCGTCGGATTTGACGGAGTAAAACTGACGGTACAAGACGACGCTGTTCGGGAAATCGCGCAAACGGCAATCCGTTTAAAAACAGGCGCGCGCGGACTTCGGACGATTATCGAAAACGTAATGACGGACGTTATGTATAAAATTCCATCTGAAGAAAATATTGAAGAAGTGGTTATTACAAAGGAATGTTTAACCAACGGGGAAAATCCCCTGCTAATTTATAAGAAAGCAAGTTGATTTAGAAAGCCTTACTTTTAGTAAGGCTTTTTTATTTCCTTTCATTGACAAAACTTTTAAGAAGTGTTATAATTTTCCTATGGAACAAATTTCTTTTTTAGAAGAAAAATTACCGATGACGGCGTGCGTATTTACCGGACACCGAGAATTAGAGAAGGATTTTTCTTTAAAAAAATTAAAATATTTAACGGAAACCCTTATTTTAAAAGGAGTTTCCTCCTTTTACTGTGGCATGGCAGAAGGTTTTGATTTATTCGCGTCGAAAACGGTAATTTCTTTAAAAAAGAAATATCCACATATTCAGTTGATTGCTTGTATTCCTTGCCTTAACCAAGAAAAATATTTTTCTTCTGTAAATAAAAAACTCTACGTAAAAACGTTATCCTCTTGCGACGAAAAAGTGCTCCTATCTCCGTCTTATCATAAAGGCTGTATGTTAAATAGAAATAAATATATGGTCGATCATTGTGATTGTATGATTGCGTATTGCAAAAAGGATACAGGTGGAACAGCTTTTACCGTGAAATATTTCCAAAAAACAAAAAACAAAACGAATATCTTCTTCCTATAATCCCCGTTACTTAAATATATTTATATAAATAAAAATAGTAGTATTAGTAGTAGTGTGGGTGGAAAAGTGGACAACCCTTAAAAATAAAAAATAAAGCCCTTTTAATTAAAGAAATTTTTAGAAAAAATCGTTGTGTAGAACTTCCCTTTTTTTAGTGGATATTATTGTGAATAGTTTGTGGAATTGTGTATAGTAAAAAATTTAAAATTTTATATTTATAAAAAAGTAAATAATAAAAATACAAAATGAAAACAGTCCACAAACGTTGTTAACATTGTGGATAAACGTGTTGTTTATAGAAAGTGAAATTCTTTATAAAGCGTAAAAAAATTAGGAAATAAATATGATTAAAGAACAATTAATTAAAGAAAAAAAAGAATATTTCGATGCGTTTAGGGCGTTGATTTTAGAATATAATAAGCGGTTTAATTTAACGACGATTTTGGATGAAAAAGATATGTATTATAAGCATTTTCTCGATAGCGTTGCCGGGATAGAGTGCTTTGAAAAAAATACGAAAGTTGCAGAAGTAGGTTCAGGCGCAGGGTTTCCTTCCATCGCATTAAAAATTGTTGAACCGAGTTTAGAATTTTCCCTTTTTGAAAGTGTAGGAAAAAAATGCGAATTTTTGCACGTTGTTGTGGATAAACTTGGATTAAAAGGAATGTATATTTATAACATGCGTGCAGAAGACGCATTAAAGGAAAACATACATAGAGAACAGTACGATTACGTGACAGCGCGGGCAGTTGCTCGTATGAATACGTTGACGGAATACTGTTTGCCTTTTGTAAAGGTGGGCGGAAGGTTTATTGCATATAAAAGCGGTGAAAAAGAAGAGATTGACGAAGCAAAAACCGCCTATAAAACGTTGGGCGGAACGTTGGAAAAAATTTACGAGTACGAATTGCCTGAAAATTACGGAAAAAGGATTATTGCCGTTGTAAAAAAGGTAAAAAATACGCCTTTGCAATATCCGCGCGGACAAGGAAAAGAGCGAAAACAACCACTTTGAAAAAATTCCGCGCAAAACGTGGATAAAATGTGTTAAAAACAACGTTTTTACTTGCAAAAAAAAGCAATTTATAGTACAATGAAAAGGAAGAAAAAAGAAAGTTTATAAGGAGAGAAAATTTATGAAATTTGTTTGCGACGGAATGGTGCTTTCGGATGCCGCTACGACGGTAAGTAAGGCTTGCGCGGTAAAGACGATCACGCCGATTATGGAATGTATCAAAATGCGTGCGGAAAACGACGGACTTATTTTGACTGCTTACGACGGTGAAATTTCCATTGAAAAGAAAATTCCTGCAGACGTTATGGAAGAAGGCGAAATTTGCGTGAAAGGAAAAACGTTTGCTGATTTCGTTGGTAAAATTTCCGCTTTTGAAGTGGTTATAAGCTCCAACGAAAAAGGAATAAAAATTAATTACGCGGACAGCGAATCTTTTATGCAAACACTCTCTGCGGAAGATTTTCCCCGCTTAGGAAATCAACTCGGCAACAACGAACATTATTTTGAATGCAAGGAATCGGCATTGAAAAAACTCATTTCCGAAGTTGTGTTCTGTTGCGCAACCGACGAAAGTAGACCGATTTTGAAAGGTTGCTTGTTAGAAGCGAAAGACGGTGTTTTGTCGGCGTCGGCGCTGGACGGATTCCGTATGGCTTGTTCTTATTGTGAAGAGGTAGAAGGTAGCGGAAATTTAAAAATCGTTTGTCCTGCGAGAACGTTAACGGAAATTTCCCGTATGCTTGACGGCGACGAACCGTTGAAAATTTTTGCCGATAAAAACTTGTTGTCGGTATGCGTAAAAGATACGGTGATCACGTCGAGATTGTACGCAGGAGAATTCGTTAGAAAAGAAAATATTTATCCCTTGGATTCGACGACGAAACTTACGGTAAAACGCGCGGAAATGATCGATAGCGTCGAACGCGCGTCCGTACTCATTCGTGGAGATAAAAACAATTTGATTTTGCTTGATATTAAAAACGGGAAAGTCGTGATTAATGCGAACTCCGAAATGGGCAAAATTGAAGAAACGGTTTCGGCGACGCTGGACGGGAAAGATTTGCGGATCGCGATGAACGCGAAGTATTTGTTGGACGCGATAAAAGCTTTAGATGAAGAAACCATTAAGCTCGCATTCACGTCGGCGATTTCCCCTTTCACTTTGGAAAATGCGGAAAATCCGCGCGCGCAATACTTAATTTTACCCGTACGTACGGGAAATTCGGGCGCAAACAACTAAAAAAAGCGGAAAGAGCGTAGAAAATCACTTGACGAGTTTGTCCGTTTGCGTTATAATAAATGAAGTTATCGTGGGGTAGCTTGCGAAACAAAGAAAAATAAAAAATAAAAACATTTAGTTTAGGAGAAAGGATATGAAAAGAACTTACCAACCCAAAAAGAGAACGAGAAACAAAGTACACGGATTTCGTAAAAGAATGTCTACGACTGCAGGCAGAAGAGTGTTGAAAAGACGTAGAAATAAGGGTAGAAAGAGATTAACGTACTAAAACGAAACAAAAAAAGCAGGTATTCCTTTCCTTAAATTTTAAGGAGAGGATTTGCCATTTTAACAACGGGGAAACAGGGTTTTCGTTTGTAGGTTGAACACGGATCAATGAAGTATTTAAGACTGAAAAAACAAGCGGACTTTCAAAGGCTGTTTCAAAAAGGAACGCGGGCGTTTTCGTCGTCACTGACGATGCTCTACCGTCCGTCGGAAAAGATGCGGATGGGGATTTCCATCGGTAAGAAACACGGAAAAAGCGTACGGAGAAACCGAATAAAAAGGCTTTTACGGGAAGCGTTCCGCTCCACGCAGGGATTGATGAAAAAAAATTATTCTATCGTCTTGATCCCGAAAGTGCGGGAAGAATACGCCTTTCAAACGTTCGAACGGCATTTAAAATGTATGATAGAAAAAGAGAATTTGTAGGGACGAATTTTTTCCGAATGTTCACGGAAAACGCAATCTATTTGCGAAAAACGGTGTTTAAGCCGTATTTAAAAATGCTCTGTTTACGAATGATTTTGTTCTATCAACGGCATTTGTCTAAACATACTTGCCGTTATAACCCGACTTGTTCGCAGTATACGTTAGAATGTATTCATATTCACGGCCCGATTATAGGGATAGTGTTAGGCTCGTGGCGAATACTTCGGTGTAATCCCTGGTCGAAAGGCGGATACGATCCCGCCCCTGAAAAGTACAGAAAAAAACGTTGGCTATTATAGCCGAATAAACGCGTGTTGGAAGGAATTCCAGCACATAAAAGGAAAATCATGGAATTGATGAATATATTGGAAACACAAATCCCTATTTTTGGTGAAACCTACGGCGTATCGTTAAACTGGATCGGTAATTTGATTCGGTTGTTGATTTCCGGCGTCGGTGTTGTCGGCGTGGGGATTATTCTCTTCTCGCTTGTATTAAAACTCATTGTTTTGCCCTTCGACGTATTCCAAAGAATTTCGATGCGAAAGCAAAACAATAAGATGAAAGAACAAAAAGAGAAAATGGAACGCTTGCAAAAGCAGTACGCCAACAATAAGGAAATGTATAACCAAAAGGTTATGGAAATGTACAAAGAAAACGGGTTTTCGATGTGTTCTTCCTGTTTGCCGATGATTATCTCGCTTGTCATCTTTATCGTGGCGATTAACGCGTTCAACGCGTTCTCGCAATATTCTAACGTGCAAAACTATAACACGATGGTAGAAGCGTATAACGCGGAATTAAAATCCTATTGCGCGGAAATTAACGAAGAAAATCTTTCTTGGGATAATGAAACCGTGCTTGTTAAGGACGATGACGGCGAAAATAAATTTATCTATTTTAAGACGGAATATAAAGACGACTACGCCGGAATGACGAAAGCGGAAATCGCGCAGAATATCGTAAACGCGAAAAAGACGTACTTCGTCGACGTAGAAAAGTCGCTCGCGAATGCAGAGATTCTTGCCTACGTAGAACAGGCGGTTGCGTCTTCTCAACAAACGGCAGAACCGATGGATAAAAATACCGCGGTGTACTTGTATTTTGTAGAAAAGGGTCAAGACGCGGTTGTAAAAGCATACCAAACGACGGTAAAGGACAAAACGGAATTCCTTTGGATCAAGAACGTATGGTCGACGGATGCGCACTATAAGCACCCTGTTTTGAGTTATTCCAAGTTCGCATCGGAAGCGAAACAAGAAAAGTTCAAAGTAGACGGTAAAAAAGTAAAATACAGCGCGATCGGCGAAAAAACGGGTACGGACGTGTACACCGAAACAACGTATAATTTGGTGACGGCGAAACTCGGCGAACAAAAGAAACAAGCAAACGGGTATTATATTCTCGTCGTGCTTTCGATCGGTACGATTTTGTTGCAACAATTCGTATCTATGCGCTCGCAAAAAGACCAACAAAAATTTGCGTCGGTAGACGGACAAGGCGCAGGGCAACAAAAGATTATGATGGTCATCATGACGGGTATGTTTGCAATCTTCTCGTTCATGTATAGCGCGGCGTTCTCCATCTACATGATCACGAGCAACCTATTCTCATTGCTCTCCACCATAGTCATCAATAAATGCGTGGATATGAGCGCGAAAAGAAAAGAAGCGCGCGCTACGGAAGCGAAGTTGGATAACCGCCATATCGCGCGTGTGGAAGCGGCAAAAAACGCAGGCAAGAACTCTGCGCAAAAAAGCCAAAACAAAAAATCCAACAAAAAGAAATAAGAAACAGTAGAAATCGTTCCAAACAAACCAAGAAAAACGTTCGGGACAAGGAGTTATAGAGAAATGGAATATAGGGAATTTACCGGGAAAACGGTAGAAGAAGCGATAGGCAAAGGGTTGGAAGAACTCGGTCTTACCGCGGAAAACGCGGACGTGCGCGTTTTAGAAGAAGGAAAAAAGAAATTATTCGGTTCGGTAAAAGCTCGCGTAGAAATTGCACCGAAAGACGGCGTGACGGTAAAACCGAGCTCTGCGCAAACGGTAGCGAATAAAACGGACGGCGAACGCACGGTAGAGTTCTTGGAAGGCTTGTTTAAGCTCTTGAACATTACCGCTTGCACGGAATTGGTCGCCGAAGGCGAAAAGGTAGAAATCAACGTGACGGCGGCGAATACGAACTCGGTTATCGGCAAACGCGGAGTGATGCTCGACGCAATCCAAACGCTTGCCGGCGCAGTTGCGAACACGGGTAGGGAAGAATATAAGCGCGTTGTCGTCGATTGTGAAAATTACCGCGAAAACCGAGAAGCGACGCTTACCAAGCTTGCGGATAATTTGGCGCAAAAAGCGACGAGATTGGGTAAAAAGATCAAGCTTGAACCGATGAACCCGTACGAAAGACGGATTATTCACTCCGCGCTTGCGGAAAGAAGCGACGTTTCGACGCAAAGCGAAGGGAAAGAACCCAACCGGTATTTGGTAATCATTCCCGAAAACTTGGAAGATCCGTCCGCACCTGCAATCCCAGCGAGAAACGAAAGAAACGATAGACGTAGCCGTGGGAATTTTAACCGTGACAGACGTGAACGTAGTGGTCGCGGTGGTTTTAACAAGAAACCGTTTGATCGTAATAGACGTCGCGAAGCCCCGAGATCCAGCGGATCGGGTGGTGGAACGAGCTTGAAAGCATCCAACGATTTCTTCGGCATTTTCCTTGGCAACAGTGGAAACGACGAAAACAAGTAAAATAAAAAGCACGCCCCCTTTGCGGAAAACCGCAAAGGGGGCGTTTTTCAGTAAAAACAAGGTTGTGTTTTCGATTGTTAGATTTGCTTAGGCGCTCGCGTTGACGGGTAGGTAATCCCGTCACGGCGATAGGAAAGAGAGAAAACTCGATTAAGTGTTTTTATGATCCATCGATTTCATTTGTCGACGCAAAAGGAAATACAACGGCGTACCTAACCCGTACACCCAAACAGACTGCGTAAGCAATAGGCAGGTTGCGTAAAAGAAGTACGCTGTCCACGCGCTATCCTTTCCGCTGAGATCCCCACACAAAAAGACGATAATCAACGGGATCATCAAGGCGTTAAATAACACGGGAAATATTCCGCCGAGCGTCAAGCGCACGCCGTCCTTTTTGAACACTCTGCCAACGGCATACGTACATAAGCCTGCAACGAGCGTCGTCAACGAGCCGAGTAAAACGTCGTAGAGCAAAAACGGCGACGACAGGTTGGAGATCATACACCCGATCCAAAGAGCGGGTACGGCTTCTATAAAGAAAAGCGGTAAAATGCAAAGCGCCTCTGCGGGACGGATTTGTAAAGGTCCGAAAGCAAAGGGCGCGAACGCGTAGGTAAGCACTACGTAAAGGGCAGCAAAAATTCCTGCGCGACAAAGACGTTTGGTCAATAAAACGTTTTTCATTTGTAATACCTCGGTTTTTTTATCAGGAAGTGTTTTCCGAAAACCTTCCTACGACGGATAGTATACCACGTTCCTTTTTGTAAGTCAAGCGAAATTCGTTATTTTGCCATACGCTTTTTTCCGCAACGTTCCCATAACAGGTTGGCAATCGCGTCGGAAATGATTTCGGACATCGTATACACGAGATTTAACCGAGTGGTGTTGAGTAATCCGTAATTTGCTACCGATTTTTCCGCGACAACACCCATAATCGAAATATCCCCGAACGAGCCCAACTTCTTATTCGCGCCTGCCCCAGGGCGTAAGGGTGTATCGTTTATTTTAATCAATCCGATATCCCCACTCTCTCCAACGGCGGCGTCGATGGCAATCACGGGGCTATCCTTATGCGTTTCCTTTAAAAACGTGCGCATATAACGGATTTCTTTCGCCGTGATCGGCGCGGAAAGCGTTCCGTACAAAAATACGCGCAACCCCTGCGTTTTATAGCGCAACATCGATCCCGTAATCGGCCCGACGCAATCTCCGATCGCAAGATCGCTCCCCACGCAGACAATCACGGGCGTTGGTGCGTCTTGTAGCCCGTTTTCCACCGTTAACTGCGTACCTGCCCTGCCTTTTTCTCCCTTTTTCCCTTGCGAAACTTTGCGCAAAAGCGCATCCGTCGCCATAGACATTCCGTCTGATGCGAACTTGTTATAAATATGAAAAGAGTACTCCATTTTCAAAACCCCATATAAACTCACGAAAAAGTATAGCCAAAGCAGGCGTTTTTTAAACGGGATCGCAGGAATAGAAAAGAAAAAATAAAAAAATTCTCTTTTAGGTTGAAAAAACGCGTCTTTTGTGGTATAATAATAGAACGGAGCAAAAAGGAGCGCTTATGACGAACGGCATTTTGCAAAATTTATGCGCAATTCAATGGTCGCGATACGTCTTTGACGTCATCGTGGTGCTTTGTTTGCTAGGATTTATGATTGTTTCCGCGCGTAAAGGTTTTGTGGAATGTTTTTTCGGGTTTGCGTCTACGCTTATCGCGCTATTCGTCGCCGTTGCCTTTGCGAAAGCGTTTTTAAATATGACGGGCGGATTGTTCGGTTTGCAGAAATTTTTTGACGGAAAGTTTACCAAATTCTTCTCCAAGATTTCCGGGTTTGACGTGGATATTTCCCAAGTAGGCTTAGAAACGGCGTTAGAGAGCCAAGACGTATCCGCGTTGCTAGGAAAACTTGCGCTGAAAACCTTCGGGAAAGGGGAGCTTGCGCCGGGCACGACGCTTGGAATGGTGCTCGGTACGACGGTTGCTAAATTGACGGCAACGCTTGTTTCGGCGATCCTGCTTTTTATTGTAGCAAAACTCTTGCTCGGCTTGGCGAAAGCCGTGCTCCGCGCGGTGGTTATGCGTTTGCGATTATTGGACGCGGTAGACACCTTACTCGGTGCGGTGGTTGGGATTGCGGAATGTTTACTGCTCGTTTGTTTCGTAATGTCGGTGCTTACGATCATTCCGTCGCAAACCGTCGTAGCGTATTTGGAAAACGGCTTGCTAGTCGGTTGGCTTTACCGCAATAATTTAATCGTATATTTGCTCGGATTATTGTTGTAAACCTTTCTACTATCCACAGAAAAAAACGTTATCCACAATGAAAAAAGAAGAAAAAAGTTCCCCCGAAAACGGCTTGTAGGATCTTGTCGCGCGGGGGATTTTTTTGTCGAAAAATAAAATTATAAATCGTATGCAAAAGCAAAAAAAGTCGGTTATCCACAAAAATGTGGAGAAAAAAAGGTTGTCCACCCAACAAATTTCAAAAATGTGGATAATTAGCCCTGTCAATGTGCAAGCAGGGGCTGTTTTAAAACGGGTATTTTATTAAAACTCCTTGAAAACAAAGGGAAAGAGATGTGGATAACTACTCCACAAACGCGCGCAAATAAAGAAAAGAAGATAAAAAAAACTTGTGGATAAAAAACAGGGAGAGAGAAAAAAGTGGATAAATTTGCAAAAACGTCGCAAAAAAAGTGAAAAAATATGCGCAATTATCCACAAACGTTTGTTCTTTTCCACAAGTCGAAAAAAGTTTTCCACAAATATGCATTGCAGTATATTTGCATACGGGGTAAAATTATGCAAAAAACAGGTGCTGGAATGGTCCTTATCGGACGCTTTCAAAACGCACGTTTACGTTGGCGATTGTGCGTGCGAGAATGGTGTCTTGATAGCTACGCAATCGACGGTTTTTATATTTGACTAACCGTTCCCGAATGCGGAACACGTCGCAACCGCAAGCGCGGGTTTTTTCGAAAACGTGATGGATTTCGCCCGAGAGTTTCTTTTCCGCGGAAGAAAAAAATTCCTTAGAAATGTTGCCCGCGTCCGAAAGCGAATCCAAGGATTGTGCCGTGGAATAGTCGAGAACCCCCGAAGTCATGGTTAAATCGATGTCTAAAGAAGCAATCCCGTCTTTTCCGACGCGTAGTTTTACGGATGGGGAATTGCGTTTGATGGTTAGGGTGGAAGTTTTCCCGTTCCGTTCTACGGCGTAAGACGCAAGGCGCAATTTTCCCGTGACCGCGCAAAGCGCGAACGTTTCTTCTTTCGTGAGCGTGTCCACACGTTTTCCGTTTACGAACAACGCGGTTTCGCTTGCGCTGAACACGGGTTTGTTGGTTTCGGGCGCGCTCTTTCCGCTGTTTTGCGAAGAATTACCGCTTTGGGGTTGTTCTTGCGACGCGCCTTGATTGTTTCCGCTACCGCTACCCCCGTTCTGCTCGTTGCCGATTTGTTCTTGTTGGGGTTCGGTTTTAAGCACGGGCAAATATCCGCTTTTGCTATCGCTGAAATAGCCGATGGAAAACTCTCGTAAGGAAGTGGGCAAAGCCGTGCCTACCCGTTCCGCGTGGGAAGAAAGGACTTTTTGGATGGCGACGCTACTCGACGGGTCGACGAGCGCGGATGCGTTTAAAATATCTTTCGCCGTGCCGTCGCAGGTGGCGAGTAAGCAGTTATCGGTTAAATATTCGTCGCGTAAAAAGAAATCGAGCGCGTCGAATACGTTTTTTTCGGCAACGGATTTGCCCAGCAGGATCAAATCGCAAAAAACGAGTTTAGGATACCAGCCTGTTTTGGCGTTAATTTCGTCGAAAGCGTCCGCAACGGTTTTTCCGCGACTGACGATTTGTACGGCTTGCGTTTGTTTTCCTTGTGTAGACGATTGCGGAATGGAAATTTGCGACGTCACAATAAAAGAATCTTCGTCACGGTCAACGCCTGCCGCCATAACGATCGCTGTTTTTTGCACGTCCAACAATCCGAAATCGTTGGAAAAAAACAGGGCGATTAGCGCGAACACGAGCAGTAGATAATAACGGACGGTATTCCGACTGTGTAAATTATGCATTTACGTTCTCCTTTGTCGAAGCATTTTTGGTTTTTTTGCCATTCGGCAATAGCAAGAGCAATAAGGGGAATATATCGGCGAAAAGCCAGAAAATCCATAGGAGTTTTCCCCCGATCACCCGATAAAAGGCGTTGTAGTATTTATTACAAAAGAATACGAACAGGAAGAGCCCGAAATTCAATATTGCGGAAAGAATGGCTTTGCGTTCGAAGGAACAGGCGCGAGAGAACAAATGCGTGGCGTATTGCGCAGGGAGCGCGGTATAGAAAAAGAGTACGATAGACAAAAGATAGACAAACAGCAAATCGATCCTGCCGATTACGGACAAAGCTGGAAAATATTGCGCAATTTTGGAAAATGCGTAGTGTTCTCTCGGTGCAACGGAAGAGAAAATCCCGTAGAAAACCGCAAGGAAGAACAACGTGCAAAGCGCGCCTATCGCATAGCCGAGCATAATTTTTGGCGCGTCCTTTTTCTTATATTGATAATTGCCGAGTAGCGGTAATAGCAAAATCGTATCCGAAAAATGGGGCGTTGTGTACTTGAACGCACACATGGTATCTTGAAATTTCGTTCCAAAGAAAGGCAAAAGGTGTGTAAAATCCGTTTCGGGAACGGAAAGAGTTAATAGGGCGACGAAAGAGAATAAAAACAGGAACAGGCAAAGATCAGAAAAACGTCCAACGGCTTTCATGCCTTTCGCGCAGATGAAAGCGGACAAAAAGAAGAAAAACAAAAAGGAAAAGGTTGTGGGCGCGGTATCGAAAAAGGCGGCGTAGGCGTATTTTTCTAAATCCAAAAGTGGCAACAAAATCGCAAAAAGAAAATACAGCGCATAGAGTAAATATAAAACGATTACGCCCTTTTTTAAGACGTGCTGTAAACGTTCGAACAGCGTAATCTCCGATCTCGATACGACGAAAAGCACGACGGCGAGTATTCCTGCTTGCAAAAGAAAATGCAATAATGCCGGGACGAGCAAGTCCCCCATTGCGTATTTGGCGAGAATAGACGGCGCTTCCAGGAGTTTTGTGGCGGGTAAAACGAACGCCGCAAACAGCGCGATTTGACGTCCGACAACACGCTCGTTCAGGGGGGAATGAAAGGGTTTTTCAAAAGTATGGTGCATAATTTTCTCCCTATTTTTCTTTCTTTTTGTTTGATTTTTTAAAGCGCAATCGCGTACGGTTTTTCGAGCGGAAGGTGCGCGGTCGTTGATTTAGGCTGTACAGGTCGTACTTGACGACGGTGTCCCGTAAATCTCGGCGAACGAGCGGAGAAAAGGGCGCTAATATGGGCGCGCCGAACGCGTCGGAAGAGAGCAAATAATAGAGCAAAAACGCCGAGAATAATACGATCCCGAACGGGCCGATACTCCCTGCGAGAATGAGAAAAATCCAACGCAGGATACTGCCTGTTTCCACGAAGTTGGGGACGGTATATAAACAAATCCCCGAAAAGGCGACTACAATGATAGCGGGTGTGGATAAAAACCCTGCCGAAACGGCGGTTTCGCCGAGTACCAACGCGCCGACAACGGAAAGGGACATACCCACGTATTTGGGCATGCGAATACTCGCTTCTTTTAGAACTTCTAAAAGGAACAACACGACGAACATCTCCATGCTGGGAGAAAGCGGCAAATCTCGGACGCTACTTGCGATCGTCAACATAAGCCCCAAGGGTAGAAGTTGCATTTTGAATAGTTGCGCCGCGACGTAAAACGCAGGCAAAAAGATAGCGACAAACAGCGCAAGAAAACGCAAAAACCGATAGATCGTCGCCATGAACGGCGATACGAAGTAGTCTTCGCTACTTTGCAAATCTTCCGTCAATAAAAAGGGCGCAGTGAGCGCGATCGGCGAGCCGTCTACCAAAATCCCCACCCGACCTTCGCAAAGTTTCGCCGCGAAGATATCGGGTTTTTCCGTTTTTCCAAGCGTATGGAATACGGAGTGTTTTCTCGGCGACAAGATCGCCGCGATATACGACGAATCGGGGACGTAATCAAGATCCACCGCGTTGAGTTTTTCCTTGATGGCGTCTTTCACCGAAAGCTCGCTCGTGCCGTCTAACCAACAGATACTCACCGCCGTTTCCGAGCGTTTTCCCACCCGTAAGGTTTCAAACCGCAAATCGGGGGTTTTCAAGCGTTTCCGAACGAGCGCCATATTCGTTTTTATGTCTTCTATGAACCCTTCGCGCGGACCTTTGACGGCGATATCCGTCGGGGGTTCTATAATTGCGCGCACAGGCAAAAACTTTGCGCCGACAACAAATCCGTCCGACGCGCCGTCGACGAGCAGTAAACTATTCCCGTCGAGAATTTCCGTCAACGCGTCCTTAATCGCCGTGAGCTTTTTTAGTTCTGGGAACAGCAACGCCTTTTCAATGCGTTCGGCAACGGGAATGTCCGATTTTTCCGCTAGCGAGAGCCGAGACAGCGGTCGAGCGACAAGATCGCCGAGCAGTTGCTTGTTGACGATTCCGTCGGCGTAAACGACTGCGCAACGGGTTTCGTCCGCCGTGAGAAATTCGTAAGTTAAGATATCTTCCGCAGGTAGCGCTTTTTTCAGCGCGTTTACATTTTTCGTAAGATTTGAGGAGAAAGTATTCACGCAAAGAGTATGTTTTTTGGGAAAAGAAATTATGCAGGCGCAAGAGATTTGCGCGCAAGCGTTGACATTTGCGTCAAAGCTTGGTATACTTATAGGGGAATACGTTGGAGAATAGGAAAATGCAACTTGGCGAATACGAAGTGTTGGAAGATATGCTACTTGACGGATTGAAAATCGTACAGGACACACGCCTGTATCGGTTTACGTCCGATTCGGTGTTGCTCTCGCGATTCGCGCGCGTGAAAAACGGGGACAAAATCGCCGATTTTTGCGCAGGGAGCGGGATCGTCGCTTTTCATTTATTCGCGTTGCAACGGGAGAAAAAACGGGATTTGACGTTCACGTTGTTCGAATTACAACCCCAGCTTTCTTCGCTCTCCGAAAAGACGGCGGAATACAACGGGTTTGAGAATTTCTCGTTCGTTTGCGGACGTTTGCAGGAAATTCCCGAACGTTATCGGGAACAGTTTTCCTTGGTGGTTTGCAATCCGCCGTACGAAAAGGGCGGTTTTGAAAACGAAGAATACCACAAAGCCATTTGCCGAAAGGAACTGACGATTACGTTGTCGGAAATCGCAAAAGCGTCGGCATTCGCGTTGAAATTTGGCGGACGGCTTTGTATGTTGCACCGCGCCGACCGCTTGGCGGAAGTATGCTATACGCTAAAGGCGCACAATTTGGAAGTCAAAAGAATACAACCCGTAGCGGGTACGCCGAACGACAAACCGTATTTGGTGATGGTCGAAGCGGTAAAGGGCGGGAAACCTGCCTGCGAACTGTTGCCCGTACTATACAATCGGTAAAAGGAGAGAAAAATGGTCAGTTTCGTTGCTACCCCGATCGGGAATTTGAAAGACATTACACTCCGCGCATTGGAAGCGTTAAAGCAGGCGGACGTGATCTTTTGCGAAGATACCAGGCATACGATCAAGCTTTTGAACGCGTACGAAATCAAAAAACCCTTATACGCGTGCCATAAATTTAACGAACGCTCGGCGGCGGAGAAAATTTTAGAAGCGTCGAGAAAGGGTGAAAACGTCGTCGTCGTTTCCGACGCGGGAACGCCCGTTATTTCCGATCCTGGAAACACCGTTTGTAAAGTGTTGCGCGAAAACGGCGAGCCGTATACGTTGCTACCAGGGGCTTGCGCATTCGTTGCGGGGCTCGTTTTGTCGGCTTTGCCTGCGGACAGGTTCGCGTTCATCGGGTTTTTGCCCGAAAAACAGAGCGAGAAAAAAGCGCTTTTGGAACGGTATAAAGATTGCGATTTGACTTTGGTATTCCACTCCGCGCCACAAGACGTGGATAAGGATATCAAGGCAATGTTTGAAACGTTTGGAGATCGGGCGGCGGCGGCGGTTCGCGAGATTACCAAACTCCACGAAGAAACGAGAAACTTCCGTTTGTCGGAAGGCTTGGACGGGGAAAAGCGCGGGGAATACGTGCTCGTCGTCGCTGGAGCGGAAGAAAAAGAAAACCCCTTGAACGGGTTGTCCGAACAAGAGCATATCCGTTATTATATGTCGACGGGCTTAGAGAAAAAGGAAGCGCTAAAGCGCGCGGCGAAAGACAGGGGCGTGTCCAAATCCGAATTGTATCCGTTCTCGGTCGACTTATAAAAAATGAAAAAAGGTAAATACTGTTTGGGAGAGAAAAAGATATGTTTTTAGAATATTATTGGATTGTCATTGTGTCCATGTTGGTTTGCGCGGTGATTGGTGGCTACGCCAACAATAAGGTGCATTCCGCGTACAGAAAATACGGTGCGATCGCTACCCGTTCGCATATGACGGGGTACGATACGGCGAAAAAATTGCTCCGCGCGAACGGTATCCACGGGATCAGCGTCGGCAGAACGAAAGGGGTATTGAGTGATCATTTCCATCCCAAGAAACGGGAAGTCAACCTTTCCGAAGGCGTTTACGGGAGCGATTCGTTGGCGGCGGTTGCCGTTGCGGCGCACGAAATCGGGCACGTCGTACAAAAGGAAAAGGGCTACGCGTTCTATAAATTGCGTACGGTGATGGTCGGATTGACGAATTTCGGCAGTCGGCTTGCATTACCACTCGTTTTACTTGGGGTATTGTTGGAAATTTTCGTTGGCGAAGCCAACCCGAACGTCGGGTTTTACGTCGCGCTCGGTGGCGTAGCGTTGTACGGATTGTCCACGGTGTTTGCGTTGATCACTTTGCCCGTGGAGTTGGACGCGAGCCGTCGGGCGAAGAAAATGCTCGTAGAACAAGGGATTATCACGGAAGAAGAATTGCCGTATGCGAGTAAAATGCTCGGCGCGGCGGCAAGCACGTACGTGGCGTCGTTGCTCGTTTCCTTGATTTATTTCTTACGGTTTGCGATGTGGGTGTTGGTTTTATTCGGACAAAGACGTCGAGATTAAACGGTGAAAACAGCAAAAGAAAGCAATCCTTTTGTACAAGCAAGAGGGTTGTTTTTTATGCATAAAAAACCTTTCCCGTTGTCGGCGTTAAACGCTTGACCTTTGCAAATCGGGGGCGTATAATAGATGGGAATAAAACACAAGGAGCAAGATATGAGCGTTTGCGTTCGCCAAACACCCAAGCGGGATTTTACTAAGGGCAGGGTGTTGAAGAATTTGATATTGTTTTCTATTCCGATGGCGATTGCGACGCTTTTACAGGTCTTGTTTAACGCCGCGGACGTCGCGATTGTCGGGCGGTTTGCAGGGCATACCTACCAAGCGGCGGTGGGTGGAACTTCGTCCACGGTGCATTTGATCGTCAACTTGTTTATCGGCGTATCCATCGGTGTGAACGTTGCAATGGCGAATGCGTTCGGCGCGAAAGACGAAGCCCGTCAGTATCGGATCGTACATAGCGCGATGGCGTTGGCGCTTGTTTCAGGGATCGTCGTATTAATAATCGGCGTTGCGTTTAGTCGGTATATTTTACAAGCGATCGACGTTCCGCCCGACGTTATCCGTTTATCTACGCTGTATTTACGGATTTATTTCTTGGGCGCGCCTGCGATTATGATTTACAACTTCGGCGCGTCGCTATTGCGCGCGGTGGGGGAAACGAAAAAACCCTTGTATTATCTGCTCGTTGCAGGGGTTTTAAACGTAGTCATCAACGTCGTGACCGTCGTGTTTTTGGATATGCACGTCGTGGGGGTAGGGCTTGGAACGGTTATTTCACAATACGTTTCCGCCGTTTGGGTAGTCGTCGATTTGATCCGCGCGAAAGGCACGGTGAAGTATACCGTGAAAAAGACTCGGTTTTATAAAGCTGAAGTCAAAAATATGCTTTTTATCGGCATTCCGTCGGGGATTAGCTCCTGCTTGTTTTCCCTTTCCAACGTCTTGTTGCAGGCGCAAGTCAATCAATTCGGTTCGGTAGCGCTCGCTGGACGGAGCGTCGGGGCGAGCATAGACACCTTTTGCGACGCGGTTGCGTCGTCGGTGGAAAAGGGCGTAGTCACGTTCGTTGGGCAAAACGTCGGCGCGAATAAAAGAGATCGGATAAATCGGATCGTCGGGGCGGGATTGCTCGCCTGCGCGTGCATACAACTCGTGTACGGAATGGGCATGTTGCTATTTGGCGAATACGTCTGCGGACTGTACAACCAAGATCCTGCCGTGATTGAAGAAGCGATGAAATGGGTGATGTACATTTCCGCGACGCAAGCGATTATGAGCGTGATGTATGTTTTCGGGGCGACGCTTAGAGGAATGGGCTATTCCGTGTTCCCGATGCTGATTAATTTATTCTTCATTTGTTGCGTACGGCTTGGGTACGTTTGGGTGATTTATCCACTCTTTTCCGTACAAACGATTGAAAAAATTTATTTAATTTATCCGATCACTTGGGTTCTTTCAGGCGGAGTGCAATCGATTGCGTATTATTGCATTCGGCGTGCGGAAAAGCGGAGAAAACAGGAACAGGACAAGACGCTAAAAGAAGAAAACGTTGCTACCGCGTAAATTTTACGCATAGGGGTTGCGAAACGCAAAAAAATATGCTATAATCAAAGAAAAAGGGAAGAAGATCAAGATGAAAAAGTTTCGGATAGAATACGATTCGATCGGCGAAAAAGAAATTCCCGTACAAGCTTATTACGGAGTGCAAACGCTCCGTGCGTACGAGAATTTCAAAATTAGCGGTAAGAAAACGCATAAAGAAATGATCCGCGCGATCGTGCAAATTAAAAAAGCCGCGGCGCTGACGAATTGCACGGCGGGAGTACTCGATAAAAAAATTGCAGATGCGATTACGCAAGCTTGCGACGAAATTTTGTCGGGGGAATTTAATAAGGATTTTATCGTAGACGCGATCCAAGGCGGTGCGGGGACTTCGCTGAATATGAACGCAAACGAAGTGATCGCAAACCGCGCGATCGAATTGCTCGGTGGCGAGAAAGGGGATTACACGATCGTGCATCCCAACGACCACGTCAACTGTGGACAATCCACCAACGACGCGTACCCTAGCGCAGGGAAAATTGCGGCGATTCGAATGCTCAAAAAGGCGATTTCGTCCTTGGAATCTTTCCGTAAAGCGTTGCTGGAAAAGAGCGTTGCATTCAAAGACGTCATTAAGATGGGCAGAACGCAGTTGCAAGACGCCGTTCCCGTCAGTTTCGGGCAATCGTTCCGCGCGTATGCGTCTGCCGTAGCTCGGGACGTCGTACGTTTTGAAAAAGCCATCGACGTTTTGTCGGTGTTGAATATGGGCGGTACGGCAATCGGTACGGGGATTAATGCGGACGCGTATTACTTAAAGAACGTCGTGCCTACCCTTTCCCAAGTGACGGGCTTGCAATTGACGCAAGCGGAAGATTTGATCGACGCAACCCAAAACTTGGATTGTTTCGTGTACGTTTCGGGGATTGTCAAGGCTTGCGCGACGACGCTTTCCAAAATTGCCAACGATTTGCGTTTGATGTCGTCTGGGCCGAGAACGGGTTTTGCGGAAGTCAATTTGCCCCCCAAACAAAACGGCTCGTCGATAATGCCGGGGAAAATCAACCCCGTTATTCCCGAAGTCGTCAACCAAATCGCATTCCGCATTATGGGCAACGACGTGACGATCACGCACGTTGCGGAAGCAGGCCAACTCGAGTTGAACGCGTTCGAGCCAATCGCTTTCTATTCCTTGTTCGAATCGCTGGAAATTTTAAACAACGGCATCAACACGTTCCGCAAGGAGTGTATCGAAGGCTTGACGGTCAACGCCGAAGTTTGCGAAGAAGAAGTGGAACGGAGCATCGGGATCGTGACGGCGCTTTGTCCGCAGTTGGGGTATTCCAAGGCGGCGGAGATTGCCAAACGCGCGTTAAAAGAAAAGCGCAACGTACGCGAAATTTTGGCGGAAGAGAACTATTTTGACGAACAAAGCTTAAAGGAGCTGTTAAACCCGCAAAAAATGATTTAATAAAGACTAAGCAAAATAAAAGCCACGGGATATCCCGTGGCTTGTTTGTTTATTCTTCAAAATCATTGAAATATTCTTTGTCAAAAAATTCCGATAAAGTGATCCCTGCGCCTTGACAAAAGGCTTTAATAGTGGATACTTTGGAGCATTTTGTTCTACCTTTCATCAAATCGTAAATTGCCGACGGTGATTTACCGCCGTTTAATGCCGCCACGCAAACGTTGATATTCTTTTCTTTACAAAGCTCTTCAATTCTTTTAATAATTGCATCGTTAATATTCATACAACCACCTTTCGTGGAGTTCCTTATAGGGATTCCACGAAAATAGTATATGAATTTTAAAAAATTTTCTCTCGTGGAGTTCCACGATATTGACTTAGTTGCAATTTTTTAGTATAATATTTTACGGAAATCCACGAAAAAAGAAGAGTATTTCATAATGAAAGTTTGTTTTATAGGACATAAAAAGATTGAAAAGACAGAAGAGCTTAGGTTTTTCTTAAAGGAAATTGTTGTATCACTCATTCGTAAGGGAGCTACTACTTTTCTTTTTGGTAGCAAAAGTGCGTTTGACGACTTATCGTGGGAAGTTGTTTCAGAGTTTAAAAAGAAATATCCGTATATTAAAAGAATATACGTTAGGTCTACGTACCCACAAATAGAAAAATTTTACGAAGAATATCTACTTACGTTTTATGAAGAAACGTACTATCCAACAAAAATAAAAAATGCGGGTAAATATTCGTATATTGAACGAAATTATGAAATGATTGACGAGTCTACGTATTGTGTGTTTTATTATAATGAAAAATATGTTCCGCCGTTAAAGGGACAGACGAAAAATAAAATGCTATTGCCGTCTAGACGTAAAAGCGGCACGAAAATTGCGTATGAATATGCTATAAAAAAGGAGAAAGAAATTATCAATCTATATAAAAAATTGAAATTTTTCAACAACACGTTCCGTAAGGAGTGTATCGAAGGCTTGACGGTCAACGCCGAAGTTTGCGAAGAAGAAGTGGAACGGAGCATCGGGATCGTGACGGCGCTTTGTCCGCAGTTGGGGTATTCCAAGGCGGCGGAGATTGCCAAACGCGCGCTAAAAGAAAAGCGCAACGTACGCGAAATTTTGGCGGAAGAGAACTATTTTGACGAACAAAGTTTAAAGGAACTGTTAAATCCGCAAAAAAATGATTTAAAGCCGATACTTTTTATCGGAGCGGAAACAAATCGAAAAAACGAATAGCAACGATCGAAAAAAATCGGGCGATTTCGCCCGATTTTTGCCGTTTTCGACAAAAAAGGTTGAATGTTGTATTGACAAATTCAGGTATATATGGTATAATCCGGTAAAGCGGTGGCGACCGTAAATCGACGGTCGCCACCGTTAAA